>JAHBSJ010000015.1 GCA_019639155.1 Acidobacteriota bacterium | reverse complement strand
GCTCTTAGTCAGCGGCTGCGGATTCAATCCGCCGTTGCTGAACGTACACGTTCCCGGTGTCGGGCTCGGTGACGGCGTCGGGGTCACGCCCGGAGTGGGCGTCGGTGACGGCGACGGTGTCGGTGTAGGTGTCGGCGAGACCGAAGGCGACGGTGTCGGCGTCGGGCCTGTCGGACAATCGATCGATACCGTATCTATACCGATATAGTTCGAATTAGCACCCGTTGGGCCGCCATTCTCGACGAAGTAACGGAACGCGAATCGTCCCGTTGTCGGGCCGCCGAGTCCGGTCACTGTCACCGTGAACTGGGTCCACACTTCTGGATATGTTCCGGCCGTGTAGGTCGGGTTAATATCGAGCAGCAGAGTCGTGAAGTCACCGACTGATGTTGCCGTTCCTCCGACGTTGGTACTTGCCCCTGCCGTACTCATACGGACCTGAAGGCGATCCGGGAATGTGTTGCCCGTTGTACCTCGTGTCCAGAAGGACATCGTTTGGCCGTTCGACAGAGCAACTACAGGTGTCAACATCCAGTTGCTGATGGTGCCGGTTCCGGCCGTATTGTTGAAGTTCGCACCAATGTAGGAGGCCGGTGCACCCGTATGCGACGGGAACACGGTCGAGTTGCCCTGGAACCAGTTGGTAGTTCCGACCGGTGCCGACAGGTTCTGCAGCGACCACCCAGCTCCCGGCAGCGTCGTGATGTCGTCAAACCCTTGTGCAGAGGGTGTGCAAGACGGCGACGGTGTCGGCGTCGGTGTACCGGTAGGCGTTGGGGTCGGTGTCGGCGTCGGTGTCGGCGTCGGCGTAACACCCGGGCTCGGTGTAGGCGTCGGGCCGCCTGCACCGCAGCATACCGGAACTGTCGAGGTGAATGAGTCGATCCTCCATCCCTGTCCCGAAACCGACGTGTCGGATGCCATCCTAAATCTGAGAACGGTGGACTGTCCCACGGATGCCGGAGGCATCGCAACAGTGGTCGTGATGAATCCGGCGGAATTGCCGGTCCATGCCTGACGGCCGCCGATCGGGCTCGAGAAGCCTGTCGAGATGGGCAGGGTGTAGCCGCCCGTGACAAAGCTGCCGCCTGCGGCGACGATATCCTGGAAGGCGCCCCCGTTGATGGAGATCTCAAGAACTCCGCCGTCAAAGCCCGATTCCAAGTTGAAGTTGTTCCTAAAGCTCAACTGCATCGCAGGCGTCGGTATGAAAGCCGGCGTATTCAGATACTTGTCTGAAAGCGTCGCCGGATCGTCGACAAAGGCAGCGTTTGGTGCTGTATCCGCCGGAGGAGCGGGAACACCCGCTGTCGAAGTGACCCACAGAGGGGCCGCACCCGCGCCGTTCGTCGCTACCCAGCCTGCAGGTAGTGCCGGTGCTGTGACGCCGTCAAAATTCTCGTTGAAAGCGCCCGGTCCGGACGTACCGGTCGGCAACGCGTAATTGACCAAACCTAAATTCGTCGCACCGTCCTGATGCTGTACAGATGCCGTTAATGTAGCCCCGCAAGCGAGATTAGGATCGGCGGTGAAAGTGAATGTGCGATTGACCGCTGCACCACCTGCAACGACGACGCCGTAGTTTTGCGGGCCGCTCGGAGCAGTCACACCTCCGGTTGCCTGAAGCGTTCCTACGTCATTGACAGTGTTGACGTTTCCGACGTTCTGCACACCTAGCGAGATCTGAACCGTTTCGCCCGGATCGATCACACCGTTCGCCGGCAGGCAGCTTTCGCTGACGAGTGTCGCACCTGAGGGCGACAATACCGCAGCGCTGCCTTCATTGAAGTTATAAATAACTAGCGCAAAATGCTGATCCGTCGGATCGGCATTGCCCAGGATACCGTCGCCGTTAAGAGCAACGGCGTTTACCTGGATCGAAAAGGTTGTGCCGGCAGCGACGCCGGGAGCAAGCCGGACCATTTCGACATTGTCGATGGTGCTGTTGGATCCGCCTGTGGTCGAGAGCCCGCCCGAGAATACGTTGCCTCGGTATAGGGTTCCGCCGACGGTTACGTTCAGGTCGAGGTTATTGACCAACGCGGGGTTACCGGCTCCCGGAGGATCGGTCCAAACCAGAGCGACGCGGACCTCTTTCGTCGCATCGGCAACCGTGCCCACATAGGTGACGGTTTCGCCGGGATTAAAGAACTCAACGGTCTGGTTGACATATTTTGTCGGCACGCCGGTGTTCAGGAGATTCTTCATGAACATGCGTCCCCAGCCTTCGGCTCCGTTCGGAACACCGGCTGTCGCACCGGTCCCTGTCATATCGCGGCCGGTATTGAGAAGTGCTGCTTTCAGCAGTGCAGGACTCGGGTTGTTGCCCGAATTTATGCTCTTCCACCATTGGGTAAACAACACCGCAGCACCCGTGATGTTGGGCACGGCATGCGAGGTTCCCGAAGACCAGCGATGGAACGTGTCAATGTTGCCGAATAATGCATCCGGGCCGGAGCGGCCGCCTGTGACCGCCTGACCGGGAGCCGTAATATCCGGCTTGATGCGTCCGTCAGATGCGGGTCCGCGGCTGGAGAACGAACTGATGTCCTCCATATTGTTTGCTGTGCCGTCGATCTCGGTCCGAAGGTTCTCAGAACTCGCGGTCGAGATTACGTTCTTGGCTACTTTCGGCCGGGTCAGACCGGAAGCTCCTGAGTTGCCCGCCGAGAACAGGATAGACAGCGGCTGAATGCCGGCTGCAGCCCCCGCGTCGCGGACCAACCCGTCATACTGAGCTGCAAGGGCGTCGTAGGCATTGCCATTCGTGCCGGAACCCCATGAATTGTTCGACATGCTGCCGAGTACGCCGTTCGGGCCCGCTGTGGTGACGGTATCATTCGCAAGGTCTGCGTGTGATCCTGTGTAGCCTGACCGCAGGAACGGCACGTTGATAATGTGAGATGCGGGAGCAATGCCCCTGCCGTAGTTATAGCCCAGCGGGTCAAGCGTGGACGACGGCCCGCCGCCCGAAATGATCGATGCCTGCAAATGGCCATGGCCCTGTGCTCCGGCCGTTGCACCGCGAAGCGGAGCATTGACGGTATTTGCGGCAGTCACGTAAAATCCGCCGTCACCCGGGATGCCGACACCGTCGTCAACGACCGACGCCGTCACATTTGTACCGTCAACGCCGAACTGCGTCAGCGGATTGTAGCCCGGAGCATCGATCGTCGTAGGTCCTGAATAGTTACCCGCGATGATCTGAGCGGCACGCTCGTCCTCACGGCTCGGGCGGATCCATGGATCGATAGAGATGACACCCGGAATGTCCGCCGTTCCGAGGGCGATGTCGAGTCCGAGTTCGACCGTGATCACATCAAAGAAGTTTGCGGGCAGCTTTGAGTTGTGTACGATCCGGCCGCCATATTGTGCCTCCAGCACCGACGCGATGTAATCGACATTTGCACGCTTGAATACCGCAATGTCGAACATACCGGCGCCGCGGCCTGTGACCTCGATCTGAACGGGGCCGGTCTTTGTTCTGGCATTTCCGCGGGCACCCTGAACCTGCTCAAAGGTAAAGCTAGGCACCTTGTGGTCCGGCATGTGGCGGCCGACCCATCTGACACGCGAATGCTCGGCCGCACGCGTAATAGCGTCGCCTTCTGCATAAACGAAGTAAGCCTGGTGCGGAACGTATTGGAGGATCTCGACACCGGCGGCGATCAGGCTGTTGTACAGGCCGTCATCGACGGTCGTGCCGAACTGGATAATGTAATAACCGCCGTCCTTATTATTTGGCAAACCGGCCTCGACCGTACCCGGCTGCGGTTGACGGATCGGATCGAAGGTCATGCCCGGCAGATGGATCGTCGTCGGGATCTCTTCGGCCGAGAGGCCTTCGCGGGTAATGCTCTTGGCGTTTTCGGCCGCGACCGTAATGAAGGAACCAAAATCACTTAAGACAACGCCGCCCCGCGAAGCCCGGTCGCGATCATCGCGGTCGGCAACGGGCACACGAAAGATCTTCGTGTCTGCACTGCGGATCACGCGCGTAACGTCGTCAGCCGACGCAAACTCGGCAGGAAGAGCCCCGACGGCCTTTGCCGCGGATACCTCTTGCGGAGCCCGTGTGTAACTAAGGATCGCTGCAACCAGTGCTATAGCTGCAATGGTGAGCACTGCAAAGCGCATATTTCTTACATTCTTGTTCATGGTTTCCTCCAATTTGCCGACTTTATCGATACTTTCAGTTCAAGCGCAGGGCCGAAACATCTCGTCAAAACACCGGTTGATGCCGCCTATTGTACAGCGATCCATCAATTTTCAAGGGATCTACAATGATCATCGCCCTGAACAGATACTCCAAATCTAGGTGAAACTGTTCTTTCCAGACTTTTTAATGAAAGCGCCTTGAAGATACATCATTTCTACCGCAAAAGTCAATAAAGGCGTTAAGTTGAACGAGGCCGAGGCATACGACCGATCAAAAAAATAAGCCCCTCTTTCGAGGGGCTATATACCAATAGATCATCACAACAGGCGGCCGGCAGGATCGATATCACCCGCCGGCCATGCCGTCAAGCGTCATTCGATACCGACGAAGTCAACATCCGTCAAGGTGTCGAACACAGTTACAACACGCGGCGTGAAACGGTAGAGGCGTGAGTTCACACCCATGACGTAACTCTCGCTCACTCGGACATTTTCGAACTTGTAGTATCCGAAAGAGGAGGTAACGACCGTTCTGGTCACTCCGAACGCATCCGTCATAGATACGGTGGCGTTGCGGAGGCCGCGGCCATCAGGCGTAGTTACACGGCCCGCGACGTCAACACCCGCTGCGGTCGCCGGCAGCAGTTCGAGTCCCCAGCCGCCGGATACGGCGCCTTTCTGCGTGAAGTTGAGCGGGAATCCGCCGTCGTCACGTATGTAGAGGCTCCAAACACCGTTGCCCGGGTTACCGCCGAAGTTGCCGAACAGCGTCTGTGCCGGAGGACGTACCACCGTGTTGCCCGGCTCGACGTAGGGCAGGCCCGGAGCAGGTACCGGGAATGCCGTGACCGGCGTCTCCCAGTTGACCGGCAGGTACTTGCCTGTCGCCGGAGCGGTGTTGTCCGGAACGAGCACCAGAGCTGCATCCTCAAATGTCAGCGTACGGTGTTCGTTCGGGCCGATCGGCGACAGTCCGCCCGCATCCGCCATCAGTACGTACTTGGCACCGTTCGGGCCGACCAGCAGCACATCGACGTTGTCCGGGAACAGCGTGTAGTAATCGTACAGCGTTACCCTGATGCGGAATGCCGGTGGCACGAGGCCGGAAACCGTGATCTGCGATGGATACGGCAGAGCGACCACTCCGCTGAATATGTCAATAGACGTATCGTTGCGGAACTGGTTCGCAGTGTCGTTGATCCTAAGCAGAGCGTTATTCGGCGCACCCATTGTCGCACCGGTGGCGTTCGACAGAACGAGGAAGGCCGTCTCGATATTCTCTGCGATGGTGTCGCCGCAGAGCGGTATGTTGAAGGTCTTCTGCGTCTCGTTCGGAGCGAAGTTCAGCACCAGATTGACGACCTCGATGTAGTCCGCGTTCGGCGAACAGCTCGGGGCCCCGTTGCCGGTACCGGACGACGAATTGACCGTCACGCTGGACGAACCGAGCGTGTTGCCGAGCCTCGTTACCGTAATGACGGCAGACTGCGATTCATCGTCCTGATAGACGTTGTCGCTGAACTGAACCGTCGTGAACGGCGGCGGAGGTGTCGGCGTCGGTGTCGGCGTTGGCGTCGGCGTCGGCGTCGGTGTCGGCGTTGGCGTCGGTGTCGGTGTCGGCGTTGGCGTCGGCGTCGGCGTCGGTGACGGGCACGATCCGAGCACCTGATAGTTCACGTTGCCGGAGAATGCACGCGGTGTGAACTGCGTACCGCCATAGGCCACGTTTCCGGTGCGTGCCACGTCGCTGAACAGCGTAAGATCGCTGTTGTTGAACGTCGTGGTCGCCGTCGTGCCTGTACCCTGATACCTGATGCCGTTACCGGCGGTGATCGACTGCAGATAGATCGACGTTGTCCCGACAGGGATATTCAACGGCGTCGTCAGTACCACCGGAGCATTTGTAGTAGTTCCGGCGGAGACGAAGTTGACCGTCTCGACCAGCGTCCAGCCCACACTGCTGGCCGTAAAGCCGGCGTACGGTCCCGGACGGGTCCACACTTCTACCTGGCCCGGCGTTCCCGCCGCTCCGGCAAATACCGTGTCGAACGAGTTCACCTGGAGTGCCGTGGTTGTCGGCGTCAACTGCATGAACACGCCTCCGGAGCCATTGTTGGCAGGCAACGTGCTGATGCTTGACGGCGGACACGGCGTCGGCGACGGGCTCGGCGACGGCGACGGCGTTGGTGTCGGCGACGGCGTCGGTGTCGGCGTCGGTGTCGGCGTCGGGACGCCAACATTCAGCTGGATAGGAACAACCACTAGATCGGTTCCGTTTCCAGGTCCTGCGTCCGGATCGTTGCTGGTAATGCAAAGGTTTGCATTGTAGGTACCAGGTGCGAGTCCGGTCGAGTCGAATGTAACCGTAACCGGCGTCGATGCCGAAGGTGCGGTGCCGCCGTTGGTCGGCGAAACGCTCAGCCAAGGCACGTCACCCGGCGACGAGCAGCCCGGGCCGCCCAGCTTGACGTATTCGATGAAACGTCCGCTGACGCCCGTTATCTCGCTCTCGACCAGGTTTCCTAAGCGGTCTATCTCATGAACACCGGTTCCGGTGGTCGTGAGGATATTGCCGTTACCGAGTTCATAGACTCCGCGATAGCCGGTCAATGTGCCCGGATCATAGCGGCCTACGAACGTGCCGGTCGAAGTGAACTCGATGACACCCTCGTTTGCCGCGGGGCTGAAGTTGGCTACGAGTACGTTGCCGTTCGATGCCTCAGCGATCTGTTCGGGGAAGGTGTTCACCGGTGCCAAATTGCCTATGAACGAACCCGTCAGGTCATAACGGTGGATCTGGTCGCTGTCGATGCCGGCTACGAGCCAATCATTGTTTCGTCCATAGATATCGAACGGCGAGATGAGGCCGCCGGCTCCATTTGCAATGAAATTGCCGGTGGAGTTGCCGCCGGTATCGAATCTGGCGATCGCATTCGCATTCGGGCCGCCGCCAACGGAGACCAGCAGATTGCCGGAACCGTCTAGCGAGATGCCGCGGATATTATCCATGATGGTCGTGTTGGCTCCGCCTGCAGGTGCGAATACCCCTACATACGTGCCGTTAAGAGCGAACTCATGAACGACGTCACCCGTCTGATCCGAGATCAAGATGCCGTTGCCGCCGGACTTGAGTATCGCGTGGATACCGGTTCCAACGACGGCATTGCTCGGAACGAAGTTGGCATCAAGCAACGCTCCGGTAACAGGATCGAACGACATGATGCGGTCATTTGTCGAATCCGGCACGAGGAGGATGCCGCTGGTCAGCATGGCTCCGCGAGCGACAAGATTCGCCGCCACGTCACGCTGCTCGATCGGAAGCGGTGCCCCGCGTTCGATGCCCTCAAGCTCGTCATTTACATTCGGAGCCGATTCGGCCGAAGTGCCTACGTTATCGGATCTGACCGGTTGGAGCAGAAGTACACCGCCGTTTTCGAGGAAGCCGGGTGCCTCTGCGATCGCCCATGTCAGGACCGAACCGCCGGTATTGCCGATCAACATACCCTGCAGCGTCACCTGATCCGGCAATTGATTTGCCGTCAGGCTGAGCGGGCTGACGTCGATATTCGGCGGTGCCGGGCTCGGGCTTGGCGTCGGCGAGACCGAAGGTGACGGCGTCGGCGACGGTCCGCCTACGTCGATACCTACGACATCGAACGGGAAGTCCTGAGGAACGTCAGGTGCCGTTGCCGGGTTACCCGTATCGATGGCGGCCGTCCAGGTGTTCGTAGCACTCGAGAACTGCAGTGCGTTGTCGCCCGGTGCTCCTCTCGATCCCTCGATGGTCTTCGAAGGTGCGAAGTGTGCTCCGAGAGCGGTGATGCTCGTGCTCCAATCCAGCCAATACGTGCCCGGAGGCAGTGTCGTATTGATGCTCAGAGTGTTCCTCCAGATGCGGCGGGTCGTTCCCGGTGCCGATCCCGGAGGCGGTGCCACCGTGTTGAAGATACGGAAGAACCCTGTGTCGACAGAGCCGACCAGGCGGTTCGTCGTAGTATCTCCGAAGATCACCGTTCCGCCTGCGTTCGGCGGGCCGTTCCAGATCCTCAGCGTTGCTGCCGTGAACGGCGACGTCGTCGGGCCGCCCGTCTGATACGCGTACGTATCTACGGTCTGCAGCTGACATGTCGTGCTGATCGTAAAGTCGTCAGCAAGACGGAACGTCGTCGTCGTTGTCACGCCGCCAGAGAACCCGGCCGATGTGTTCGACTCGGCAGTATTGCCCGTGTTGTTCTGCACCTCGCTCCAGAATGAGCCTGCAGGTGCCGCAACTCCACTCTTAGTCAGCGGCTGCGGATTCAATCCGCCGTTGCTGAACGTACACGTTCCCGGTGTCGGGCTCGCTGTTGGGGTCGGGCTCGGCGTCGGCGTCGGCGTCGGTGTAGGCGTCGGCGTCGGTGTCGGTGTAGGCGTTACGCCCGGTGTCGGTGTTACCGACGGTGTCGGCGACGGGCCGGGGCCGCCCGCCGATACGTAGACCAGACCGAGGAGGTTCGACGGCCCGTGGGGACCGATCACAGTTGCTGCCCCCGTTGCCATGTCGATCGTGTAGAGGTTGTCCGTGCTGTTATCGACGAGATAGAGGTTCTGGTTGTCGGCATTGTAGGCCAAGCCGTTGGGATTTGTCGGTCCGTTCAACGGGCCTATCAGTGTCACAGCGCCTGTCGCCCTATCCATCGAGTAAAAACTGTCGGTGCCGCTGTTCGTCGCATACATCACGTTTGTGGTCGAGTTGTATCCCAGATTGGTAAACGACGTTAGAGCAGAGGTGCCGATCAGCGTGGCCACACCTGTGGTCTTATTAATATTGTAAAGACCGTTATTGTGTGAAGAAACGCCGTAGAGGATGCCGGTAGACGTGTCGTACTCCAGGCCATGCATCACAACGGCTGCATCACCATAGAAACCGATCAACGTCGCGTTGCCGGTTGCCAGATCCAGCGTATAGAGAGAATCGGTGCTGGTCGAGCTCAAATACACGATGTTTCCTACAGGGTCGTAGGCCATTCCAGCAGTTGTTCCGGCATTTGCGCTGACCGTACCCGCAGGAGTTTTGGCTCCCGTGGTAATGTCAAGCGTATAAAGAGCACGCGACGAATCGACCGCCCACAGTTGTCCTGTACCGGGTGTCGGACAATTAAAGCTCTGGATATTCAGCGACCAGCTTGTGAGCTGTCCGCCGTCCCCGTCTAAGTCGTCCGAGATCGTCAGGGTCCAAACGCCATTCGGGTTTTCGCCGCGGAATGCCGCAAGGGCCTCCTCAGGAACCAGCGTCGGTTTGACCACCAAGTTGGCGTAAACCGTGTCAGTTACCAGATTGGAGCCAGCAAAGGTATTACCCGGGAACGGCGTCTGATTGCCTGGATCGGCTGAATCATCCCAAACGGTTCCGTTGAACACGTTGTCGTTGCCTGCGCCGTTATCCGTCGTAAGCGTAACAACAGTACCCGCAGGAGACTGGATGGTAACGTCCAGGTCGGCCGCGAACGTGTGCTCGATAAAGGTCGTCAAATTTACGTCATGGATCGACGTGCCCATACCCGAGACGTTTATGGTCGATGTAACGACGTTTGGAGCACCCCCATCGATCAACACAGGTGTGTTGTTCGTCGCAGCGGGCTCCGTCGTGATGACCGGCGGGGTATCCTGCGTTGTGAGCGTAAGGCCCCAATTCTCCAGGGTTCCGATGTCGCCGGCAAGGTCGTCAGTGATCGTCAGCGTCCATACGCCGTTGGGGTTCTCGCCAATGAAGGCTCCGAGAGCTTCTTCAGGAACGAGCGGCGACGCCAACTGCAGATTGACAAACGGATGGTCTGTTACCACGCCGCTGTTGGTCGTATATGGCACCTGTCCGCCGGGGTTAGCCCCGTCATCCCAAACTGTTCCCGCGAAGACGTCGTCATTGCCTGCACCATTGTCAGTAGTAAGCGTGACGATGGTTCCCGACGGCGACTGTATCGTCATATCGATGTCAGCCGCGAACGTATGTAGGAGATTCGTCAGAACGTTCACATCCGTCAGATAGGCTCCCGCCCCTGACACCGTTATCGTCGAAGATACAGTACCGACATCCGTGATGGGCAACGGAGTGTTGTTCGAGAAGTTGAACACATTCGTTACACACGGTCCGGGCGACGGACTCGGCGACGGGCTCGGTGTCGGCGTCGGTGTCGGCGTCGGTGTCGGCGTCGGTGTCGGCGTCGGCGTCGGTGTCGGCGTCGGCGTCGGTGTCGGCGTCGGTGTCGGCGTCGGTGTCGGCGTCGGCGTCGGCGTCGGCGTCGGTGCTCCGACACACGCGAATACACCTACGTCGTCAACGGCAAGTCCGGCCAGTTGGACGGTCGTGTCGCTGTTGACGTTGAACACCAGTTCGATATTCAGGCCGGCAAAGGCACTGATATCAGCATTGAATACGCCCCAGCCGGCTGATTCCGCGATGGTAACACTCGGATTTCCGACCGTATTATTCATCGTCGCATCACGCCAGACGAAGAGCTGCTGTGCATTGGACGGATTTCCAACCTCGCGTGCTACTACGCTCATGCCGTCGAAGGTGGCCGACTCCATGTGGTAACGCATCGCCCAAGTGGCTCGGATCGGGCCGTTCACGCCTGCTAGGCTGATCGGCGGCGAAATGAGGTCCTGATTGCTACTTGCGTTATACGTATTGTCGAGGTCCGTCTTGAAGCAGTTCACGCCGCTGTTGCACGTTGTGATCGGGATAAAGGACGGAAGTCCAAGCTCCCATTCATTCTGCGCGCCGCTGGACGTAAATCCGGCATCTCCCGATTCAAAATCAGTGCTGAACACTGTCGTTTGAACGTCGCCCGGATTACAGCTCGGCGGAGGAGGCTGTTCGCATACGGTGATGCTCCAGCTGTTAAGAGTTCCGCCGTCACCCGTTGCGTCGTCGCGGATGTCAAGCGTCCAAACGCCGCCGGCATCCTCGCCGTCAAACCAAGACAGGCGGTAAGCAAGCTCGGGCATCAGCACCATAGGTGCCGTCACGCCGAATGCGAACGGAATAGCAGCCTCATCGTCGAGACGTATATCCATCAACGTCTGCGGGCCGCCTACCGTTGCAGCGCCGACATCGGTAAACAGGCCGTTGTCGTTGCCAGCGGGTGAGCGGAGATGAACGTCAAGATCATTCATGAACGCATGATTAAGGTTGATCGAAACATCCAGATCAGCGATACGCGGATTACCCGGTATGGTGATCGTCGAGCTGACAATTCCCGGACCGGTCGGAATGGTCTGCGGAACGTCCGTGCTGGTATAGGTCGTGCAGGACGTCGGCGGATTGAATACCGAAACGCTCAGGTTGTAGGTGGCATTCGGGCCGAGGCCGGTTGCTACCGCTGAATCGATATAAACGTAGTATGTGCCGGCATCCTTGACCGTAAAGAAGAACGCCTCAGAGAGCGGATTGGCCGCGCTTCCGCCACTGTTGTCGTTCGCCAGGAGTATCTGGTTAGCAGGCGGATTGCCGAACAGGCCAAAGCCGAGACGGCCGTTCCACTGAACGTTGTCACGCTCGGGATCGGTGTCGAGGCTGAGGAATACCGTGTCGCCGGCACCGAGCGTGATGCTGAAGAAGTCGCTCTCTCCAGGTGAAATAGCGGTTACAGTTCCGCTGACCCACTGCGACGGCGGGATAGGATTGGCATCGACCGTCGTATTGTTCGGCTCGACCTCCGAAACCGGCGTTCCGCTGTGCAGCCTGAAGTACAGATCGTACGGACGGATGGTGCCGGTCGCAGTGTTATGGCGGATACGCAGGTAATAGGTGCCCGCGGACGGAAGAACCGTTCCTGCTATCGATGCTGACGAAGCGTTGAATGTTCCGTCGTTGTTGTCGTTCTCAAGAACGGTCGTGCCGTCGGACGCTATCACGTCGATCACGCTGTCGCCGCTGGCGGAAGCGTCAAATGACGTCATCGTCGCCGCATAGACGCGGTCGCCGGCGTTTGCCTGGAACGAGAACCAGTCAACGTCATTTGCCGGGAAGATATCCGCGCGGATGCGTGCCTGAACTCCCGGAATTGCGTTTGCCGTAGCGGCAGTTCCGTTAGGCTCGGATTCGCCCGGAAGTTCGCTACCGCCCGGTGTCGGCGAAGGACTCGGTGACGGTGACGGGCTCGGCGTCGGTGTCGGCGTCGGCGTCGGTGTCGGCGTCGGTGTCGGCGTCGGCGTTACTGCAGGAATGAATACCGAGATATCCGGTATGAAGGTTCCCGCGGGATAGCTGCCACCGAATGTCTGGGCGCCGGTCACTTTGTCACGCAGATAGATACCCATCGACGCGCCGGTGTTCGGGTCGTCATGCGTTACGTACAGATTGTCGGTAACACCGCTGACGTCCATGCCGATGCCGGCGTTGAAGGTCAGGAAGCCCGGCGGCAGATTGATAGTGAACATCAATCCGGTGTTCGGGCTCGGCGTGCCGCCAGGGCCGCCGATCGTTATAAGGCCGTCATCGGAGTAATCCCACCCGAATAGCGTTGTGCTCGGAGCACCCGGCGTATTGTTCGAGTAAGCGATACCGGCTATGGCATAGTCGCCGCCGCTTTGCGGATCACCCGCGTCGAACGCAAGATTCGTATCAACAGCAACCAAAGCTCCCGTGTCCGGATGCACACGGAAGTTGTTGTTCGCTGACGTATTACCGCCTAAGGTTACAAGCCTGATCCTATCAACCGACGGGTTGAAGTCCATATCGACGACTCGGTTGGTTGCCGTGCCGAGGACGAATGGCGTTCCGACCGGTGTACAGGCAGCGGTTGCCGTATCGATCACGTAAACCTGCGCTTCTATGGCACCAGCGGTAGTCGTACTGACACCGTAGAGCTGCCCCGTCGCAGGACGGAAATCGATCGTCCTCATAGCGTGGCCCGTCAATACACCCGTCAGCGGACCGATCGGCGTGACCGTTCCCGGTGTATCGCTCATGAATGAGACCAGATTGATGCCCGGTGAACCGCTTCCACTGCTCGCTGCCGTAATACCGTAGATCAGTTCGCTTGGGAACGGACTCGGTGACGGCGACGGGCTCGGAGTTGGAGTTGGCGTCGGCGTCGGACTTGGTGTCGGAGTCGGCGTCGGCGGTATGCCGGCTGCCGGCTCGCCAAGCGTCCAGTCTGAGAATGAAGTTACGCCTGTAATGGTTGCGTTATTTGCACCCGCGTTCACAGAACCGCCGGGCTGCGTAAGCATTCCGTCATATTTAAAAATGACAAAATCACCCTCGGTCGCACCGCCCGGAATATCGGCCGGATCCAGATAATTGAATGTAAGGTCCGCCGTCAATCCGGTTCCTGTGATCGACCAGTAGCGCTGAAGCGCCAGCGATGGGACCGGAATATTCGGCTGCGGCCCCTGGACGGCTGCCGCAGTCAGGTTCTGCGGGAATGACCCGCCGGTCACGTTAACTGCCAGCGGCGAATAGCCATTAGCGGTGCCGAGGAAATACGTGAAAGCCCCGGCAGCAGTAAATTCGCGACGCAGATTGCCGTCTATATAACCGTTGGTCCTGACCGGCGTTCCTACCGGAGTTACAATATTCGCACCCGTGATCACACGGCCGTTTGTCAGGGTCATTACCCCCGTCACCAGAATATTGCCGCCGGTAACAGAATAGGCCGCCCCTGCGGCGTCGTTATCGACGGTCCACGTTGCCAGTGTACGGCTGGGGTTGATCTCGAAGCCGGTCGGGCGATTGAGCGTAGTCGATCTCAGATGAAGAACGATGTGGCCGCCGGAGCCCGCATTGTGAACGGGAGAAACATCGAACACTCCGGCGTTCGTCGGCGTGGTGGAGTTTCCGATCTGAATTACCGTGGTCGAGGTCCCGCCGTTGCCCAGCGTTATGTTGCTGCTGTTATTGAAACCGCCGCTAAAGAAGTTGATGCGGTTTATAAAGATCGGGCTGTTTACGTTCGTATTACCGCCATTTGCGCTCATGCCGACACCGGCGAATGGCGTCGTCGCAGTACCGAAATTGCCGGAACCGCCGTAGGCCATTGGGCCGTTCGCCGCCCAATCAAATCTTGAGCTTGCACCGGTACCCTGTATCACTATGTCGCCGTTGTTCGCGACGACTGAACCGCGCATGAAGATCGCACCGCCGGCGGTACCGCTGCCGACGTGCATGGTCTTGCCTGAAGGGATGCTTAGATTCGGCGTTGATCCCAGTACCCTAAATGCCTGAACCCCGGCCCCTGTCCCGACGTTGAGGAACGTACCTGCCGGATTCGCGAGGAACGTCGCAGCCGAAGAGACGCTGTAGTCCAGTGGCGTGGCGTTGCCGCTCGGCGTTACGAGCGTGATGTTGCCGCCCGTCATATTGAAGACATTGGCGATCGCGGTAAGGCCGAAACATGCGGTCGTTGCAGTATTGCCGACCGTGCAGACGTTGACGTTGCCGCCGGACTGGTTGTAAGTAACTGCGCTGGTTGTTTGGAGCCTCCCGGCAAAGTTGGATGTTCCGCCTTCAAAGGTAAAAATGGAACCGGCCCCGCCGCCCATCGAGTTACCCGAAGACGTGCCGACATTGAACGTTCCATTCGAAACGCGAAGCAACCCGTTGTTGGTCGGCGAACCATTCTGGCCGGCGACGACGAAGTTAGGATTGTTGAGCCAAAATCCGCTTGTCGCCGGAATAGTGTAAGACGCCGCCGTGAACACACGGTTGGTTAATGCAAATGTGCCGGAAACCTTGAACGTTCCGCTGGTCAGCGTCAAGAACCCTGCTACATCCGTAGCAACGCCCTGTACGGTAAAGTTCGATGCAGTTAATTCAACTGTTGACGCCTGGGCGCCTTTAACTACCGTAATTGCTCTAACGTCTGTGGTAGCGCCTGTGCCGCCAAAGGTGATATTTGGGATCGGAGCACCAAAGGTCAGGATCGCACCCGAGGTGTTTCCGTTCGTGCTGAGATCGAGCGTTCCGTTATTGGTGACATTTCCGCCGACCGTCAAATTGTTGCTGGTAACCGCTCCGGTCAACGGCGACTGAAGTGTTCCGCCATTGTCGATAGTGACGTTCAGAGCGACTGCTGCCGCCGTATCAATCGTAACGGTACATCCGGAACCTATCGTGACATTGTCCGAAGCCGTCGGGACACCGCCTGTCCATGTTCCGGAATCGCTCCAGTTGCCGCCGGCTCCGTTACAAGTGATATTGCCGGCCGGATTGGTCGCCTGGCTACCGGATGCAGGCACACTGCCCGGGCCTTCAGGAGACGCAAATACTCTATAGAAATAAGTCGTTCCAGGGATCAGCCCTGAATCAGCGTAAGAAACCGCATCGGCTGCCGTTGTAGCCACGAATGTGTAATTGACACCGTCAATTGACCGATAGACCGAAAATCCACTTTCGTTAGAAGAATTATCGGTCCAATTCAGGGTCATCGACGTTTGCCCAACTCCCGTAAAATTCAAACCGGTGGGATCTGAAGGCTGAACGTAGGTGAAGATAAAGCTTTTTCCGGTCGGGACGCCTGCCGCATTCAGAGGATCGTGAGTCGTATACGACACGGAATCGGTTGCCGCGGTGACGGAAGCGAAATTCGTTGCCGCACCAGCCTGTATACCGATCGAGGCTCCCAGATCTACGGGATCCGACGGGGGAACGTCGCCGTAAACGAACTGGATCCTGCCGGGATTTGATGTGGAGTCGGATTCCTTGAGCCACAATTGGAATTGCCCCGTGCCGACTGCACCGGTACATGTGCTGCCTCGGCTTATCTTCATACCGAACCACTCAACAACAAGGGTCCTATTCGGAGCCGTTCCGATCACCTTTGACCGGACGCCGCCGGAGCTACCGGTACAGAGGTCTTCGTGGAATGGTGCGATCTGCGGAGAGTTCGTCGTTGTGTTCAAACCGGTAGTCGAGTTGTTAAAGGTGGTCCCAACAGCAGTAGCTCCTAGCCTGCAAAGTCCGTTAGCATTACAGGAGAACTGTGTATATCTGGTGCCGTCATACCAAAAGTCAAACCCGATGTTCGTTACTGCCGATACCGTGTCGTCCTGACTGGGTCCAACCAACAGGGTCGTTCCGGAGGACATATCCTCGAGTGCGACGCCATTCGCTACTGAGAACGCATATGTCCCCGCCGTGATCAGCTCAGGGCCAATAACAGAGGCCGCCAAGCCGCCTGAGGCAATGGCCTCGGCCTCTGACTCCATTTTTGATTGCACGGCATTTGGGTCCGCGTTGACGGGCTCCTTCCAAACCTGCTGAGCAAATATCGACGCATTCAAAAGCATCGAAATAGCAAAAATAGAAACGACTAACGACACGAAACGGAATTTACGGCTAAACATGATCGGTTCTCTCCCTCGTAGTTCTGGCTATTTAACCCGATGCCAAAAATAGACACGACAATGCCCGGAGGCTTCGAGTTAAATTGAAAAAAGCTGAAATTAGACAAGGCGAGTATAACCCAAAACCGATGATTGTCAAGCGGCAAGAAGTCCTAAGTCCAAAAATATCTTCGTTTGCGCAAAAAAGAAAAAGGGCGGAGGCATTGCCTCCGCCCTCAAAATTGAGCAGTCTTTGTCCGAAAACCGCCGCTACTCGATGCCGATAAAATCGACATCGCTCAGCGTATCGGTCACCTGAACGACACGCGGTGTGAAGCGGTAAATTCTCGACGTTACGCCCATCACATACGATGGGCCGGCCTCGACGTTCTCAAATCGGTAGTACCCGAAAGAGCTGGTCGTTGCAGTGCGAACTGTACCGTTGGGATCGGTCATCGTGACAACGGCGTTACGGAGCCCGCGGCCGTCCGGCGTCAGAACGCGTCCTGATACCTCAACCCCCGCAGCGGTCGCAGGACAGCCCGCAAAGATCAGCGAGAATCGGCGTGCCGTACCCGTATCGGATGAGGCCCGGTCGCTGAAATTGATGGTCCAAACGCCGTCGGCATTTTCGCCGTCAAACGCGCTGAGCGGATTATTCGGCCTGAACGTGCCGGCGGGGAAAGGATCGGTGGTCAGAGCGTTGCATTGGTTCTCGACCGGAGCGAGCTTACCGTCATCGTCCAGCAGCAACGCGGAAATGTTGTTGTTGTTGCAGCCGGTTGTCGTTGCCGGTACGCCCGGACGGTCAAAAATGGTGACCGAGGTGCCCTGCGGCGAGGTGACGCGCATTACGAGATCGCCGACCCACGTGTGGCTGACGCCCGTTTCAGGGTCATTCGTCGCACCGCTCACAAGGCCGTCGATGCGGAAATTGACGTCAGCGATGGCACCAACACCGTTGACAGGTATCTGCAGATCAACGCCGGCAACGTTGTTGTCGGGGATGTTCACCGGATTGCCCAGATAGCTGAATGTGAAACCAGAGCAAATTGAATTTACGTCGGTTGACGAATTATTTCCCGGATTATTGTCAACGACACCGGCCGGCACGGTCACGGTCGCCGTATTGGCGTATGCGAATGTCGTATTCATAGTTACGGTAGCGGTCGCGAGAAAGGTTACCGAACCGCCGACGGGAATATCGACAGAAGCGTTTATGTTGCCGGCGCCATTCGCCGGGCAGGTCCCGCCATTAGCTCCTGTGCAGGTCCAAGTGACATTCATCAAAGCCGGCGGGAAATTATCGACGACGGTGGCTCCGATCACTGGCTCGGGCCCATTGTTCGTCACGGTGATGTTGTATGTGGTCTCATCACCCGGCTCGATGGTCGTGCGTCCGTCGGTCTTGCTGATCGAAAGGTCGGCACATGCAGTCTGGTTCCAGCCTACGGCGACGCCGTCTATTACCTCGTCGCCAACGCCTACGGTGCCTACCAATGTAGCGGCTCCCGTCGTCAGGTTAATTCGGTACAAACGCGAGACGCTCGCCTGACGAAGGACCGCATATGCGGCGTTCGTGCCGCGTTGGATATCAAAGCCACCGAAATTTGTGACGTTCGTTCCCAGAGCACCGACCGTAAATACTTGTCCCGAGTTGGGCGAAGGAGTTCCATCCGGACCGCCGATGGTGACGAGCGCGTCCGTGTTGGCGTCGATGCCGAACAGCGTGGTCAACGGCGTGCCTGCGAAATTACGGTCGTACGCAACGTGGATGACATTCGGATTCTGCCCCGCGTTCGGGTCGCCCGCTGCGTAAGCAAGTGCTGTATCCGTGCCGGCAAGTGTGCCGTCGTTGGGGTTGATGCGGATGTTAATGTCCGCGTCGCTGACCTCACGCAGGCGGTCCGGGACCGGATTGAAGTCATCGCCGAAGAAGAGGCCTTGCGGCGTGTTCAGGAAATTCGCGGCATTGACCTGCGTGACCACGCCCGTTACGGGGTCGATGGTGACTAGGCGGTCGCCGTTCGCCTGTCCGCCGTTGCCCTTTGTCGCGATCCCGTACAGAAGACCGTCGGCGGGCCGAAAATCGATATTTCTAATGAATTCGTCCTCTTGTGTGTTGAGTCCGATCAGCGGAACGTCAGAAAGCAGAACGCCCGGTGCGTCGGGACGGAAGCTGACGATCCGGTCATTGAAGAAGTTATAGGCGTAGATGACAGTATTGCTGCACGACGGTGTCGGTGTCGGGCTGGGCGTCGGCGTCGGTGTCGGAGTCGGGATCGAGCCGCACACACCGTTGACGTTCATAACAACGCGCACATTCGGGAAGTTAATGGACCCAAACGTCGCCGGCTGATTAAGTCCGCACGCCGGAGCAGAGATATAGCTCGGAGCGGTTTCAGCGGCTGTATTCGAGCCTATAAAGAACGAATTGTTCGCTCCTGCTCCGCTCGGCGTGAAAACCTCGACAACAAGCTGAAGTGTATTTGCAGGTACCGTCGCAGCGATAGGAACGTTTAAGACAGTAGCAGTTTGATTGGCTACATTGATCGTCGTTGTGCCGATCTGGGTCAGCGTTCCGCCCGGGAATAAAGCTCCATTATTCGCGAAAAGCCGCAAGGTGACCGGCTGGCTTCCGCTAGGGGCGTTGGCTGTCTCGATCCCGAAATCGATCGACGTCACCTGATAATCGTCATCAGGGTTCGCACCGAAATCTTCCAGGCTGAAAGCCCTCCAGTAGCTGTTATCCGCGTGGATGCCGGCGGAGCCGCAATGCACAGAGTTCTGTGGCGTGATCGCTTGGCTGGTCGAGTGGGTGATGAACGTAGGACAATCGCCGTCGCCGAGAACAACTCGCTGGCGGTCTGCGTTCCACTGTGCATCATCAGCGATTATTCGGTCCAAACGGCGCTGCGAAAGCCCCGAGCTTTCCGTTGAGCGCGTGAACGTATTGACGGAATCAGCATTTCTGCTGCTCTGAGCCCCCGTGCCGAAAGCCGCGATGCCGAAAACGGACGCGGCAACGCCAAAAACCAACAAAACAGCTAACCCGCGATGAGCAGCCAAAAAACTCTTTACCTTGGAATACATCTTCGTTCCTAAACTCCTTATTGGAATAACCAATTGACCGAACGGCGAACCTCTCCCAAATAGAAAAGTGCGCCGCTCTTTCGAAAATTACTTTCTAATTATGAACCTTTAGGGCCGTAATGTCTATAACCTTAATAAAACTGCCCGTTTACCGTATTTGTGCGGGGTCGCGCACAGCCGAACCGTCGTCGGAAGGCATCGGAAGAGCCGGTTTCGGCTCGGCAGCATCATCGGAAAGCGTGGCTTTGAGCACGTCACTGATCCAGGCGACGGGCATTATCTCAAGATCGCTTCGGACGTCTTCGGGTATCTCATCGATGTCGGCCTCATTCCTGTTCGGCAGAACAATGCGGCGAATACCGGCTCGATGTGCCGCCAGGACCTTTTCTTTTATGCCGCCGACCGGAAAGACAAGCCCCGAAAGCGTGATCTCGCCTGTCATCGCAGTGTCTGAACGCACCGGGCGGCCGGTGTAGAGCGACGCAAGAGCCGCCGCCATCGTGACACCCGCCGACGGGCCATCCTTTGGTATCGCTCCAGCCGGAACGTGCAGATGAACGCCATTGTCTTTAATGACCGAAGGGTCTATTCCGAATTCTGCCGCATGCGACCAGAGATAACTGCGTGCCGCCTGAGCCGATTCTTTCATCACCTCGCCAAGCTGGCCTGTGAGGTTGAGTCCGCTGCCGCCCGGCAGCAGCGTCGCCTCTATGAATAGCACTTCGCCGCCCATCTCGGTCCAAGCCATACCGGTCGCGACGCCCGGCGGAAGATTCGCACGAGCTTCTTCCGGGAAAACCTTTGGCGGGCCGAGATAACCGCGGATCTCTTCAGCGGAGATGTTCACACTTCCGGTCGAACCTTCGGCGACCTTGAGGGCGACCTTTCGCGCGAGATTACCGACAGCACGCTCCAACTGACGCACGCCCGCCTCGCGCGTATAACGCGCGGTGAGCAGGTTTATCGCGTCGTCTGTGATTGTAAGCTGTTCGGCGGTCAGGCCGTTCTCTTCCAGCTGACGCGGAACGAGATACTGTTTGGCGATCTCGAGCTTTTCGCGGTCCGAATACCCCGCAAGCTGAATTATCTCCATCCTGTCGCGGAGCGGCATCGCTATCGGCCCAAGCTGATTGGCAGTTGCTATAAAGAACACCTTTGAGAGGTCGAATGGCAGATCCAGATAATTGTCGCGGAACGTATTGTTCTGCGCCGGATCGAGTATTTCCAGCAAGGCAGACGCCGGATCGCCTCGGAAATCGTTGCCGAGCTTGTCAACCTCGTCGAGCATCAGAACGGGATTATTCACGCCGACACGCCGCAGCGACTGCAAAATACGGCCGGGCATCGCACCGATATAGGTACGGCGATGGCCGCGCAGTTCTGCCTCGTCGCGCATTCCGCCGAGGCTGAGGCGGTCGAATTCCCTGCCCAATGCACGCGCGATGGAGCGTCCGAGCGACGTTTTGCCGACGCCCGGCGGTCCGACGAATAGCAGTATCGGGCTTTTGCTGTCAGGACGCAGCTTCACTACCGCCAACGATTCAAGGATCCGTTCCTTTATATCGGTCAGGCCGTAATGATCTTCGTCCAGTATCTTGCGAGCCTCGTTGAGGTCCAGCTTTTCCTCGCTCGACTTTCGCCAAGGCAGTTCCAGTATGTATTCGAGATATGTGCGGATGACGTGATAATCAGGCGCCGCTTGCGGAAGCTGCTCCATGCGGCGGAGTTCGCGTTCGGCCTCTTTACGCACGTCGTCGGGCAGATCGGCCTGTTCCAAACGCGTTCTCAGCTGCTCCGCCTCTGCTTTTTCGCCGGTCTCGTCCTCGCCAAGTTCTTTCTGGATGGCCTTCATCTGCTGACGCAGAACGTAGTCTCGTTGAGACTTGTCCATCTCCTGCTGAGCTTCGGACGCGATCTTTGAACGGATCTGCATGATCTCAAGCTCGCGTGCGAGAGCAGCGTGGGTCAACGCCAGGAGTTCATCGACGGTGGCGGATTCGAGCATTTTTTGCTCGGTCTCGGTGCCGAGATCCAGTACTGAAGCCAGAAAATACGCTAATTGAACAGGATCATCCTGCGACGTCACCGCTACACGTATCTCGGGCGGCACCTGCGGCAGCAATGCAAGCGCCTCCTGGATCATCCCGTGGATGTTGCGTTTGAGTGCTTCGATCTCCTCTTCGTCCACACGGCGAAGCGGCGGCAGCAGCTTTATGCTCGCTTTGAGATAAGGCTGCTCGGTCAGCCATTCGACGACCTCGAAACGGCTCATACCCTGGACGATGAGCTGCATCACGTCGTCCGTGCGCATCATTCGTTTGATATTGACGAGCGTGCCGACGGTGTAGATGTCGGAGGACTTGGCGTCATCTCCCGTAACGTTCTCAGACCTTGTCGTTATACAGGCAAGAAGCTTTTCCTCGGTAGCAAGTGCCGCCTCTACCGCACGCGTCGATCGTTCACGGCCGACAGCCAGCGGAACGACGGTATCCGGAAAAAGCGTGGTGTTCTGCAGCGGCAGAACGGCGATCTCCATCTCCTGCTTTAGGTCAATTTCCTGAGTTTTGAAGTTAAGTTCTTCCACAATATCTTCTTTCTCTGCGGTCTTTGCGGTCTCTGCGTTAGATCACGCTCCCGCTTTGCGCAAAGTGATTATCAGCAGCCCGTTCTCGAATTCGTGTTCGATCTTTGCATTATCGATAGATGCAGGAAAACTCAGCGTTTTCTCGAAATTGCTGTATGTTATCTCCATCTGCTGATATGTAGCACCCGCGGCACATGATCGGTCCTTGCGGCAGCCGGCGATGTAAAGCACATTTCCCTGGATATCTATCACAATGTCCTCCGCTGAAACGCCCGCAAGCTCTACCTTGACGACCCATCCTTCCGGTGTCTGATAAACATCGGCTGCGGGATACCACAACTGCCCGGAACGAAAATTCTTGGACGTTCCCACGAACTGAAACAAACGATTTGTTGCCTTGGCCATTATGATTAATGCAGATCTGCCGATGCATAAATGTCACCGACACTCAAAAATAATCTACCGTTTCCCCCAAAATGCCGCGCTGGACGATATCTCTTACAGCGTTTCGGCAATTTCGCGTTGGTCTTCACTTTGCAGTGCGAAATCTGCCCCCCGATGCCGGAGTTGGCCATTGAGCATTTCTTTCCGACACCTTACATATTGAAAATGACCATCTAGTGAGCTAATTATAATAAACTAGTGAAATATCCCTTTCCTGGTCCTTAGCTTCAAATCCGGAAACATTTTTTTCAGCCGTTTTGTTGGCCTCATACTTAAATCTCGCCATTTAGGTTTGTCGGAACTTGGCGTAATATGAATCCGCGCGTAAAAATGATTCTCTAGTTCGTCGGCGAGCGGTTTTCCCCACTCAATAAACCATCCCTTTTCAACTACTCTGATACTAGCGGCGCCGGCAATCTCAGACAATTCTCTTAATGCGACGGACGCACGAATGCTCAACGGGGCCGCTATAGCCCTTTGGTCATTAGCATTAATTGTATAGATCAGAATGTTTTCTCTTCTTGCCAATTCTCTTATATCACCAAAGCTGATCTGATCTGAAATATTGTCCTGACCATCACTGATCACGATCAAGGCTTTTCGGTCGTTTGGCAAAAGAAAAAGATTTTTTATAGTTGCGGAAAGGGCGTCAAAAAAGGGCGTATTTCCTTTCGGTGCGAGGTTTGCGAAGTCGTCAAGCCTGGACTTTGCCGAGTCATGACCTTTAGCGTTGGTCAAACTTCGGTACCCGCCGCCGTTTATTACTGTAAAAAAATACTCATTTTCCGGGTGACTTTGTTCGATAAAAATGGCTAATTCGGAAATAGCGTGTTTGACCTCCGGTCTCACTTGGTCCTTGTTGGACGAGTCCGAGGATGATCCGGAGAGGTCGATAAGAATTCCAATGCTGAGAGGTCCATCTGGTCGGGCCAAAGACAATACGTTTACTGGTGACCGTCCCAAAAAGATATCCATATCAGCAGGCGATAAGTTCTTGATAGGCCCCTTTTTCGCGGAAGATACAAAAACGGGAATTGAGAGTTCTGTCGGTTCTGCCGTCGAAGACAAGTCTTGAGAGATTCCGTCACCAACGGAAAAACACAATTGAATCACGGCGATGAAAAAAAGAAATTTCATTGACTATTCTTTATTCCAAAAGCTCAATCCGGACGAAATCTCTTCCAGCGTTTCGGCGATCTCGCGTTCGTCTTCCATTTGGAGTGCGACGTCCGCCATGGCGATGATCCCGGCTAGCGAACCGTCGGCCTCGACGACCGGGATGCGGCGAACCTGTTTGTCGCCCATCAGACGAGCGGCCTCGAAAACAAAATCGTCAGGCCCGACGGTGAACAGCTCTCGCGAGATCACATCACCAACCGGGGTTTCGGCGTCCTTACCGTCGGCAACGGCTCGCACGACCATATCGCGGTCGGTCACGATACCGACAAGCCGCCCCGATTCAATGATCGGCAAAGCTCCGACATCGCTGTCGCGCATCATCACTGCGACCTCTCGCAAAGACATATCGGGAGTCGCGGTCACGACATCGCTCGTCATTATCTCTCGACAGCGTTTTCGCGAGTATGAACCCGTCGCATCCTGCGGCATATCTGAAAACTCCAGCTCACCTATTTTGTTTTACGCCAACAAATAAAGCAAGCGGTTTTGTTTTTGAACAACCGACGGAACGGACGAGAAAAAGAGGTCGTTCACTAAGACAGCCTCTAAATAGGACCAGATCTCTTCGTTAGAAACTGACCGTCGTTGCCTGGCCGTCGAGAATTAGATAAACCCCGCAAAAACGGAACCCAGCGATCGCCGATCAAAAAAAATAAGCCGCCTGCAAAGGCAGACGGCTCTCAAGGCCGAAAATTGCTCCCAATGCGCAAGCGAGCGGTCAAGAACCATGCAGTTTAGCTGAGAGCTTGGATCACTGCTGCTGTTCTTCGACCTTGATGATCACAAACGATCCCAATTTCAGAGAACTCCAGCCGTAATCGCTGCTTGTAACCCCGTTTAGAGTGCTTGCTCTTGGCGAAAAATTCGGATCATACGGGAAAAACCTTAGCTGGAACCGCCCTCCTTTCTCAAAGGTTATTGCGCCCGAATGCACGGCTGACATGCAGACCGCCGATGCCGTCATATATCGGTGAGTTCCGTCGAGAGAACTTAACCCCTTTCTTCCGGGATTTGGACCGCAGCTATATACGTCATCTTCATTTAAGAATGACGCTGAACCGACAACCCACCAGTCCAGGCTGGCCGCCTTTCCGGATGAACCGACGCGGGGCTCGGGAACATTTGGAGTCGGCTCTCCAAAAAGCTTTGCCAACGTCCTAACGAACGGGATCCGATCGATAACTCTGTCCGTGATCGCTTTGAACATCGCCTTGCCGTAATTACTTGGCGAAAGCGTATGTTCAATACGCTGCGAATGCCCCGGCAATCGTTTCAAAGCATCTGAATCACCACCGATCGCTTTGCCGATATCCGTCAGCGCGGCAGAGGCTTCGTCCATCCCCTGACGACTGGTGCTGACCATCGCACCGGCGACCTCGGCGGGTATATCGAATGCTTTCATTGGGTTGCCGGCGGACACACCCAGATCCTTTAGCTTTCTATCAATCGTGCCCAAGGTTCCCCTCAATCCCGACAAAATGCTCTTTGCCTGCGGATCTTGAACAGCAGAGGCAAGGGACGCAACTCCGTTCAGTTGGGTAAGCAGCTTTGTATAAGCGGATGACGCTCCGCCCAATATTGTCGGGTCTTTGATGTCGTCCAATGCCTGTGAAGCATACTTTGCTATCTCGCTGATCCGTTTGGCGTCCTGAACTGAGATATTCGGATGGGCAAGCATTTCGATAAGCGTGGCGGCACGGTCAAGAACGGCTGCCCGAACCGACTCCAATTTCTGGGCGCGTTCTGCCGCTGTTTTGGCGTTCACTGCAGAATTCGTACTTCCTGCCAATGACTCAGCCTCAAATCGTAAGAGTTCGTTTGCAACCTCGATCGTGCGGATAAGTGCTCGCACGTCGCCATCCGAGGAAGCATGCGGTCCGAGCCGTTGGATGATCTGATCGAATAAGTTCGTCCGGTCATCCAAAGTTTTGGGCTGAGCATTGTTGACAAGGTCCGTCAGCCATCTAATGTCCTCCGAAAACTGCGCGTGTGCTCCGGCAGAAGGAGACAGAAAGAGTAATGTAAATACAAGGCTTCTAAATACTCGGGTCAGCATGTTTTTATTTCCTCCGATCGTCTTGCTCTTCGGTATATCGATCGCGTTTTAGCCGAAATGGCGAACGCATGCGCGAATATAAACCCCTCGCATCATGCCGCATCTCTGAAGGTACAGTTTTTGTATTTTGTTTTACCGTAGTGAATAAAGCAAGCACTTTTTTTCGTCACCGAAAAGCCGCTGCGTCTTCGCGGGGTCTTCCGATCCATAAGGTTCGCCAAATGAAAAAAAGCGCGGGCGTTGATGCCCGCGCTTTGATCAATGTCTGGGATGGAACTAGAAACTGACCGTCGTTGCTTGGCCGTCGAGCATCAGATCCTTAGATGAGACCGAGGTTATTCGGGTTCCCTGAAAACGGATCTCGATCTCGCCGGACGCATCCGCGTTGCCTGAACTGTCAACCAAGATCCGCAGAGTATTTTCGTCGATATAAACGAGCTTGCCGCGGAAAGGCGTGGTCGATGAGATGGTCGAGATGCCGACATTTGCCGTGCCGTCAGATGCTACGGTCGATGTTACGCGAATGACGAAACCGGGATTGCGGTCGCCGATCTTTATCGAGCCGGTGCCGATGGCCGACAGATTGAGCGTGCGTCCGGTTATCACCTGCGGCTCTTCGCGTGCCATCTGAACGATGAGCGAAACACCCTGCGTCACGTTATTGCGGAGTTGAACGCGCTCGCCTGTCTCCGAGCGGAAACGCAGAACGCCGTTCGTGTAGATCTCAGCGTGAAGTTCGTAATTACGCTGGCGGTTTATGTCGCGCGGCTCATAGCGAAGCTCGAAAGGGATCGGGACCTGACGGCCGTTGGTCGGAACTGAGACCTCGGACACGGGGCGTCCGTTCGGATCGGCAGAATCGACCAATTTCACGCGAACTTCCGAATCCGGCCCGATGGCGATCCGCTGCATATAGCTGACCGTGCCGCGGATAATGCCGCTGCCCTGCGTTGGCTGGATCACACCGCCGCCTACGGGAACGACCTCGACATCAACGACGCGCGGGTTTCCCTGCGTGATCACGGGATAATTCGTATCCGTGATGAAGAGCAAGCGGCCGCCGTCGCGGATCTCGGCCTGGATCGAATAGCGGTTGCGCTCGACGATCTTTGAACGGTCGTATGCCATGTCCCAATTGAACGGGACTTGCCTGCCGGCGGTGTCGAGACGCTGTTCGGCAATGGTTACAGACGGAGCATCGGCACGCGATACATCTACCAGGCGAACCGTCAAAACGGCGTTCGGCGGAAGTGCCATTCGCGAGCGATATGTCACTGTTCCCGAAACGACGTTGTCCATCGTCTGCATCTGGCCGTCATTGCAAACCTGCGAAGTGCTGACGTCGTCCGCTTTCAGGATCGGCGCCGTCCCGACGGAAATCGAATACGTGACCAGGCTGGTCTGCGAAGGGCAGCAAAGCGCGTCGTTCGAGGTGTAGCGTGCAAATTCGACCATTAGCGAATTTCTGCTATTGAGAAAGATGCTCCCAAAAGAACCGTCGGTGCGTGCATCGACCGGCTGAGGTGCGAGAGTTCCGACAAATCGTGTGCCGACAAAAACAAATCCATTGTATTGCGTCGGGCGGCACATGCCGTCAACGCCCGCCATACCGGTCACTACGGTCGTCGAACCGAAAACATATGCCGGACCGTAAAGCGACCAGCCGCGCTGTGTGACGGCTCGATCGACGAGGCTTTCGGGCGTGCGTATCTGTTCGCGGCAGATGCCTTCGATCAACCCGCCGCGGGGAGCCGCCGGAACGCTGGCGTTCGCACGGTTCCAATTATTTAGCGGACGATCGAGCCACGACGTCTGTGCCGCTGCGGAACCCGCGAAAACGATCAATAATGCAAATAAACTTGTAAATAGCTTTGTCATAATTTCCACCTTTTTTATGTCTTCGATGCAAATAATATCGGCAGGGCGCGTCAAAAAATGACATCGTGCCCTGCATTTAAGAGAACGTAAAACAGCAGCAAAACTTGCGGCGGTCAACCGGGCCGCTCGGTCATGCTGATCATGCGGTCAAGCGCGATGCCGGCGTAATGCTTGGTCTCGTCGTCAACTATTATCTCGTTCACGACGACGCCGTCGGCCAGATTTTCCATCGCCCACGCCAGATTCTGCGGTGCGATACGATACATCGTCGCACACATACACAGATCGGGGGCGAGCAGGTGAATTTCCTGATCGGGAAACCGCTTTGCGAGGCGATTTACCAGATTTACCTCGGTCCCGATCGCCCACTTCGAGCCGGCCGGTGCGTTTTCGACGGTTTTGATAATAAAACTCGTCGAACCGTCTAGGTCGCTTTTCTCGACCACCTCGCGAGTGCATTCAGGATGCACAAGCACCTTTACGCCGGGAACCTCTTCTCGGATCTTGTCCACGTGCCACGGCTTGAAACGCCCGTGCACCGAACAATGTCCGCGCCAGAGTATCAGCTTTGCATCGTGAAGCTGCTCGGGCGTGTTGCCGCCCAGCTCCTCGTGCGGATTCCATACGACCATCTTGTCTAGCGGAATGCCGAATTTCGCACCTGTATTGCGGCCAAGATGCTGGTCCGGAAAGAAGAACATCTTGTCGTACTCTTTCAGGTAAATATCGAATAGAGGCACGGCATTCGACGAGGTGCAGACGACGCCTTCATTGCGGCCGCAGAATGCCTTGATCGCGGCGGTCGAATTCATATAGGTGATCGGCGCGACCTTGCTGTCCAACACGCCGATATCGCGTAGCTGCTCCCACGAGTCCTCGACCTGATCAATGTTCGCCATATCTGCCATCGAGCAGCCCGCGCCGAGATCGGGCAAGATCACACGCTGCGACGGTTTGCCGACGACATTCGCCGATTCTGCCATAAAATGCACGCCGCAAAAGACGATGTAATCGGCGTCTGTCTGCGACGCCATCAGCGACAACTGGTATGAATCTCCGAACAGATCGGCGTGTCGAATAACGTCGTCACGTTGATAATGGTGGCCCAAAATGACGACACGCGGGCCCAAGGCCTCGCGTGCGGATCCGATGCGTTCGGCTATTTCCTGATCCGAAAGAACAAGATACTCTTCGAGCTCGCGTGTAGCTTCCAATACTGCTGACATCACGAAAATGATGGCACTTTGAAGGCGTCAAGGCAAGCAAATCGATCGCCGCGGAAAGCCTAGGTTCTGGAACCGTGTTTGATAAAGACGGCCTCGCGGAGATAGACGTTTAGTTCGCAGATATCCTTGACGTAGTCGCCGATGCGTTCGAGGTGTTTTGCGACGAACAGCAGATGTGCGGCGCTGGTCGTTGTAGATGGATCGTCGATCATCATTTCGATGAGCTGATTAAAGACCTTCTTGTAGTTCTCGTCGATCTCCTTGTCGCGTTTGATGACCTCGCGGGAAACTTGGGAATCCTCGGCCGTGAACGCGTCGAGTGCCGCCTGCAGCATTTCCGAAGCAGTGGTGGACATCAGGCGAAACTCGACGAACTGACGCACCTCGGGCTGCGAGTTCAGCACAAGCACCGATTCGGCGATATTGCTGGCGTGGTCGGCGATGCGTTCGAGAACGGGCGTGATCTTTGCGACGGAGATAACGAACCGCAGATCATGCGCCGCAGGCTGCTGCAGAGCGAGTATTTCGATGCTCATGCGGTCGATATCTAGCTCCATTTGGTTGATGATGGTGTCCTCATCAAGCACGCGTTTCGCGAGTTCGCTGTCGCGGTTGATCAGCGAATCCATCGCACGCGTGACCGCGGCCTCCGTCGCTCCGCCGAGCAGCAGGATCTTGTCCCTTAAAACGCCTAATTGCTGATCTATGATCCGAGTTTCCATTGCAAAAATTAACAATAATGTAACACAAGCCGCGGGCTTTGGATATCAAATTATCCGAATCTGCCCGTAATATAGTCTTCCGTGAGCTGCTCGTCGGGATTGGTAAACATCTTCTGCGTCGGGTTGTATTCGATGAGCTTGCCCAGCATAAAGAAAGCCGTTCTGTCCGAAACGCGAGCCGCCTGCTGCATGTTGTGCGTGACGATGACGATGGTGTACTGCTGTTTTAGCTGAACGACCAATTCCTCGATCTTCTGCGTTGCAGAAGGGTCGAGTGCGGACGCCGGTTCGTCCATCAGAACGACCTCCGGCTGGACCGCGAGAGCGCGAGCGATGCAAAGCCGCTGCTGCTGTCCGCCGGACAAGCCGAACGCGGAACTTTGAAGGCGGTCCTTTACCTCTTCCCAAAGAGCGGCGTCGCGCAGGGCTTTTTCGACGCGTCCATTCAGGTCGGCCTTGTCCGAATGAATGCGGTTTATGCGAATGCCGTATGCGACGTTCTCAAAGATCGATTTCGGGAAAGGATTCGATTTTTGAAAGACCATTCCTACACGGCGACGCAGTTTTACGACGTCGGTGTTCGGCCGATATATGTCCTCGCCGTCGATCAGCACCTTGCCTTCGGCACGCGTCAGCGGAATGGTGTCGTTCATACGGTTGAGCGTGCGCAGGAATGTGGATTTGCCGCAGCCCGAAGGGCCGATGAACGCAACCACCTCGCGCTCCGGTATCTCGATGGAGATATTGTAAAGCGCCTGCGCTTTGCCGTAATAGAAATTCAGGTCTGTAACGCTGATCTTACTCATCGTTTTTCATAATTGCCTCGGTTCAGTAACGTTTTCGTGTTACATAACGCATCGTAATATTGATCAGGAGTATCATCCCGACCAATACCATCGTTGCGGCCCAGGCCTTGTCGTGCCATTCGTCAAAGGGCGAAATGGCGTAATTGTAGATCTGCACCGTCAACGAGGCCATCGGCTCGTCGAGGTAAATATTGTAAAAACGGCTGCCGAATGCGGTGAAAAGCAGCGGAGCCGTTTCGCCGAGAACACGTGCGACCGCCAGCATGACGCCCGTTGCGATGCCCGACAATGCGGCGGGCAGAACGATGTCGAGCGTGACGCGCCATTGCGGTGCGCCGAGAGCAAGTGCACCTTCGCGCATGGTCTTCGGCACCAGTTTTGTCATCTCTTCGGTCGTCCGCGTGATGATCGGGATCATTATGAGAGCCAATGCGAGCGAGCCCGCCAGCGTCGAAAAATATCCCTGCTGCAAAACGACCAGAGCATAAATAAATACGCCGAACACGATCGAAGGCACGCCGATCAGCGTATCCGCAACAAAGCGAACGGTCGTGCCGAACCATCCGTCGCCCATTTCCGATAGATACGTCCCCACCGCGACGCCGATCGGCACACCGAGCAGCGACGCCAGCCCCAGCATTATCAGCGAACCGACGATAGCGTTGCCGATGCCGCCGCCTTCGCCCACGGGCTTCGGTGTTTCGACCAGGAACTGCCAACTGAGCGATGAGACGCCCTGGTATGAAATGTAGCTGAGTATGATCACCAGAACGCCGACCACCGCGAACGCGGCCACCGCGGTCGTGATCGTTGCAATTGAATTCACTATTCTCCTGCTGTCCATACCCTAACCTGCGGCCGTATTCTTATTCCCCACACTCAGTATCAAAAGCTTGGCAAACGCATTCACGACGAACGTAACGACGAAAAGTATCAGACACATCTCAACCAGCGCACTGATGTACAGTTCGCCCGTTGCTTCAGTAAATTCATTAGCGATGACCGAGGCTATGGTATATCCGGGCTCGAAAAGCGACGCGGAGATCTGGGGTCGATTGCCGATGACCATCGTGATCGCCATCGTTTCGCCGATCGCCCGGCCGAGGCCGAGAATAACGGCACCTGCGATCCCGGACGACGCGTTCGCCAGGACGATGCGCGTTTTCTCCCAATCCGTCGCACCGAGTGCGAGCGCCGCTTCACGCTGGGTCATCGGTACGGCTTCGAGGACGTCGCGGACGACCGCCGTGATGATCGGCGTTATCATTATGGCCAAAATAATGCCGCCCGTAAGCATACCGAGGCCGGTCGCCGAACCGCTGAAGAACGGAAGCCATCCTAGATATGTCTGCAGCGGCGGATAGACGTACTCCCGGAGGAATGGAGCCAATACAAAGATCGCCCACAGTCCGTATACCACCGACGGGATAGCGGCAAGCAGTTCGACGAGAAACGCCATCGGCCGAGCGATGCTCTTTGGTGCCTGTTCGACGAAAAATATCGCCACCGCGATAGAAAGCGGCGTCGCGATGAGGACCGCCAGCAGTGCCGAGACGATAGTGCCGTAGATGAAAGGCAATGCGCCGAACTGTCCCTTTATCGGATCCCAGGTCGTGCCGTAAAGAAAGCCGATCCCGAATTCCTTGATCGACAGCCACGAATTGTTCGTCATCACGACGACCATGCCGATCACGATCAAAAGGATCAGCGACGCGCACGATGCCAGGGCGAGCCGGAAAAACGTGTCGCCCGATAAGAATTTTGACCGTGCCGCGGTATTCACTGTTTTGCGGGTTCAGGCGTTGCCGCCGCTCCTCCTTTCAGCAATGCGATCTTTGCGGTCGCCCGCTGCACCATTCCTGCGGGCAAGGGAGCGTAGTAAAGCGGCTTGGCGAAACGCTGGCCTTCGTTGATGCTCCACGTCAGAAAATCTACCAGCGTGTCGCGAACACGCGGGTCGCTCTGCTCTCGGTAAACCAGAATATAAACGTAGCTGGATATCGGATAGACGTCCGCTCCGGCAGCGTTAGTTATTGTCACACGAAGGTCTTCGGGCGTCTGTTCCAGAGTTTCCGCGGCCGCTGCCGTTACCGCCTCAAAGGTCGGCACAACGAAGTTGCCTGCCTTGTTCTTTATCTCGGCGACAGGCAGCTTGTTCTTTACGGCGTAAGCGTATTCGACGTAACCGATGGTGTTCGGCGTCTGCTTGATCTGTCCCGTCACGCCTTCGTTGCCCTTGCCGCCGAGGCCGACGGGCCAGCTTGGGCTGGTTCCCTCACCGACCTTTTCTTTCCATTCGGGGCTGACCTTGCAAAGGTAGTTCGTAAAAACGGCGGACGTGCCGCTGCCGTCAGAACGATGCACGACCGTCAGATCGACGGGCGGCAGATCAACACCGGGATTGTCCGCTTTGATGCGGTCATCGTCCCAGCGTTTTATCTTGCCGAGAAAGATATCCGCGATGGTATCGGACGAAAGCTTCAGAGGAACACTGACCTGCTCCAGATTGTACGTAAGCACCACCGCACCAAGGATGACCGGAATGTGCAGCATCTGGCCGTCAGCCGTAGCCAGGTCGTCATCTTTCATCGCGATGTCGGTCGCGCCGAAATTTATCGTCCGTTCCTTCGATTGTTTAATGCCGCCTCCGGAACCGATCGACTGAAAATCGATCTTGACGTTCGGATTGAGATAGCCGAATTCATGCACCCATTTCTGCATCAGCGGGCTGATGAACGACGAGCCCGCACCCTGCATCTTGATCACATCACCGCGTCCTTGCCGGCCGCTGAAGCATCCGGGAAGCGTGACTGCAAGGGCCGCAACGATCGAGGCCGCGACGATCCTGACCGCGAAGCGTTCTCCAATATTCCTAATAAGCAAGGCCATCGAATCCACTAAAAAACAAAACGGCATTTTTCGGGCACAAAGCCGACGTTTTGCCGATTCGTCTAAGAGTGTAAACCCGAATCAATTTATGCGCGTTGTCGGCGAACGGAATTGTTAACATTTTGTTAACATCGCAAGGGCTTTTCTCGGCTAGGCGGGTCGCGGCAGTTGTGCTAATCTTCGGCTCATAAGCTCAACGGAGGACCCATGGATCTGATCGACGATTTGGACAATGATCTCGTTTTTGCCTTTCTGGTGGAAAGAATGTATAGCCAAAAGATCGACGCCAGCGAGGTCGTCGCTTTGCTCGGAAAGGTCAGAACGGCGCTGAACTTTGACGCCGACCGCTGCCCACGCCGGCTTGATTCTCTTAACATCGAACAGCCGGTTTACGCTACCTATCACTGAAGACCCATACCTTCGCTGCCGCTCCCTCAGCAGGACTGCGCCGAATTTTACGGCGAACCGGGCTGAGGGACAGCCTCATCTTATCTTTGCCAACCGGCTTCCATTTAAAGTAATTTCATTTGATATTCGGAGGGCATTATGAAAAGTACATTTATGATCAAAAAACAAATAGCCGGCCTTTTGGCGGTCGTTATAGCGGCTACGCCGATGCTAGTGCTCGGCCAGCAGACGCAGGTCAGCATGCCGAAGAACAAGTACAAGGTCGAGGAAGACATCAAGCTCGGCCGCGATGCGGCGGTTCAGGTCGAACAGCAGTTTCCGCTGCTTAGTGACCGAGAGGCCGTCGACTATGTGCAGCGGATCGGCAGCCGTTTGGTGAATGCGATCCCGCGGCAATTCAATGAACCGGCGTTCAACTACCGTTTCCAGATCGTAAATGCCAGCGACCTTAATGCCTTCGCTCTGCCGGGCGGCCCGATGTACGTGAACCGCGGCATGATCGAGAAAGCTCGCAACGAAGGCGAGATGGCAGGCGTGATGGCGCACGAGATCTCGCACGTGGCGCTCCGCCATGCCACGGCACAGGCTACGAAACAATCGAGCGCCAAGAATACGCTCGGCATGCTCGGCATGATCATCGGCGGCGCGATCCTTGGCGGACAGACCGGTGCCCAACTGGGCATGCTCGGCGCCGCGGCGTGGATGACAAAATACAGCCGCGAATATGAGACCCAATCCGACATATTGGGCGCGCAGATAATGGCTAACGCGGGATACGATCCGCGAGACCTCGCAAATGTTTTCCGCACCATCGCTGAGGAAGGCAAAGGACGCGGAGGCCCGGAATGGCTGTCATCGCATCCCGATCCCGGCAATCGTTTCGAGAAGATAAACCGCGAAGCGCAGTATCTGACCATTCGAAACGTCCCCAATAACGACCCGCGTGCATTCGGCAGAATTCAGGAAAGGCTGCGTTCGATGCCGCCCGCACGAACAATGGCTGAGATCGAGCGCGACTACAAAGCCGGGCAGGGGCAAGGCGGTCAAAACCCCACTGCGTCGGGGCGTTATTCGAATAACGTACAGTTTCCGTCAACACGGGTTCGCACTTACTCCGGCCTGAATTGGCTTCGCGTGAACGTGCCGACGAACTGGCGTGATTTTCCGTCGGGCGACAGCGTGATGTTCGCTCCGGACGGTGCTTTCGGCGACCAGGGCATCACGCATGGTGCGATGTTCGGCATTTATCGCGGCCAAACTCAGCGATTGGAGAACGACACCGAAGAGTACGTCCGCGGCATCTTGCAGGCGAACAGCTTCCTGCGTCAGCGTGACCAGTTCTCGCGGACGACCGTCGCCGGCCGCCAAGGCGCGACGACCACCCTCGCAGGCCGTTCTCCGATAACGGGCCGCACCGAGGTCGTTTATATCCACACAACGATGCTGCGAAACGGTGAGTTGTTTTACGTTGCATCGGTTGCACCGGAAGATCAGCTGTCGCGTTATCAGAACACGTTCCGCAATATGCTGAACTCGATACGACTCAACGACGGCGGTTTTGGCTTTCGTTAATTAATGCCGGTGAGCGGGCCTCACGGTAGTGATCAGCCCGATGGCCGCGAATGATATGAGGGCGCTTGTCAGGAATGCTGACGGCGCCCCATATTCATACCAGATCAACCCGAACAGCAGGGACGCAGGAAAGACCGTGATCCCGAAGGCGAGGTTGTAAAGCCCGTATGCCGTGCCGCGTAGCCGTTCGCCCACCATGTCTGCGACGAAAGCTTTTTCGACGCCTTCGGTCAGGCCGAAATAAACGCCGTAAATGATGAACAACGCCCATACCTGCCACGCAGAATCGACAAAAGCGAAACCCGCATAAACTGCCGCGTAAACCAGCCAACCCGCGATTATCACCTTTTTGCGGCCGAGCCGGTCTGACAGGTCGCCGCCGACAAGCGAACTCGCGACCTTGCTGAGATGCAGCGTCATCCACAGCAGCGGTATCTCGACCGGCGAAACGCCCGCGTCCGCCGCCCGCAGCAGCAAGAACGCGTCGGTCGAGTTCGACAGAGTGAAAAGTGCGATAACGAACAGAAAGCGTTTGAAGTTGCCGTCGAAGCCTTTTAGAGAAAATTTTATCGGTTCCGAGGCCTCGTGCGGCGAAACGGCAGCGTCCTTTTCCCGCACGAAAACTGCTATGACAAACAGCCCGATCACGACGGGGAGGGCCGCGACCAAAAACACTTTTTGATATTCGCCGATAGCAGGATTTTCGGGATCGGCCGCAAAAAGCCATAACAAAAAGAACGCCGCAACGGGACCAAAAACTGCCCCTAGGTGATCCGCGGCACGGTTGAAGCCGAACGCAAAACCACGCTCATTCTTGTGGACGCTTTCCGCGATAAGAGCATCGCGTGGCGCCCCGCGGATACCTTTTCCCGTGCGGTCCGCCATTCTGACCACAAGCACCTGCGGCCAGCTCGTCGCAAACGCAAGAAGCGGCCGCGTCAAAGCCGCCAGAGAATATCCGAGAAATACCGGCAGCTTGCGTTTGTTGAATTTGTCGCTTAGATAGCCTGAAACGAGCTTGAGCAGGCTCGAGACGGATTCGGCAAAGCCTTCGATCAGGCCGATGACGAAAGGTGTCGCTCCGAGGCTCAGAAAAAGGAAGGCCGGAAGGAGCGGATAGATTATCTCGCTGGAAACATCATTGAGGAACGCGACCGCGCTCAGCGCCACGACGTTCCGCGGCATCCGCAGATAGCGCCGCCATCCGCCGTTATTCTCTGCGGTCGCGTCTTTCGACATTTATCGCGGTGATGTGCCCTTGACAGGCTGCCGGTTGGCGGGTCTTGGCGGCTCCGATCTTGTCCAATACCATAGAGCAGATCCGCCGCCTGACAGGATGAGAAACATCACAGCGGCAATTATCACACGAGCCGTCATCTTGACGGTCTTTGCAAGCACCTTGTAAGCGATGAATGCGATCGCCGCCGCCGCAAAGATCATCGCCAAGACCGCGAATACGATCAGCCCGCCGCCAACGGGAGCCATATCGAATATTAAAAGCGATGCCATATTCATTTGTCCCTCTGAGCCCGTTCGACGGCTTCGATGTCATCTTCTGACAGCGAAGTTGCTTCGGCGGGCAGGCTGTAGCTCTCGTCCGCCCACGCGCCGAAATCGAGCAGCTTGCAGCGTTCCGAACAGAACGGCCGAAACTCGCTAGAGTGAAGATCAACGTCTTTCCCGCACTCGGGGCATTTTACTATCAGCATCTTTATAGCAGCCTCTTTCTGGGATCCAAATCCGTAGGATAACAAAAATGCAGGACCTTTGCGGAGGCATTGCCGTAGTTCCAAGTTTTCAACAAAGGAACTAACGCACGAAAAAAAGCGTAAAATACTATTGCGGACGGAGGCAGCTATGACGGATTACAAAGAGAAGTTTGAAAGTTGGCAGAAACGGGCGACGGAGAAATTTGAGGAGATCGACGCACAGCTCGGGCTGAAGGATAAGATCGAGGAAGGTGCCCGTGCGATAGTAGATACCGCGCAGAAAGGGGCCGATTACGTGAAGACCGAGGCCGAGCGATCCGACATCGGCAAGCAGGCGGTCAAGGTCGCGGAAGACATTGCGTCGACCGCGAGCGGTGCGGTCAAGTCCGCTTGGAATGTCAGCGAACCTGTCCGCGATGCGGCGGCCGACGCAGGCTCGAAGGCGGGCGGCGTTGTCGTGGACGCTGCGGAAAAAGCGGGCGACTTCGTAGGTGATGCCGCCGACACCGTCGGCACGAACGCAAAACGCGTGGCGAAAATGGTCGGTTTCGGCGCCAGCATGTCCTCGACCTTAGATTCCGCCATGAAAGCCGCAAGCAAAGGCGCCGATTGGGTCCGCGAGGACCCTGCTCGTGCCGCGACGACCGGTGCGGCGATGGCCGTCGGCGCAGGATTGGGAATTATCTTTACAGGTCTTTCGTCGCATTGGCTGCTGAATTCCGCGATCCCGACGTATACGGTCAAGATGCTCGCCGATAATTTCGACGGCTATCTGAAACGCCGCGAAGAACTGATCGCCGCGGGCCGTCTGTCGGAAGCCGACACGGCTCAGTACGAATTTGAACGCGACGTCGCAAAACGAGTGGGTGCTCCGCTGCTCGGCGCATTCTCGTTCGCTTCGGGTGCGGTGCTGATGTCTAACATCTTCAACCCCGGCTCATTGACGGGCTTTCCTATCGGCACGATAATCGGCGGCAATCCGCTGCTCGAAGGCGTGTGGTTCTTCGGTAACGGTATCGTCTGCTTCAAGACGAGTTACGACTTTTTCATGATCGCACTCGAAGGCCAGACGGACGTCGAAAAAATGGTCAAAGAGATCAAGGGAATGCTGCCGGCAGCAGCGTAGAAGTGGTCGGTGGCCGGTGGCCGGAATCTATCGACGTCTTACTGCTAACTGCTAACCGCTCACTGCTTATTGCTAACTGATCTTTATCGGGAACGGCACAAAGCACAGCGCAAAGATCACCAGCGTCAGGAACGCGATAAGTTTGCGTTTGCCGTCGAGCGGCGTTTGATCAACAGGCCGCGGGTGCGGGATACGCATCATTATTCCTAATATCACCGCGATCAGAAGTCCGCTTGGGCTGTTGAAGAAATAAATACCCGCGATCGAAAGCAGCGACATCACCACGAACGCGATACGGCCCGTCCAGAAATGCACTTTCTCACCAAAAACGGCGTAAATTGCGTGACCGCCGTCCAGTTGGCCGGACGGGATCAAATTTAGAGCGGTGACCAGCAGTCCGACCCACGCGGCGAAATAGAACGCATTGCCGACGCCGAAATTGAGGTCGATCCCGAACCCGAGAGCGAACAGCCGCATCAGAAGCGGATCGGTGAAAACGAGCGTGCCCGTCGCGTCAGCCAGGCGCGCCGGCGACACCGTTTCCATCGTTGCCAATCCGATCAGAGCGACAGGTATCAGTGCGATAAAGCCCGCGATCGGCCCTGCGACGCCGATGTCGAAAACAGCGCGCCGCGATGGCATCGGCGACAGTATCTTTATAAACGCACCGAAGGTTCCCGCCGGCCCTATCATCGGCGGCGTCGGTATGAAGAAAGGCAGCGTCGCGTCCACGCGATAAATGCGGCAGGCTATGTAGTGCCCCATTTCATGGCTGATCAGAATAAAGAGCAGCGAAACGGAAAAGCTGAGGCCGTAGATGAGATTTGCGGGATCTGCAAAGAGGTTTTGGACCGCCGCAAATACCAGCACGAGATAGTAGAACGGCAGAGAGATGAAGAGGTTGACCAGCTCGCCAAAAGTCTGCGGATCAGCGATCGGGAACGCGTCGAACCTGCCGAATGGAAAGAGCGTGCCGGCGACCGTCGCGGTGCAGAAAGTGATCCCGAGCAGCAGTAAATGTTTGAACCAAGTGGAAGGCTTCGGCCGCAGGACGGGCCGATCGAATTCAAATTGCGGTTCCAGCGATCCGGGTTCTGTCATCTGATGTTTTCAGGCCTCGAAAACAACAATCCCGGGCCGCGATATGATGATATCACTGCCCGGGACATCTTGTAACTAATGCAAATGCTAACCGACCGCCTTGGGCGTCAACTCCTTGCCCGGTTTGAAGCGGATGGTCTTTCCGGCCGGTATGGGAACTTCCGTTCCGGTCCTCGGATTGCGACCGACGCCGCGTTTTCTCGGCTTTACCACAAAGACACCGAATCCTCGCAGCTCGATCCGTTTTCCGGCCGCGAGCGCATCCTTCATTGCCTCAAAAAGCGAATCAACTACCTGCTCGGCTTTTTGCTTCGGCACACCGGTGCGGTCGGCGACCAGATTTACGATGTCAAGCTTGATCACTAGTCCCTCCTACGGATCAGAAACCACTGAGAGAAAAACTAAACCAACTTCGTCGAGGGAATCATAGTCTGCTAAATCTCGCCGTGTCAAGAGTTTGCGACCGATTTAACATTATTCGGCGGGCTCTTGGCTTCAACGGTGCGATCTGCGGTGCTAGAATGCGAATATCAAAAGCAACACGGAGGGCGTTTTATGCGTTGGCGGGACCAGAGGCAAAGTTCGAACATCGAGGACAGACGCGGAATCCGCGGCACGGCGATCGCAGGCGGCGGGATAGGCATAGTGTTGTTGGCGGTGGCAATAATGCTCTGCGGCGGCGATCCGACGCAGCTATTGCAGTTCGCGACCGAGCAGCAGCAGATTCAGGAGTCCGCACCGGCAGCGAATAGGACAAATCCTGAAGACGAGAACCGCCAATTCGTCGGTGCGATCATGGGCAATCTGGAAGATGCGTGGCGGCAGATCTTGCCTGCTCAGTCGCGAGCCCTCTATCAGGACCCGAAACTCGTGCTTTTCACGGGCCAAGTTTCGTCAGCATGCGGTTACGCGTCGGCTGCTTCCGGGCCGTTTTATTGCCCCGGCGACAACAAACTTTATTTGGATTTCGCTTTCTTTGACGAACTACGGCGGGAGTTCAAAGCTCCCGGCGATTTCGCCCAAGCCTACGTCATCGCACACGAATTCGGCCATCACATACAAAACCTGACCGGCGTGATGTCAAAAGTTCAGCGTGCCGGGCAGAACAATCAGTTATCGGTAGCCTTGGAACTTCAGGCGGATTGTTACGCGGGCGTATGGGCGAATTTTGCTGCAAAGCAGGGGCGTCTGGAAAAAGGCGATCCCGAAGAAGCCCTTCGTGCCGCGGCGGCCGTAGGTGACGACGTCATACAAAAGCGGACGCAGGGCTACGTCGTGCCCGAATCCTTCTCGCATGGCACAGCACAGCAGCGTATGCAGTGGTTCACACGCGGAATGCAGTCCGGCGATATGCGGCAGTGTGAAACTTTCAGATAGATCAAGGGGCGAAGACCTTTCCGTAAATTTCCTGATACAGCCAGCCAAGCACGCGTGCCTCAGCGGTGCAAAGAGCTTCGAGCCAGCAGCTTGAAAGATAAAGACGGCGTTCTGTGCGCGTGGGTATCTTTCCGGCCCGTTCGACCGCTGAGCTTTCGAGGTCGGCGTCGAGGCCGTATGCCGTCGCGAGCTCCGCCTTGGTCTCGCGTGCCTGATGCAGTGCGTTCAAAACGTCAGTGATCCAAAGTTTGAGCAGCGGCTCGGAATTATTCTCATAAAGCGCCTGTATCGTTCCAACGGCAAAACGTGCCTCGGCGTTAGGGAAAGGATACGTGCCGACGCCGTTCTCTTCGTCATCTATCTGTTTCCACTGAAAAAGTTCTTCCGTATGCGGGTGCCGCATACGAGCGGTCCGTTCGTCGAAATTCAGGAACCATTCGACGATGTCCGCCAGCGAGCGGTTGTCTGGGCTGCCGTCGGGAAGGTAGCGTATCGAAGGCGGCGTCGGAGCCTGTTGCGCCGTCTCGGTCATAAATTCGATTTCAACATTTCGACAAAAGAAAAACAAAACTTACGAAACGATGCGGTCGTTTACATTTCGGGAAAAGGACGGCTATAATCGCTGTGTTTTCACGACTTCGCCGCGGAAAGCGATCGCAAAGAAGCCGACCATTCCAAAACCGGAGACCATTAAGATGCAGACTCAATACATTACTTGTTCAAACTGCGGTTCTCAGAATGCCGCGACCGGCGGACGCTGTACAAATTGCGGTATGTCGCTTCCGATGCCCCATATGCCGATGCAGCCCGCAGGCAGCAGAGGAGGACAAATTCCGGGAGCCGAAAAGAAGCTCGCGGCCGGATTATGCGGCATCCTTGTCGGCGGGCTCGGCGTTCACAAATTCATACTCGGCTATCAGCAGGAAGGCTTCATCTATCTCGGAATGCTCGGCGTCGGGCTGATCTTAACGTTCATTTCGTGCGGTATCCTCGGTTTCGTATTGATCATTCCGGGGATCATGGGCCTGATCGAAGGCATCATCTACCTGACGAAATCCGACGAGGATTTTGTGAACACCTACATCATCAACAAGAAGCCCTGGTTCTAAAGCGTGTTCACGGGCATCATTGAGGAACTCGGCGCGGTTAGCAGACTGACGGAGATCCCGGGCGGGCTGCGGATCGCCATCGCCGCAGATACTGTCACTGTAGGAACGCAGGCCGGCGATTCGATCGCGGTTAACGGCGTGTGTTTGACCGCACTCGAGCCGAATGCCGGCGGCTTTAGCGCAGACGTCTCGCCGGAAACGCTCGCCAGGACAACTCTGGGAGACCTGTCAGCCGGGGCAAAGGTCAATCTGGAACGCGCCCTGCTGCCGACGACACGGCTGAGCGGACACATAGTTCAGGGCCATGTTGACGGACGCGGCGAATTTGCCGGAGCGGTTTCTGAAGGCGGCTTTTATACTGTCACTATCCGATTTCCCGTCGAGCTGTCGAGGTATTTCGTGGAAAAGGGATCGGTCGCGGTCGAAGGCATCAGTCTGACCATCGCCTCGCTGAGAGATGGCGAATTCGACATTGCGGTCATTCCTAAGACCTGGGAGGTCACGAACCTGCACGCTCTGCAGCCCGGCGACGCCGTTAATCTCGAGGTTGACGTCATCGCCAAATACGTCGACCGAATGATGCAGGGACGCTAGCAACGGCCTATCAAAAAGGAAAGGCGGACGCTCTTTGCGAGCCTCCGCCTTTCCTTGTTTTGCCCGGGAAGGACTATTTTGCGCCGCCCGCGAGCTTCCCGATGAGCGAGAAGAGCGGAAGGTACATTGCAATAACGATAGACCCGATGGTCACACCGAGAAATGCGATAAGTGCCGGCTCGATCATCGCGAGCAGATCAGCGATGGCCGTATCGACCTCTTCTTCGTAAAAGTCGGCGATCTTGCCCAACATCGCGTCCAGAGCACCTGTCTGTTCACCGACACCGATCATCTGGCCGACCATATGCGGAAAGACATTGGTCGCCTTCAGCGGATCGACAAAGTTCTCACCGCGTTCGACGCCGGCACGAACCTTGAGGATCGCGTCCTCGATGATGATGTTGCCGGCGGTCTTGGCCGTGATATCAAGCGACTGCAGGATAGGCACGCCAGACGACAGCAGCGTCGAAAGTATGCGGGCGAAACGAGCGACGGCCACCTTGCGCAATATGCTGCCGATGATCGGCATCTTGAGCGTAAGTGCGTCGATGTTCCAGCGGCCTTTCGGCGTCCTGTAATAGAACTTTAGTCCGACTGCCGTTCCTATCAGAGTAATAAGCGTCGCAATGCCGCCCCAGCCGGCTATGAAACCGCTTATCGACATCACGATGCGCGTCGGCAGCGGAAGAGCCTCGCCCGGACCCAAGAGGCCCAGGAATATCTGCTCGAACTGCGGAATGACAACGACCATGATAACGGCGATCGCACCGATGGCGACCGCGATGACCGCCGCCGGATAGATCGATGCGGAAATGATGCTGCGCTTCAGTTTGACGACCTTTTCGATCAGGGTCGCCAGACGCTGAAGGATCAGGTCGAGCACACCGCCCGTTTCACCGGCCTCGACCATATGCGTGTAGAGATTGTCGAAGACCTTCGGATGCTTTTCGAGTGCAGCGAACAGTGTCGAACCCTCTTCAACGCTTTGGCGAACCTCACGCAGAACGTCCTTGAAAAAGTGGTTCTGTTGCTGTTCGGCGAGGATGTCGAGACACTGAACCAGCGGCAGACCGGCATCGATCATCACGGAAAATTGACGCGTGAAAACGGCCAGTTCCTTTGCCTTGACCTTCTTGCGGCGGCCCAGTTTCGGGATGGCGATCTCGCGGCCTTTTTCCGAGGCCTGCGTCAAGATGATCTGCTCGCGGCGAAGCAGAGCGCGGAGTTCATCCTGCGATGAGGCCTCGCGTTCGCCCGCGATCAGTTCGTTAAGCCGGTTTCTTCCTTTGAAAACGTATGTTGGCATTTTGCGTTTCAACTCCTCGAAAATTTAGCTGACATTCGGCCGCTCGCCGATATTCCGTGCCTGTGAATAAGGGCTGCCGCCTGCGGGACGGGTTTTTGGCCGCGCACCGTAGGCGTCGTTGATGCCCGAACCGCGCTCGATCAATTCCTTCAGTTCATCGACGTTCGAAGACCGCTGCAGTGCGACCTCGAGCGTGATCTGACGTTTGTGATAAAGCGTGGCGAGAGCCTGATTGAAGGTCTGCATACCGAATTTGTCCTGTCCGGTCTGCATCATCGAGTAGATCTGGTGGATCTTATCCTCTCGGATAAGGTTGCGGATAGCGGCGTTCGGGACGAGAATTTCGAGCGCCATTACGCGGCCGTCGCCCGAGGCCTTCGGCAGCAGGGATTGACAAAGGATGCCTTCGAGAACGAGCGATAGCTGCGTTCGGACCTGCGACTGCTGTGCCGACGGGAAAACGTCGATGATACGGTTGATGGTCGAATAGGCCGAGTTCGTGTGGAGTGTGGCGAACGTCAGATGGCCTGTCTCAGCGATGCGAAGAGCCATCTCGATTGTCTCGAGGTCTCGCATTTCACCGACCAGAACGACGTCGGGGTCCTGGCGAAGTGCCGTTCTGAGGGCGTCCGCGAACGAATGCGTGTCAGCGGCGACCTCGCGTTGATTAACGACGCAGTTCTTGTGGTTGTGGAGGAACTCGATGGGGTCTTCGATGGTGAGGATGTGGTCGTGGCGGTCGATGTTGATCTTGTCGATCATGGACGCCAGCGTCGTTGATTTACCGGAACCGGTCGGGCCCGTGACCAGGACGAGTCCGCGAGGCTTCTTGCACAGATCGGACACTACCGTGGGCAAACCCAACGCATCGAATGTTTTGATCTCGTAGGGAATTGCACGAAAGACCGCGCCGACCGCGCCTTTCTGGTTGAAAAGATTGGCACGAAAACGCGACATTCCTTTGAGGCCGAATGAGAAATCGAGTTCGAGGTTCTCTTCGAACCGGTGCTTTTGGGCGTCGGTCAGCACCGAATACGCGAGCCTTTTTGTGTCTGACGGTGAGAGCGGAGCAAAGCCCGGCAGAGCCGAGAGATGGCCGTTCACACGGACCTGCGGCGCCGAATTGGTCGAAAGGTGGAGGTCGGACCCGCCCAGGTCCGTCATCTTGCGGAGCAGTTCCGGCAAGGTGATCGAAGATTCAGGTGTTGTCGCTTGTTCGTAACTCATAATTTTAATTGTGGGAGGCCCGATACTAGTCTTTACGCGTCGAGCTCTGTACGGGACGCACGCGGCTCTTGAGAGAATTGATCACCTTTTCCGATTCCTCGGCAAGACGCTCCCGCTCCTGAACCGGCGAGCTTGTCGCGACGCTGTAAACACGCCCATCGACCTCAGTGAAATAGAATGTGCGTGCCTGCACGGCGCCATTTCGCGATTGCGATTGTGCCTCGACCACGAAAACCTGCTGGCCGCCGATCTCTTTCTGGTAGTCGTTCACGACCCAGCCATTCTCTTTGATCATGCGGTCGATCACCTCGCGGCGAAGAGCCGTCGTTGCAACACCGCCGATCGTCCGCTGCGTGCCGGTCGCTCGCGTTTCGCCGACAGCCGGGCCGACAACGGCGATAGACGCCGAACCGACCTGTGCTCCTGACGAGTTATCAACGCGGAACTGGAGTTCCGCCGGTGATGCCTGCGTCGCACGCCAGCCGCTCGGTGCCGGATCGCCCGAAGGCAGAACTGCCTGCGAACCGCTGTTACCGCGTTGACGAGCCGTCGCGTTCCGGCCGCTGTCGCCCGCGACCGCAGCCGCTTTTTTGGATCTGTGCAGCCTTGCCTGGCGAAGCTGCTTTAGGCGCAAGGCTCGCTTGCGAGCCTGAAGGGCACGCTTTTTCTTTTGGCGGGCTCGATACTGACGCCACCATTTCTTCGAATACTTCTTGTATTTTGTTACCTGTTTCTTGCGCTTCTTTCGCGGGCCGGCCTCCGCCGAATCCGTCGCGAGCGGTACCAGCGTCCCGATACCGACAAGAAGTGCCATTGACAATGCGATCGCTCTGAACAACATATTTCCTCCAAACTCCTACAGAACTGTTTCCTTCACTACCTCTTCGATCGTCGTAATTCCCTCACGCAGCTTATAGAGCCCCGACTCACGCAGCGTGATCATCCCCAATTCGATCGCCTTTCGGCGTAATTCCATCGCGCTGGCGCCGATGATGATCAGCTCGCGAAGCTCGTCCGTGATCTCCATCACCTCGTACAGTCCGACGCGGCCTTTGTAGCCGGTGTTATTGCACAACTGGCAGCCGCGGCCCTTGTAGACCTTTAACGTCTTTGCCTCTTCCGCCGAAAAGCCGATCTCGACCAGGCCTTCGGGCGGAACGTGAGTCTCTTCCTTGCAGGATGAACAGATGCGGCGGATGAGCCTTTGCGCCTGAATGATGTTTACCGACGTCGCGACGAGAAAAGGCTCGATACCCATATTGACGAGACGCGAGATGGTGGAAGGTGCATCGTTCGTGTGCAGCGTTGAAAGCACGAGGTGGCCCGTCAACGCAGCCTTAATGGCTATTTCGGCTGTTTCGAAGTCGCGGATCTCACCGACGAGGACTATGTTCGGGTCCTGACGCAGAAAAGAACGAAGTGCGGCCGCGAAATTCAGTCCGATCTGCTCTTTCATCTGCACCTGATTGATGCCCTGCAGATTGAATTCGACCGGATCTTCGGCCGTCATGATGTTGGTCTCCGGCGTATTCAATGCCTGAAGCGCCGAATAAAGCGTATTCGTTTTACCCGAACCGGTCGGGCCCGTGACCAGCACCATTCCGTAAGGATTCGAGATCGCACGCTTGAATTTATCGAGGCTCTCCTGCTCAAAACCGAGCTTGGTCATATCAAGCATCAGCTTTTCTTTATCGAGCAATCGGAGCACGACCTTTTCGCCGAACAGCGTCGGCAGGGTCGAGACGCGGAAATCGAGTTCCCGCGAGCGGTTGTCGATCTTTACCTTGATCTTGATACGTCCGTCCTGCGGCAGGCGCTTTTCGGAAATATCGAGCTTCGCCATGATCTTGAGACGCGAAATGAGCGGATCGCGGATCTTCATGGGCGGATGCATCACGTCGTAAAGAACACCGTCGATACGGAAACGGATCCGGAAATCTTTTTCGTACGGTTCAACATGAATGTCCGATGCACCCCGGCGAAGACTGTCCACGAGAAGGACGTTGACCAGGCGGACGACCGGCGCGTCCTCGCTCGCCCTGGCAAGTGCGGCCAGATCGATCTCGTCATTGTCTTCCACAACTTCGAAATCCTCGCCTTCATGGGCGCCGAATTCGAACTTGTCCAGCGAAACGTCCAGGTCGGCGTCGGTCACCTTGCCGGCTTCAGGCCTTTTACCGTTCTTTGAGCCGTGGCCGTTCTTACCGTTTGTACTTACCTTTTCGGCCTCAACAGCAATGGCCTGATCGAAAATATCGATCTCGGTCGAGCCGGAGTAATACTTACCGACAGCATGAATGATGGACGATTCCGAAGCGATCACCGGCTCGACATTGAGGCCTGTCATGAACTTGATATCGTCCATGGCAAAGACATTCGTCGGATCGGCCATCGCGAGCGTCAGCGTGGCGCCGGTCTTTGATACCGGCAGAACGGAATATTTCGACGCGACCTCTTCAGAAATGAGCATTATCACGTCCTTATCGATCTGAAATAGCTCCAGATTGATGGACGGTACTCCATATTGGCGGGAGAGAACCGCGGTGACGACATCGTCGGAAACAAATCCCAGCCTTACGAGATTTGAACCGAGACGTCCGCCGTTCTCGCGCTGAAAGTCGAGGGTTTCGCGCAATTGCTGCGCGGTGATGAGGTTTTCGCGGACAAGAATTTCCCCAAGTTTTGTGGACATTGGTATGCGAGGAGTTTCCTAGTGTTTATGGGCAAACGGCGGGAAACTGATGTATAGAGGTTGTCAGGTCAAAATGACTGTGCGGCCCAAGGTGTAAACGATGCACAACATCGTTGACACTTAATAATACATTGTTGAACTCTCGGCTGTCAATACACTTTTCCGCAGAAAACCCGTGAGGGGTTTCGCGAATAAATTTCTGGTCAATTTGACCGATTTTATTGTTCGTCGTCGAGCTTTTTCAGTTGGGTGATAAATGACCGGACGGTCGTTGCGTCGCTGCTGTCCGGATAAAGACGCAGGAATTCCTCGTAGACGGCGATCGCGTCCTTGTTGCGGTTCTGACGTTCGTAAACAAGGCCGAGAAGCTGATAGATGACGGAGGCTTCGGGAGCTCCGGAAAGCTGTTTTATCGCGATGCGCAGATTTTTGGAGGCTTCGGCGTATGCCGCCGTTTCCTCGTTGAATTCGCCCACCGAGCCGTGAGCCTCGGCTTTATCCTTATATATTAGCCCCAGTCCCGTATGAGCCTCCGGCTGGAAACCGCGGCCCTCGGTGATCGAGCGTTTGAAGGCGGCGATGGCCTTTGCCTCCTCGCCCATCTCACGATAGATGCGGCCTTCGACGGCGGTCGCTTCGGCGTAGCCGGGACGATACCGCTTTGCCGTCTTTATCGCGTCGAGTGCTTCTTCGAGTTCGCCCATCTCAGAAAGCTGTCGTGCGATGGCGATATAAGCTTCCGGATAGTTGGGACGTACCTTCGTCGCTCGGCGGTATGCTTCGACAGCTTGCTCGCGGTCGAGCGATGCGAGCTTTTCCGCTTCCTGAAAAGCAAGCTCGGCCGGGTCGGTCGTCTTTGTCAGCGGAACGCGGACCTCGCCGCGTTGTGCGGCGGTGATATTGGTGTTCGATTCGCGAAAACCGTCAGCGCGTACGCGGAGCTTGTGCGCGCCCGATGACACCGTCCTGATCTCGAGCCTGCCGGATTCGTTCGTACGGCCGAAACGCACGCCGTCAAGCCACACGACCGCTCCCGGCTCACTGATGATCGTGATGGTACGGAAATTAGGTTCGGGTTCCGCGCGTTTTGACTGCGCGGCCGCCGCCGTCGCCGCGATAAGGAGCACAAAAAATGTTAATAGGAAACGCACCTTCATCATCATTACTTGAATAGTAAGACGCTCGCCGCCGCGGCTGCGTTGCGTATCGTATCAGCCGATGCGCGCAAAATCACCGGAAATATCTACGTCTTCGGGTTCGTCGGGCGTGCCGTCGCCGTCGCGGTCGAACGTGTAAAAGAACTTGATGAAAGGCGGTGCGATCAGCGTTGTAGCAACTGCCATGAACAGCACTGCGCCGAAGAAACGCGGTTCGATGACGCCGAGGCTCAGGCCGATCTGAGCGACGACGATACCGACCTCGCCTCGCGGGACCATGCCGACGCCGATCTGCGCCATTTTTTGTGCGCCCAGACCATAGCCGCCGAGGCCGCAGCCGATGAATTTCGTTATCACCGCAAAGAACGTAAGCACCAGTGCGAGCACGACCGTTGACGTTTCACGAAAGATGCTGAGGTCGAGCTGCATGCCGATATTCACGAGGAAGAACGGCACCAGAAACTCCGTCACGCCGGACGTGAGCTTGTGCATTCCGTGGTTCTCTTCGGTCGCTTCGGCGAGCGCCATACCCGCGAGGAACGCTCCGATGATCGCCGCCACGCCCACATAGGCCGATGCGACCGACAGGCCGAAACACAATATCAGCCCGAGCGTGAAGAAAGGTTTGTCGAGCTTAAGTTTTGCGATGCGGGGAGCGAGCCGGTTGATGACCCGCGAACCGACGAGCGCCACGAATACCGTGAACGCGATCGCCGCCGCCGCGGTCTTTGCCAGGGCCGCAGGGCTGACGCTGCCCTTGCTGACGGACGAGACGAGCGACAATATAATGAGGCCGAGAATGTCGTCGATGACGGCGGCACCCAAGATGATCTTTGCCGTATCGGTATCGAGCAGGCCCATGCTGCCGAGCACGCGCGCCGTAATGCCGACCGATGTCGCGACAAGTGCCGCACCGATGAACATCGCTTCGGCGAAATTCCCTTCCCACGCGAGCGCTATGAAATAGCCCGCGACGAACGGCAGTATCACGCCCAACACGCCGACCGCCGTCGCACGCCCGCCGACCTTGAAAATGGACTGCGGCTTCGTCTCGAGCCCGACGTTGAAAAGCAAAAAGATAACGCCGAACTCCGCGATGATGCTGATGATGTCGTCGGGTTTTACCAGCGCCAGTACGCTGGGGCCGATGATGACGCCCGCCAGGATCTCGCCGACCACCGCCGGCTGCCGCAGACGTTCGAATATCTCCGCCATCAGCTTGGCAGCCGCCAGCATCAGGAACAAAGCGACCAGGACCTGGAAATGTTCTACGTTTGCCGCGAGAACGGTAGGAATGTGCATCTTAAGAAAGTAAAACTATCGCGTCCTAAAATGAGAAAACCGACGTTTTAGATTACTTTCAGCCGTCGATGATTTCAAACTCATCGGGGCCAGGGCTTTGCGTTCCTTGGCGTGCTCTGCGGCTTTGCGGGAAATATTTCAACGCAGAGACGCCGAGACGCGGAGATAGTGAGGCGACATAACCATAAATAGGAACACACGAACGCAAGCACCAAGACGCAGAAGACGCGCGCGTTAGCAAGGGCGATAGCGACATCCTTACAACGCAGACGCCAAGTTGCAAAAGCCCGCGCGTCAGCAAGGGCGATAGCGGACCATAATTAGGAACACACGAACGCAAGTATCTTCCGGCATACGGTTTTCTGTTTGAGCCCACGTTCCGGATATCGCCCTTGCTTACGCGCGGGCTTCTGCAACTTTGTTTCACGCTTCTTACCCTCCGATCAGCACTCTCTTTTGCGCAACACGCGCGCGTTAGCAAGGGCGATAGCGACATCCTTACAACGCAGACGCCAAGTTGCAAAAGCCCGCGCGTCAGCAAGGGCGATAGCGAACCATAAATAGGAACACACGAACGCAAGTATCTTCCGGCATACGGTTTTCTGTTTCAGGATGCGTTCCGGATATCGCCCTTGCTAACGCCCGCGTCTTCTGCAACTTTGTTTCGCACTCTTTACTCTCCGCTCTGCACTCTCCATTCAACGCGCGGGCTTTAGCAACTTGGGCTTTTGAAACTTTGATTCTCAGCGCAGATGCGGAAGAATGATAGAGAAATATGAGGCACAGAGCAGAACCTGGGGTTCGCTATCGCCCTTGCTCACGCGCGGGCTTCTGCAACATTCAGATCTAAATGAAAAGACAATTCGGAAGCAATCTTGACGAGTACGGTTTCGAGCGATATGAAGAAAACGCGTTTCCGGTTGCCTATTTGATCACATTTCGAACCTACGGAACCTGGCTGCACGGCGACGAACGATCCTCGATGCAGCGAGGTCGAGATAGAAGGTTCGGCACAATTCGCCTCGCACCGAATGTTCCGTTGGAGGAAAAAATGGCTGATGGGATGAAGAACTCTGCGGTCCTTTTAACCGAACAGCAGCGCGGTCTTGTTGATATTGCCATTCGAGAAACATGCGAACATCGGGGATTTGGCCTACGGGCCTGCAACGTTCGTACAAACCACGTGCATGTGGTCGTTAAGGCATCAGTAAAGCCGGAAAAGATCGCCGGCGACTTTAAATCCTATTCGACCCGACTATTGCGAAAGGCAGGGGAATTTCTTCCCGACCAAAAGATCTGGACACGCGGAGCGAGTACCAGATATTTGTGGAAACCACACTATGTAGATGCCGCCATCGAATACGTTCTATATTCGCAAGGAGACGTTCCATTCGAGACTGTAATTGACCTTTCAGACGCTTGAGTATTCGTCCAAAAGCCCATCTTCAGCAAATGCCGGATGTTGCAAAAGCCCGCGCGTCAGCAAGGGCGATAGCGAACCATAAATAGGAACACACGAACGCAAGTATCTTCCGGCATACGGTTTTCTGTTTGAGCCCAAGTTCCGGATATCGCCCTTGCTGACGCGCGCGTCTTCTGCAACTCTGTTTCGCACTCTTTACTCTCCGCTCTGCACTCTCCATTCAACGCGCGGGCTTTAGCAACTTGGGCTTTTGAAACTTTGATTCTCAGCGCAGATGCGGAAGAATGATAGAGAAATTGAGGCACAGAGCAGAACCTGGGGTTCGCTATCGCCCTTGCTCACGCGCGCGTCTTCTGCAACTTTGTTTCACGCTTCTTACCCTCCGATCAGCACTCTCTTTTGCGCAACACGCGCGTGTAAGCAAGGGCGATAGCGACATCCTTACAACGCAGACGCCAAGTTGCAAAAGCCCGC
>JAHBSJ010000014.1 GCA_019639155.1 Acidobacteriota bacterium | reverse complement strand
AGGCTGCATCGGCTGCGGCTCGTCGGGTATATTTGGTATCGACGACAACAGCACGATGTATGTAAACGGCCAAAGAGTTTCAATGACGCTTGACGGCGCCCGCATCAGCTACAGCTCGGGCATGAGCCTCCTCTACATCGGCGCCTCCGCCGTCTGCCCAAACAACGACTGCGGGCCTCGGCGTTATCAAGGCACTTGGACCTCACCATTGGTTGCCGGTGCTGATGGATTCTTGGGGTATTTCGTAGGATCGTCTCAACAAACCAATCGACCCCGAAAGTCCAAAGGCAAGAAGCCAACCCTGAAGCGAGCCCCTAAGAGAACCAAAGCCGACGATGAAAAAGCCAATGCATTAGCCGCTACCGGAATCTTTGATAACGAGCTAATTGGCGACTTCTCAAACGTCGATCCGCCGAGAAGTTCTGAGCCCCGCGAGGTTTTCGTCCAATTTCATAAACTTTTATTGCTCTTTGTTAATCGACTTAAAACAGTCGGTTTCACACAGGAGGAGGAACTCAAAGTTTGGAATCATCTGATGTCTGCGATGGCTAGTCCAGCGTGTACAGACCTTTTTAGAGGGGCAGGGTTATCGACCCCGGCAGAGGTCTTAAGGGATCGGGGAATGATCGTCGCCCATCGACGAGCTTTAAAATATGCCGATAACAACTATAGACTTGGACTTTCTAACGACGAAAGAGAATATTACCTCAACAAAATCAGACTCAGCTCACAAGGGGCGACTATCTTCGAAAGGCCAGGCCCGGTAATGGTGTTCCTGACGGAGTCCACATTTATTGGTACACCTTTTCCTTTTCGAGAGGCTGTCGCTCATGAGTTAATCCATACGGCCGAAGTAGGAGAAAACTATAGTTGGTATCAGCATATCTTTTGGTTCATTGGGCATGACCTAACCGGGTTTCCAGACTACGACAAATTTATCGAGAGTTGTGCACCAACGGAGGATATGTGAACAACGTCTTGAAGTATTTTACAATTTGTTCGACCGCGGCAGTTTTGATTAGTATCGCAGGTCTTACTGGATTCTATCGGGGGCTTCATTTTGGCTCGTCCGCGATATTAGGCTATGAATTTCGCGATAGTCTGAATATCTACAATTTTCGCGCTTATTCAACAATCCTGTTGGCCTATCTTATTCTCCTGGTTGCGAGCTTTATTAACATAGGGTTATTTTCATTCCTGCTCCGCTTGGCCGCCTTTGCCTACATTATTTTTTGTTATTTTCAATTGTTTCATGAGAGTTATGTAAGGGTCTTTTACCATCACCAGGCGATCAACGATCTTTTGATCGCGGAGTTGTCGGTGGCTACTCTCTTGTTCGTTAACATCATTTTCTTGTCTATTAAGAGACAGATGAAAAATGGCAACTAGGCTGAAAAGATAAAAAATAATAGTGACGGACGAATGTTAAAAAGGCTTCAGAAGGACTATCTTCCGCTAGAGGAAAGCTGGGGGTATCATTGGGTTGACAGACCGTTGCAGTATTATGTGCGATCGACGGTACTGGGCGGTGCGGTGTTAAGCGAGGTCAACAATTCGGGCAAGAAGCTGAAAAGCTATGTATTTGCTGGCGGACAGACAATAGCGTGGCAGGCTCTGGTTCATCCCGAACAAGGCTCGCCGGTCGAGATGTTGAGATTCGAGCACTATGATCCCGCAGGTATGAGCCGTCGAATGACCATCGAGAACGGCAACGCGACGGGCGTCGAGGGCTTGGAGAGCGACGCGGCTGAATTCGACCCTGCGGGCCAGAGCGTCGGGCTTTGGGACCCGTATCCCGAACTCCCGCCGCCCTTCCCCGGCGAAGGCTGCATCGGCTGCGGCTCGAATGGCATCATGGGAGTAGATGACAACAGTCAGATATATGTAAATGGCCTCAAAATGAGGTGTCGAGACACCACTACTAACCAGATTATGTCGTGTCAGAATCTTTTGTCTTTGAAAGCGATCGTCGGCGACAAGCATAACGAAGATGGAAAAGTAGTGAAGGGAGATTACAGCCCGTGGAAGTTTATCCCTTTGGCTATTGTTGGCGTCGATCCATTGGTTCTTCGGCATTTCGGCGTTCTTCGTGTTCCCCGTATTTTAGAGGGTGAGGCGAGAACGCGACCCACTTACCTTTTCGTGCCAAAGAGGCAGCAACGCCAAATAGGTGCCGATGAATTGCCTGTTGCGGCCGACGATCCCTGCAGGATAATGGCGGCTCTTGCTGAAGAAGTTGTCAAGGTGATTCTCAAAGAATGGGGAAGCATGCCGCTCGATAGCAATTCTCTCAGAACTTTTGAGACCACATTTAGTTCACATTATGTAGGAAGATCAATCAAAGGATGGAGGGATGCAATAGCCCTAAGTCCCGCTGGATCTGAACGTAATCTCCCCAAACGAAAGGCCGCTGGTGTACAGTTAGGCCAAAGAGGATTTAAGGACAAATTCCGGGAAAAGGATGAGGGCGAGAATAAAGATCAAACTCATCATTTCGCGGCTTTTCTCAGTTTGGGAATAAATTCAAAATCGACAATCGCGACAATTCACCAATATAGCGACTATTTTAATGCGGGTGACTTTGAACTTTCTAAAGAGGCATATGCCATTGGGCAAGAGCTCGTCAAAGATCCAACCAAGCTTTCCGAAATTGGCGATACTATTAGGACAAGGATATGCGATTAAGTCATTTCGTTCGAAAAAAGCGTGCCATTTTTTGTGCTGTGTTTGCACTATTCACACCATTGCTTGGTCTTTTTGTACTTGTGCTGATTAATGACCATTTTCTTCCGGAAATCCTGAGTCCGGGGCAACTCACGTCAGCGCAAGGACACTTTGTCGCACCGTACCTTTTTTTACTCTATTGGCCCTATTTTCTATTGGTTAATATGTTCCCAACTGCATCATCTTGCGACGGATGTTTCAGCGCTAGCGCTGCATTCGTTGCGGGACTGCTTGCCACATGGATTTATCATGCCGTAGCGATCAGACTTGTTTGGATTGCAGTGGAACACCGCGAAAATACGAAATGAGGCCAAGACGCGATTTTTCTATCCACGTTACAGGTAATGCGGGGGTAGAATATTTATTAAGATGTATGCTGGCTTGTCGGACTTTTCGACTCATATCAATAACTATTATTGCCAGACATGAGGGGCATAGAAACATCTGCCGCTGAATTCGATGCGTTGGGCCAGAGCATAGGTATCGAGAATCCATATCCGTCAATGACGCCCGGCGGCGGCGAGGGGTGCATCGGCTGCGGCTCGTCGGGCATATTTGGTATCGACGACAACAGCACGATTTATGTGAACGGCCAGCGACTTTCCATGACGCTTGACGGCGCCCGCATCAGCTACAGCTCGGGAATGAGCCTGCTCTACGTCGGAGCCTCCGCCGTCTGCCCAAACAACGACTGCGGGCCGCGACGCACAGCAAACGGGTGGGAACGCTGGGATTCGTGGGCCGATGGATTTGAGGGTTACATTCCAATAGGTGCCTATTATTCTGGTGATGGCAGTTGGTCGTGGATGTCTGAACGAGAGCGCCGTTTGCAAGCGCTTTCTAGCTTCACAATCTATTTTTTCGCCGGGACCCAAAGTGACGCGACGGAACCGTGCGAAATCATAACAGCCGACGGCTCAAAAATAGCTGGTATCAGAGATTCTAACGGGGTTTGCCGCGCTATTGATATTGGGGAATTTTCTGTGCAGGTGGTAAATATTGACATTCCGACCATTGATAATCGGAGTTTCGTCACGGGGAATAAATTCGGAAAATGGGTCGATTTCGGTCGTTTGCCCCAACCTTCCGCAAGCGAAATTCAAATTGCAATAAGGAACCTTAACCAGGCAAACTCTAACTGCGGCACATTAGGCAGCGCTCTACAGCATGGAAATGTCTCAGGTGAATTTTGGAGAGGGACGAATAAATGGAATTATGGACTGTCTGGGCGGGGGCCTAATCAGTACACGGGACCACGATCAATTGTTATAAAACGTGCGGAGTTTGGAAATACGTTGGCTCGACGCTTGTTTTACGTAGGTGTTGCAATAACTGGGTTAGGGTTAGTGACAGGGACTACGCCGCCAGAAGAGGCGATGGTAGACACCACCATGGCGGTGATTGGTGTAAGAGGTGGAGCTCCCGGAGCGCTTGCTGCGGGTGGTTATTTCGGGTATCAGTTCTCTTCGTCAATTCCTAGACCCTATGAAAGAAGTTTGAGCACCTCATCGTGTCACTCTCCTAGCGGCCTTAGGTACGGGATTAGGTGAGGAGCTCTTAAAAGAGACTTTTGCTTTCAAACTAAAGAATATGAGCTTGCTCTCGGCTTACAGGTATTTCTTTTTCCGAACGTACGAACAGCACGCAAACATTTTTCGGGATTTTGATCCGACACATACCGCCGTTCTCGTGGTATCTGTGCTTCAGATTTTGAATTTGATTTCTATTCTGGCTCTACTAAAGAGCTTCTTTGGATTTCAATTAGAGTTCTCTTTTCTCTATGTCATAGCAGTCGCCATCGCAGCGGCTATCATTATTGAGGCTCTGAATACTCGGGCACTTGTAAGTAGGGGGCGATTAAAGGAAATTCTAGCAACGTATGCAAATGAATGTGAAAAGCAGAAATCGATCAGACGAATTTGGTGCTGGGGCTACGAAATAGGGAGCTACGCGGCTTTTTATCTCGCGGCCTGGCTTTTAATGAAGTAGCAGATGACCGGTGTTACACAAACAGCCGCTGTCGAGATGCAATATGACAACCTCGGCAACCGCACAGAGATGACCGACGGTTTGGGGACGCAGACTTACGAATACGACGAGCTTTCGCGGCTGACGGCGGAATCTCGAGATTTTTCAGACACACTACCCGACGAGCCTTCGGGCGGCCTGTTCACTCTAACCTACACCTACGAGATCGGTGGACAGCTAAGATCGTACACAGACCCTTGGGGCAAGCAGATCAGCTACACGCACGACAAGGCCGCTAGGATCGTCTCGGTCGCCGGAACGCCGCACGGTGGCGTTTCGTCATATGCAACCAACGCTCAGTATCGTGCATGGGGAGGCTTAAAGCACTTGGAATATGGGAACGGCGTTATCGCCGATTCTACCTATGACAGTACGTTAAGACCCGCCACATTTGATCTCCAGAAACCGGGCGACGACCCGATAATGGAAAAGTCGTACCAATATTATAATGATGGCAGACTAAAGCACATCGATGATGCTTTACAGGGAAAATTCGACCGGCTTCAGACTTATGATTTTGCCGGCCGTGTCAAGGAAGGACTATCCAGCACTGAGGCGAACGGTGTTCCCGTCACCACCGATCAGAACCTGAATCTGCCATATCGTCAGAGCTTCTCGTATGATGCCTTTAACAACATGACTCAGCGGAACAACTTGCATTGGGGGACCGACACATGGCAAGGCGAGTCAAATAACCTGAATTACACCTTTACGAATAATCGCATCGCGGGCTTTCAATACGACGCTGACGGCCGCATCCTGCAATCGGCTGCACCTGAGAGGGCCACTGATTATACTTACGACGCAAGGGGTTTGATGACCCGAGGTCTTGGTAGCACCACATTCGGCGAGACCGACATTGAGAGAACCTATTCAGGTGACGGACGCGAATTGAAGCGGAAAAAGAAAGTTTACGAGTATAACGAGGACCCCGAGCCGGAGCTTGAATGGATAACAAGGCCGGATGCATATTATATTCGCTCGACCGTATTCGGCGGTGAGGTGATATCAGAGACGCACGAAACAGGATCAAAGCTTCGGACGTTCGTTTATGCGGCCGGTATAAAGATCGCAACGCAAATAGGACATTCGCACCCAAACAAATGGGTTGTTTTTTCCCACCACGACGCGGCTGGGATGAGCCATCGGGGCACCTACCAGTGGGGTAATGCGATCCAAGACGACGCCGGTCTTGAAGACGGCCCTGCCGAGTTGGACCCGATGGGCAACAACGCCGGTCTCAAAACACCCTACGTAGAACCTGAGCCACCACCGGAGCCGCCACCCATTCCGATACCGCCGTTCGACGGCGATTCGCCGATGTTCGTCAACGGCCAAGCGGTCCGTGCCACGCTTGACGGCGTGTCAGTGCCCTGGAACGTCCTGCAAAGCATGGCCAATGCCGGTGGATTGACGCATATGGGACTCCCGGTCGATGTTCGTGTAGGCCAGATGGTTATTCCAAGGATCGTCGAAGGCCCGAATCCGAATCGTTGGGAAGATCCCAGAATGGCAATGGTGATGCGATATGAAGGTGATTGGGTTATATCTGTGGCGCATCTGCAGGTGGGAACCAAAGAAAGGCTGAAGGAAAAAGATCAAAGGAGATATGATGAAAAACGACGGAAACTGATAGAGCGATTCGCCAATATTTCTTCAAAATGCAAAGATTTTCTGAAAGCGGCTGGATATACCGCTGAGGAGGTCATAGAAGCTATAAATCTTCAACAAGCCTATGACGGCACAACGTCCACGATCTCGATCTCTGCGGCCGGGATTATCAACGAGGGATCTTGGGCACCAGGTTCAACGGAGAAACAGAGACAGGAATTTAGAGATATACAAATGAACGTTTACTTTCGAAACAATCGTGGAACTCGTGCGGCGACAGGAACTCAGCCATTTGGAGTAGGAGGTGGTACTGTTGCCGAACGAAGTGATGTGTATTTTCGGCCGGACAGAGGATGGTTCGGAATTTATAGAGGACGAACCGGACTTACTGAATCGACAATTTTACACGAGGCTCTTCACTCATTGTCCGGACTGGGCGACGCCGATCTTTATACTAAACTAACCGGCAAAATAGCAGCGAGCCACGGAGAAGCGAGTATGGGCATATCCGCGGCATTGCGAGAAAACGATTGTGTTAAATGAGACAAGGAGGAATTCATGAAAGCTATTAGCGCAAAATCCACTATAGGATTGATTCTTCTCGCCATTTCGGTCTTTCTTTCGTTCTCCGCGTTCGGGCAAAAACATCCAAAGTGCGACGTTAAAGATATGAAAAGGCCAAAGATGAAAGTTGTTTCGGAATCCAGCACTGAGAGTATTGGAATTCGAACTGCAATCAAGCCGAAATTTCAGACCGATGAGAACCTGATCTTGATGGCTCGATATATCAGACAAAGATACTGTGAAAAGAAATCGATCATCGTTTTGGTCTTCGATAACGAAAAAGACGCCCGGGAGTTTACGGTTTACGAAGTAGAAAAAGTGCCAGACACCAATAGGGCAATATATTCCTTTAATATCGATACGGGAGCAGAAAAACTTGTCAGAATTAAAATGGTCAATGGCACCCAAGTTGAAACTCCGATTGAACTTTAATCAGGTGCTCCCACGTCAGCAGTTTTTTTACGGGACTGGGAAGCACCACTCATCAAGCTTCCAATTAGTTTTTCTGAGATTTCGATGACCGACGGTTTGGGGACACAGACCTACGAATACGACGAGCTTTCGCGGCTGACGGCAGAGACGCGTTCGTTCACGGACACTCTGGCAAACGCTCCTCTGCCTGACAACAGCTTTCGCCTCGAATACACATACCACCTCGCCGGCCAACTAAAATCTCTCAAAGACCCCTACGGCCAGCAGATCAACTATGGCCATGACAGGGCCGGAAAGATGTTCTCTGTTTGGGGTTCGACCTCGTTTGCGGGCATATCGACGTATCTAAGTTCGGTGGCTTACAGGTCTTGGGGTGGTGTGAAGGCGGACGGGCGTTGAAGATCTAATCGGGAAAAAGAGAGGGAATTTTCCAGCGACAGCGAGGATCAGCCCGTGCGCGAGAGAAGGTCAACGAATTTTCTTGCGGCAAGCGACAACTGGCGGTCGCTGCGATGGATGACGCCGACGCTGCGGACCCAATATTTTTCCGCAAGCTCGATGACGGCGAGCGTGCCAGCCTTTTTCGCTTCTGCGACCGCGGGTTCCGGGACGATCGCCATTCCAAACCCTACCTCGACAGCTCGTTTTATAGTTTCGATATTGTCGAACTCCGCGACTTTTTTCACGTCGATGCCATTCGCACGAAAAATGCGGTCCATCGCCTTTCGCGTGGGCACGTCGCGTTCGAAAAGGACGAATTCCTCGCCGTCCAGGTCCGTTACCTTTACCTTTTTGCGGTTCGCGAATTTATGCTCCGGCGGAGTTATGAGCACCAGACGATTGTCCGGCATCGGTACGATGGTCAGGCCGCGTTTCGGTTCCGGAAAAGCGAGTATGCCGAGTTCGACCGTGCCGTTCAATACGTCGCGGACGACGCGTGTAGTGCGAGAGTATTCCAGGTCGATCTTTGCCGCCGGAAATTTGGTCATGAATTCGCGTACTTTTGACGGCAGTTCGTGCAGCCCTACGCTGTAAACCGTCGCCACTTTTACGGTGCCGCCGATCTTGCCGACCACGCCGCGGAGGCTTTCTTCGAGCTGAAAATATGCCTCGAGGACATTTTTAGATTCGCGGTAAAACACCTCACCGGCCGGCGTCAATTTCACCTCGCGGCGTCCCCGCAGCCGTTCGAGCAGGCGGCGTTTGTAGCGATCCTCAAGCGATTTCACCTGCTGGCTGACTGCAGATTGCGTGATGAAATTGCGTTCCGCCGCAAGCGAAAAACTCTCAAGATCGACCAGGTCGCAGAATATTTTCAGTGTTTCAATATGCATAACCGTCCGGAGGGGGCGGTATTAGGGAAACTGTTTAATCTCCCAAATATTTTTCATTTTACCTTATAGGTGCCATTCATTACTATAAAAAGCTGCTCGACAGAATTGCCGAATCGTTCGGCAACCATTAGAATTTGAAAGAATTTTCGTAAAATAACGCATTTCCGATTCGACGCTGATGGCGATCAAATTTTCAACCACGTTCCTACTGCGAAAGCTGCATCAGATCACGGGCATCGTGCCGCTCGGGCTGTTCTTTTTCGTGCATATGTTCACGAACGCCAAAGCGATGAACGGCGAGGCGAGCTTTGTGAAAGCGGTCAAGGACATTCACGACATTCCTTTTCTGCTGCTGATCGAGATCTTCGGTATTTTTCTGCCGCTGCTGTTCCATTCGGTTTATGGCGTTATCATTTCGTCGGAATCAAAGACGAACGTGATCGGCTACGGCTACGCCCGCAACTGGTTTTATTTCTTTCAGAGAGCGACGGGGATATTCCTGTTCGTGTTCATTCTGTTCCATTTACTGCATTTCCGCTTTGGCCTTGTTCCGGGGTTGACGCAAACCGCGGTTGCAGGGAACGCCGGTTCGTCATTCAATATCGTCGCCGGTGATTTTCAGATAACGTGGGTGCTCGTGGTTTACATTCTTGGTGTGCTGGCGACTGCGTGGCATCTTGCGTACGGGTTCTTTTTATTTGCGGTCGATTGGGGTATCGTCATTGGCGAAAAAGCACAGCGTGCCACGCTCGCAGCGTGTGCGGGGCTTGCGATATTGTTGTCAGCAGTAGGTGTGAATGCGGCGTTCGCATTTATCCGCCCATGCGGGCTGCTGCCGCAAATGATGTGCGAATCACCGAAGAAAACATCTACTCCGGCGCCTCCAACGAAATCCTGATATATGAGTAACAGCTCTCAAAAATTTGTGATAATCGGCGGCGGGCTTGCCGGCCTTGCCGCCGCGATGAAGATCGCAGAGGCCGGCCACGAGGTCGATATAATCTCGGTCGTGCCCGTAAAACGCTCGCACTCTGTCTGCGCCCAAGGCGGCATCAATGGCGCTGTAAACACAAAAGGCGAAGGAGATTCTCCCGCAAAACACCTCGACGATACCGTTTACGGCGGCGACTTCCTTGCCAATCAGCCGCCTGTCCAGCGCATGTGCGACATGGCGCCCGAGATCATTTATCTGTTTGATCGAATGGGCGTACCGTTCTCGCGTACGAAAGAAGGGCTGCTCGATTTTCGCCGATTCGGCGGAACGCTGCATCACAGGACGGCCTTTGCAGGAGCGTCAACGGGGCAACAGCTTTTGTATGCACTTGATGAGCAGGTGAGGAAATACGAGGTTGCAGGCAAGGTCACAAAATACGAAGGCTGGGAGATGCTTTCGCTGGTGATGGACAGCCATCAGGTCTGTCGCGGCGTGGTCGCCATGAACCTGCAGTCGCTGGAACTGAAGGCTTTTGCCGCGGACGCCGTTATCATGGCGACCGGCGGCCCGGGGTTAATATTCGGCAAATCGACGAATTCGATGACCTGCACCGGCAGTGCAGTGTCGGCGTGTTATCAGCAGGGAGCGAAATACGCGAACGGCGAGTTCATACAGGTTCACCCAACGTCGATACCGGGCGAAGACAAGCTGCGGCTGATGTCGGAATCTGCACGCGGCGAAGGCGGCCGCGTTTGGGTGCCTCGGCAGGACGGGGACGAACGCGATCCGAAGAACATTCCGGAAAGCGAGCGTTGGTATTTCCTGGAAGAAAAGTATCCGGCTTACGGCAACCTGGTGCCGCGTGACATCGCGACACGCGAGATATTCCAGGTTTGCATCGAAGGCCACGGCGTCAAAGGCGAGAATCAAGTCTATCTCGACCTGACGCACATCCCCGCGGAAACTCTGACGCGAAAACTCGGTGCGATCCTCGAGATCTATGAAATGTTCGTAGGCGACGACCCGCGGCATGTGCCGATGCGCATTTTCCCGGGCGTGCATTACTCGATGGGCGGTCTGTGGGTCGACTTTGAACAGCGGACGAACATTCCCGGCCTCTTCGCAGCAGGAGAGTGCGACTATTCGATCCACGGTGCGAACCGTTTGGGTGCGAATTCGCTTGTGTCGTGCGTTTACGGCGGATTCGTCGCGGCTCCATCGGCAATGGAATACGCAAAGAACGTCGAACGCGGCGAGACTGAGACCAACGGCATTTTCGACGACGAGGTCAAACGTCAGCAGGAGATCAACGATTCGATCATCAAGTGCGAAGGTCCTGAGAATCAGTACAAACTGCATGACGAGATGGGCAAATGGATGACCGACAACGTTACGGTCGTCCGCTACAACGAAAAGTTAAAGGCGACGGATGACAAACTGCTCGAACTGCAGGAAAGGCTGAAGAATATTTCGATAAACGACAATAATCTGTGGGCGACGCAAGCAATTCCGCACGCGCGTCAGCTCAGCAATATGCTTGAGCTCGCACGCGTGATCACGCTCGGAGCTTTGAACCGCAACGAATCTCGCGGCGCACATTACAAGCCTGAATTCCCGGACCGAAACGACGAGGATTGGATGAAAACGACCATCGCGGAATACTCCGCGGAGGCACCCGTTTTCAGTTACGATCCCATTGACGTCTCGCTGGTCGAGCCGCGTAAGAGGGATTATTCGAAAGGAAAAGCGAAATCGAACTAGGTTGTTGCGTATATGCTTCAGATCGAAAGGTACCGAGAGGCGATAATAGCGGTATGTGACGATTTGTCGCTTGCCCGATTGGACATCGTTGGTTCCGCCGTACGGAACGACTTTTCGGATACAAGCGACGTGGACGTACTTGTAGATTTTGGAAATAATGATCGGCTCTTTGATCGCTACTTCGATCTGAAGGAGCGATTGGAGGACGTTTTTCAAAGACCGGTCGATGTTATAGAAGACAGGGCAGTCAAGAACCCGTATTTTCGAAGGATGTTAGATAGAAATCGGCTTCGGGTCTATGGAACGTGATCCAAATACATTTCTCTCTCAAGTAATTGAGATTTGCGATCGTATCGTGGAGTTTGTAGATTCTATCGATTTCTTGCATTACAAGCTGGATGAGTTAGTAAAGTCTGCGGTCGAAAGGAGATTCATCAATATTGGCGAATCGCTCAATCGACTTAAACAGATCGATGCAGAGATGTTCAATTCGATACCCGACGCTCAGCGGGTGATCGGATTTAGAAATATTCTGGTTCATGGGTATGAATCGGTTTCAGACGAGTTAGTTTGGGAGATCGTTAGCGAGCGTATCTTACCTCTCCGCAACACGTGTGAACAGTTATTGAAATGATCATGGCTTCGGAAACGCATATCGAAAAGAAACGCCTTGAAAACCCGCCGAAAACGGTGAAGTTCAAGGTTCAGCGGCGGGAAAAAGAAGGCGAGAGCGCATACTGGGAGACCTTTGAGCTTCAGTATCGCCGCAACCTGAACGTCATTTCCGCCTTGATGGAAATACGGAAGAATCCCGTTACCATCGAAGGAAAGACGACCACTCCGCCGGTCTGGGACATGTCTTGTCTCGAGCAGGTCTGCGGGATATGCACGATGGTCATCGACGGCCGCGTCCGTCAATCGTGCTCGGCACTTGTTGACGATCTATTGCTTGAATCGGGCTCGGATACTATCAGCCTTGCACCGATGTCGAAATTCCCGAATATCCGCGATCTGCGGGTCGATCGTTCGCAGATGTTCGAGCACCTTAAACAGGTGCATGCATGGATCGAGCTTGACGGAACGCATAACCTCGGCCCCGGTCCGCAGCTTTCGAATGAGGTCGCGCAGGAACGTTATGCACTATCTCGTTGTATGACCTGCGGATGCTGTCTTGAGGCTTGTCCGCAATATGGTGATGACCAGTATATCGGACCGCAGGCGATCGCCCAGGCTAGGCTTTTCAACATGCATCCCGTCGGCGAGATGGAAATTGAAGACCGTTTGAACGGCCTCCTCGGCGACGACGGCATCGGCAACTGCGGCAATGCTCAGAATTGCGTCCAGGTCTGTCCGATGAATCTGCCTCTTACCAAAGCCATATACGAGACGAACCGTGACATCACGGTAAATGCCTTGTTCGGCTGGTTGAAGAAATAAGAAACTCTCACCCGCGAATCATACGAAAAGACACCAAAAGGTTTCGAAACGACCTCTCGTGTTCTGTAGGTTAGTCAGGCGAAGGAATTGCTTACGGCTTTAGTTCTAAACTCTGCTTCTTTCCGATCTCTTCCAAGTGTTTGACGACACGCTGTATCAGCCATTCGGGCGTTGACGCACCCGCCGTAACGCCGACCGTGTTGACACCGATAAGGTCGTCCGGGTTGATCTCTTCTTCGGTTTCTATAAGAAAACTCTTTACGCAGTTCTCTTTGCAAACGGCGAGCAGTTTTACGCTGTTAGATGAATGCCGTCCGCCGATGATGTAAAAAGCATCGACCATGCCGGACAGAGCCCGAGCGGCTTCCTGGCGGTCGCGGGTGGCGGAGCATATTGTATTTATGATCTCTACCTCGTCATCGGTCTTTGTTTTGATCGCTTCTGCGGTGTCGAAAAAGGTCTTTGCCTTGATCGTGGTCTGCGAAACGACCATCGGTTTGCGAAGTCGCGGCAGCATATCGATCTCGGTTTCGTCGCGGATGATGAATGCGTGATCGGGAGCGTAACCCTTTACGCCTATCATCTCCGGGTGATCCGGAGCTCCGACGATCACGACGTGTCGATCGGCCGCGGCGGCTCGTGCGGCGAGCCGCTGAACGCGCGTTACAAAGGGACAGGTCGCATCGACGACCTTTGCCGCCTTTTCTTCGAGTTCTTTTTGCACTTCGGGCGTAACACCGTGGGCTCGTATCACGGCGGTTTCGTTGCGAGTGATCTGAACAGGCGATTCGATGGCAGTGACGCCTTCGTGAGCGAGCCGCTGCATTTCCTGCTTATTGTGGATCAGCGGGCCAAGCGAGCGAACCGTCTCGCCTGCCGCTACGGCCTCTTCGACCATATCGACCGCGCGTTCCACACCGAAACAAAAACCGTATTCGTCTGCCAATAAAACCTTCATAAAAAGCTATTCGCTCAGCCGCGAAGCCAAGATTCAGTCTATCAAATGGCCCGAGTTAAAGAAAATATTCTATCGGACAGGCTCTCGAAGCATCGCTTCGGCCGCTGCCGCCGCAATAGATGCGGCAGGAGCATTGGACAACCGCAGACCCGCAATTTGACGGAGAGCCTCTCCTGTACGCGATAGGAGACGAACAAGATCGCCCTCTTCGGCTCGTGTGCGGTCAACGAGTTCATCCCAGTCCATACCTTGCGCCCAGCGTTCGGCAGCCGCAGCGGCCGAATAATTGAGCGTTTCATCGGGCTCGACACCAAACCGCCGTTCGACGCGAGCCACCGAAAGTATTACCTCGTCAAATTCTGCAAGAAGGTCTTCAACTTTTCGCGAAGTATGCATTTCGCCATAATTGCGGTCGGAATCCGCAGCGACAGAGGCTATCAGCGCCGCCATTTCTTTGGGCTGCAGATCGTCAAAGATGCCGTTGCGAAGAGCCTCACCGACCAGAAGCGGGCGATCAATGCGAAGGTCGGCCAGCCACTTACCTTCGTGGGTCACATTTTCAGCTTTGCGATCCAAATAGCCCAGATGATCGAGTACCAACGAACGATCCTCGAACTGCTGCCAGACCTCGTCCGAACGCAGGCGTTTTCCGCCGGGACCATTCGAGCGAAATGCAAAGCTCTTGTCAGTGATCTCGCGAACTTGAGCGAAATTGCCGAACGCATCCAAAAGATTGACCAGTGATGTATACGTAGCACGAAAACGGCTTTCAAGGCGGTCGGGCGGTGAACGGAGCAGTTCGGCGATCTTGCGAGGGTTTTGAAATTGGCCGGGGGCGAGTATCACAAATCCGACATTGTCGCGGCCGCGGCGTCCGGCACGCCCCGTCATTTGCTGCAGTTCGTTCGCGGTCAGCGGCCGCCAGCCTTCATTGCCGCGAGTATCGGCGTTTGATATCACGACCGAGCGAGCAGGGAAATCAACCCCGGCGGCGACCGTTGAAGTTGCAAATATCGCGTCAAGCAGTCCTGCCGACATCATCTTTTCTATCAGCAGTTTCCAAGCGGGAATATGGCCCGCATGATGAGCCGCAACTCCTGCACGCAGTAAAGTTTTCGTGTGTTTGTGCCCGATTATCTCGGGATGTAATTCCGAGAACGCTTTAAAGACCTCCAGCCTGGCCTTTTCTTTTTCGGTATTCGCCGGCTGCGATCTGTCGCCGGCAATCTCCGTGGCCGATTCGTCGCAGCGTCGCCGCGTTGGCAGGAATACGATCGCCGGCAGCAGGCGATATCTGCGAAGAGCCGAGATCAGCTTTGTGGGTGTAATTTCTGCTCGGCGTGGATCCATTGCCAAGAGTATAGCCAAAAAGCGAAACTTATGACATTATCGGTTCGACTGCACTTCTACAACTAAAGGGAGATATATGAAACGACGGGAATTTTTAAGCAGTGCCGCCTTAGCAGGAGCGGCGGTATTATTAGGAACGGATAAAGGCTTTGCAGCTGCTAAGGCCCTTGACCTTGAGGAGGCAACGTTATCGAGTTTGCAGGAAGCGATGTCGTCAGGCCGCACATCGTCAGCCTCGATCACCCGCGGCTATTTGCTGCGTATCTCGAATATCGATAAGAGGATCAATTCAATTATCGAATTAAATCCCGACGCAATATCGATCGCTGTCGAGATGGACCGCGAACGCCGGGCGGGGCGGCTCCGGGGACCGCTGCACGGCATTCCCGTTGTTCTGAAGGACAACATCGACACCGCAGATAAAATGAAAACAACTGCCGGCAGCCTGGCTCTCGTCGACGCTCCAACGCCAAAAAAGGACGCATTCATCGTTTCGAGGCTGAGAGCCGCGGGAGCGGTCATTTTAGGGAAGACGAATCTCAGCGAATGGGCGAACTTCCGCGATAACGATTCTATAAGTGGATGGTCCGGCCGCGGCGGGCAGACGAGAAATCCTTACATCTTGGACAGAAATCCGTGCGGTTCATCATCAGGTACAGGAGCAGCAATATCTGCAAACTTGGCCGCGGCTGGCATTGGCACCGAGACCGACGGCTCCATAGTTTGTCCGTCGTCGGTGAATGGCATTGTTGGTATTAAACCGACGATCGGAGTAGTTTCGCGAAGCGGGATCATACCAATTGCTGCCTCGCAGGATACGGCCGGGCCTATGGCAAGAACAGTTGCCGATGCCGCAGCTTTGTTAGGAGCGATCGCCGCGATCGATCCCGAAGATGCTGTGCCGGGCAGCGTCGGGATGTTCGAGAATGACTTTACGAAATACCTGGTCAAAGGCTCGCTTCGCGGCGCCCGGATCGGCGTTGCCAGAGACTACTGGGGAAGGAATGCCGCCGTTGATAAGGTAATAGACGCAGCTCTCGACGCGATGAAACGCGAAGGCGCTGAACTGATCGACGTCCGTTTTCCCAATCTGCGCCGATTCGGTGCCGCAGAATTTGAAGTTCTGCAGTATGAATTTAAGGATGGACTCGAGAAGTATCTAAGCAGCCGCGGAGGCAAATATCTAACGCTTGACTCGCTCATCAGATTCAATATTGAGAACGCCCGCCGTGAGATGCCGTATTTTGGGCAGAGCATTTTTGAGACATCTGCCAAAAAGGGCGACCTGAAATCGAAAGAGTATCTGGAAGCCGTTGCGACGTGCCGAAAATATGCTGCCGAAGAAGGTATTGATCAGGTAATGTACGAAAACCGTCTTGACGCCATCGTCGGTCCGTCTAATGGCCCAACTTGGATGATAGATACAGTAACCGGCGACTGTACCAGCGGTTATGTTTCGAGTTCTTCGATGCCTGCGGTGGCGGGTTATCCGAATATCACGGTTCCCGCAGGGTTTATCAAGGAACTCCCGATCGGGATCTCATTCTTCGGCAAGGCATGGAGCGAGGGAAAGCTGATCTCGCTTGCGTACTCGTTCGAACAGGCGGCCAACGCACGGCGAAAACCGCGCTTGCTGTCGACCTATTCCGCGTAATGTCGATAGTAGATCCGTGCGAGGCCTTCGATGGTTAGGTCCGGGTCGACGATGTCGATGTTCTGAGACTTTGCGGCTATGGTTTGAGCAAGGCCGCCTGTTGCGACCACTTTCGGGTCGTTGCCGAGCTCTCTCTTTACAGCGGATATCAGGCCTTCTGCCATCGCGCCATATCCGTGGAAAATGCCTGAACGCAAAGAGTCTGTGGTCGTTGTCTGAAGCAGAGAGTCGGTCGGAAAGACCTCTACCTCCGGCAGCCTCGAAGCCGCGAGCCTTAATGCGGTTGACAGCGTGCCCATGCCCGGAGCGATAAGCCCGCCGACGAGCGTATGTTCGCTGTCAATATAATCAATTGTAAAAGCTGTTCCAAAACTGCAGACAATACACGGCGTGCCGTACTTCTCTGCGGCAGCAAATGAATTGATCAGGCGGTCTGCCCCTGCGTCGGCGATCGGTTCGTATTTAATATTAAGGCCGAGATCAATTTCATTCGACATGAAATGCGGAGCGATCCCGTGCCTCGCTCGCAGAAATTCGGTGAACGCGGCGTTAAGTTCAGGTACAACGCTGCCAATGATCGCTGATGACAGCGATAAAGGCATCCGGCCCTGCACCATTTCGTCCAGTTCTATCGCATTCGAGGTCTTGACAGTAGGGGTAGAGAACTTTTCGATAAGCCTGAGACCATCGAAGATGCCCAATTTGATATTCGTGTTTCCGATGTCAACGGCGAGAAGCATAAGCCGGAACCGCCTTCGACAGCGGGGTGTTGAAAACAACACCTTTCTAGTTGAAATAAGATCGAGAGTGATTACCCTAAAACCGCCCGCTACCAAAGGCGGTTCTGACTATCCTCTAAGCGGAAGGCCATAATATGCTATTCGCCAGCCGTTCTTTTTGCTCGATTCTAGGCTGCGGGCATACCAATTTGTTGCAGCATCAGGGTCATCATATAGCTGAACAGCCGGAATAGGTTCCCTTGGATCGACACGACAGATGGCGGCACCTTGTGATGCTGATCTGATACACAGAAGGGCGACCATGCCGTTCTTCAGCATCACCGCTGTACGCATTTCGATATCATCGCCGCTGAGGTTGTTAAGGAAATGCGGCCCGTTAGGGTCATCCTCTGGATAATCGTCGTAATCATCCCCGAACCCGTCTAATGTTTCTTCATCGCCAAGCCCGAGGCGATCGTCGTAAAAATCGTCAAGATCGTCGAATTCTCCAAACTCACCGTCGGAACCCAAGTATTGCGAATCTTCGATCTCTTTTATCGTCGGCTCGTACGATTCTTCCGGCGGCGTTTCTTGTAGATCATCTTTCATAACACGATTCCCTGTGTTTTAGAAGTTACAACCTACAGCGGCAAAATTCAATTCGTATTTGACCTCCGCAAAGTTGCGGGCTGTAAGTTCTTCCCGGATCTTATTGCCCGTTCTGCGGTCGATCACCTCGCGCCATATCTCATTTTGGCGATAGTTTCGGCCTGCCTTTTTGACGAACCTATGTTCTTTTTCGAGTATGTGATAAGCGAATTCGGGCTCATTTTGCGCCAATATCGACCCTCTTAGATGGTTATCGGTCAGCCAGACCTTGATCTGAAAAGTGTTTTGGGTCGAATTGAAAAACCGCAGGTCGATATAGTTGAAAAACACGCCCGCACCCGAACCGAAAGGCAGAACACGGTTCTCGTCGGGAAACGGATCGAAGCTATGATGATGGCGTTCGACCACCTTTAGGTCGGTATGCAGAGCCATCCAGTAGAGCAAGTTCGCCAGTTGGCACAAACCGCCGCCGATGCCGCGAACGACCTCACCTTTGGAAAGCTGCATTCCTTCGACGTAACCTTTTTCCGCGGTCGTTTCGCCCATACATTGCCAAAATGAGAACGTCTCCCCAGGCCGGATCGAAATACCGTCGACTTTCGGAGCGGCGATGCTGAGGTTGACTATCTTGTTTTCCTGCAACTGCGGATCAGAATCGCCGAGCTTCCGGCGCAGCAGCGACTGGTGTTTCGTACAAGTGAACGGAAGATCACTCGTACTTCGTTCTGCCGCGAAACGAACTCTGCGCTTCTTGTCTGAGACGCGGCGAGCAAGCCGCTTCTGCCAAATGCGTGTGTTGTAAATAAAGGGATGTAATTCTGAAAGCCGCTGTCTCATGTCGTCCGCAATACTTCCACCTCGCCCGCCTGAATTACGTGAAGTGCTCCGTTCTCATCAATTACGCGCAATGCGCCGTTCGCTTCAATACCGTCGGTGGTTCCCTCGATGGTCTCACAGTTAGAAACAGCCCGAACCATTTTCCCCGAATGGTAACTTGAACGTTTCCGCCATTCATCGCGTATGGCCGCCGGACCATCGTGGGAAACAAGTATCTCATAAAAATAGCTGAGATACTTGGTCAAAATGACGGCGACCCCTCCGGGTGTTGTCATTATGCCTTCATCTTCGATCGATGTAGCGATGTCGGCGAGTTCGGGCGGTAAATTGGCGTTGCGGACGTTTATGCCGATGCCTACTATAACCGCGGTTCCGGTCGGCGTGTCGGCGGTCTCAGCAAGAATTCCGGATATCTTTTTGCCGTTGACATGCACGTCGTTGACCCATTTGACATCGGGCTTGAGGCCAAGTTCTAGAAGTGTGTCGTGAACCGCGACGCCGGCCATCAAGGTGATAAGCGGTAAAAATTGAGGGTCGAGCTTTGGCCGAAGCACTATGCTGAAATAGAGCCCCGAATCCTTTTCGCTGACCCAACTCCGGCCCTGCCGTCCACGTCCCGCGGTCTGCCGACGAGCGACAATGCATACGCCTTCGACGGCACCTAGCTTTGCCTGGCGGATCGCTTCGGAATTCGTGGAGTCAATGACGTCGTAGTTTATCTGTGTGATGTTCATTTCACGCAACTAAACAGGCCGCCACAGCGAGTTGACATAAAAGTCGTCCTCATTGACGAACTCCGTTTCAATTTCGAATCCGCTCTTTTCGGCCAGTTCCTCGATCATCGGCTGGGTGTATTTTTGCGAGATCTCCATGAAAATGGCTTCCCACTGTTCGAAATCGAAGCTGCGGCCGAGAGCGGAAATGTGTACCGTTTGTTTTTCACGACTGATGAGGAACGAGCGAGCGGCACATTCGACGGGCCGGTATTGCGCGTAGTGCGAGAATTTTGTGAGGTCGAAATCACCGCCGAGTTCGCGGTTAATTCGGGTCAGCAGATTCAGGTTGAATGCCGCGGTAACGCCCTGCGGATCATCGTAAGCTGCGACGATGACGCGCGGGTCTTTCTGCATATCAAATCCGATGAAAAGCCTGTCATCGTCGGTCATCACTCGGCGCAGACGTCGGAAAAAATCGACTGCACTATTCTGTTGAAAGTTACCTATGTTCGAGCCCAGAAACAAGATGACCTTTCTGCGTGAGCCGTCTGAATTGAGATCTTCAAGAACTTTGAAATAGTCACCCGTGTGCGGCGAAATTCGCAGGGTCGGAAAGTTTCGATGAAACCGCTTTTCGAGAGCGTCGTTCGCTTCCTGCGAGATGTCGATCGGAAGGTAGGTGATGTCCGAGCCAACACGGAGAAAATGCTCTATAAGAACAGACGTTTTCGCACCGTCGCCGGCCCCTAGTTCGATAATGTCAATGCCGCCGCGGTCGCTGAGAAACACATCGCATATTGCATCTTTTTGTTCGCGAAAGATCTTGAACTCAGCACGTGTCGGGTAATACTCGGGCAACTCCATTATTTGCTGAAACAGCCGCGAACCTTCGTCGTCATAGAAATACCGCGATGAAAGCTGTTTCGGCATCGAGGAAAGGCCGTGAAGAACGTCCTCGGCAAATTGGCTCAAATCAGGTGTCCGTGATCCCTGCATTACTTTGCCAACCTTATACCGGTGAACTGCCAACGCAAGTGCGGATGGAAGAAATTTCGGTACGTCGAACGGCTGTGCCCGGTCGGCGTGGCGACGGACGCACCGCGAAGCACCATCTGATTGATCATAAATTTTCCATTGTATTCGCCGACTGCACCTTCGGATCGGCTGAATCCCGGATAGGGAAGATATGCTGAATTCGTCCATTCCCAGCGTTTGCCCCAGTCGAACCTATCGGACGAAGCTTCCCATTCAAACTCGGTCGGCAGCCGGGACCTTTTCCATTCTGCGAACGCCGCGGCTTCGTAGAAAGAAACGTGGCAGACTGGCGCATCGAGCGGCATTTTTCTTAGTCCGCCGAGTGTGAAATGATTCCACTCGCCGTCGATCTTTCTCCAATATAACGGAGCTTCTACCTTCTCTTGTGCGAGCCAATCCCAGCCTTCGGCGTGCCAAAGGCGATGATCGCGATAGCCGCCGTCGTCGATGAATTCCAGATATTCTCGATTGGTGACGAGAGTGTCGGCTATTTCAAATTCATGCAGACAGACCTTGTGGCGGCCGAGTTCATTGTCGAAACAGAAACCGTTTCCTTCATGTCCGATCTCGTAAACGCCTTCGCCGACAGCGAGCATTTTGCGTTGTACCTTTTCGGTTTTTTCTTCGGGAGCGACACCGTCGCGGTACGCGGGAAACGTGGGATTCAGGCTGAAAGTGTATTTCAGATCGGTCAGGAATAGCTCCTGATGCTGCTGTTCGTGATTAAGCCCCAACTCGACGAGAGCGTTAAGATCAGGGTCGCCCGTCGCGGAAGTCAGCAATCCCGACATAGCTGCATCGACGTATCTACGATATTCGAAGACACGTTCAACGGTGGGGCGGCTCATATTTCCGCGTTGGTCACGGGCGGTGCGTTCGCCGGCGGTGTTGTAATAACTGTTGAAAAGAAAGCCGAATAACGGTTCAAATTGTGTGTAGCCTGACGAGTATTTCTTGAGGATCATTTCCTCAAAGAACCACGTCGTGTGTGCGATGTTCCACTTCGGCGGCGAGACATCGACGGTCGGCTGCGGGACATAATCTTCGATCTCAAGCGGCTCGCATAGCTCAACGGTCCGTGATCGAACGTCACGGTATCGGTCAAGCAGGGTCCTTGTTTCACCGGCCGCTACTGTCTGAACCATCTTCTATTCCGAGCGTGCTGTCTGCCGCCGCATCCTTTCCCATTCCCATACTTGTCGAGCCCGCCTATTTTCAACGGAACTCGAAAGGAATGCGAGTATCTCGTCAAATGACGCTTTAGTGTTCGAGGAATGTCTGCCGGTTGCTGTCGAGAGAATTCTTGTTTTCTTGTCGGCGGGGCGAGCCCCGCCATTAAGCTGTCTGTTGGCCATTTCGACCTCCTTTCAGAGGCGACCGGCCAAAACGGATCAATTGTCGGAGGCCGATCGCGGGGATGTATTTGTGAGCATCAGTATCTTCGTACGCAAAACTCCCGTTAAAGAACTATTTCCAATTCTAACACGACCTTATTCTCGGGCAAAGAGATATTTGTTCGGCTCGCTATAATTGGTGTCGATTCGTTTATTCTGTAAACTTAGAGCTTTACGCGGGTTACGTATGGACGAAAAGTATTTTGCCAAGAAAATAGAGCGAAAATGGCAGAAAAAATGGGCCGAAACGAGCGCATTTAAGGCGGAGATCGGCGCCGAGAGGCCGAAGTTTTACGCGCTTGAGATGCTGCCGTATCCTTCGGGCAATCTGCACATGGGGCACGTTCGCAATTATTCAGCGGGCGACGCGCTGGCGTGGTACAAGCGGCTTCGCGGCTTTAACGTGCTGCACCCGATCGGATGGGACTCGTTCGGACAGCCTGCTGAGGATGCCGCAATAAAGCGCGGAGTGAACCCTCGCGATTGGACCGAGGAAAACATCAACGTGATGCGCGGCCAGCTTGAACGCCTCGGCATCAGCTATGACTGGTCGCGAGAGATCGCGGCTCATCGGCCTGAGTATTACAAATTCGACCAATGGTTCTTTCTTGAAATGTACGAGAAAGGACTCGCGTATAAAAAGGTCACCCAGGTCAATTGGTGTTCGAATGACCAAGCGACGCTTTCTAACGAGCAGGCAAGCGGCGGGCTTTGTTGGCGGTGCGGGAATCCTGTGATCAAGAAAGAGCTTGAGCAATGGTTTTTGAAGACGACCGCGTATTCCGATGCACTGCTCGACGACATGGCAGAGGTCGAGGCAGGCTGGCCGCAGAATGTATTGAAACGCCAGCGCGACTGGATCGGCAGGTCAAAGGGAGCGTATGTCGATTTTGAGGTGAAAGCTGCGAGCGACAAACTCTTCGCGTGCCCGATCGTTGACGGCCTGACAAGCATGTCGGATGCGGGCAATGGGCGTATTCGTGTTTTTACGACACGGATCGACACGATCTATGGTGTAAATGCTCTCGTGTTGGCCGCTGAACATCCTGTCATTCAGGCGAATATGCAGAATTTCGCCGGTGAGGTTGCCGAAAAGATCGCATTCATTCGAGCTGAAAATGCCAAGCCTAAAGACCACGAAATTGAGGTCGAAAAGGACGGCATCGACACCGGTCTGGAGGCCATAAACCCTTTCAGCGGCGATGCGATACCGATCTGGGTCGCGAACTACGTGATGATGGAATACGGCACGGGAGCCCTGATGAGTGTCCCGGCGCACGACGAACGTGATTTTGAATTTTCAACGAAATTCGGACTGCCGATGCGTCAGGTGATCTCGGAGCCGCATCTGGCGCATGAGCATCATTCAATGCATGCTCTCGCCCTCGAACAGGCGATGCCTGCCTACGGTGTGCTGGTCCATTCGGATTATTGGAACGGTAAAACGAGTGAACAGGCCATCGAGGAAATGACCGATTGGGCCGAAAAACATGGCTTTGGTGAAGGCGCCGTCACCTATCGTCTGCGGGATTGGGGAATTTCGCGTCAACGATTCTGGGGTTCGCCGATACCGATAGTTTATTGCGACGGCTGCGGCATCGTTCCTGAAAAATACGAAAACTTGCCCGTTTGTCTGCCGGACGAGATCGTTATCACGGGAACGGGCGAATCACCGCTCGCCAAAGTACCGGAATTTGTGAACACTTCGTGTCCGAAATGCGGTAACGATGCGCGCCGTGAGACGGACACGATGGATACCTTCGTTGATTCCTCTTGGTACTTTTTCCGGTACACCGATCCGAATAATGAGATACTGCCTTTCGACCCTGAAACTGCGGCATTTTGGACGCCCGTCGATCAATATATCGGCGGCGATGACCACGCCGTGATGCACCTTATCTACACTCGTTTCTGGACGAAAGTAATGCGCGACCTCGGGCTGGTGAAGTTCAACGAACCCGTGAAGAGCCTGCTCACGCAAGGGATGGTCGTCGGCGAGACATTCTTTGACGATTCGACAGGTAAACGCATTTACTATCCGCCCGCGGATGTAACGGTCGAACGAGACGGAAAAGGAAAGATCACAGCGGCGGTATCGGCCGACGGGACGCCGCTGAAATTCGCAATTGAGCGAATGTCGAAATCAAAAGGTAACGGTGTCGATCCGGACGAAATGGTCGAAGCCTACGGGGCCGATGCTGCACGTCTTTTTGTGCTTTTCGCAGCACCCATCGAAAATGAACTCGTCTGGCACGAGGCGGGTATCGAGGGAGCGGTGCGATTCCTGCAACGTGTTTGGCGTCAGACATTCAAGTGGCATGAATCCATTCAAAAAGTTGATCTGAATTCGGAACTTGAGTTTTCGGACGAGTCTCGCAAATTGAGGCGAAAAACGCATCAGACGATCAAGCGGGTTTCCGACAGTCTCGATTCGCTGCAGTTCAATACACCGGTAGCGGCATTGATGGAGCTTTCAAATGCTGTCGGCGATGTTGCCGGCGAGCCGGCTGATGCAGCAGGTGATGTGATTTTTGCAGTTCGTGAGGCACTACTTGCGTTGACAGTCATGTTGACGCCTTTCGCTCCCCATATAGCTGAGGAACTATATGAGGAGATCACCGGCAACGACACCGGATTTGTCCTAGGCGGTGTGCAGTTCCCTGAATTCGACCCGGATCTGGCGAAGGCTGATGAGATCGAAATTGCGGTTCAGGTCAACGGTAAGCTGCGTTCAAAGATCTTCGCCCCGCCCGGATCGGCCGACGATGACCTTCGGTCCAGGGCACAAGCAGACATCAAAGTGCAGGAATACACGTCGGGCAAGGACATAGTCAATGTCATTGTTGTTCCGAACCGGCTCGTAAACATCGTCGTAAAAGGTTAATGGCACGGCGGCTAAACAGAGCTGTTGCTTGCCAGCGATTTGAAAAAAAGCATAATATTAGGGCGGGTGGCGGTGCGCCCAAACGGCAGTAACCTCGGCTGGAAAGTTCGAACTGCCGCAGCGTCCCGCGGTTTTCTCGGGTTCTCGAATGAAAGAGTGTCAGGTTTGTAAATCATGCTATTCGGACGATGTTGCATCGTGTCCGAAGGACGGGAGCGCGACCACGCAGACGCTCCCCGGCGAACCTGTGCTTGAGGGCAAATATCAGATCGAGTACCGCCTCGGACAGGGAGGTATGGGCATAGTCTACAAAGCCCGACACGCTTACCTAAAGACCCAATTAGCTATTAAGGTAATTTTACCGGACCTCGTCGGCAACGACCCCCAGCTTGTTACGCGCTTTCGGCAGGAGGCGCTTGCTGCCGCGGCGATCCGTCATCAAAACGTGGTCAGCGTGACAGATTACGGCGTTATTGATGGGACTGTGCCATTCTTGGTCATGGAATATGTCGAGGGCGAGTCTCTGCATGATCTTTTGGCACGGGTCGGCAAACTTCAGCCTGACCAAGCGCTTGACCTTATTTCGGCTGTCTGCGCCGGTGTAGGGGCGGCCCATCATCAAGGGATAGTTCATCGCGACCTCAAACCGCTCAATATAATGATCTGCAGCGACAAGCCTAATATGACGCAGGCGGTCAAGATACTCGATTTCGGCCTGGCAAAGATCAAATCCGGTGAACTTCTTGGTTCATTCATTCAGGCGCAGACCACCGGCCTGATGGGTTCGCCGTATTATATGGCACCGGAACAGTGGGCTGACGAAGAGCCGGATTCGCGTGCAGATATATATTCGCTGGGCGTAATGCTTTATCAGATGTTGGCCGGCGACGTTCCGTTCAAGGGTTCGTCGATCCCGGCGATTATGAAAAAGCACATTTCCGACCCGGCTCCGACGCTTGCGGCGGGTGGAGTTCCTGCGTCGCCGGATCTTGAGGCTGCGATAGCCCATGCACTCCAAAAGGATTATAAGAAGCGCACTCCGACCGTCGAGGCGTTTGTTAATGAATTGACCAGCGCTATTCGCCCCCGTGGTACCGGGGCCATCGGTAAGGTAACGCAAGCCTTGCCAGTCTCGTCCGTCAAGATCCTTTCCAAGCCGCCGAAGGCCAGTGTGTTTGTCGACAATGTTTCAGTAGGCGAAACAAGGGAGAACGGCATTCTGCTCCTGGAAGGCATGCAGAGCGGCAACCATCATTTGCGCGTTAGCCACGACGGCTTTCAGGACTGGCTCGGCGACATTGTTTGTGATGGGACGCCGAAAGAGGTCGTTGCTGAATTGCGCAAGCCCGGCGAGGATTCGAAGACTGCCATACCTAAGCCGGGTGTATCGATACCCGGCGGTGAGGCCGGTGAATTTGCCACTGTCGTAAGCACCAAAGGAGCCTCTGACCAAATGGCTAAGACAGTTCAGCAGAACTGGTCACCCGGGACGATCATTACTCCGGACGGCACCGTCTTTGTTCCTAAGAAGAAAACGTCAGGGCTACTTTTGGGAATCGTAGGTATATTCGCACTCTTATTGGTCGGGGCGTTGGGTGTCGCCATCGCTTATTTTTCGGGTGCCATAGGCGGGAACTCGAACGTGAGGGTTGTACCGGCCGCATCGCCGACACCTGAAGAGCCTATCGTTGCGGATCTGGTCTCCATCCCGGGCGGGACGTTCATGATGGGCCGCGACGACGGCCGCGAGCCCGAAAGGCCTGCTCATCAGGTGACGGTCGAGGGTTTTGAAATGGATAGGACTGAGGTCACAAACCGCGAATATTTCCAGTTCATTCGCGAAACCGGTTATCGTCCAGTTCCAGCCCATTGGGTAAACGACCGGCCTGTCCCCGAACAGGAAAAGATGCCTGTCAGATTCGTCAATCAGGACGATATCAAGGCGTTCGCAGAGTGGCGGTCAAAACGTGATGGAACCACTTACAGATTGCCGACCGAAGCAGAGTGGGAATACGCCGCACGAAGCGGAGCTAAGAATTATATGTTCCCCTGGGGGAACGATTTTGACCCGAAATGTGCCGTAACCGACAAGGACAACACAGAACCCGAAGCGGTTGGGACGGCGTCCTGCCCGAACGAATGGGGAGTTGTGGACCTGATCGGCAATGTTTACGAGTGGACGGGTTCAAAGGCGGCGCTTTATCCGGGCAACAAAGGAACGATCCGAGAGACGAAGGAACCTCGTTTCATGATCCGCGGCGGGGCCGCGCTGAACAAGTCTTCCGGCGAATTCGCGGTAACTTCCACTTTTCGAGCCGACGTAGAAGCAAGCAAGCGGGACAAAGAGTTGGGATTTCGACTGGTAACACAAAGCAAACCAAAATAGTCGGGCAAGGCACTACGATGAGAGCAGTATTCTCAGTTGTCGCATTTGCCGCATTCCTCTTCCCGGCGGCAGTTTACTCACAGGACCTAGGAAGCGCGAATAAGTTATTCGGGGGCCCTAAGAAGGAATCAGCAGCAAAAGCCCCTAAAAAGCCAACACCGTCAAAAAGCAGCCCTAAACGGCCCGTTTCTGCCAACAAGACTCGAATACCAAATCAACGATCTGCGTCCTCCGGCGTTTCCCGCTCAAAATTTGCAGCTCCGCCAAGCGAGGCCGCTGTCAAGCCGACCGCAGCCGTCCTGCAGAGGTTCGAAGCGTTCTTGGCAGAAGGAAATGCTGCTCGCGATGCACGTTCATATACTGTTGCACAGACGGCATATGAAAAAGCCAGCCTTCTACTGCCACAAGATGCTCGAGCAGCGATCGGACTTGGGAATATCTATTCCGATCGGCAGCTTTGGGATCAGGCGGAGCAGCAATACCGGACAGCATTGCGTCTCAGCCCTGTCGATCCGTGGGTTCTTATCGCGCTGAGTTATGTGCTGTCACAGCCTATTGTTGTCGATGACCTGGCAGGCCGATATGCCGAGGCAGAGCGTCTCGCCCGCCGCGCGACAGAATTGGCTCCGAAAAATGCTCTTGCTTTTGACCGCCTCGGCGTGGCGATGGAACTGCGAGGTTTGATCGGTTCCGAGACTGAAGATGCATACCTTCGTGCGGTAGAGCTTGACCCCGGTTTTGCTCCTGCCTATGCACATCTCGGGCGGCTGATGCGTCGAAGAGGAATGTCAGCCCAGGCCCAAAGCTTTTACCGCACCGCTATCAGTAAGGCGACGCATACCTCAACGATGATCTTGGTCGCTGAGGTGCTGCAATCAGAACAGCGTTTTCGTGAATCTGAAGGGCTGCTGCGGCAGGCGGTAGAACGCGATCCCTACAATCATTCTGCCTTGCTGCTATTAAGCAAGGCACTGTTGACACTCGAGCGCTATTCGGAGGCGGAGACACTGCTGAGAAAGAGTTTGGAGAGAGGTGCCAACGGCTTCCGAACCTATATGCTGCTGGCCTCCATTAACCTACGTCAGGGTAATGTCCCATTGGCAGAGAATGCTCTTCTTCAGGCATTACGAGACGTGCCTTCGAACGAGAAAGCGATCCTCGCTCAGAAATTTGAGGCTGTCGGAGATGCTTACGACAGGTCGGGAAAAACCGCAGAAGCGGAACGATGCTTCAGACAGTCACTGACGCTTGATCGTCAGCGGACGACTGCGGCGGCCAAGATCGGTCAGCTCCGCAAGGTAAACTAGGCCCAAGAGAATTCAGAAGTTGAATATGCTATCCTCAAGCGATTGAGGTGCTTAACGTTTCGAAATGCATTGTCCTAAGTGTGGAGAGGTTTTTGAAGAAAGGTCCAGGCGATTCTGCCCGGTTGACGGGGCGCGCCTCATCTCGAGTGAAACGGCTGCGCAGGGAACGCGCCCGGGCATATTCTCGAACCTAATGCCTAAATTGGACGCCACCATTGATGCCGGCAAAGATATTGAGGCTGCGGCCGAGTCATCGCTATCTTCGCATCAGGAGATCGTGAACCATTCAGAGCTCGATATTGATATTGACGAAGACATCGTTTTTGAACTGAGGGACGACTCATTGGCTGATGCTAACACGGAGATCAATGGTCCACACGACGACGATGTCTTGGAGCCCGCCCGCGGCGAAAACGTGCGATTTATAAGGGCCGAGGATATACCGCCGGGACACGCGGAAATTCAGAACAATGAGCGTGTCCGAGGATTTGGGGCATTATTCGACGAAGAGGCACCTGAGTCATTTGTTGGGAGGAGCGTGAAAGGACGCTTTCTTGCACGCGAATATTTGGGAGATAGTGGTGTTGGGCATTTGTACGTGGGCCAGGACAACCTTCACGACGAACGGCCTGTCGTTATTCAAATATTCCATGATGAGGATGACGAGATAATGAGCAGCATTTTAGCTGAGGAGAGGATCTCGCTACTTCATTTCTCTCACCCGAATGTCGCCCGCATGATCGACTCGGGCGAGTTCCTTGACCAACGTCGGTACGTGGTCGTCGAACATCACGATCATTTGTCTGTGTCGGACATCATGGCCATTCACGGCAGACTTTCTTCTGACCGCACTGCCGCTATAATCAAACAGATCGCATACGGGTTGAGCAATGCTCATCAAGAGGGCTTGCTCCATCGGGATATCGAACCGTCAAATATTGCGATCGAAAGGCGTAATGATGGCAGTGAGCAGGCTATATTGATCGGAATGGGGCTGTCAAAAGGCGATGCGGACGAATATACGGCTTTTTACCGAGCTCCGGAGGTGCTCGAAGGCAGGATTCCCACAGTCGCAAGCGATATTTTTGCTTTGGGTGCGACTGCATTTGAAATGCTGACCGGACAACTGCCTTTTTCAGGCGATACGCCTAAGGAACTAATTGCCGCACAGAGGAATTCGAGGCCGACGATCCCCGCCGAGATCGCTAATAGTATTTCTCCGCTCGTCGAGAGCGTCTTGATGCGGGCAATGTCTCCTAACCCGGCGACTCGATTTGCGAAAGCAAGGGAGTTTGGAGATGCCCTTCACCATGCTCTTGTTGATTGCGCTCCGGAGGTTCCTAAGGTGAGGCGGGACAGTCTTGCAGACGTTATACCGACCCCGGCTTTACCTTCCTCCGGTAATGTCGCTGACCACGGAGAAAAGAAAGAGGTCATTCTAAAGCCTCTGGCAAAGGCGGTTTCCGTAGAGAACGACCCTGCGTGGACCCGTCGTTCGCCTGAACCTCCGTCAGAGGGGAGCCATCTGGTAAAGATCATTGCGGCCATCGGCATTCCGGTGCTTCTTATGTTGCTAGGAGTTGGTTGGTATCTATTGGTCAAGACACCGGTTGACCCGTCGCTTAATTCGCTGACGGGCGAACCAGGTTCAACCGGTCTCGATACGACGGTCCCGAACGTTAATTCTGACATAGAGGTTCCGCCGCTTCCGCGTACGATACCGCAGCCGCCGAATACAAGTTTTTACCAAAACACTAAACAGAACCTCAAAGGCGATCTGCTTCTCAATTTTGTCGGTTTTACCGTCTATTATCCGAAAGACTGGAGGGTAAACGGCCCACAGGTCCGTGAAAATGTTAATAGTCGAGGGAAGTTCCTTGATATCTCCCACGAAACACCTGAAGGGATGATGAAAGAGCAGATGTTGATCAGCTACTACCCCAGCCGCGGAACGTTCAAAGAGGACGTCGATAAATTCCCGCAGCTGGCAAAAGAAGCCAACGAAACGCTGAAGAAACTACTTCCCGGTTATCAGCAGATATCGGAGGGTGAAACTCAGGTCAACGGCAATTGGCGAGCTTACGAATTGACTTTCCAAGCGGGCGGGCGTTCGCCGTCGGGGGAAAACATCACCGTCTGGGGAAGGCGTCTTTTCATTCCCGCCGCTCGTCCCGGTGTTCGTGCCGGCTTTGAGATCACTATGCTTGCCACCTCTTTTTCCGACGAGGTAAGGGGAGCAGATGACGTCGGAACAAAAGGCGAGTTGGCAAAGATCCTCTACACTTTCGAACCGAGCCAAAATTTCTGATGGAAGACAAACTTGTGATTGTTCTAACCACCGTCAGTGGGAAGGACGAAGGGGAGGCTCTGGCTCGCGGAATTGTTGAAAAGCGATTGGCCGCGTGCGTTCAAATACTGCCGCCGATTACCTCTGTGTATCGATGGGATGAAAAAATTCAGGAGGAGACCGAAAATCTCCTCCTGATAAAAACCTTGTCCTCTCGTTGGAACGATCTAAGGTTGTTCATTATCGAGAACCACAGCTATTCGGTTCCCGAGATCGTTGCCCTCGATGCCGCCGCAGTATCGGATGACTATGCGGATTGGCTTCGAGCCGAGCTTGCCGGTTGACCTGCGATCAGACCAATGAGATCGGACCACTGGCAACCAATGAGAAGGTCGCGTCAACTTCGGGCGTACTCGGAACCGCGTCGGTCACCACCTCATTGGCAAAAATATCAACAAACCACGTACCAAGCATCGGGTTCGAAATGAACACGTTCTCCACGGTATCGACAATGTTGCCGGTTCCTCCGGGCGTCGACCACATACCGCCGCCGACACCTAGACCATTGTTACCCCAGTAAACGGTTCCGTCCGGTGCGGTCACCCGAAGGGTCAGATCGTTGATACGCGCTCTGGAAGCACTCGGGCTTCCCATCGGATCCGTGTATACGAGCGTGATCTTCATCGGCTCTCTTTGGCTTGGCACCACACGTACGCGGTAGCGTTGACTCTGCAAGTTCGTCAGGTTCACTTCCTCATTGACGACAAAAAGCCTCGTCCGAAGATTATAAAGATTCTGCAGATCGACTCGTCCCCAACCTTGGCGGACGCGGGTTGTGTCGGTTCCCGGGATATTCATGTCCCATTGAACCGCAGTGTTGATCATCACAGCCTTGGCGGTTGCCATTCTCGGGCGGCTGTCAAAAACAGTTGGTCCGGTCGGATTTCCAAAGATGCCGTTATGCCACATTTGAAAAAAGAGGCCGAAGTGTCCTGCAGTGATCGGCGTCGCGGCGCTCGTTCCGCCAAAGCCGGTTGTATAGCCGGCATCGCTTGAATTGCTCGTCGTAAAGATAGAGTCGTAGAAATGGGCAAGATCCGGCTTCAAGCGTCCATCAGCAGCCGGGCCGACGCTGGCTCCGTTAGCCCAGCGATCGTCTGTCAGCGACGCGGTGTTGTAATGTCTGATGCCGCCGATCGACACAACATTCTTTGCCCATGCCTGCGGCCGGGAAAGCTGGTTGCCGGTATTGCTCTGCGAATTAAGGATAACGAAATCATTAATGAAAGTGATGTCGTCCATTTCCGCTGAGATCGTCGTGTATGCGGTGGTCGTCGCATTGCCCCAGCTGTTCGACTGATAGACGGCCTTGTATGGATCTTGCTTCAATTCCGCAGTATGTGTATAGCGGTTCGAGAGAAAATCGTAGTCAGCAAAGATCCCTGTAGCTTCCGGCATCATCCCGCGGCCGGCGGGGTTCGAAATACCGCGGCCGAAATTGATCCCGTAGGTCGATGTACCATGATTCGAGCCCTCTGATGTATTCGGCGAATTGTGAATAAGTGGTGGGCCACCGAGCTGAAAGTCGTTGTGGGTCTGCCGCAGACCGTTATCCATAACCTCGGCCCTGACGCCTTGCCCGCGATAGCCCGCGACAGATTCTACATAATTGGCTCCACCGACGCTGCGGACTATATCCATGTCGTTCTCGGGCGGGCTCCAACGGTCAATAAAGAGTACCTTTTCGTGCTGAGCTATCTGAAGTAACTGTTCACCGGTAAGCGTAGCTTCCATGCGAAAACCCTCAGGAATGATGTTCTCTACAACTCCGCCGGTTCGGCTGACCATTGCACTGATGTCGTACTGGGCAGCAGCACCTCGTTCCAGGGTCATGATGTTATATCGAGCAGGCTCCATTTTTGCCGGGCCGTCAGAAAGGCTCTCGATAAGTACCTCTTCAAGTTTGTATGCCGGCTCATATCGGCCTACCCAGCGAACATAAGGCAAAGCAGAAACCGCTCCACGCACTTCTTCGGCCATCGAGACCAAATAGGCATGGTTAGGAAGATAGATACGTATCTTTGCTCCTGCATCAGAAAGCTGCTGGCGGTATTCGTCGATCGGCTGTGTTACGAACTGCACGATATACGCACGCTCCGAACCTTTGTATTTCGCAGTTGCTGTGAGGTTCTCCGCGATCGGCGGGATTTCGCTGAGGGGATCAAAATTGCCGTAACGCAGCATCATGCGATGATCGGCAGAATTAACGCGCTTCACGCTCTTACCGTCGGTGCTGACTGCATAGAACGGTTCAAAGCCCGCATACCACGTAAAAACCTTAGCGGGTGATTTTGCGAAAGTGATCACCTGGGCGTCGCTGATGGTTTCCGGGGATCGATAGATCTCGCCGAGGCCTTCAGCTACGAGAACCGATTCGCCGTTTGCCTCAATTACCGTCAGCCCGGCTGCGGTCGATGCCGCCGCCTTTTCACTTTTTCCAAATAGGGCCAAAAACACCGATGCCAGTACAAAAACACCTGCAACAGACGCCAAACGCATATTTATCTTCATATTTAGTTACTTCCGTGGATCAATGTTAATCGAGGGATTTTCAAAAGAGTATACTCTAAAAATATATCTTCGCCAAGATAAGTTTGAGAGATTGTCTGAATTGGTTCATTTTTCCTCGATGTTGCCGGCGTAGCAGGTCTTAATGATGAAATCGACCGCGTCTCGCGGTGAGTCGGTAAGGTGAATCAGTGAAAGGTCTTCCGGGCTTATCATCTTCTCGTTGAGCATTGTGGAGGTAAGCCAAGTCAGCAGCCCCCGCCAGTACTGCGATCCGAAGAGTACGACCGGAAAATTACGGATCTTCCTGGTCTGAATGAGGGTCAAGGCTTCGAAAAGCTCATCCATCGTTCCGAAGCCGCCGGGAAATATCACATACGCGTTGCTGTATTTAATGAACATCGTCTTTCTTACAAAGAAATACTTGAAAGAAAGCGACTTGTTCTGATATGGGTTTGCGGCCTGTTCGAACGGAAGCTCAATGTTGCACCCCACCGAGCGTGCACCTGCATCGAATGCACCGCGGTTCGCAGCTTCCATTATTCCGGGGCCGCCGCCGGTAATGATCTCGAATCCTGCAGTTCCTAAAAGATATCCGGTTTCCTGGGCAGCCTTGTATAGAGGATCGTCCTCGCGGGTGCGCGCAGATCCGAAAACGGAAACGCCCCGCGTGATGGTAGCAAGAGAATCGAACCCGCTGACCAATTCGCTCAATATTCTGAATACACGCCAACTGTCCGAAGTACGGTATTCGTCTTCCGGTTCCGGTGACCGCAAGAGAACTTCGTCATCGGTCAAGTGCCAATATCCGGGCTCCTCTTCGCGTTTCTTGACCTCAGCCACTGTTTTAGCATTTGCCGTCTTTGTTCGTTTCGGACGCTTTGATAGCGGAGTTTTTGCCATTTAGATCCCCATTATGTTGTATCCGCAATCGACATAGATCGTCTCACCGGTAATGCCCGACGAAAGGTCGCTGACAAGGAACATTGCTGTCTTGCCGACCTCGTCGGCGGTAACGTTGCGTTTGAGCGGCGACTTTTCGGCAACGTAGCCTAGAAGCGAGCCCATATTTTTGACGCCGCGTGCGGAAAGTGTATTGATCGGCCCCGCAGAAATTGCGTTGACTCGGATGTTGTTCTTTCCGAGGTCGGCGGCCAGGTAGCGTGTAGAAGCCTCAAGAGCTGCCTTCGCAACGCCCATGACGTTGTAATTTGAAACCACTTTCTCGGCGCCGTAATACGACATCGTTACGATCGACCCGCCGTCTGTCATCAGCGGTGATGCGGCGAGAGCAACCTGAGTCAGCGAAAACGCGCTCACTTCCAATGCTGTGCGAAAGGCTTCGCGGGTCGTAGTGACAAACTCGCCCTCGAGTGCTTCTTTCGGAGCGAATGCGATCGAATGTATCAGAAAATCGAGCTTGCCGTACTTTCTTGCGACCGCGTCGAATGCTCGGTCAACGGTGACCTGATCCATTACGTCGCATGGTACGACGAGCGAATCAGGAAGCGTGGCTGCGAGTTCCTCAACATTCTCACGCAGTCGGTCGCTTTGATAAGTGAATGCCTGTTTTGCACCCTGTTCAGCACACGCCGCCGCACACGCCCATGCGATCGAACGCTTGTTCGCGACGCCGAATATCATTCCAACTTTGTTTTCCAGCATATGACCCTGTCAGAACCACCTGCGGTAGCCGGCGGTTGAATATAAATATTTCGTACTTCTTTCCAACCTGAGAACTCTCGGTCTCGAATCAGCCGCTCCCGCAGGCAGTTTCGATCCGCTATTCACTCACATAAACCCGCTGCAGCATCTCGAAATCGAGCATTCTGATGTCGATATCGACCGGTGTCTCGGAAAACCGCCGTGCGGTCAGGACGCCGCGGAGTTCGTCCTCTTCTTCGTCAAAAAGCTGGGTGACGAGCACAAGCATCAACCGCAACCGCAGTTTGCTCTTCATTTCAGCCAAATTTTTCGCGGCCTGCGAGACCTTTTTGATCACGGATTCGACCTTGTCCTGACGAATGTCGGGAACGACGAGAAACGAGACCTCGATGCATGTTATAAGGTCGTTGTCGATCAGTATGCCGTCAAACGGAACGCGGCCGATGCTGACGTGACGCATCAGCGGAAGCTGCTCTTCCTGCTGTATTTGTCTCAGAGCAAGGTCTTCCGCGACCACGTAAGCTGATAGAAGGTCCGATAGCCCGTCGTCGCCTACGCCAAGCAATTTCGAAAGCTCGCGTACCTCGATGTTCACGCTTTGACGCTGGACTTCGGGCATCGCGGCGTCCCAATCGATGAATTTCCGCTCATCCAGCGATGCCAGCCGCTTTTTCTCGGCATTTGCAGCAAAAAGCACAAGCCCGACACCGCCGATCACTGCTGCAAAGATCACCGTCGTCGCGATCTGTCCCAAAGAGATAGAAATGATCAGACCGATGACCGCGATCGTGAGCAGCAGCAAGACCGAGCCGAAAAGCGCCCAGCTCTGCGGCGGGCGTTTGAGGCGGGAAAGCGGTATCGGGTTGGCATTTGCCATTGAAACAATAAGGTCAAAAGGACTCTACGCGGCGGCCACACGCTCGAAAGGAATGTCGTCAAAATGCGTCATTCGCTTGAAATCGCGAAAACGCTGATTTATTTCAGGATAATCGAGCGAATCGACGCGTTCGGTGCCGAATTTTTCCACGTTGAACGACGCCATTACAGAGCCGTAAACCATGGCCCGCCGCATGGTGTCGTCGTTTATCTGATTTTGAGCAGCTAAATAGCCCATGAACCCGCCCGCGAACGTATCGCCCGCACCTGTCGGGTCAAAAACGCTTTCCAGCGGATACGCAGGCACAGCGAAGTAGCCGTCTCTTGTGAAAAGCGTCGCTCCGTACTCGCCGCGTTTGATAACGACTGCCTTTAGGCCGAGGTCCATTATCGCCTGCGCGGCCTTGTAAATGCTGGGCTCGTCGGTGAGTTGCCTCGCTTCGGCGTCGTTGATGATGATGCAGTCCACGACCTTTATCGTTTCGATCACGGCGTCCTTCATCGACGAGATCCAAAAGTTCATCGTGTCCATCGCGACGAATTTAGCGTCCGGACACTGTTCGCGGACCTGTTTTTGCAGCATCGGCAGGATGTTCGCGAGGAAAAGCAGCTTTGAACCACGCGACCGATCGGATAATTTCGGGTCGAATGTCTCGAAAACATTCAACTGCGTGTCGAGCGTGTGGGCCGTGTTCATGTCGTAGTCGTAGCGGCCCTGCCAAAAGAAGGTCTTGCCGTCCGCGACGACCTCGACATCGTCGGTATTTATGTCGTGACGGCGAAAAACGTCCCATTCAGCGTCGGTGAAATCGCCGCCGACCACACCGACGGCATTCACTTCCGTGAAAAAACTCGCCGACAGCCCAAAGTGCGTCGCCGCACCGCCCAAAACCTTGTCGCGTTTGCCAAACGGCGTCTCCAACGCATCGAACGCGACCGAACCAACAACTGTAAGTGACATAAGATTCGGTAGTCAGAAGTCAGCAGGCAGTAGAAAGAAAAGGAACGCTGGCTAACGACGACTGACTACGGTTATTTTACACTTCACCGCGATTTTTTGCGATTCACGGAAGCCGCCGGTGTTGTCGTGAGCCCGGCGATGAACTGCAAGAGTGAAAGAATACGGGCGCGGAAGCAATAATATTCGGCGCGGAGGCAATAATATTCGGCGCGGAAGCCATTATATTCGGCGCGGAAGCGATAATATTCGGCGCGGAAGCGATATTATTCGGCGCGGAAGCGATAATATTCAGCGCGGAAGCGATATTATTCGGCGCGGAAGCAATATTATTCGGCGCGGAAGCAATATTATTCGGCGCGGAAGCAATATTATTCGGCGCGGAAGCAATATTATTCGGCGCGGAAGCAATATTATTCGGCGCGGAAGCAATATTATTCGGCGCGGAAAAACGTTTTATTGCCGATCTGTTATTGTCTATTGAGAATTTGCAGTGTTTTTTCCGCTTCGCTGCGGTATTTGCTGTCGGGAAACTTCTCCACGAGCAGCGTCAGATACATCTTTGCGTCGTCGCGGAGCTTTTCGGGGGCGTATTTCTCACGTTCCTTTTCGCTGCGAAGGTCAACTTTCTGCTTTCCTTTGTTTTCGGAGAGATACCAGCTCGACATTCCGGCGAGATAGAGGAATTCGTCGATCTTTGAAAAGGTCGGATAGGCGGCAAAAGTCTCTTCGAACCGCGAAAGAACCTGCTTATAAGCCTTGCGAGCCGGACCGAACGCCTGCCACGCAACGTCGAGATTGTGCCTCGCGTCCGCCTCCATCAACGGATCACGCTCCAACGCCGGCACAACATTGCGCTGACCGGAAACTGTGATTGTGGTTCCCAAAGATACGAAGCTTAAGATGGACAGAAGAAAAAATATCTTTTTCATAATAAACTGGAGAAACAAAAAATCTAGGCACCGGAATCATCTCAGCTCTTTCGACGGGCCACTAAGCGAAATCCTGTATCTGCAAATCCTTTATTCTCAAAATTCCACACTCGTCTGGCACACCTCGCATTAAATGGTGAGGAGCTATAACCACCGCCCCTTATAACTCGAACATTTTCTCCAAACATTTTCCCTCGTTTAGACAGATTAGGGCTACCGTCGGAAGGATGCCCCTCATAATTGTCGAAATACATGTCTGCTGTCCACTCGCCAACATTTCCTACCATGTCAAAAAGTCCAAATGCGTTAGGTCGATACGAGCCAACTTTGACAATCGTATCGAGATACCGGCCATCGTTCCAAACAGTATTGGCGTCCTTCCGGGTGATTATATTCCCAAAACTATATAACGTTTCAGAACTGCCAGCCCGACATGCATATTCCCACTCTGCTTCGCTTGGCAACGTATAGTTCAACCCGTCGTTTCGATCATTCATCCGCCGGACAAATTCATTGACCTCACTCCAGCTGACCCAATACATAGGGATATCAGGTCCAACGCCATTAAGCTTATATTTTCCTTCGATTTTTATGAAGAATAGCGACCTAGAATACCTTCCCCATTTATCACGCTGCTGATCTATAGAGCTACCCATTACCTCTTTCCACTGCGCTTGAGTTACTTCAAAACGCATCATCAGGATCCCGGACCCTATATTCACCTTATGTTTCGGTCTCTCACCGTCGGTCCAAAAACTCTTGCAACCCTTAATGTTCTTGGTCGCAGCGCATGCAAGGTCGATATCAGAGTCGTCGGATCCCATCATAAATTCACCTGACGGAATACTCACGAACTCCATTCCCAAGTTATTTGTAAAGCGGTTTGCAGTTGGGGGTGTATTAAGTTGTGAGAACGCCACACTTACCGGAACGCCAAGGAGGAAGAAGAGTAACGCAAAAAGCCTTTTCTTCATAACTAACTTCAGATGATAAAGCCGAGTGAGACGTTTTCCGCCCTTAGTTGGCGTTCAGAACAATTGCGTCTCTGTGTGGGACAAACAAAACCGTTGCTCACCTTCAGCGAGCAGAAAAATGATTTGTTTATATCTAGGGTTTCGTTCGCTCCGCTCATTTCACCCTAAGCTTTATGCGTATGTCACCGTTGGCGACCTAAACGGCTCTATATCGCATACTTCCCGATGATCGCGTCAAGTTTCTTCGCCGTCTCTGTTGGCCAGTGGTCGGGTTGGGTGAAGATGGCGTTTTTGGTCGCGCCGGCGAATTGGTTCGGCGTTTCCTTTGCCTCGACGCGTTTTACGGCGTCTTTTAGGATCAATTGGGCGTTGCGAACATTCTTGTTCAGGTATTCAACGATCATGTCGATCGTGACGTCGTCGTGGCCCTCGTGCCAGCAATCGTAATCGGTCACGAGAGCGAGCGTCGCGTATGCGATCTCGGCCTCGCGGGCGAGTTTCGCCTCCTGCAGGTTCGTCATCCCGATAATGTCCATGCCCCATTGGCGATAGACGTTCGATTCGGCGACGGTCGAGAACGCGGGCCCTTCCATACAAAGATATGTGCCGCCGCGATGGACGTTAACGCCGACCTCTTTGCACGACGCTTCAAGAATATCGCCAAGCTCATCACAAACAGGATGGGCGAACGTAACGTGGCCGACGATCCCTTCGCCGAAGAACGTCGATTCCTGTGCACGGGCACGCGTCCGGTCAAAGAACTGATCGGGGATGACCATGTCCGTCGGTGCGTACTGCTCCTGCAGCGAACCGACAGCCGAAACGGACAGTATGTATTCCACGCCGAGCAGCTTCATCGCGTAAATGTTCGCTCGATAGGGAACTTCGCTCGGGGTGAACTTATGCCCGCGAGCGTGCCGCGGCAGAAAAGCCACCGTCACGCCGTTCAATTCGCCTACGATAAATGCATCCGAAGGTGAGCCGAACGGCGTGTTTACATTGATCTCGCGTACATTCTCCAATTCAGGCATCTGGTACAAACCGCTGCCGCCGATGATTCCGATCTGAATATTTTCCATTTGCTTATGCGAATACTAGTCGCCCTTTTGGCTCCGGTACAGGCCTGCCGATCTCACGAGCAGTTTCGATCCATTCTTTTATGATCACCTCGGCGTTCGCCAGAGCTTCCTGATAGGTCGCTCCGTCTGCCATACATCCGGGTAATTCGGGAACCTCGGCGATGAATGCCTCATCGTCCTTGCTCCAATAAATAATGATCTCGTATTTACTCATCGTCGAAATCCAACCTATATTTCAAAATTATATTACGAATTTGCTTGACTTGATAGGGCTTTGCCATCGAGCCTTTCGGCTGGATATTTATTATCTCTTCGGCCTCCGGGTGTGTAAATATGTGGTGACTGCCGCGAATTCTCTCAACAAAACCCAACGAGATCAAGAGCTTTATCAGGTCACTGAAACGAATATTCGCGTCCGAGCGGCCGGGCATCACCTTGATCGATCCTGCCCATAAAGATATAGGGCGACCGAAAAGATCGCCCCAAAATGTTCTGTCCTATTGGGACATAAACTAGTGCGTGCCGTTATTTCTTCTTAGGAGCCGCCGGCTTTTTATCGTCGGCCTTTGGCGGGGCTCCATTATGGCCGTGTCCGTCATCTCCGGGCGGCGGCATCGGCATCTGCTGACGCTGCTTCTGCTGCATTTCCTGGATCTGCTCGTCGGTCACTTCGGGAACAGTATAATCTTCAGGGACAATAACGCCGTTCTTTGCCACGATATCTTCGATCAGCTTTTCTTCCTTTTCGGTTTCAAGTTTGTTACGAACAAAATCCCTCACAGGCATCTCACGAGCCATTGGATTGTCGGGATCTTTGAACCCTGTCGAGATCAGGATGTGGCGAACGTCGTAGGTTTCCTGTTCCGCTCCGTCCTTCTTGCCGAGTTTGCGTTCGAGTTTGACGATGTGAAAGCCGAAATCCGTTTCGACCAATTCCGGAGCTACCTGACCGGCTTCGAGGCTCAGAGCGGCCTCTTCAAAGGGAGCGACCATGCGGCCTTTAGGCACGTCCGCGTAAAGCCCGCCGTTCTCTTTGCCGTCGGGGCCCTTATTACCGGGATCGGTCGTGAATTCGTTCGCAAGTGCCGCAAAATCCTCGCCTGCTTTCGCCCGCTGCAGTATCTCGTTCGCTTTGTTACGCTTCTCTGCCGGGTCAAACTGCGGGTTGGCCGCGATATAGGCATCGACCTCTTCGTCGGTCACCTTCATTTTGTCCGTAAGTGTCTGCGAGTAAAGCCGGGCAAGGAACTGAGCCTGCTGGAGACGAACCTGAAGATTTGTTTTCGATACAAATTCCGGATTCAGTTCGCCTGCTGCCGCCTTGCTATCGAATTCGTTGCGATACACACGCGATTTTGCGAACATCTCACGAGCCTGCGTTCGTTCTTCCTCGCTGATCTCACGGTCCGCCATTTCCGGGTTCGAGGCCTTCATTATCGCGATCTTCGCGTTCAGGAAATCATTGAACTCATCTTCCGGAAGCCTGAAACTCGCAGGCTTGCCGAGGCCGAGCGAGCCCATCAGGTTGGCGAACCAGCTTTGCTGTCCTGCCGGCGGCGTGGTCTGTGCCCAAAATTCGTTTATCTGTTCCTCTGAAATGAAACCGAACGGCGGCATCGGGCCCTTGTCCTGATTCAATTCACGGTCGTAGGCGACCGCGATCACTTCAGCGCGAATGCTATCCAGCTCTTGCCGGTTGGACGGCTCGTCAGCCATTCCTTCTTTCTTTGCCTGGCTGGCAAAAGCAAGAAGCTGCTTCAGATTCTTCATCTGCTGCTTCTTGAGTTCTTCATCTTCAGCAAGGCGTTTGACCGCCATTGGGTTCGTCTTTGCCAGATCGGCAAGCAGCAGCTCGATCTCTGAACGCGAGATCTGATTGAACGATTCCGAGGCTTGTCCACCGACCTCTTTCTTCCAAATTACGAGACCGAAACCGATGGCGACGATGGCCACGATCAAAATGATTCCTTTAGTTAAATTGCTCAAAACTGATATTCCTCACTAGCGAAAAGTCCGCAAAAATGCCAAACGAGAATGATAACAAACGCGCGGAGCTTTACCAACAGAAAACGTGTCTATTTGATCTGAACCAACTCGAGCAAGACGCCGTTCGTCGAAGACGGGTGTACAAATGCGACCAGGCAGCCTTCGGCACCGATGCGAGGAGATTCGTCGATCAGACGGGCTCCATTATTCTTCAAACGTTCAAGAGATGCTTCAATATCATCGACCTCAACAGCGATGTGATGGATCCCGCCGCCTCGTTTTTCCAAAAACTTTGATATAGGTGAGTCATCGGACGTTGGCTCCAGCAATTCGACACGGCTTTCGCCAATGGGCAGCATTGCCACGCGGACCTTTTGGTCCTCGACGGTTTCAGTGTGGACATTTTCCAAACCAAGAGCGTTTTCCCAAAATTTCAAAGCTTCGTCGATACCTTTTGTCGCGATTCCTAAATGGTTGATCTTCATAGGTTTATGGTATTGCGGCCTGACTATGTGCGCGGTTCTGACAGTATCTCCTCGATCGCTGAGTACGGATCGATACGTTTCGCTGCAACGTCCGCCGCGAGCCGTTCAAGGTTCTTCTCGGTGCCGTTCCTGTTGAGCAGTTCGTTCAGCAACCGCTCCCGCAGCAATTCCAAGAGCCGCCATTTCGCTATCGAAGCTTTTCGGTCGGCTATTTCTTCGCCGTATGCCATCGCCGTATAGCCAACATACTTTTCGATGGCGGCCGCAAGATCTTCGAGGCCCTTATTTTCGGTAGCCACGGTCGGAACGATCGGCGGATGCCACATATCGGGCCGGTGAGCAAGTGAAAGCAGCGCTTCAAGCTCTTTTTGAGTTCTCAGGACACCTTCGCGATCAGCTTTATTTATTACAAATACATCGCCGATCTCCATGATACCGGCCTTTATCGCCTGAATGTCGTCGCCCATGCCGGGGACAAGCACCACGACAGACACATCTGCGGTTTTAACGATCTCGACCTCGTCTTGGCCAACGCCGACCGTTTCGACGATGACCTTGTTGTAGCCCGCGGCGTCCAATATCGCAACGGCATCGACAGTCGCCCGCGAAAGCCCACCGAGATTCCCACGCGTCGCCATCGACCGGATAAAGATATTCTTATCAAGCCCAAGCGTCGACATTCGAATGCGGTCGCCAAGTATCGCTCCGCCCGAGAACGGCGAAGACGGATCGATACAAACGATGCCGACCTTTTCGCCCTTTTCCTTATAGAAAAGAGCGAGTTTATCAACGAGCGACGATTTACCCGCTCCGGGCGCACCCGTGATACCTACCACGGTTGCATTTCCTGTATGCGGAAAAACGGCGCGCATCAACTCAGCCGCCGCCGCGCCGCCTTGTTCGACCACGGATATCGCCCGAGCTACGGACCGCGCGTCACCGGAGAGTAACTTTTGGATCAATTCTGATGCCATCGTCAAAAGGATAGTTTCTCATTCTTTGATCTAACAAAAAAGGCGAGCCGAAGCCCGCCTCTCCAAAAGTTAAATGTCGGGACAGTTTACATCTGCCCTTCGTCTGCCGATGGCCCATAAATAGAGGGCACGGGTATGTCGTTCAATCGCAGATAAACCGAAAGTTGGCCGCGATGGTGAATTATGTGGTTCATCACGAAGGTGCGCATCACGGCAACCTTCGGCATCGTGAAATAGACCTGCTCACCGTTTCGCATCGTCCAATCGGTCATGAATGTTTCGTCCGATGTATTGGCAAGCACTTCCTTTGCTGATGCGACCTGTTCGTCAAAATATGCAAGCAATTCCTCGGTCGTCGCGGGCTCGAACGCCTTCCAATCGGCTTCTGCAAAATCGAGAACATCGCTTGTCAGCGTCATTTTCGTCCAACCGAACATCTCTGCGACATGAACCGCGAGACGCCCGAATGTCATCGACTTCTCATGGGGCGTCCAATCGAATTTGTCCGCCGGTACGCGTTCCAAACATTGCCGCGCAACCTTTGCCTCGTTCTCCAATTCCGCCAAAAATGCCGACGCCAGGCGGCCGGCTGCCATTGCTGTACCTTCGCTCATAATGTATCTCCTTTTGAAAAAAAAACTAGAATGCAATAATAACATACTGTTGCATAAATGCAACAACTATCTACAAAGAACAATTCCTCGGTTTGATTACGCCGAGGAAAGGTAAAATGTTTGCGAGTTTACAATGATTTCAGGAGATTCTTAGCTATCACAAGCCGCTGTATCTCGCTAGTGCCCTCGCCAATGGTACAGAGTTTAGAATCGCGCCAGAATTTCTCGGCCGGATAGTCTTTGGTATAACCATAGCCGCCGTGGATCTGAACGGATTCTTCGGATACACGCACTGCCGTTTCCGACGCGTAGAGCTTTGCCATCGCGGACATCTGTGTCACAGGCTTGCCTCCGTCTTTGGTTGCTGCGGCTTGCAATGTGAGAAGGCGGGCACATTCGATCTGCGTCGCCATGTCGGCAAGCTTGAATTGGATTGCCTGAAACTCGGCGATCGGCTTTCCGAATTGCTGACGTTCCTTCGCGTATTTGACCGCGGCTTCGTAAGCTCCCTGAGCGATGCCCACTGACAATGCGGCAATAGAGATACGCCCGCCGTCGAGCACCTGCATTGCCTGCAAAAAGCCTTCGCCCTCGCTGCCGAGAAGATTTTCCTGTGGAACGTAGCAGTCTTCGAAAACCACCGATGCGGTCTCGGAAGCACGCATTCCAAGTTTGTTTTCTTTCTTATCCGATCGGAAACCTTCCATCGACTTGTCGAAAATGAACGCGGAAATGCCGCGGTTGCCTTTTTCCTTGTCGGTAACCGCGACCGCAACCAAGGTGTTGCAAGCGATGGCGTGGGTGATAAAGTTCTTAGACCCGTTAACCTTCCATCCGCCGTTCGAGCGGACCGCGTTCGTTCGTGTGCCCGAAGCGTCTGAGCCTGCCTGCGATTCCGTCAGCCCCCACGCTCCGAAAGATTCGCCTTGTGTCAGCGGTAATAGGTATTTCTGTTTCTGTTCTTCGGAACCGAACATGAAAATGTGGTTCGAGCATAGCGAATTATGGGCTGCGACCGAGAGGCCGACCGAACCGCACACGCGGCCGAGTTCCTCGATAATGGTCGCGTATTCCACGTAACCCATCGCCGCACCGCCGTAATTATCAGGGAAAATGATGCCCATCAGACCTAGTTCAGCGAGTTTGGGCCGCAGTTCTTCAGGGAAATGCTGCGTTTCGTCCCATTCCATTACGTTGGGAAGGATCTCGCTCTCAGCGAATTCGCGGATGCTGTACTTGATCTGTAGCTGCTCTTCGGAAAGTTCAAAATTCATAATGCGTTCGGCGGAAACAAGCGTTTATCTTGTCATATCGATAGGTTTCGTGGCAATTTGGCGGGCGGATGCGGCAGGGAATCGGGAGAAGGGCAATTGTCAATTTTTCGCGTTCAGCCTAAAATCGACCTATGGACCACCCAAACTATCTCACAACGGACGACGAGATCAGGGAGCTGCTTTCTTCTGTGAAACGCATTGCGGTCTTGGGCATCAAGCCGGATGACCATGCCGCGCAGCCTGCTCATTACGTCCCGAGATACATGCAGGAGAATGGTTACGAGATAGTTCCGGTGCCTGTTTATTATCCCGACGTGACTGAGATCTTGTGCCAGCCCGTTCATCGCGACCTGATGCAGGTTCCCGGCGAGATCGACCTGCTGAACGTTTTCCGCCGTGGGCGCGACATTTCAAAGCATACCTTCGAGATCCTCGCTAAAAAGCCGAAAGCAGTGTGGTTTCAGTTGGGTATCAGGAATGATGATGTTGCCGAACGGCTCGCCGATGCCGGCATCAAGGTGGTGCAGGACCTTTGTTTGATGGTTGAACATCGGGCTCTCCTAAAACAATAAAACTCAAGGTTTAAGAGAGCGTAACTCTTCTTTCGTAAGGTCACGCCAGCGGCCCGTGCGCAGTTCCGGTGCGCTGACATTTCCGATGCGGATACGTCGGAGTTTTACAACAGAATTACCGACCGCATCGAACATCTTGCGGATCTGCTGGTTGTGGCCTTCGTGCAGCGTTACCTCGAACCACGCGTTGTTTCCGGTCGTTTTCAATTCACGAATGTCCGCGGGTGCGGTCTTGAAACCGTCGTCGAGCATAATGCCGCGGCGGAGTTTGTTTATCGCGTTCCGATTCGGCAGGCCTTTCACCTTTACCTCGTAAACCTTTGGTATCTTGCGTGACGACGCAACGAAGTTAGTGAATTCGCCGTCGTTCGTCAGGATGATCAGGCCTTCGGTGTTATAATCGAGGCGGCCTACGGGATGGAGCTTGCCTTTGCCTTTCACAAGATCCGTGACCAGTTTGCGTCCCTCGGGGTCGACGGCGCTGGAAAGATAGCCTTTCGGTTTGTTTAAGAGAATGTAAGTATTCGAACGGCTTTGCAGCTTGGCATTGATGAGCTTACCGCGGACCTTGATGTGGTCCTTTTTGGGGTCCGCTTTGGTCCCAAGTTCGGTTACGATATCGCCGTTGACCGAGACCTCGCCGTTCAATATCAACTGCTCCGCCGCACGCCGAGAAGCGATACCGGCTTGGGCGATGAGTTTTTGAAGTCTTTCCTGCATAAGAAATTGCCACAGAGTTCAGAGAACACAGAGGCAAGGCGGCTGACCCTTTCTATGGCCGCCGTGAACTCTGTGGCTACTGGACCAAGTCTTCGAAATCCTCGATGCTCGGCAGTTCGGATAGGTCTTTGAGCCCGAATTGGATCAGGAATTCTTTCGAAGTGCCGTACATCATGGGGCGGCCGACGGTCTCTTTACGACCTTTCGCGACGATGAGGCGTTTGTCGAGCAAGGTTTTTATCGCCGATGCGGATTGGACGCCGCGAATTTCTAGTATTTCGGGAACCGTAACAGGCTGCTTGTAGGCGATGACCGCAAGCGTCTCGAGAGCTGCGATCGAGAGCTTTGCCGAAGGCCGTGTTTTGAGGAACGTGCGTATCTCTTCGTGAAATTCGGTGCGTGTCGCCAGTTGCCAGCCGCCGGCGATCTCGCGTATCTGCAGCCCGCTGCCGCGTTCGGCGTATTCGCGTCGAAGTTCGTCGATAGCGGCGTCGATCACTCCTTTGTCTTCGCCCAACACTTCGGCTATCAGTCGCGTCGATATCGGTTCATCGGCGACGAATATCAACGCCTCAGCCAACGCCATAAGCTCGGCCGGAGTGCGTGCGGGTTGTTGTTGAACAGCCTCTTCCATAGTTTTCAGAACTAGATACTTTTCAGGATTATATCGCCGAACGTCCCTTTTTGCTTTAGCGAAACACCGCCGTTCTTCACTATCTCTAAAACTGCGATGAACGCGGTTACAAGTTCACGGCGGTTTTGCATCTCATCGAAGAATACCAAAAGACTCACCTCGCCAAACGCCGCGATCCGGTCTTTTAGAGTGCGTATCATGTCGCTGAGCGATATCTCTTCGCGCTCGATCTCCATTTTCACTTCTTCGGCGTGGCGGGCGAGTATTTTCTGAAAAACGCCCAACAGGTCAAAGACCGTCGCGTCGATCTCAGCATTTGTCTCGTCAGTCTCGATCGGGCCACGCGTGAAAACTGCCTGCTCAAGCGTCGAACGTTCGTAGAGCATTCCTGCCGCGGTCTTGAATTTTTCGTGTTCGAGCAGCCGATCGACCAGTTCCTGCCGCGGGTCCTCTGACTCGTCTTCTTCTTGAGAAAGCGGATCGCGAGGCAGCAGCATCTTGGTTTTTATCTCGATCAACTGTGCCGCCATCACAAGAAAATCCGCCGCGACGGCGATGTCCAGCCGCTTCATCAGGCGGATGTAATTCAGGTATTCGTCAGTGATCTTGGCGATAGGTATGTCGAAAATGTTCGCCTTTTCCTGCCGGATGAGAAAAAGAAGCAGATCGAGCGGACCGGCGAAATCGCCGATCTTCACCTTCAACTCCTCAGAATCGCGGACGATCTCTGCCGTCTCGCTATGAAAATCGAAGCTGTATTGTTCGGGTTCCTGCGTCAATTTATTCGTCGTCGATGGCGTAGCGTTTCAGGTCGTCGAGATCTATGACGGTAAGTGCATGTTCGTGCGTCGCCCGCAGATAAACCTGCGGTGCCATTCCGTTCTCAAAAGCCTCACGCCAGCGGAGCATGCAGAGGCACCATTTGTCGCCGTCTTTCAGCCCGGGAAAAGCGTATTGCGGCATTGGCGTCGACAGGTCGTTGCCCATCGCTTTTGAGAATGCCAGGAATTCGTCAGTCGCCCTGATGCACACGGTGTGCCTGCCGGTGTCATCGACGCCTGTTCGGCAAAACCCGTCGCGATAGAAACCCGTCATCGGATCGGAGCAGCAAAGTTCCAGCTCGCCGCCGAGAACGTTCTTTGGTTTGGGGTAATGGCCGTTTCCGTTTCCGTTTGTATACATTCCGTTATTTCTTTGTTTCCGTCGGTTTCCTCTCGATGGAGTTGCCCTCGCGGTTTTGTGTGATAGTCGGGCGCTTGCCGTTAACGAATCTCGAATATTTCAACACATTTTCGCTGCCGTTGAAAACATACTCCACCGCGGCATCTGCGGTGATCCGGTTTCGGTCGCCGTTTATCATCACTTGTTTACAAACTCCGGTGATGGTAACGACATTCGAATTGCCGTTTACCTTTACGCTGTTGAATTTCGTGCAATTGACTGTTCGTTTCATGTCGGGGCCATCGATATAGATAGGCTCTCCTTCCAGAGATGTGTCCGCCTTGGCAATATCCGCAGGATCCACAGGCGATTCGGTCGGAACGGGCGAATATTGAGGGGTCGGGCTGGACGAAAACCGCTCCATGCTGCGTTTTGCTGTCTCATTGCGAAGGTCGCACGAAGCGAACGCAAACACAGAAATACAAACGACGGTAAGAACTGATCGCATTATCTCAAGATCTCCAACGCTAATTCGATCGGCCTCGCTAAAACAGCCTTGTCGCCGACCTCGACTATCGGACGCTGAATGATCGACGGATATTTTACCATCGCCGCGATCACTTCCTTGTCCGATGACTCGTTATCAATGCCGGCGAGTTTGAAGTCCGGCTCATTCCGCCGCAAAACATCCCACGGCCGCATCCCCGTTTTCTTGAGCAATGCCGTCAATTTCCGTTCAGTAAAAGGCTCGACGAAATAATTCACCTTCCGCCAATCGATCCCTTTCGACTCAAACAACTTATTCAACTGCCGACACGTCGTACACGTTGGTTTTTCGTAAACTGTGATGTTCATACTAACTATCCACTGCACACTTAACACTTGTCACTGAATTCTATCCAGTGGTTAGTTTGAAGTTGCAAGTGACAAGTCAATTTATGCCCGTCCGTGAGTACACGTCCTTCAAGGTCCGCGATGCTTCTGAACGAGCTCTTTCGGCACCGCGGTCGAGTATCTCGCGGAGCGTCGTGTCGTCGTATTGTTTCACGCGTTCCTGGAAAGGACGCAAGAATTCGACGACGGCTTCGGCTAGTTCGGTCTTGAACTGGCCGTACATTTTTCCTTCGAAATGTGCGACGCATTCGTCTGCCGTTTTATCGGTCACTAGCTGATAAATGATCAGCAGGTTGTTGATCGCGGGCCGAGTTTCGTCAAATTCTACGCCAACGCCGCTGTCGGTGACGGCGCGTTTTATCTTTTTGGTGATGGTGTCGGCGTCGTCGAGCAGGAAGATCGAACCGGCGGGATTCTCGTCGGATTTCGACATTTTCTTTTCAGCATCCTGCAAAGACTTGATGCTCGCACCGGCCTTCGGAATGTACGGCTCCGGCACTTTGAAAGTCTCACCGTAGTCGCGATTGAAACGCTCCGCCAGATCGCGGCTGAGTTCCAGATGCTGCTTCTGATCCTGCCCGACCGGCACGAGGTCCGTTTGATACAGCAAAATATCGGACGCCATCAGTATCGGATAGGTGAAAAGCCCGACGCCCGCACGTTCGGCATTACCTTTGCCCTTATCCTTGAACTGCGTCATCCGTTCTAACTCGCCCATGCGAGCGATGCAAGAAAGTACCCACGCAAGCTCGGCGTGTTGCGGGACGTCGGATTGAATAAATATCGTCGAGCGTTCAGGATCGACACCGGCCGCGAGATAAATTCGTGCGAGGTCGAGCGTCGCCTTTTTCAGCGTCGCGGGCTCCTGCGGCAGCGTGATAGCGTGCAGGTTTACGATGCAATAGAAGCATTCATAGGCATCCTGCAGCGCGACCCAATTCTTGAGTGCGCCCAAATAATTGCCGATGTGAAGCTGCCCCGTAGGCTGTGCTCCGCTGAAAATTCTCTTACTCATCGTCAAATCAAAACCACGGCGTCAGCAGAAGGTATTGGACCAATTGGTAGAACGGCCTGATTATCAGCCCGATGATGCCGAAATAGACTAGGAGCATCAGTATCAAAAAACCGTATTGCTCAAGCATCTCGAAAACGGGCTGAAAACTCGGCGGAAGGAACGTAGAGAGCACTTTGCTTCCGTCAAGCGGCGGAAACGGCAGCAGGTTGAAGACCGCCAGCGAGACGTTCAGCATCACGAGATAATTGAGAAAGATGACGATCGGCTTGATCAGTCCGGAATCAATATTGCCGGCGTTTATAACGCCGAATTCGATCATGAACTTGAAAATGAAGAAGCCAACGGTTGCGATGATGATATTTGCAACGATCCCCGCGATCGATACCATTACATTCGCTTCTTTGTATTTCGTCCAATTGTTCGGGTTTACGGGCGTCGGTTTGCCCCAACCGATCAAAGGGATCGACGCCAATGCACCGCCGACCGAGCCGAAGATGAATGCTGCGATCGGGATCAGGAGCGTTCCAATGGGGTCCGTATGTGCTACCGGATTTAGCGTTACACGGCCCAACATATATGCGGTATCGTCCCCGTATTTCCAGGATGTCCAAGCATGCCCGGCCTCGTGTGCAGAGATGGCGAGGAGCAAAACGACGAGAAATATGACCAAATGGCTGATCAGGTTGGCAATATCGATCTCACCCATAAAACGTCAATACCGATGCCTAGATTGTTGCATTCTTTTAGTGCAAAATAAAACCGTAGTCGAAATGATGAGGTCACGGTTTTTTTCTTAGCCGTGTCGAATGAGTATGTCAAAACATATCGTCTGCATAGCAAGCGAACACAAGGGTAATGAATTCATCGAAGAAGCCCATGAGGCTGGCTGGCAGGTTACGCTGGTAACGCGGAAAAGCCTGTTGGATAGCCCATGGGTTTGGACAAATATCAACGACGTCAGGACGGTCGAAGACAACGCTCAGCCGGTCGATTATGTGCGTGCGATCACGAACGTCGCAGGGGCCGCGAAAATTGACCATGTCGTCGGACTCGATGAATTTGACGTTATCACCGGTGCGCTCACACGCGAGCATTTGCAGCTGCCCGGGGTTACCAGCTCCTACCTTCGTCGATTTCGCGACAAGCTGACGATGCGTAACCTCGCTTCTTCGAAGGATATTCCGTGTCCGGAGTTCGTGGGCGCGTTCAATATGTCGGAGATCGATGAGTTCCTCGACCGCGTCCCGGCTCCGTGGATCGTCAAACCGCGACACGAGGTATCTGCATTCGGCATCAGAAAATGCGAGACAAAACAGCAGGTTTGGGACGTTCTAACGGATCTCGACAACCGAAACAATTGGCGCGACCATCCGTCCCAGTTCGTTATTGAGCGATTTATCGAGGGCAAGGTTTTTCATATAGATTCAGTGGTCGAAGACAAGAAGGTCCGTGCCTCCGGCGTCAGCCAGTACGGTACGACGCCGTTCAAAGTGTCGCATTACGGCGGTGTGTTCACGTCCTCCATCGTGCCATACGACGCTCCTGAGCGAAAGAATTTGGAGAAGCTGAATAAGCAGTTGCTGAAGGCTTTCGATCTCGAGAAAGGCGTAACCCACGCCGAATTCTTGCAGTGTGCCGAAACTGGCGAATTCTATCTGCTTGAGGTCGCGTGCCGCGTCGGCGGAGCATATATCGCGAACGTTTTGGAGCACGCATCGGGTTTCAATCTGTGGCGTGAATGGGCGAAACTTGAGATCGCAGACAAAGAGAAACCCTACAAACTGCCTAAATTGCACAAAGAGTATGCCGGCATCGCTCTCGCACTGGCGAACACTGACGAACCGGACACGTCGAATTATACTGATGAGGAGATCGTATATCGCGTGAAAAAGCCAAAGCATGTCGGATTGATATTTCGCTCGAATAGCCGCGAACGAATTGATGAACTTTTGAATATCTATACTGATCGGATAACAAATGATTTCCTGGCAGTAGCCCCGGTTAAGGAACGGTATGACGATTGACCGTTCAATTGTTGCCCGCCAATATTGAATGCAGACGCACCCGCCTGAGTCCTTCGATCACGACCTGAATCGATATTTTCCCGAGCTGCTCAAGTTTGAGTCGGCGGCGGAGCTTGAGGCTGCGGCGATCTGGCGTAAGGTTGGCGAAGAGGCTGAAAGGCTGCTCAATTTGGTCGTCGGCGAAGAATTTGCGGGCAGACCATCAGCCGATCAATCGGTGGATGCGATCCGGGCGATCGCGTGGAACCTCGAACGCGGTATCGAGCTCGACGGCATTATTGAAGCTCTTAAAACCGATGAAAGGCTGCAGGGCCGCGATGTTTTGCTATTTTCGGAACTCGATCACGGCATGGCACGAAGCGGGAATCGCTTTGTTGCTCAAGAGATCGCTCGAGAACTTGGGCTGAATTACGCCTTTGCGCCGGTTTACGTTCCACTTCAAAAGGGAAGCGGTGTTGAGGCGGAGATGGAAGGTGAGAATACCGTCTCGCTGCACGGCGTCGCGATGTTCTCGCGATGGCGGATGCGTAATATTCACGCGATCCCGATACCGAACGGAAAGGACAAGATGTGGGGCAAGGAAAAACGCCTCGGCCGTCTGCGTGCGCTGATGGCGGACATCGAGCATCCGAGCAGCGTATTTCGCGCGGTCACCGTTCATCTGGACGCGCATTGTTCCCGTTCACATCGCCGGCTACAGATGCAGATGATCCTCGATCATCTAGAAACTCTGCCGCCCATGCCGACGCTGATCGGCGGTGATTGGAACACGACCGGTTTTAATTCGCAGAGCTCGACCCGGGCGATAATTGGCTATTGGCGACGCGTTTTTATGGGGCCGAAGAATGTCGCTCTTAACCATTTGCCGCACCCCGAACGATTTTTTGAAAAGCCTCTTTTCACTGATCTGGAGAACCGCGGGTTCGCTTTTCGTGAGTTTAACAACCTAGGCGTCGGGACTCTGCATTACGATGTCGCCAGCATCGAAAAGAACACCAATCTTCGAGACTGGGTACCCGAATGGTGTTTCCCATTCATTTTCTGGGCGGCCGGACGCGTAGGAGGCAAGGTTTCAACGCGGCTCGATTGGTTCGCGGCCAAGGAACTTGAGCTTGCCCCCGAGACATCGCCGCAAACCATCGGCGGCCTTGTCAGTGGACTTGGCGAACCGTTGTCTGATCACGATCCGATAACAGTTGAGGTTAAGTTCAAGTCTGCTTAGCCTATGGTTTCGATTTTGGACTTTTGGCTTTGGACCTTAGACTATTCTTATGGAAGTTTCATTTTGTCAGACCATCAGTTTTAACGCGGATACCTTTGATTATGACGTAGTTTCGCAAGAGAACGGAAACGCGACCGTCATCAAATTCCCGATCGACGAGAATAAGTATAGCCCGGGCGATGTCGTCGTGGTCGTAACGAACGACGGCGAGATCAATTTTCACGGCATTGTCGGCAAGATCGAGGACGGCTATGCGTTTGCATCCGACCCCAAGGGCTCACTCTTGCCGGCCGGTGTTCAGTAGAAAGACGAGAGCGGAGAGGGGCTATCATTCTTGAAACTCGCCACTCCAAACTCTAAACTCTTAACTGTTTATTGGGGATGTAGCTCAGCTGGGAGAGCGCAGCGTTCGCAATGCTGAGGTCAGGGGTTCGATCCCCCTCATCTCCACCAAATCTCAAAAGCCCGCCGCTAGCGGGCTTTGTCTTTTTCTCAGCAGGAAAATAACGATGGTCGAGGTGAAAGCAGCCGCACAGACGACAGTTACCGCGTAGAATGCGGTGGTGTAATCGCCGCCATTTGCGTCAGCGAGATAGCCTGTAACACGCCCGCCAATGGCGGCACCAATGACCTCGATCATCGTAAGGGCTCCGAGTATCTTCGCAGATTCACGCTCGCCGAACGTGTCAACCGTCAAACGCTGCAGCAGAACGAACGTCCCGCCATAACCGACGGCGAATGGCAGTAAAAAGAGGAATGCGTTCGATGCGGTAAGGTTCAAAAGCACAAGCGATGCAGCGAACATAAGTCCCGCGCAGAATATTGTTACGGCGATAGTTCCGAGCTTGTCACTTAGATATCCTGCGAGAAACCGTCCGCCGATGCCGACTGTGAACAGCAGTGACTGAGCTAGAGCGGCGGTCTCAGCAGAAATACCGATCCGCGGCGTCTGCAAGTAAAGAATGAACTGCTGAGTCGTAGCAAAGATCGGATAAAAAACGAGTGCACCGCAAGCGGCAATTGCCCAGAAAAGTGGTGTTCTTAGCGCCTGGCCGAGTGTTGCGCCTGAAATTTCCTCCGCCGCATCTGCCGCTTTCTCGCCGATCGCCGCAGTATCGCGTACAACAAAAACGATCAGCGGCAATAAGAACGCCCACACCAGCAGGCTCAACATCATCAGAGCCGTTCGCCACCCGTATTGCGCAATTAAAGGTTGAGCGAGCAGCGGAACGACGGCACCGCCTAGGCTTGTACCTGTGAGCAGAATGCCGAGTGCAAGTCCGCGACGCGACGAAAACCAACGCGTCACGAGAACTATACAAGGAGCGACGCCGACAAAACCCAACGATGCACCCATCAGAAATCGCGAAATATAAAAAACCGGGACCGAATCCGCAAAGCTTAACAGCAACGTTCCTGCTCCGAGCATTACGCAGCCGACCATCATCATCGGCCGCAAGCGAAATCGCGTAACTAGCCAGCCGCCGACCAGAGAGAAAAGTCCCGACATCAGAAACGTGATGTTGGCTCCGTTTGCGATGAAAGTTTCGGCGACGGAGGCATTTACAATACCGGTCGCGACAAACTCTTCTCTTATCGGTTTGTAAAAAGGCGGCAGGCCGCTGATCGACAATCCATTGCTGACGAGTAATGCGAACGTCGCCACGGCGAGAATGGCCCAGGCAAATGCAGGAATTGTGGATGAACTATTTTGCATCCATCCAATTGTCGCCAAAGCCGATCTCAACAACCAGCGGCACGTCCAGCGTAGCGGCATTCTCCATTTCGCGAACGATGATATCGGTAGCGGGCTTCACCTCGTTTTCGGGAGCCTCGAAAAGCAGCTCGTCGTGGACCTGCATTATCATCTTTGTCGCAAGTCCTGCATCGCGAAGAGATCTTCCGACGCGTATCATCGCGATCTTAACGATGTCGCTTGCGGTGCCTTGGATCGGCATATTGATCGCTTCGCGTTCAGCACGCGAACGGATGGCGAAATTGCGGTCGTTGATGGACGGGAAATAGCGTCGGCGGCCAAAAAGCGATGTGATAAAGCCCTGCTTCTTCGCTTCTTGAGGAATGCGGTCCATGTATTCGCGGATCCCTTTGTATGTCGCGAAATAATCGTCGATGACCTTTCGGGCTTCCTGTTTCGAGATACCGACACGCGTTGACAGGCCGTATGCTTCAACTGCGTATGCGATACCGAAATTTACGATCTTTGCGAGGCGGCGTTTTTCTTTCAGGTCTTTCTCGTCAGTAGCGCCGAAAACTAGCCGAGCTGTCTGCGCGTGAATATCTTCATTGTTTTTATAAGCTTCGAGCATCCGCTCATCCTGCGTGATGTGGGCGAGAATGCGAAGTTCGAGCTGAGAATAATCCGCTGAAATGAGCTTATTGCCTTTCTCCGGAATGAAGGCACGCCGGATCTGCTGGCCGAGTTCGGTGCGGACGGGAATGTTCTGCAAATTCGGCTCTGTCGATGAGAGACGGCCCGTTGCGGCGACCGTTTGATTCAGACAACCGTGAACGCGACCGTCGGCGCGGATCATTCTCGGCAGAGCGTCGGCATAGGTCGCCTTCAGCTTGTCCATCTCGCGATAATCTATGATCAACTGTGCGATCTCGTAAGTCTGGGCGAGTTCGACGAGAACGTCATGGCTAGTCGATATTTGGCCGGTCGCGGTCTTTTTGCCCGTCTCTATATTAAGTTCGCCGAATATCTCGCCAACCTGCTTCGGCGAGCCGATGTTAAATTCGCGGCCGGCAATGCCATAGATCTTTTTACTGATCTCGTCGAGGTCTTTCGAGATCGTCTCGGAAAAGGCGATGAGATTGTCGCCATCGACCTTCATACCTGCGAGCTCGATATCGACCAACACATCGATCGTCGGCATCTCGATATCGCGATAGACACTTTCGAGCTTGTTCTCGCGGAGTTTCGCGGTCATCACCGGCAGCGTGCGAGCGATCAGATCGGCACTTTCCGCGGTGCGGAACTGTTTTTCGTCCCAGCCGTCAGGAATCGCACGAGCGGCATCGATATCGCCGTAGATCTGAGCGAGAAAATCGACAGGATAGCTCGACCGCGTCGATTCAAGCAGATAAGCAGCGATCAATATGTCGTTCTTAAAATTTGTCGGCCGTATACCAAGCTTTAGCAGGGATCCTGTATTGCGCTTTGCGTCGTGGGCTGAAACAGAGAAATACGGATTCGTAAGAATGTCATGTATCGGCGTTGTGGCATCGCCGTCGAAATTCTCAAGATCGACGTAAAACGACTCGCCGTTCCCGAGAGCAAAAGCAACTCCGAGCGGCGGCAATTTGTCGTAAACGCTCGCTTTTTCATTTGAGTTCGCGTCGTTGACGTGAATGGAGAGGTCCGTATTTTCAAATAGCCGACGGACGAGCTTGTCCAGATCGACGCGCTTCGAAATCACCGAGTAATGAGTATCGACACTACGCCCAACTACCGCATCGAAAAGACCGCCGTTCTCAGCCGTCGGGGTTTCTGCACCGTCAGCAAATTCGTTGGTGAGTGACTTGAATTCGAGCTCACGGAAGAGGTCGTATGCTGCTGCCCGGTTTGGTTCTTTCCGCTTGAGGTCTTCGATATCGACGTTGATCGGCACTTCGCAATGTACGGTCGCGAGTTCAAGTGACTGCAGAATTATGTCGCGATTGTTCTGCAGGCTTTCGCGATAGGTTTTGTGCGATATCTTGTCGGCATTTTCCATCGCACCTATCGCCGAACCGTATTCGAGGACGAGTTTTAACGCACCTTTTTCGCCGATGCCGGGAGCACCGGGAATGTTATCGACCGAATCGCCCATTAGGCCGAGCAGGTCAATGATCTTGTCGGGCGGAACGCCGAACTTATTCACTACCCACGCTTCGTCGCACCATTCGACCGGCGGGACGGGGACTTTGCGTTTTAGATTCTGGGAATTCTGCCGCATCGCGATCACGTACGGGTCGCGGACAAGCTGGCACAAGTCCTTGTCATTAGAAACGATGACGGCCTGCATCTTGCGTTTTGCACATTCTTTCGCGAGCGTGCCGATAATGTCGTCAGCCTCGTAGCCGTCCATTTTCAGGATCGGAATATTGAAAGCCTCGCAGACGCGAACGATAAACGGTAGCTGCTGCGCGAGCTCGTCGGGCATTTCCTCGCGATTTGCTTTGTACGCCTCAAACGAGTCGTGCCTAAAAGTCGGTGCCGCCGTGTCAAAAACAGCCGCAATATATTCGGGCCGCTCGTCGTTGAGCAGCTTGCGGAGCATATTCGTAAATACGAAAACGGCTTGGGTGACCTGGCCTTTGCTGTTACGCATCGGCTCCTGGCGCATACCCATCGGAGCGAAAAACGCCCGAAAAATATGCGACATCGAATCGATCAGAAAAACGCGCTTCATTTCCTGAATACATTAAACCATCAGTTGAATTTCCGCTAATTCAGGCAGCCGTAGCAGAACTCGCGTGTGACTAATTGACAGAAAAGCACGATTTCGATAGCCTATCTGTTCGCCTGCTGTTTGGCGAAGAGCTTTGTGTCCGGTTCGTCTAGGGGTTAGGACACCGCCCTTTCACGGCGGCAACACGGGTTCGAATCCCGTACCGGATACCACTTTTTTGATAGATAGTGCATCTTAATTGACAGAGATTCGCTCCGCTTCGGGCGAATCTTTTGTGTTTTTGATGAGAAAGTTTGCGAAGAGATCACTAGTTGCGGCCGTGGTTGCTGTGTTTGCGGTATTTTCCGCTGCGGCGCAATCTACGGTGACGGACCGGGTTATCATATTGCCCTTCGAGAATACGTCGGGTAAGCCGGAGTTTAATTGGGTCGGCGAATCGTTCGCAGGCTCGCTTTCGGAACTGCTGAAAGTGCCCGGGCTCGATGTCGTCTCGAACGATGAGCGAAAAATAGTTCAGCAGCGTCTGCGGATACCTTTGAGCGCATTGCCGAGCCTTGCTGCTTCTTTGAAAATGGCCCGCGACTCTAACGCGAATCTTCTCGTGTCGGGCCGCTATAACATAATACCGGCGGACAAGGACGTGGCAGCGACGATCAACGTTAACGCGCGCATAATACGTGTCAACGAAGGCCGACTGATGACCGAGCTTATCGATGGACGCCAGATCACCCGCGATATCAACCTAACGGATGCACTTGCGAATCTCCAAACGATCCAGGGCCAGGTAGCTTATCAGGTCTTATATCAACGCGACAAATCTCTGCCGTTCTCACAGAATCAACTCATCGAATCTGCTAACAAGATCCCCGGGCGAGCGTTCGAAGCATATATCAAAGGCCTCATCACCAACGACTCGCAGGCTCGCGAGGTTTTTCTGATCAACGCGGGCAGGCTCTATGCGGATGGTATATCGGGTGGCATTTACGCTGAGGCTGCTCTTGAACTTGGCCATCATTACCTTGGTCAGAGGAAGCTTGCCGATGCTATCGCTGCTTTTGAGCGCACCGTAACTGCATTGCAAACATGCCGGGAAGCGGCTCGTGCAGAAAAGCGTCCGTCGAACTGTAACGATGAAGCATTCGCCGAAGCGTCATTCTACATCGGTGTGATCTATTGGCAGCAGGGAAATTTCGAATCTGCACTCGCGGCGATGCGGCCGCTGACCGAGGAGTTAAAGCTCACGACCGTTTTCAATGCACTTGGCTCAATATCGGTTCAGGCGTCGCGTGCCGAAAAGCGGAATCCCGGCAACGCGGCGAAGCTGCTCAACGAGGGCATCGAATTCCTGAAACAGGCAAGCGAATCGGACGACGATAATTCCGCCGTGCGTTTCAATTACGCATTCGCTTTGTTCCTGAACGGCAATTTTTCGGAGGCGGCAACGCAGTTTCGGGCGGCTCTTGCATTGAATCCGCGTGACGGTGAATCGTATTACATGCTTGCAAAAACGCTCGAAGCATTGAATGACCCCACCGCTAAGGACGTTGATGATCAGGCACGGCGAAGCTTGACCGAAGGAAACCGCTACGCATTGCTCGAACGCGAATGGGCAAAGGCGAAGAACGGCACCGGGATCAATCTGCGTGTCGATCAGCCGGCTAGGAAGGATTTTCTAACCGTAGTTATGAGTCGCCGTGCTGCGACGCCGATTACAACGCGTATAAGCGAAACGGAGGCATTGCTCGTACGAGCAAGAACGCTCGTCAAGGACGGAAAGGACGACGAGGCGATGACCGCGCTTCGCAGCGTTTTGGCGAGTGAGCCGATGAGTGCGGAAAGCTATCTGTTGCTCGGCAAGATACATATACGCCGACGCGACCTCGATCAAGCTGTCAGTTCGCTAAAGACGGCGATATTTTGGGACAGCCGCCTGATCGAAAGCCACGTCCTGCTGGGCAAGATCTTTGTTGAACGCGGTAATTGCCTTGAAGCGAAGAACTACTCGGCATCGGCGCTTGAGATCGATCCAGAGGATGCTGACGCACTCGGACTGAAGCGTTTGACCGAAAGATGTTCCAAATAGTGTAGTTGTTTCTCGGCTCTCGCCTATCGCTTGATCGCTAGTTGTAAAGTTAGGTAAATTCCAATTATCCGACACGTGAAAGAGCCCGTATTTTCGGGCTTTTATTCCATATACATTTTTTTACAAAAGTATTTTCCGCGAAACTCGGAAGTTCTGGCACGCTACGTGCTTTAGTAATCAGCGGCTAGCTTGATGATGTTTATCAAGACCCCGCCGCCATCACTACTCCGAGCGCGGTTTGCCACTGTGCTCTTGAACCTTCCGAGCGTTCCTTCAGTTGTCCTACCATTCGAGCCCGGCCCCAAAGGCCGGGCTCGCCTTCTTTATATTCAACATTTACCGATGATTCGCGTAATTGCGGGGTTTTCGTTCAATTTGATTCATTGTCTGTTCCGCATTCCCAAAAGGCCGGATCGTTTTGAGTCATTATGACGGAATAGGTGGATTCCGCTGGCCGGAATCTGACATAACGCGTCATTCAGATGTGACAAAATTTGTCGCATCCTGACCGGTCATCGGTCAGATTGAACGAGCTCATGAACGAACACAAAGACCGCAAAGGTTGCAGAGGTCCGATCCGGGTTGCCTTCTCTGCGAGCATTGCGGTCTCTGCGTTAAATAGTTGTCGATAGTTGGTATTATGTTTCTATGCTATTGGCTCTCGCCAAAAAGATCCTGCCATCTTGGAAGAACGCTTTGCTCTCGCTGCTTGCGGCGGGGATGTTGATCCTTGCATTCCCTGATTTTGATTGGTGGTGGATGGCGTGGATCGCTCTTGTGCCGCTGATGTGCGCGGTCGAGCGCGAAGGCAGTGTCGGGCGTTCTTTTCTGCTCGGTTGGCTGTTCGGTACGGTCTTCTTTTTTGGGACGTGTTGGTGGCTAACGTACGCGCCGATACATTACGCGTCGATCCCGTGGCCCGTCGCGTATTTGCTTATCCTGGTCGCCTGTATCGGTGCCGGTGTTTTCCCGGGTATATTTGCGGCAATACTGTCGCATCTGCTGAAACGCTTCGGCTCGTGGGCATTCCTCGCCGCTCCGTTCGTGTGGGTTTTTACCGAATTCCTCCGGTATTGGCTGACGGGGAATAATTGGAATGCGGTTGGGTATTCTCAGGCTTTCAACGGGCGATCATTGGAGCCGGCAGCATACGGCGGTGTCCTGCTCTGTAGCTTTTTGGTCATTCTACCCGCGGCATTTGTACTTCCGTCGGTGCTTAGCTGGAATCATCTTCGTTCAAACCGAGCGTTTAGCGATGCATTTGGAGCATTGGTTTCAAAGGGTTTTCGGCATGCTCGTTGGCCTGAAACAACAGCCGATGGGTGGCCAAAATACTTCTTGATTTTGGCATCGGTGTTTGCCGTTGCGCTTGGTTATGCTCTTTACCTTGTCGGCGACCGCGGAAAGGCTCCGAAAACTTCCGGCACCGCGGCTACCATTATCGCCATACAACCCAACGTCCCCATGTCCGGCCTCAATTACGACAAATGGCAGCAGCTGCGGCAGCGGCAGTTTGACGTGGCAGAGGCTGAGCTGAGAAAACTAACCGACAACCGGCTGCCGACCACCGTCATTCTTCCCGAATCGCCGATGAATTTTATGTACAACGACGATCGGGAGTTTCAGGAATACGTTCGCAATTTTACGACGCGGAACAACGTCAGTCTGCTGTTCAATTCTGCCGAGCCCGACCCGACGAACGGCAAATATTTCAATTCCGCAGTGATGATCGGGGCCGACGGCAAAATGGCCGCTCAGTACGACAAGATCTATCTGCTGCCTTTCGGCGAGGCCGTACCGGTGCCGTTTGAGAGCGTGATGCCTGCTTTTGTCGGGAATTTTTCGTATGGCCGCGAATACGACCTGCTGCCCTTCGGCGATGCGGCCGGCGGCATAATGATCTGTTTCGAATCGCACTTCGGCCAACTCGGCCGCGAATATGTCAGCCGCGGTGCCGACGTGCTGATCGAGATGACGAACGACGGCTATCTAGGCCCGACACCCGTTCTGCGGCAGCATCTAGCGAACGCTGTGTTTCGTGCCGTCGAGACAAAGCGGCCCGTGTTACGCGTCACAAATGTCGGCATTACTGCTTATATAAACGAACGCGGCGAGGTGCTCGATCCCGCTCCGGTGTATCAAGAAGACACACGCGTCTGGACGATCTCAAAAAGCGACGGCTCGCAGACGTTCTACGTGCGATACGGCGATTGGTTCGCGTGGTTGTGTAGCATTGTGACACTACTCTGTATTGTCGCAAGTTTTCGACGACGAATGTCAGAACCACCTGCGGTAGCGGGTGGTTGAACGAGGCGGGGCTTTCTGTCAAAGTAATCAGTAGAAATTATCTTAAACCACCCGCTACCGCAGGTGGTTCCGACGTTATGGAACTCACCGACCTACGAGAAAAATTCGACGCGATCAAAGACAAAGTTGCCCAACTTGGGAGGTTTCTTTGACGCGCCTCAGAAACAAAAGCAGTTAGACGAACTGGAACAGCAGATATCCGCCGCAGGATTTTGGGACGATCAGGCATCGGCTCAAAAGGTCGTGCAGCTTCGTTCACGCATCGAAAAGCAGCTTGAACAGCAAAAAGCATTCGAAACGGGCGTTTCCGATGCCGAAGTACTTTTCGAATTTGCCGAAACCGACGCCGATTCGGGCAAAGAGCTCGAACAGCTCATCAAGAAACTCGACGCCGAGGTCGCTGCGGCGGAGGTGCAGTCGCTGCTCTCGGGCGAGACGGATGCAAACAACGCCATCTGCTCGCTGCAGGCCGGTGCGGGCGGCACGGACGCACAGGATTTCTGCCAGATGCTGCTCAGGATGTATCTGCGATGGGCAGAGCGGAAAGGCTTTTCGGTCGATATATTGGACGAGCAGCCCGGAGCGGAAGCGGGCCTGAAATCGGCGACGTTCCGCGTCGAGGGCGATTACGCATACGGCCTGCTTGCTGCCGAAGCCGGCGTGCATCGCTTGGTGCGCATCTCGCCGTTCAATTCCGGCGGCAGCCGCGAAACGTCGTTCGCGTCGATGTTCGTTTCGCCTGAGATCGACGAAAATATCGACGTAAAGATCGAGGACAAGGACCTGCGAATCGACACGTATCGTTCGAGCGGTGCGGGCGGCCAGCACGTCAACGTGACGGATTCCGCCGTCAGAATTACGCATTTGCCGACCGGAATTGTGGTAACTTGTCAAAATCAGCGGTCGCAGATACAGAATCGTGCCGTTGCGATGCAGGTTCTGCGGTCGAAGCTGTACGAACTCGAGCTCGAAAAACGCCGCGAAGGCGCCGCCGAACTCGAAGCCGGCAAAATGGACATCTCGTTCGGCTCGCAGATACGCAATTACGTCCTGCATCCTTATCGTTTGGTAAAAGACACGAGAACCAAACACGAGACCAGCGATGTTGACGCAGTTTTGGACGGGGCAATAGACGAGTTCATTCAAGAGTTTTTGTTGTTTAAGAAGGGCTCGACAGGCTAAAGCAGGCTTGATGTTCGTCGCCAACGGCGACGAACCTTTAAAGCGTAGGGTTAATGCCGTTTTGGCTGTAACGATTTTGGAAATTGAAACCTTATTCGTCGCCAACGGCGATGCAAAGGTGAGGTTGAAACTATGTACGAATCCAAGAATCTTCTCAGGCCGGTAATGATATTGCTCTTTCTATTTGTGTCGATCGCCGGGGTTGGAGCGCAGGATGTACAGATCGACCGAAAGCCGCTGGACGCGTTCGCAGATCAACTCAGATCTTTGATCGTAGCAAAGCAAGTCAGCTTTGAGGATAAATTCCGAGTCAGGATGGTTGCGAGATTTACGCCGAAGGGGAGATTTGACCCCAAGAGTATTCGGTGGATATTGGAGGAAGGCGAAAACCCCAAGGCGGTCGAATTGGCCAAACGAGCTCTTTTGGCGATCGATGAGTCAGGCTTTTGGTCTATTTGGGCGATTTGGATGTTCAAGAGGTTGACATGGAGCTGGTGCAAGATGGCGAGTGGTTTCGCTGGAAACTAGGACTCTCTCAATCGACACGAGAACGAGCAAGGTCGTTCGCTATCAGTCTCAGATCGTTCATTTCGGTAATCGAAATGGTTGAGGCACGAGAAAGGCGTTTTCTTGGCGACGATGGAAAGGCTATTCTTAGAGCGCTTAAAGTAGATTCCGAGGCAAACATTGTTCGTTTGCGTTTCGAGATGTCCAATGAAAATCTCTATCCAATGGTAGAAAGAAACATCTTATTAATCGATCGCGAAAATTCGGACAAATAGGATTGAATGAAAACATGCCCGACATGCAAGGCCGTTTACCGAGATGACGATATCAATTATTGTCTGGCGGACGGGACGACGCTGATCGCCAAAAAAGGCAAGGCGGCGGAGCATTCGCGTTGGAACGACGTGGCGGCGATCGTGTTGGCGGCGTTGGCGGTGCTTGTTTTTCTTTCGCTGATCACGAACGACCCGAACGACCGTGCCGTTTTCTCGACCGGCAACGGGACCGGCGTGACGAAGAACTGGATCGGGCCGCTTGGGGCGAATATCGCGTCGATCCTGATCAATCTCTTCGGCTGGACGTCGTTCCTTTTCCCGATGCTGATCGCGCTTGCGGCGTTGCGTGTTTATCAGGCGGATACGCTCGTGCCGAAGCCGCTGCGTATCGCAGGTTTCGTGTTTTTCGTCGTGGCTCTGTCGGGCCTGATATCGCTTTTCGGCGGTTACGGAGCGATCGTCGGCGAGGCGTCGGCGGGCTGGACGGCGTATTTTATCGGCCGCATCGGGGCGATAATTCTGCTGGCGGCGGTCTTTGTAAGCTCGGTCGTCCTGCTGACGAATTTCACCGTCGCAGGCTTTATGAGCCATTTTGAGCTTGCGTGGAGCAATCTGCGGCTGCGTTTTACAGAATGGCGCGCACGCCGGCGTTCATCGCACATGGGCGAGACGGAGGCTGCGGTGCAGCGTGCCGAGCGGCGGCGTAAAAAACGCCAGGAGCCCGACGACGCCGTTCCGCCGACCATCGTCGGCGACGAGCCGCCGCCTTCGCTGCCGACCGTCATCGCTGCCGAAGACGCATCGCCCGCACCGACGCTCGTTGACGAGCCGGCTATCGCGATGCGTCAGCCGGAACTTGTATTCGAAGAGCCCGCGGAAGCGATCGACGCAGAAGACGAAGAAGAGATCGACGACACGCCGCCAGCTGCGGGCCAGGATTTTGCTAATTACCGCCTGCCGACGCCCGACATGCTCACGCCGCCTTCGGCTCGCATCGAGGCGAAACGCGAGGCGCTGATCGAGCTCAGTCAGGAGATCGAACGCAAATCCGGTGAGCTGAACGTCGCGGGCAAGGTCGTGAACATTCTGCCCGGGCCCGTGGTGACGACTTACGAATTCAAGCCCGATCCCGGCGTGAAATACAACCGCGTGACGGGCCTCGTGGACGACCTTTGTCTGGCGCTCAAAGCCCCGTCGATACGCATCGACCGCATTCCCGGCAAAGCCTACGTCGGCATCGAGGTGCCGAACGTCAACCGCGAGATCATTCACCTTCGCGAGGTGATCGAATCCGAAAAATTCCGCTCGTCCGACGGCCTGCTGACGCTCGCCTTGGGCAAGACCATCGACGGCATGAACTGCGTCGCCGACCTGACGAAAATGCCGCATTTGCTGATCGCGGGTGCGACCGGCGCCGGCAAATCCGTCGGCGTGAACACGCTGGTGATGTCGATCCTCTACAAGGCGCGTCCCGACGAGGTGAAGTTCATCATGGTCGATCCGAAGCGGCTCGAGCTCGGCCTCTACGCGGACATCCCGCATCTGTCGGTGCCGATCATCACCGACCCCAAACGTGCCGCCAACGCGCTCCGCTGGGCCGTCACCGAGATGGAGCGGCGTTACAAGGACCTCGCCGGCTACAGCGTCCGCAACATCGCAGGCTACAACGTCGAGGCGAAGCGCCGCAACGCTCTCGAACAATGGGACGACAACGGCGAGCCGCACAAACTGCTGCCCTACATCGTCATCATCATCGACGAGCTCGCCGATCTGATGATGGTCGCCGGCAAAGAGGTCGAAGAATCCATCACGCGGCTTGCGCAGATGGCGCGTGCGGTCGGCATACATCTCGTATTGGCGACGCAGCGGCCGTCCGTCGATGTCATCACCGGCCTTATCAAGGCGAATTTCCCCTCGCGCATATCGTTCCGCGTGTCGTCAAAGGTGGACAGCCGCACCATCATCGACGCCAACGGTGCCGAGAGCCTGCTCGGCCAGGGCGACATGCTGTTTCTGCCGCCGGGCCAGTCGAACGTCGTCCGCGTGCACGGCGCCTTTGCCGACGAAGAAGAGATAAAGAAGGTCGTCGAATTCATCAAGGCACAGGGCCGCCCCGAATACGACCAGACCATCACAAAACCGCCCGACGAAGCAGAGTCCGACGGCGATCTGCCGGGCCGCCGCGATCCGCTGTTCATGGAGGCGCTCAAATGCGTCGTTCAGGCGAAACGCGGTTCGACCAGCCTGCTGCAGCGGCATCTGCGTATCGGCTACGGACGCGCGGCCGCCATTCTCGACGCGATGGTCCGCGAAGGCTACATTGGCGAAATGGACGGCTCCACGCGTGCCCGCCCCGTCCTGCCCAAAGCCTACGAAGACCTGCAGGACATCGAGGAGATGAATAACGAAGAGTGAAGAGTGAAGAGTGAAGAGTGAAGAGTGGTGAATGATCAATGACCAATGACCAATGACCAATGACCAATGACCAATGATCAATGACAAAAATGCGTATCGCGGCCGTCATTCTATCAACGCTGATCTTGGTTTCCTGCACCTCGCGTGTCGAATACGGCCCCGCGGCCGCCGAGGACCCTTCCGACATCAACACCGCCGCCGCGGCCGATCTCGAACGCCTGCCCGGCATCGGAGCGCGGACCGCCGCCGCCGTTATCGGCCATCGCAGCGAATACGGAGCTTTCCGCCGCCGCGAACACATCCTTCTGGTTCCCGGCGTCAGCGAAGCCCGTTATCGTGCCGCGTTCCCGTCCGCCGCCCGCTGAACCGGATATGCCCGCCCTTTCACACAAAAAGAACGCCGCGATCTGGTCTTTCGCAGCGTTCGTCTTTGGAATTGGATTATAAAACTCGTCGTCAAAGGCAATTATGCTGTGATTGTTGCGCTTGCAGTTTCGCTCCAACCTGAAACCGAACCGTCGCGCATACGCCATCTGACCATGTAATGTGCGACCTGGCCGGCTTGTCCGCCCTCATATTCGGCCAAATACGGCGTAAAAGCGTCCAGTGTGAGGAAAATACAGTCCTTTTCGTCCAACGGCGGAGGTCCGCCGATCTTCACCCAGATCTCGGCTCCCATTGTTCCGCGAGGCTTACGTTTGTTGTCCTGTGACGCCGCATCCCGCCAATGCAACGTATGCCTCAAACGCTCACTTGTATCGACCTCAAGGTCCGGTACTGTCGCATTTGCAGGCGCTGTCACCGAGCCCGAAGGCAATCCCAAAGCGTTCATATCGCCTTGCGTGGTTCCGCCGGCCTTAGCCACATTCCTTATATTCCGCAATATCTGTTCCAAAACGGCACGAGCGTCCTCTTTGTCCGCCGTTTTGGCCTTTGCCTCTGCCTGAGCGTGAATATGAGCCGTCAGCGCGTCCGACATTCCGTCGATAGCGTCCGTCAGCAGATCCGTCATATCGGTCGTAACGCCTACATATCTCGCCAAATTGGCGTCCAACTCTACCTTCACATGCGCCGCCGCATCCAGAAGTTCACTATCAGATAAGGTTCCAATATCAGTTGCCATGTTGATCTCCTGCTTTGCGAAAATTTATCTGAAACCCCGAAAAACTTCAGTGCGCGAGTCCAGATAGTGCAAAGTTCTGCGATTTTGCCATCAAACGACAGAGATTTCAACAACTTTCTTGCGTCATTCGTGCCAAAAAAGCTTCTTTTGTAATCAAAAAACATTTTCCTGAGGTCAAAAAACATTTTCCTGAGGTCAAAAAACATTTTCCTGAGGTCAAAAAACATTCTCCTGAGCTCGAAAAACATTCTCCTGAGGTCAAGAAACATTCTCCTGAGGTCAAGAAACATTCTCCTGAGGTCAAGAAACATTCTCCTGAGGTCAAGAAACATTCTCCTGAGGTCAAGAAACATTCTCCTGAGGCCATCCTAAAAACACAAAAGCCTGAAAACACTGGCTTTTCAGGCTTTGCCTGTCTATTTGCGGTGAAGCTCTGCTTCACCGTGCCTTATCGCCATATTATTGCGACACCGGCTCGGAAAATGGTTCTTCCGGCCGTGATCCGACCCCACATGGGTTGTTCCGATTCTCTCATCTGCTAAACTCGGTCGTCGCGCTGTTAGGAAAGTGAGCAGAGGGAAGTTTCGGTGGGTTGCAGATAGGGACAGTGTTTCGTGGTCAGTATTTTAGAATTTCGTCATAAATGTTAAAGTGATAATGCTTCACAAAAACAGCCCATTAACTACAAGATAAACATTATGTCAACTTTGTGGATTCTGACTGAGGAAAGGCCGAAGAAGGAAGTTCTTGAGGTGATATTAAATCGTTTCGCAACAGACAATAAAATTTCATTCTTTTACAGCGGTCTTCGGATTTTACCAATACTTGAGAATGGTAAATTCTCGTTTACATATGAAGTTATAGGATTTGACAGTAATAAAGTTAAAAGAATTCTACTGAAGACAATTACTGGAACATCTAGTTTTGTTGACTATATTATTTTCTTTCAAGATGACGAACCTACTTTGAAAGACAAGCCTTTATATCTGATTGAAGAAACAAAAACAGACGATGCTGAGAGCCGGAACACTGGTGTTTACCAAAGGTGTTCAAAATTTGTATTTGCTGATTATTACTACCCAAATGTTCAAAAAATAATGCTTTACAGTCTGCGTGTGGGTCAGAAAGAGAACCCAACTGCAACTTATGTATTCGGAACCCGTTTGTTGAGGACATTGGGTGTAGAAATATTGGGCAAGGATCTAGACGACAAAATATATAAGCCCTTTAAGTCAGTGGATGAAATTATTGCTCTAAAATCTAAAATGAGAGGCGCCCCTAAAGGTAATGTCCCGATTCTACTTACTAAATATGACGAACGAATCGAGGTATCTGCTAGGCTGTACAAATCCGGGCGGCTTGCTCATGATCCAAATATTGGCGCGTTGAGTTTGATTTGCTCAGCTCTTAGGAAATTGGGCTGGGACAAGGATATTGTTATAACGCAGCACGGGTTATCGCAATCTCAGCTCGGGTCCGGTAACAAGGCAACAGGAGCTAAATTTTTGACGATCGCAAATAAACTAGAGTTAAAACTCCAAGGACTGAACGTGCCTGTGGTTAGTTTCAAAGATCAATACTGGAAATATGAAAAGAAAGGTGAAAAATTAGGCACGATTTTTATTCATCTAGCGGTCGAGAACTTTACCGAGGGGTTTTCGATCTTTGAGAACCATGCGGGTTGTGAAAAGGGTTATTTCAAAACCGCAGATGGTCAATATCTCTCTCTCGAAAAATATTCCGATCGAGACGCATACAAGGCCGGAGACAAAACAAAAATCTTTCACATTCCCGATCTTATAATGATTGATTGTGGTAGGACAGAAATAATCAATGTGGAAGGGAAGACCTATCAAAACCGTTTCAAAGGGATAGAGGAATTAGGAAACTATGATGCCATCGAAGAATTTTACATCAAAAAATTTTACCCTCAATACAAAATCATAAGAACGGTAGTTTTATATGGAAGCAAAGAAAGAAAGATTATTGAACTTAAAGTAAGTTTCCTATTGAACGAGCACGGAGATTTGGTACTTAGTATTCAGGCACCAAAACTATTCCAGGAGGCCATTAAGAATTTGCGAGATTATTGGAGCTAGTTAATATATAAAGTTGTTCCTTTATATATTTCTTATGCTTTGCTTCGCCGTTGTTGTTGCTTTTGAATCTTAGATAGTCAAATTCCACTAATTCTGTTGGTCCATAATTGCGCAAAGTTTGCAATATCTCTTCTTGTGGCATAACACCTTCGGAATTATAACTTAAGATCAGGTGCTTAAATTTTCCCTCTTTGGCCACCCGATCAAGTTCCTCAATCGCTGTCCTTGCATTACAAAACTTCGATTTTTGGTTTTCGTAGCTCCGAATACCAACCAGCCCCCTAATTTCAGGCTCGTCATATCTTGCCACCGTTTCGAGTAAATGATAGTTAGGCGCATATTGTCTATGGTTGTATGGCGGATCTAAATAAAGGATGTCGGTAGCAAATTGTCCTACTAGGCCAACACTGTCTTCACTAAATGCAAAGTGTTCATTTTGACTTTCAAAGATTTCAATTTCGCGCAGACGCAGAGATTTTAAAGCTCTGGGGTCCCAAGTTTTTTGAAAGGCTGCGTAGACCCCAGCAATGTTTGCATAAAAGGGAACAGTCTCAATCAGACATGCGAGTAAAATAAAGTATTCATCTTCTGAAATTAACTTTTCGATTTTCCAATTTTCAATTTGTTGTCGAATTGCATCAATCTTCTTACCATTTTCTCCAATGAAAAACATGCGGGGTCTTGGCAAAGTTGCTGATCCCTCAGGCGTGTAGTTTTTATACACGAAACCTTCGACTCCTGGCAGCGAATTGAGAAATTCAATAACTAAACTTAGAGGTTCTGCGAAAAGTGTGTTCGCAGGAAAATCATATTTCTTTAAGAGGGATGAAAAAATCGGCTGCTGATTATTAACTAAATAGGCACGTTGCAGGCAATATGAAAAATACAACAAATCCGATGAGATTGTTTGGTAGCCCCGTTTCTTAAAATATCGCCCAACGCTTGTCGTGCCAGAGAATACATCAAAAAACCGCTTACCTTTAATCTCCCTTGTTTTTATAATGTTGTAGATATTCTCAACAAGATTTTCTTTATTACCAATAAACCGCATTATTTTTTCGTTTTTTTAACTTTCGGTAATTCTTTACGGAATATCAAGATGTATTGATGAAGCTGATTACCGACATAAGCGTATGGGTATCCATACGGATATAGGTTCACGGTTTTGTCGTACCAAATTTTCATTCCCTTATACGCAAGATTTTCGATCCCAGAAACAGTGGTCATAATGTCGAAATGTAACATCCCGTGATAATCCGCTTTCGGTTGAAAATCCTTTGTAAACAGCACTAGATATCGCTTGTCTTTCAGTCTCGCAACTGATTTAGAAATAATATCTTTTAGTTCCAGCAGGAATGCATCCAAATCTAAGTTTCCAATATCCTCACGAAGATCAGTAAATGGCGTGGGGGCCGTATCCTGCCGTTTTTTAACCGCCTCGCCAGTTTTTTTCCTCGCCATCATATTGCCATACGGCGGGTCAGTGAGTATTAAGTCAAACTCAACCGAATCAAGATCCGGGATGTTATCAAGATTCCTTGCATCATCGACAATAAACTGTTGTTCGTTGAGAAGTAGCTGGTCATTTGCTTGACGGTAAACATCCAGATATTTTTCGCTAATATCTAAACCAATAGCTTTCCTGCCAGCCAGAGACGCCCCTAATAACGTTCCGCCAACGCCAACGAAAGGATCAAAGATTAGCTCACCCTTTTTGCTGAAAAAGTTAATTAGCCGTTCCATTAATTGTGGCGGCTTTGGAGAAGGATGTACTTTCCGTATTTTGTGAGCGTAACTCTCTTTTCCTGAAGTTGAATAACCAGTTTCCAGTAATTCTATTATAAATTTGTTCAGGTCCCGTTCGGCTTCCGTGCTTTCAAAACTTTCTATAGAGTTCGTATTAAATACCCACTCTCTACCGGTTAAATCGTTCAAAGTATTTTTCGGGGAAGGTTGCCGTTGGCCAACTTCGTTTACATCACGAGCATCAGAAAGATTTCCGTTTTTCATTGTGATTACCATCAATTATGATCGAGTATCTTGGCTAAGTATACCTTTTCCTGACATTTAGAAAAAACGTGTTTTTAAAAGCCGTTCGATCTGAAGAAAGCCAGAACCGGCAAGTATCTAATGGCAGCCTCAGCCGCGGCCGCGGTTTTCGGTGTCGTTTCGATCATCGGGCCGTTTCCGACGCACGACGGGACGCTGCGTGTTGATTTTATCGACGTCGGCCAGGGCGATGCGACGCTTGTTACTTTTCCTGACGGCAGTACGCTGCTCGTCGATGGCGGCGGGCAGTTGGACTTTCGTTCGATGCGGCGGCGGGAAGATGAGGCGGCGGAGTTCGTTCCGGACCGTTTGGGCGTCGGCGAGGCGGTCGTGTCCAAAGTATTGTGGCATCGCGGCCTGCGCAGCGTCGATGCCGTCGCGGCGACGCATGCCGATGCCGATCATACACAGGGCGTGACGGACGTTTTGAAGAACTTTGCCGCCGGTGCTCTGTGGATCGGCCCCGGAACGGCGTTTGAACCCGAAACAGCCGAACTCGCCGCTCTCGCCGCCGAACGCCGCGTCCCCGTCGTCATTATCCATCGCGGTATGCGTTTCGCCGCCGCCGGCGCCGAGATCGAGGTGCTCCACCCCGCCGAGGACGCCGCCGCACGCAATAACGACAATTCGCTCGTCCTGCGTCTGACGTTCGGCGGCCGCAGCTTTTTGCTGACCGGCGATATCGAACGCGGCGGCGAATCCGCTCTGACAGCCGGCGGCCTGCCCGCCGACGACATCGTCAAAGTGCCGCACCACGGCAGCCGCACTTCCTCGACGCGTGAATTCGTCAACGCCGTCCGTGCCCGCTACGCCGTCGTCTCCGCCGGCCGCCGCTCGCGTTTCGGCCATCCGCACCCCGACGTCGTCGAAACGTGGCTCGCCGCCGGTACCGAAATACTCTCAACACAGGACCGCGGCATGATCACTTTCCGCACCGACGGCAGGGAAGTGTGGGTGGAAACGTACAAGTAGTGGAGAGTGGAGAGGGGCGAGGGAAGAGGGAAGAGGGAAGAGGGAAGAGGGAAGAGGGGGCGTCGAGAGCTCGGCGTTCTCGGCGGGGACCTCTGCTATCTCTGCGTTTACGAAACAACAACGCAGAGGCCGCCGAGGAAAACGCAGGGGCCGCCAAGGAAAACGCAGAGGCCGCCGAGGAAAACGCAGATATTTTGGATGGAGCCGGAGATGTTCTGTGGGTTCTAAATGTTGCCCGATCGCAACGGCAATATAGGCCGCGGCGATCGATCCACAAAAAGAAAAGGCTGCACGGGGCAGCCTTTTCGAGTGTCGTATTGCGAAGGGCAATTACATTGCGGGCGATTCGAACATGAACGCCATCTTCCATGTGTCGCCTTCTTTGACATAAACGGCGGTCTGATAGAGCGAGCCGTTCTTTTGTCCGTCGCAGGTGCCGTCGGCGGTGCCTTTGCCGGTGAGGATCTCGACGGTCGGCGACCAGGCGCTTGCGAAAGTGTCAGTAAATGACGTTTTCGTTATGCCTTCGCACTTCATCGTCTCGGTCCAGAGTTTGGTAATGTTCGCTTTGCCGGAGTGGAAATCGCCCATCGGTCCGACGATCGCGACGCCTTCGGTCATGTTGTCGTTGAACCACTTGGTGTCCTTCTTGCCGAAAGCTTCCCAGCCGCCGTTGTGGGCCTTGGTCAGCGCTTCGGTGTTGGCGCTGGGCTGCGGCTTGTTGATCTCTTCTTTCTTTGCGAGCTCAGGATCCTTGGCGGGCTCATCCTTCTTCGGCTCTTCCTTCTTAGCAGTAGGAGCTGCCGGTGCTGCCGGCGGATTCTTCGGATCGATGATCAGTGTCTCGCCGTGATAGCCGGCTTTCCATTTTTCGCCGTCGCGGACCCAGATGGTAGCGGCACGCGTCGGGCTGGGCACCTTCATCTTTTGTCCGCCCATGGTGCATTCCGCATCCAGCGTGCTGCGGTAAACGATGGCGTAGGTGTCGTCGTTGATCTTGACGAGCTGCTCTTCGTCGAGCTTGGTATCTTTGGCTTCGCATTTTGCGTCGGCGATCATCTTGATCTCGTCAGATTTCGAAAACCGCTGTCCGTTGTGATACGCGACGAACTTGTCCGAAAGATTCTCATTGAACCAAGCGGTGTCGCCCGCCAGATAAGCCGCGTGTGCCTTCTTTTCCTGTTCGAGCAAAGAGGCGGCCGTAGGTGCGGCGGCCGCAGGTTTCGCGGCGTTGGCGTTGGTATTTGTCGTATTGGCGGGCTTGTCAGCGGTTTGGTTGCAAGCCGCGAACGAGATGGCGAGCGCGCCCGCCATCATTGCTGTAAATAATTTTTTCATTGGTCTTCTCCCTTTTTTCTTAGTTGTATTCTAAGCGAAAAAAATAAAGCCCGACGGCCTTGTATCCCCAAAACCCCTCGAGCGTTCCTCAGTCGTCCTAATTGCGTTAAGTTTAAACACAGCCACTAGATATTGTCAAGCGTTTTCTAACCGACTCAGTGTTTGAAATGCCGTATTCCCGTGAACGCCATCGCGATGCCGTGCTCATTAGCGGCGGCGATCGATTCGTCGTCCTTCACCGAACCGCCGGGCTGAATGATCGCCGTCACGCCGAATTTTGCCGCTTCGTCAACATTGTCGCGGAACGGAAAGAACGCATCGGACGCGAGAGCCGAACCTTTCAGACCGAGTTCAAAACGCTCCGCACGCATCGCCGCGATGCGGATGGAATCGACGCGGTTCATCTGTCCGGCACCGACGCCGAGCGTCTGCCCATCTCTGGCGAAAACGATGGCGTTCGATCTTACGTGCTTGCAGACCGTCCACGCAAAGAGCATAGAACGAAGCTCGTCTTCGGTCGGCCGGCGTTGGGTGACGATGTTCAGATCGTCGGCGTTCAGACGATGGACGTCGGCGTCTTGTATCAGAAATCCGCCGGAGATCTGTCGATGCTCGATCGCGGATCGCGGATGGCGGATCGCGGGATCGCTCAATTTCAGGATGCGCAGGTTCTTCTTGGAGCGGAATATCTCGACAGCTTCGTCGTCGTAATCGGGAGCGACGATAACCTCGGAAAAGACCTCGATGACCGCGTTTGCGGCGGCGGCGTCAACTTTTCGGTTGAATGCGACGATGCCGCCGAATGCGGAGACAGGATCGGTCGCGAGGGCACGTTTGTAGGCGTCGAGATTCGTATCGCCGGTGCCGACACCGGACGGATTCGTGTGTTTGATGATCGCGACCGCGGTCTCGTCGAGATCGTTGACCAACGCCCAAGCGGCGTCCGCGTCAACGTAATTGTTGAACGACATCTCCTTGCCGTGAAGCTGTTCCGCGTTTGCAATGCCGCCGCCGTCGGCCGTGTACAAAGCCGCTCTCTGGTGCGGGTTCTCGCCGTAGCGAAGGTCGGCGGCCTTCGCGAGTTCGATGTTTACATATTCAGAAAATTCATTGTCATCGTCTGCGTCTGCTTCGTCGGCGATCTCGAAAAACGAAAGATGCCCGAGCGGATTGAGCGGTTCAAGACGCTCGAGGTCGTCATTCGGCAATTGCGACGCGAGATACGACGAGATCGCCAGGTCGTACGCCGCCGTACGCGTGTACGCGAGTGCCGCAAGCCTTGAACGCGTTTCCGGCGACAGCGAGCCGTCATTCGCCCGCATTTCGTCGATGATCTCAGCATAGAGACGGCTGTCGGTAACGACCGCAACGTCGCGCCAATTCTTTGACGCTGAGCGGATCATCGCCGGGCCGCCGATATCGATATTCTCGACCGCTTCTTCGAGCGAGACGCCGTCTTTGGCTATCGTCTGCTCGAAAGGATAGAGATTGACGACGACAAGGTCGATGGGCTCGATGCCGTGTTCATTCATCGCGGCGATATGCTCGGCGTTTTCACGCAGTGCGAGGAAAGCACCGTGAATTTTGGGGTGGAGCGTTTTGACGCGGCCGTCCATCATCTCGGGAAAGCCCGTTACTTCAGAAACATCAGTTACCGAAAAGCCCGCGTCGCGCAGAGCCTTTGCCGTGCCGCCTGTCGAGATCATCTCAACGCCGAATTCGTTCAATGCGGCCGCGAGTTCCGCGAGGCCTTCTTTATCCGAAACGCTCAACAGAGCACGCTTTATCTTTCGAAATTCGCTCATAAAAACACGAAAAGGCGGCAAGTCAGCCGCCCAAAAACAAATATATTTTAAGATCAGGAAACTGCCAAATGCCGCGAGATATCATCTTACGAGTGGCAGTTTGCACGACGCCTTAGAAGAAGAACCGCCCCAAAAACAGCAGGCTGAGCACAAAGGCGAGCACGTAAATGACAACTTTGATTAGGCTCATAAAATCCTCTATTCTGAGAATCTGACCACCTTGAGAATAAAAAAATATAGTATTCGCGGATCGTGGCTGATGTCAATGCGGGGAAGCCGTCAAGCGGGCGTTCTTGCGCTTTTGATGGCTGTATTCCTGCTGCTTCTTGCCGCGGGCGCTCCGGCGCAGGTCATCGAGGCGACGATAACCGTCGATGCCGAACGGCCGGGCGTTGTGAACGTTGAGGGCAGGTTCACCCGATCTGCAAAACGCAGTGATAAGAAGACATTTTTCGTGACCGACGAACACGCCGGCGCTGCGGGGCTTGAGAACAGGTTCTCGGGGCTTGAGCTGCTCGCAAATGGCGAGAATACGAAGTTTCGCCGCATCGGTGCCGGAGCTTTCCTTGCTGAGAAGGAGTTTGATGCGTGGCGGTATTCGGTCGATCTTTCGCCCGCGGGCAGGCGTGCGGGCACGGCGCATATTTCGCGTTTGGACGGAACCTCGGGCGTGTTGATGCCGGAAGATCTGCTACCGCTTGTCGGCGACGTTCGGTCCGCGGCGGTTGTGATCCGCGTTCCTGCAGGTTGGGAAATGTATTCTACCGAGAATAGAAGGCAAAGCGGGATGTTTCTCATTTCCGATGTGAAGAATTCCGTTGTGGCGATCGGAAAGGATTGGCGTTTCATTCAGGGAAGCGGTATTTCGCCTTCATTGGCGATCCGTGGGAAATGGCATTTTGCAGATGCCGATGTGGCCAGTTTTGCGTTGCAGATACTGGGCCATTACGAAATGGTTTTCGGCAGCCAGGCGGCGGGAAGAAGACTGATCGTTATCGCTCCGCCGCCAACATCTGCCGGAGCCGGAAGCTGGGAAGCCGATACGCGCGGCAAAACGGTGAACATTTTGATGGCCGACACTGCGTTCGCAACGCAATCCAAACAGCGGCTGCATGAGATATTGCGGCATGAGCTGTTTCACCTGTGGCTGCCGAACGACGTTTGGTTAAAAGGTTATTACGCCTGGTTTTACGAAGGTGCCGCGGTTTACGCGTCGCTCAGGGCAGGAGTTTTTCTCGGGCGGATACGTTTTGACGATATGCTCGATACGTTGGCCCGCACCTATCAGATCGAGGCATCGTCTGAACGGCTATCATTGACGGCGATGCAGCAACAGGGCAATGCGGGTGCCGCATCTCGTCTTTATGCGAGGGGAATGTTGACGGCGTTCCTTTGCGATATCGAAATGCTTGCGGCGTCGGGCGGGAAACGCTCTTTTGAGACGTTATTGCTCGACGTATATGTCGCACATAAACCGCCTGCGGAACCGGTTCCGGCGACCGAAGCGGTTTTGCAGCGATACGCAAAATACCCCGAGCTTTCGCCTATCGTAACGGCGTTCATTACAGGCGACCGGCCTTTTGAATGGGGCGTCTCGCTCAACAAGGCGGGGCTCGAATTTGCTGACGGCAATCTTCGTGTCGCCAAACGCCATAACGGTAAGCAAAAAGCATTGCTCGACAAATTGGGTTATAATGCTTGGCGAAGGTTTATACCGTAAGGGCAATGATACAGCGAGTATTTATAAGTGTTTTTCTAGTCGGCGCAGCTCTTTTTGTTAGCGGCTGCGATGTTCTGGACGTGAATATCTTCGGAGCGAGCGACACGGCGACGGTCATCGCCAAGACCGCTCAGATCCGCACATCGTATGCCGTTGTCGCCGCAGACCTTCTTGAGGTAAAACGCGGCGACAGGCTCGACGTGCTGGATCAGGTCGAATTTGAAAAGGTGCTTTGGTATCGCGTTCGGGCTCGCGACGAGGCCCTGACCGAAGGCTGGATCGAGGCCCAGAACGTGATCACCAGCGAGACGTTGGAGCGTTCCCGCGAGATCGCTGAGGAATTCAAGGATCAGACGCCGCAGGCGTCGGGGCTGTTGCGTGCCGCCTCAAATTTACGCGCGGCACCTGACATGACTCCCGAGAATGTACTTTTCAGGCTTGCGACCGGTTCGACCTTCGAGATCATGGCGTGGCGGTTTGTGCCGAAGCAGGAAGTTCCGGACGTTGACGACGCCCCGAAAGGGCAGCGAAAGACCGGCCGCCGCGAGCAGAACGAGGAGATAGAGGCGGCGAAAGAGGTCGGCGAGCCCGAAAAAATGGACGAGAAGTATGACGTCTGGTATCTCGTTCGGATCGACCCATCGGTATCGCCTGCTCCTGCCGGCTGGCTTTTCGGCCGTCAGGTCGAACTTCAAGTGCCGAACGACATCATTACGTTTCAGCACAATAACCGAAAGTTCGTAACTTGGCAGCGGCTCGATACAGATGCAGCAAGCAAGCCGGGAGAAGGCAAGCAGCTGGCACCGGGGAATTGGGTCATTCTGGCGCGCAGCAACTTTTCGAAACCGATAGACGGCGTCGAACCCGATTTTGACAGCATATTGGTTTTGGCGTTCGATAAGTACGACCAGTCGTATTACACGGTTTACCGAACTACGCCGAATGCTGAGCTATGGGGCCGCCTTCCGCTGAAGATGGACGGAAAGGCCGACAATAAGGTGTTTACGGTGTCGCTGAGAGGCCCGTCGGGCGAAATGCAGGATAAGAGTTTTACGGTTTACAAGGACCGTAACCGCATACGCCTGACGCCGCCGGAGGATATCGCTCAATTTGAAACGAAGATCGCCGCACCCTCTCGCAGAAGATGAACGAAACCGCAGAACAGCAGTTCGACGAGCCGTTTGAGATCGAGATAACTGACTCGCTCGATCTTCATTCGTTCAGCCCGAAGGATATTCGGGCTGTCACCGAAGCTTATTTGTCCGAGGCATACAAAAAGGGCTTTCGGGTGGTTCGCATCATTCACGGGAAAGGCGTCGGCGTGCAGCGGGAAATTGTGAGAAAAGTGCTGTCAGAATCGGATCTCGTTTGTAAATTCAAGAATGCACCTGAGTTTTCAGGCAGTTGGGGAGCTACGATCGTCGAGTTTGAGGACTAGTGCTCTTCGATGATGTCCTCCCAGTCTTCCTCGACGAATTCTTCACCGGTCAACATCGTGATCATATCCTGCTGTTCCGTTATCCTGCGTTCGGCGTACTCCAGCCTCGCGGTCAGACGTGCGTAACGGTACTCAAGGTCCTGCAGGTATTTCCGCCTTTCGCTGTACAGGCGCTCCACATAGAACATATATGTGAATTGAAGCCCCGCAACCCCGAGCAGGATCAAAGAGATACAAATAAGCGCGTACATCATCATAGCTGCATTTATTTCGTCGTTAACAGGTTTTCAGATTATACAGTTGACCTTGCCCCGCGGGGAAGTAAAACTTGTTCCAAGAGGCCTTGGAGGCAGAAAGAAGATAATGAACATACCAAATCTAAAACTCAAATACACACTTTTGTGCGACGACGTCCGAGTGGAAATGGGCAATAAGCTGTCATTCATGGGTATTTTTCAGAATATGATGGTCGAGCAGCTTCCCGTCTCGCTGATAAAATTTGCCGTGATCAATCATTGGGAGGGAGCTGGCGAGCATGATACGGAGATCCGCATAATGGCTCCCGACCGCCAGACGCTTGTGGTTTCGTCGCAGCCGACACGAATCAATTTGGCAGAGGGCGGCCAGACGGACAATATAAGTTTTTTCGTGAATATTATGTTCCAGACCGCTGGAACCTATTGGGTGCAGACGGTTGCGAATGCGGTCGTCCTAGACGAATTGCCTCTCGTGGTCACAGACCAAGCCGGCGCCGAGGCGATGCGCCCCGTCGATCAAATTTCTGAAACGGTCAATTAGTTTTCTCGCGTGGAGTCGAGCGTCAGAGCGACGCGGTAGATCGCGGCGGAATCGACCTCGACCTCTTTTACCGCTGATGTCCCCTTATACGATGCGGTGATGCGAAGGCGTGCGGGGCCCTCTTTTCGACGGAAGGTGAATTCACCGCTGAGCGAGGTCGATGCGGATCCGAGCGAGCGTTTTGAGCCGTCAGAGCGTATCTCATCGATCTGCACCTTTGCTCCCGCGACACTCGTCCCATCCTTATAGAAAACGCTGCCCTGTACGAGGACCAGCGTGCCGCGATCGACCGTAAGGATGAGCCTTTCACCAAGATCCCGGATCTTGCCGCTTTGGATCTCGACCCCAAATTTAGCTCCCGAACTGTAGCCCGGAGCCTCGAAAATTATGTTGTAGGTACCTTCGGGCAGGCCGTCGAGGCGGAAACTGCCTTTCCGATCTGCGGTCGTTGAGCGGACATCTTTACCGTCCTGGCGAGCAGTGACCTCGGCACCGGCGATGCCGTCGCCGTTCATATTCTTGACCTTGCCTTTCACGCCGCCCGTTGACTGTGCCCCGGCGGAGGCGACAGCCAAAACTACAAGAAAAAGAAACGCCGCGAACTTCGCGATACTGACGGCTATGATGCTACTGATTCTGTGCATGCTTTGATGCGGGTGCCTCGGCCCTGAATTCTTCCGCAACATCATTGATGATGTCGTCGAGGGTTCGGGTTGGCTTGTATCCCAGCAGGCGACCGGCTTTTTCCAGGCTGGGAACGCGACGCTGCATATCTTCGAAGCCCTCGCCGTAAACTTCGTCGTACGAGATATACCTGATCTCGCTGGAGCTTCCCGTCAGTTCGATCGCACGTTTAGCAAGATCGTTTATCGATACTTCGGTGTCGCTGCCGAAGTTAATGACCTGACCGAAGCACGCGGGCGTTTCAAGCGTTTTGACAAGCCCGTCAACCACGTCCGCTACGTGTCCGAAGCATCGCGACTGCGTTCCGTCGCCGTGGACCTCGATCGGCTCATTCTTCATCGCGGCCTGCACAAAACGCGGCACGACCATGCCGTACTGCCCAGTTTGACGCGGGCCGACGGTATTGAAGAGCCGTGCGACCACTACCGGCAGACGCGTTTCTTTGAAGTGTGCAAGAGCGAGGAATTCATCCAACGTTTTCGCGCAGGCATACGCCCAGCGATGTTTATCGGTGGCACCTGTCAGCAGGTCGTCCTCTTCGCGAAACGGAACCGAATAGCCCTTGCCGTAAACCTCCGAGGTACTCGGTATAAGCACTCGCTTGCGGTATCGGGCACATCGACTCAGGACGACGTCGGTTCCATGAAAGATCGTTTCAATCGTCTTTACCGGCTGTTCCATGATCAGCCGGACGCCGACGGCGGAAGCCATATGGTAAACCCGGTCCGCTTCGCGAATGAGTTCCTCCATCAGCGTCTGGTTCAGCACAGTTTCGATGATAAGCCGAAAACTGCTGTTACCTTCGAGATGTTCGACATTGGAATATCGACCCGTAGAAAGGTCGTCGATGACCGTGATCTCGTGGCCTTCGCTGATCAATCTGTCCGCCAAATGACTGCCGACAAAGCCGGCACCGCCTGTTATTAAGATCTTCATGATGATGCTTTTTGTGTAGAGCCGACCACACCTTCGAAGTAAGCGACCGTTCTTTTCAAACCTTCTGCGAGTGCGATCTTAGGCTCCCAATTGAGCAAGGTTTTCGCCCGCGTGATATCCGGCCGGCGCTGTTTGGGGTCGTCCTGCGGCAGCGGCATATATTTGACCCTAATGTCCTTGCCCGTTGCTTTTCCGACCTCGTCGGCGAGTTCGTTCATCGTGAATTCGCCCGGATTGCCGAGATTTACCGGCAAATGAATGTCGTCGCCATCGGCGTTCATTAGCCGAATAATACCGTCAACCAGGTCACTTACATAGCAGAATGACCGTGTCTGCGTGCCGTCGCCGTAAATTGTCAGATCTTCACCTTTGAGTGCCTGAACAACAAAATTCGACACTACGCGGCCGTCGTTTTCGAGCATCCGCTCGCCGTAAGTGTTGAAAATACGCACGATACGCGTATCGACGCCGTTCTGACGGTGATAATCCATCATCAGCGTTTCGGCGACACGTTTGCCTTCGTCATAACAAGCCCGAAGGCCGATCGGGTTAACATTTCCCCAATATGCTTCGGTTTGCGGGTGTTCGAGCGGATCGCCGTAAACCTCGCTGGTCGAAGCCTGCAAAATACGGGCACGCACGCGTTTTGCCAGCCCCAACATATTTACAGCTCCCATGACGCTGGTCTTTACGGTCTTTACCGGATTGTATTGGTAATGGACGGGCGACGCGGGGCATGCGAAATTGTATATCTGATCCACTTCGAACAACGCCGGTTCGGTTACATCGTGCCGAACAAGCTCAAAACGAGAATTGTTGAGAAGATGCGCAATATTGGCCTTTCGGCCCGTGAAGAAATTATCAAGGCAGATGACCTCGTTCCCCTCATTCAGCAGACGTTCGCAGAGATGCGACCCTATGAACCCGGCACCGCCGGTTACCAGAATTCTCATCAAATAAACCCTTGTATCGAAAGCCGCAGCAGAATACAGCGAAATTATCCGACATTGATCGGTCATAATCAATCAAGACAATTGACCGCGTCAGCAAACCAATCTGAAACCTTGGGTCAGAAATGCGCGTAAGAACAACTTTCAGGCGCACATTATTGGCTGTCTCGGGTTTATTTCGGCATCCAATTTCAGGCATACTACGTCTTACATACCATCTTAGGAGAGGAAATATTTTGATGTTCAAGAAAAAAGCTGCGGCACTTGTGATCTGTGCAAGTTTTGCTGCGCCGGCGGCCTCGCTGGCTTCAACAGTTCCTGCGGTCGAAAGATCGCCTGCCGACATTATTCGCGACGAGGGAATGAACCGCTCGCAGGCGATGGCGACGATGAAATACCTTAGCGACGTGATCGGCGCTCGCCTTACCAACTCGCCCGGCCAGCGTCGTGCGAACAAATGGACCCGCGACCAGCTTGAAAAATGGGGCATGAAAAACTCCATCGTCGAGCCGTGGGGCGAATTCGGCCGCGGTTGGGAATTGAAGCGTTTCAATACATCCGTAATGGCGGGTGATGAGTTTGTCGCTTTTCGTGCGTATCCAAAGGCGTGGTCGCCTTCGACGAACGGAGCGATAACGGGCGATGTCATTTACGTTGATGCGACCGACGAAGCAGGTCTTGAGAAATACAAAGGCAAACTGAAAGGTGCGATCGTACTGACCTCGAACGTGCGCCCTGTCGAGCCGGGCTTCAAGCCCATAGCGACACGCGTTTCTGACGAAGAGCTGGCGACGCTTGATGCTGCCAAACCGGCTGACAATGTGGCTCAGAACCGCGGCCGCCAAGCTGCCGCCGGCGGTTCGAACGTTGCCGCGATGCAGTTCGGTCAGCGCAAGAACCGCTTCTATTATGAGGAAGGTGCGGCGGTGCTGGTCGAGCCGAGTCAGGGAACTGATTCCGGCACGATCCGCGTTATGGGCGCCAGCCTTCCGCCCCAGGCTCCTGCCGCGGGCGGCCAAGGTGCACCCGGCGGCGGTAACCCGTTCGCCGGCATGCGCGTATATTCAAAGAACGCCCCCGCGACCATTCCTCAGCTTGTTGCCGAGACCGAGCAATACAATCGGCTCGTCCGTTTGGTCAAGCAGAACGTTCCGGTCAAAATGACGGTCGATCTGGCAGTTCAGTTCTATGATGACGATCTGCAGGGCCATAACACCATAGCCGAAATTCCGGGCACTGACCTGAAAGACGAGGTCGTGATGGTCGGCGGCCACCTGGACACTTGGCATGCCGGAAACGGATCGACCGACAACGGAGCCGGCGTTACCGTTTCTATGGAGGCGATGCGAATTCTGGCCGCTTCGGGCCTGAAACCCCGACGTACGATCAAGATCGGACTCTGGACCGGCGAGGAACAGGGCCTATTGGGCTCACGCGGCTGGGTTTCGAAACACCTCGCCACGCGCGGTGACGGTTCGGACGCAGCGGCATTCGCGGCGATGGCCGGCGGCGGCGGGCAGCTTCCGCTGAACAAAAAGCCCGGCTACGATAAATTCTCTGCCTATTACAACCTCGACAACGGCACGGGCCAGATCCGCGGCATCAATATGCAGGGCAATGAGGCATTGCGTCCGATATTCCGCAACATTTTGGCTCCGTTCGCGGACCTCGGCGCATCGACCGTGAGCATTCAGTCGGTCAGCGGTACCGACCATCTGGCGTTTGACGCTATCGGGCTGCCGGGCTTCCAGTTCATACAGGACCCGATCGAATATTTCGGCCGCACCTGGCATACGACGCAAGACGTCGCCGACCGTGCGATCGAGGAAGACCTGAAACGTTCCGCCGTCATCATGGCGACCTTTGCCTATATGACAGCGATGATGGACGAAAAGCTGCCGCGGAAAGGCACGGCTACGACCGCTGTCGCCGAGATGCTGTCGCAATATGACCTAATGGCACTCAACGACGAAGCGACATTTCGTTCGCTCGGCCTTGGGCACCAGATCTGCGGTTTTGACCTCGGCCACGACGAACTCCCGTCGGGCTTCCCGTCGATCTTTACGCTCAGCACGACGCGGCAGGCACACGCCCAAGCGCACGGCGAATAGCGATTAGAAAACAATGTTTCTCAAGGCTGCCCGTTTGGGCAGCCTTTTTTTACGATCTTTCTTGAGCGAGAAACACTCCGGTGAGCGTGCGGTAAACACGCCGGACCGCTGGCAGCTTCGCCGGACCGCAGGCAGCTTGCCTGCACCTTACCTGCATTAGAATTGCCGTCGGCTTCAGCCGACGGTTCAGATGCACATTTGAGAATTGGGCTTCAGCCCAACACACAAATTGGGCTAAAGCCCGAACATTCATTATTGCCCTGCGCTCCACGCTCTAAAGAGCGTGGCGATGCTCAAGAGCGTGGCAATTCCGCCGGACCGCAGGAACATGTTTCAGAAGCCCGCGCGTGAGCAAGGGCGATAGCGAACGACCGGCACCAACGAAAAAACCGCACGTATCTTCTACCCGCGTTCTTTCCGTATGACCACGCTCCGGATATCGCCCTTGCTCACGCGCGGGCTTCTGCAACTTCGTTGTAAAAATAGCCCCGCAGTTTAGAGCGTGGCAATTCCGCCGGAGAGCAGAAACGGAATTCAGAACGTTTCGCAGCCCCATCGGGGCGAAATTTTTGTAGAAGGGTAATGCATGACATCGTCCTAGCTCCGTAGGGGCGACACAGCAACCCCGCATGCCGCTCCTACGGAGCTAAATGACTTTGGGCTTCCCTTTCTACAAACATCACGCTCCTACGGAGCGAAACCAAACCGCCGCACTCGCGTCAGAGAGCGTTCACGCTTATTTCATCTCCGCGGTCTCTGCGTTTGAAGCGATCCTAAACCGACCACCCGCGCGCCTGCCAGCCTGCATCTTTTCGGATCGTCGGAACGATCAGGATCAGGCCAAATAATGGTATATTTTCAATATTATGTTACATTCACCCCGAAATGGCCGAGAATGTGCATCGACCCGCGAGCCAAAAGCGATCAGATTAAAGTGGGAGAATT
>JAHBSJ010000013.1 GCA_019639155.1 Acidobacteriota bacterium | reverse complement strand
CTTCAGATTTTGAATTTGATTTCTATTCTGGCTCTACTAAAGAGCTTCTTTGGATTTCAGTTAGAGTTCTCTTTTCTCTATGTCATAGCAGTCGCCATCGCAGCGGCTATCATTATTGAGGCTCTGAATACTCGGGCACTTGTAAGTAGGGGACGATTAAGGGAAATTCTAGCAACGTATGCAAATGAATGTGAAAAGCAGAAATCGATCAGACGAATTTGGTGCTGGGGCTACGAGATAGGGAGCTACGCGGCTTTTTATCTCGCGGCCTGGCTTTTAATAGAGTAGCAGATGACCTGTGTTACAGGGACAGCCGCTTTCGGGTTCGATAGTTCAAGCGTGACGGGCAGAGTTGTGAGCGAGGCGACAAAGACAGGAAAGAAGCGTTACACAAACGTCGCGGCCGGCGGGCAGACCATTGCACGGCAGGAGTTGACCGACACGAATACAGAGATCGTCGGCTGGCATTTTACGGATGCTACGGGGCTTAGCTCACGCGGTTTCAGCAACGAAGAACTCGACGGCCTCGGCAACAACGTCGGCATCCTCCCGAACCTCAACTCCAGCCGATACGAAAACGCCATGATCACCGGCGATGATTTCCGTAAAATTCACCGGCTATTTAGAGGCGGCAAGATGTTTTTCAAAAAACCACAGGATGCGTTCGTACTCGTCGGCCCAGGATTCGGGGCGAACGAAACCGTGATTCTCCGAAGGATAGAACATCATTTCGAAGTACTTTGTTTTCTCTAGACGGATCAGCTTTTCGACGAGCTGCACGCTGTCCTGTACGTGGACGTTGTCATCGACCATGCCGTGCAGGATCAGCAGCGGGCGTTCGAGTTTGTCGGCGTAAGTGATCGGCGATGATCGCTTGTAGGCCTCCGGGTTCTTGTCCGGAAAACCAAGCCGCTGAGCCGTGTAAAAAGGATTCGCGGCGTAGTAATTCTTCCAGTCAAAGACGGATCGAAGTGCTGCTGCGGCGGCGATGCGTTCGGGAGCACGCATCACTAGCATTCCCGCCATGAAACCGCCATAGCTGCCGCCGTAAACTCCGATGCGTTTTTGATCGACGCCGTAGTTTTTTACCATGTGGTCGATCGAGTCGATGTGATCGTCGAAATCTTTCCCGCCGAGGAAATCATATACGTCCGTCCGCCAATCGCGTCCATAGCCCGCCGAGCCGCGGTAATCGATATCGAGCACGACGTAGCCCTTTTTGGCCAAAATATCGTTGAACATGAATTCGCGATAATAATTGTTCCAGCCGTTGATCACGTTCTGCAGATAACCTGCTCCGTGAACAAATATCGCCATCGGATATTTTTTCTTAGGGTCGTGCCCAGGCGGCAGATAGATCTTTGCCGGAATGCGTTTTCCGTCGCTCGAAGGTACCTCGATAAATCGCGGAACGGTCCATGCGATCTTGTTGAAACTGTCCGGCGTAGTGCGTGTCAGTTGAACGGGAAAGTTCAGGCCGCGGCATTTCGGACAGACGGTCTGAGCGTAAAGGTCTTCGGGGCGGTTCCATTGCGAGAAACCGTATAGCAGCGTCGGCTGGTCGTTCCGGTCGTCCAGTTGCGGCGTGGTCGCCATTCCCTTGTCGTTCGCGGGAATGACCGCTTTGTCGCCGGTTGCGGGAAACAGGGCAAAAAAGCGACGCTCCGTGTAGCCCTCTTCCGTGGACATATAGACGATCTGCTCGCCATCCGCTGCCCATTTTGCCCACTCGACCTGCCACGAGCCTTTGGTGATCTGTCTAATATCTACATTTGGTGAGGGAACGCTGCCCGAAGCCCGAGTTTCACCGGAGGCCGCTTCAGGCTGCGGGAACTGCAGGTTCGCGAGGTAAAGGTGATTGTGGCCGTCGCGTTCGGAGCCGAAGAAAAGCTGAGCGGGATTCTTAGGGTTTGGTTCGAAGATCGTCGAAAGCGGAGCCTGCCATTTGTCGTCGGTCTCTTCGGTTACGAGTATGACCTTCTCGTCCTTGCCGCCGACGTTGTGGACGTAATAGAGTTGGCGGCGTTTTGTGTCCTTATCGAGGCGGTCAACGATCAGCGAACGGTTGTCCGCGGCCCAGACCATTCTGCGAAAACTAGAGACGCCTTCCGCCGCGGGCAGCTTGATCTCGTGCGGAGCGTTCCGGCTGCCGTCGGTAGGCATGAAAAATAATTTCTGTTCCGTCCATCCGCGACGCGGTCCGCCGCCTGTGACGAACTCCGGCAGGAAATTCGGAACGACAAGCTGCCGCTGCTTTGAGCTGTCAGAGACGACGTACGCCGCCATATTCCCGTCTGTGCTTGTAACGACGTTTCCGACCGAAATGAACTGTTGCTGGTTCGCCTCGCGTGTGATCTGTGTCAGCTGAGCAGTTGCAGTATTCAAAACGAACGCGTTGCCGCCTTGCGAAAAAAGAATGCGTTCATTGTCGAGGAATCTCGCTCCGAACTCGGGCGTCTGCGTGCGTGTGTAGCGTTTCATCGAGCGATCCGCCAGCGTCATCACGTAAAGGTCACCGCCATGCGTGAAGATCAGCTTGGACGAGTCCGGCGACCATTCGAAATTGCCGAGCTGATTCTCGCGGTCGCGCACGAATTGGTCGCGCATTTCCAGTCCGTAATTCAGCGGATTCGGCCGTTCGGGTGGACGCGGCGTTTGGGGAAGGTCGCTTGAACGCAGAATTATCTGCGGAGTTCCTCCTGCAGACGGAACGAGATACAGGTCGCGTCGCGGCTTGCCTTCAGCGTTCCATTGGTAGATCACCCATTTTCCATCGGGCGACAGCTTCTCACCCGAAACGCGCTGTCCCGCGATCGACGGCTCCGCCATGATCTGACGGACGGTTAGGTTCTGAGCATTAACAGCTACGTATACACAAAGAACGAAAAATAGCGAGCTTAGACGCAATATCGATAGTCTTGTCATTGAGTTAGTCTTCGTTTGGGTCAAGGGCTTCCCTGAGAGCATAGAGTTCGGGCAGTACAAGACGGTCTTTAGGACGGTCTGCCGCGGTTTTCGAGATGATCAGAGCATCGACGGTGAAGGCCCGGATCTTGGTGCCGTAAACTTCGAATTCGACAGAGTTCTTGAAAACATCCGAATAGTCGCCAATACCTTTTACCTCACCCAAAAGATCAATATCACCAATTGTCGTTTCAAATGTGAAGTTTGTTCCGTTGAGGATCGTTCGCTCATCGAAGACGAAAGGAAGCCCTCTCGGCCAGTCCCGAGGCTTTGGGTCGAACGTCGCTAAAGATCGAACCAGCCTTGCGATATTCGACCGGTCGCGGGAATAACAGAAATCGAGATCAACTGTTATATAGCCCGACGAATGCAACCTTATGGCTACGCCGCCAACGATCACGAATTCAACATTGTTCTCGGACAATGCCAGGATCGCTTTTTCCAGATCAACCATTGTTCGAGAGCTTTCCTCCGCTTCTGCGTGCGCGATCCAATTCGGCGACAAACTTCATCGAAGACTGTAGTTCGTCCAGTCGTTGCTGTGGAGTCAGTCTTAATTGCCTAACCAAAAGCGTCAGATCGATCCCAAAATCACGGGCTTCAGCGATCTTGCTGCCCGGTCGCGGATTCAACAGCTTTTCTTCCGGTGTCCGCTTCATAGCAATATTCTAAGGCATTTCCAGTGCCTTCGCACGCTTTTCCGCTTTCTGTGCCTCGGTCAATTCGGCGGCTTTGTATTCGTAAATGGCATTCTCCCAAGTGCCGTACATTGCGTTTGGAAGAACGATCCACCGTTTTCCCCATTCGTCTTTAATGCGCTCGGTTTCGGCGAAACGGTCTGCCACCGATCTGCGTTCAAATACGTCGGAAAAGTCGTCGAGGTTATCGCCCATGACCAATACGACACGATATTTCTCCGCGACGAGATCGCGGCGCGGCGTCTTGGTAGATATGTTATTGCCGCGTTCATCTTTCTGCCGAAGCAGGACGTTGTATTCACTGACATCTCTGAAACCTGCTGAGCGAAGGTTGTCGATCGTGGCCTGTTTCTGCACTTCATCGCGGTTCGAAATATAGAAAACTTTGACGCCTTTCGACACGGCATAATTCAGAAATTCTACCGCCCCCGGGATCGCTTTTGCCTTTCGCATATCGCTCCACGCGTACCAATCTTTCATATTGAACGACCGCCTGTCGCGTACGCCGGCGGCCTGTGCGGGCGAGTTATCCAGCACCGTTTCGTCGATATCGACGATTATCGCACGCGGCCGTTTTCGCTCGGCTTTCGGCAGTTTCATTGCTAGGTCTGAATCGAGCCGGCAGCGGGCGAAATTGAACGCCTGATATGCCAGAGCACGGAATTCCGCTGCCTTTTGCGTGTAAAGCGTGGCGCCGACCTGATATTCGTTATCGGCGACGGGCAGGCTGGTCGCCGCCGGCTGCTGGCCTTGTGCCGCGGATGAGCAAAAGAATAGAGCTGCGGCGAAGGCAGCAAGAACATGGTTTCGTCTCGTCATAAGATATGCGATATTTGTGATCGAATATCAATTATGCCCCGACAACGGAAACCAGCCAAGAAGGGTGAGATCGAACCGAATGAACAAGAGCCATGCGCGCCGCGTTCATACTATTACGACGACGCGCACGGCTATGAGGATTTCGATCCCGAGAAGGAACCGGAAGATGACGATGAGCTTGCGGAAGAGGCTACTTCTTAGGCCGCATATTCGATTTTAAGACGCGTTTGCGGAGTCGTATGGATTTCGGCGTGACCTCGATAAGCTCGTCGTCGGCGATGAATTCGAGTGCCCGCTCAAGCGACATCTCGCGGACCGGAACGAGACGCATCGCTTCGTCGGCTGACGTCGTGCGCATATTGGTAAGCTTTTTCTCTTTGATGGCGTTCACGTCCAGATCGACGGCACGTGCATTCTCGCCGATGATCATTCCCTCGTAAACCTTGGTCTGCGGTCGGACAAAGAGAGTGCCGCGTTCCTGCAGATTGTAAAGAGCATAGGTATTCGTTTCGCCCATGCGGTCGGCGACCAGCGAGCCCGTCTGCCGCGAACGCATATCGCCCTGCCATTTGTCGAACTTCAGGAAGATAGTATTAAGAAGCCCCGTGCCTTTTGTTTCGGTCAGGAACTCGCCGCGGAATCCGATCAGACCGCGTGACGGTACTTCGAATTCCAAACGAACGCGGCCTGAACCGTTATTGATCATCTTGGTCATCTGGCCTTTGCGGCGGCCGAGTGCTTCGGTGACGACGCCGATGAATTCTTCGGGCACGTCGATCACGACGAGTTCGATCGGTTCCAGCGTTTCGCCCGTGGCCTCATCTTTTTTAGTGATGACCTCAGGCTTTGAGACCTGCAGTTCGTAGCCCTCACGGCGCATCATTTCAATAAGAATTGCCAACTGCAGTTCACCGCGTCCCGATACCTTGAATTGCTCTGCCGCCTCGGTCTCAGCGACGCGAAGAGCAACGTTACCGAGCAGCTCGCGGTCAAGGCGTTCTTTGATCTGGCGCGACGTAACGAATTTGCCTTCGGTGCCGGCGAATGGCGACGTATTTACACCAAAGATCATCGAGATCGTGGGCTCATCGACGGCGATAACGGGCAGCGGTTTCGGGTTGTCCGCGGACGTGATGGTCTCACCGATCTCTACGTCGTCAAAACCCGCAAGCGCGACGATCTCGCCAACTCCTGCATTGTCAACAGTTACGCGTTCAAGTCCTTCGAAAACGAACAGCTCCTTAACGCGCGTTTTCACAAGCGAGCCGTCGCGTTTTGAAACGGCTACCTCCTGATTTTTCGCGATCTCACCGGAAAAGATGCGCCCGATCGCCAGGCGTCCCACGAACTGGTTGTAGTCAATATTCGCAACCAGCAGCTGCAGGCTGTCATCGCGTATCGCTTGCGGTGCAGGGATCGTCTCGACGATCTGGTCGAAAAGCGGCTTGAGGCTCTTGCTCTCGTCCGCAAGATCCTTTTTCGCAATGCCGTCACGCGAGATCGAGTAAAGAATAGGGAATTCGATCTGCTCATCGTTAGCTCCGAGGTCGATGAAAAGGTCGTATATCTCGTTGACGACCTCTTCGGGCCGTGCGTCCTGACGATCGATCTTGTTAACGAGCGCGATAGACGGAAGTTTAAGTTCGAGGGCTTTTCTCAAAACGAAGCGTGTTTGCGGCAGACAGCCCTCCGCAGCGTCAACGAGCAAAACAATGCCGTCAACCATTTTCAGCACTCGCTCTACCTCGCCGCCGAAGTCGGCGTGGCCGGGCGTATCGACGATGTTTATCTTGTGGCCGCCGTACCGGACCGACGTATTTTTTGCCATGATGGTGATGCCGCGTTCCTTTTCCAGGTCCATGTTGTCCATCACGCGTTCAACGACGGCTTCGTTCTCGCGATAGGTCCCCGATTGCTGCAACATCGCATCAACGAGCGTGGTCTTTCCGTGGTCAACGTGGGCGATAATGGCGATATTTCTTATCTTGTCGGCGGTGATCATAGTCGGTCTCCGGTGCCAAAAGGCAAACGAGTATGATGATAGATTGGCAAGCGAAACGCAATCCGGCGGGAAATGTAGAAACAAAAAGGCCGAGCCAACAGGCCCGGCCAAGTTGCTAACTTAGAGCAAAGGTCAAGAAATCGTCTTTCCGACCTTGATGTTGTTCGTCACGCTGAAAACTCCCGGTATCGAGTTTGCCAGAATGTTCAGTACGTCACGGTCGCTGACGTTTGACACCACGCCGTTCAGGATGATGTTGCCGTTCTTGACCGTTATTCGTACATCCGGATGCAGGCCGCTTATGTAGCGTCCAGGACCTCTCTCGGCAAATGTGCGCAGCGTCGCGATGCGGATCCGGTCGTCAATTCTCGAAGGCGGAAGCTCTTCAATATTGTTGACGACGGCTTTGATCCCGTCCTGACGTTTCAACGCACGCTCGATGTAATACTTTGTGCCGAGCGAGTTGGTCCATCCGCTGAGCGTCACAACACCGTTCTCGACCTTATAGTCGATATAATCAAAGACGTTATAGTTGGACAGCATCCTCAGCTGGCGTGCCACTTCCTGCTCCACCGTTCTTCCCGAATTCTGAGCTTTCGCGGGAATAACCGTCATTCCGAAAAGCAGAACAAAGATCAATGCAAATGATTTAATAAACCTCATAATCCCAAACACCTCCTTATCAAAGGTTGGTCACTTTACCGATGATTAGACGCCGAGACCCAAACGAGGTTTGTCCAAAAAGGAGAAATTAATGTAAAGATTTGTAGGCAAAAATGGGGCGAACTACAATGCTGATATTTGACGCAATGCCTCATACAAAACGATGCCTACACTCGTCGCCAGGTTCAGGCTTCGAACGTTGGGATTCGACATCGGGATCTTCAAGCAGTTGTCGGGCGATGCTCTCAAAATATCCATCGGCAGTCCACGGGTCTCAGGCCCAAACACAAGGCAATCTCCCTCTTCGAACTTCGTCTCTGTGTATTTCCGGGACGCCTTGGTGGTCAAATAAAAGAACCGCGACGCAGGGAGAGAGGCGTACAGCGCGTCAATATCAATATGCCGTACCAATTGAACATGATCCCAATAGTCCAGTCCTGAGCGCTTCAATGTGCGATCATCCATTCGAAAACCCGTGACCCCGACAATATGGAGCTGCGTGTTTGTCGCTGCGCAGAGGCGGGCGATATTGCCGGTGTTCGGCGGGATCTCAGGTTCGTAGAGTGCGATGTGGAGCATCTGAACAAAGTCAAAATACCAAAAGCGATTTGCGATAACTCTGAAAAATGGATGGACGAACCCTATCGCTGCCGGTGTGCAATTATAAGCATTCGAGGGTTATAAGTGCATCTTTAGCCGAACCGATTTCATCAATGTTTCGAGTCGCAGATGTGTATCGATGCCGCGAAACGCGGTTTATGTTACAATCCGCTTTTATCTGAATATCGTGTTAATGAACCGAAAATCGTTCCAGAATAGAACTTTGTCCGCAATTGCCGCCATTTTTGCCTTGGCCGCGTTTGTTTCAGCTCAGACCGAGGCCACGCCGTCACCGACGCCGACCACGACGCCGACGGCTGCGGCGTTGCCCGCAGCGAAAGGACAGCTGCAGACCGCTGAACAGGTCGTGGAGGCAGCGATCATCTTTTACGGCGGGCTTGGCGGCCGAGAGAGGCTTGAACAGATCCGCAAGACCACACAGGAACGCGGAACTTTGACCACGACGGCTGCCGACGGCAAGACCGAGCGTTCGAGTTATGTTCGATGGGCTATGCGTGGAGAGACGCTGGATAAAGAACGCGTTCGGCTCGATCAAGATATGCCGTCAGCCAGGTATTCGCTCGTTTTTAACGAGGGAAACATATTCCTGATATTCAATAACACGGTCTTCGCGGCCCGTGAGGATGTAGCCAGGGCTTTCGAGCACAGCTTGTTCCACGGCATTGAGGCAATGCTTCGATACAAGGAAAACGGTTCGACGCTCGAACTGCAGCCGCGTGAAAAGCTGATGGGTGTGGATTATTACGTGGTGGACATAAAGGATACGAAAGAACGAACTACCCGCTTCTATATCAGTGCAAAAACCTATCGTGTGATGCTGCTGACATACGAATTCGGCGGAATTAAATATATGCGCCGTTTCTATGACTACAAATATGCACAGAACACACTCGTCCCGTACCGAACCGTGCTGCTGGCGAACGATAAACCGGTAGAAGAATTTCAGATCGGAACAATAACTTTTGGTCAAAAAGTGGACGAAGAACTTTTCCGATCGAGTTGATGCACCGTTAGTCGATGCTATTTTCGCAACTTTTTTAGCCGCCATTCGTGTCTGAGAACGGAAGGGCGGCTTTTGTTTTGCCGCTGCCCAAACAGGATCGAACCACTGGGCGGCACACATCTCAAGGGCCTCTTCCTTTCAGGGCACAGAGGCTTGATCGGCCTATATGCCTGAGGAAAGGTTATCTGACAACGATCTGATCATCGCGGTCCGTGGGGGTGATGAGGATGCTTTTGCGGAGATCGTCTCGCGGTACCGTAATCAGATAACCAATTTTCTTTACAGATTTTTGAATGACTACGAAGAGGCTGTTGACCTGGCGCAAGAAACTTTCGTTCGGGTGTATTTCGCTCTTGACCGCTACCACACGGAGTTCGCATTCTCGACGTACATCTATCGGATCGCATCGAATCTGGCGATCAGTGAGTTGCGAAAACGGAAGCGGCGACGGCTCATGTCGCTAACCGGATTGTTTCAAGGCGAGGATCAGGAAGCGGAATATCAGCCGGAGGACGGAGCGGCTTTACCCGATCAACTGCTGGTCGAAAGCGAACGCGACAGGGTCATAGCGAAAGCCATCTCGTCGCTGCCTGAGAAATACCGTTTACCGATCGTGCTTCGCGACGTAGAGCAGCGATCGTACGAAGAAGTGGCGTCGATAATGAAACTTGGTTTAGGAACGACCAAATCGCGGATAAGCCGAGGACGAGGACTGCTTCGGGAAAAGCTGCAGGATTATTTTGATGAGAATTGATAAGGGCACCATGGGAAAGACACCGGTTGAAAAGGTGCAGGCAATGCTTTCTGCCTTGCCGCGGATAGAACCGCCCGGAGATTTTGAGGTCCGCGTACGGTCACGTATCGCCGCGGAAAGAGTGCCGCCGCGAGCAGGCGGACCGCTGCTGTGGGCAAAACTGGCTGTTCCGGCTCTTGCCGCGGTTGCCTTGGCGGCGGTGTTTTTCGGCGGGCTATCTCGCGAGAACGCGCCGGAACGGGCTCAGGAGGCCGTTCCTGCCGTAGAAACTCAGCCGCTGAATGAGCCCTCGGACGATCCGACGGAACAGATGGCAACGCAGTTGCCGCAAGAAGATGAAATAAAAGAGAACGAAGTTGCGGAGACGGCTACACCTACTGTCGCTTCCCGCAATAGCCGGCGCGAACGTCCATCGCGAGTTCCCGCGGGCCGCCGTGCAGCCGTAGCCGCACCTGAGAACACCGAAGAAGGCGGTGCATTTGAAGAAGCAGGGCGCGCAGGAAGCCGCATTTTGCCGAGAGGCCTAGAGTCGATAGATGAGCCGCGTCCGGACGCTGCCGTTCCGCCCGCTCAAACGGCCGTTAAGGTCGCTGACTTACTATCTGTTCTCGGGATCGATGCAGAACGTTCCTCAACGGGTTGGAAGGCTCGTAGTATTCGTGAAGGCTCAGTTGCACAGAAAAGCGGCGTTCAGCCCGGCGATGTCATCGAGGCCATCGACGGAAAAGATCTGTCGAAAGTGACCGAGGTGAAAGGAAGTATCAGCGGCAGTTACCTGCAGGTGAATCGTGCAGGAAGGTCTATCCGCTTAAACATCCTGCCAAAATGACCTAAATTTTCCTGGGCAGCATGTAAAGGCCCGCCAAATAGAGAGCGATCGCAACAAAATGGATGTAACCGGTCGAGGGTGAGAATTCCGGCTTGCCGATAACTAACGCTATCGCCTCGCGGCCCGGATTTTCCCACATTCGCTGCAGCCACGACACATCGGACGGGGACGCAAGGCTTGCGAGTACTATATATTTTGCGATGAATGCGATACCGAAAAGCGTGCCGAAACTTGCCATGATCTTCCGTGCGGGCATTTCTGCCAATAGATTCGTCGCGATCGCCCAGAAAAAGCAGAAGACAAACAGCCAGTGAAGCATGCCTTTCTCAGGAAGAAGGCCGTTGTATATTTGCGACGTTGCGGCAAAAAGCGTCAGCAGGACGGCTGCATTCGCGGCCTTTTTCAAGATTGGATCGGCACTGCGGAACCAGCCCGAAAATGAAAGGACTTCTGCACGGAAAACAAACACCAATGTAAGTGCTGCGAGTACAAGCGATATCAATTCCGGTGGCAGGAAGACGAACGAATTATCTGACTGTGCCAGCCGCATGCCGCCGAGCAGTGTAACTATCAAGAATAGAAACGGAACGACAAGGTATGCGGTCCGGTCAGCCCTTTTCTCAGACGGCCGATCTTTCGGATGATCGGCAGTTACGATCTCGACATCAGCAATTTCGATCTCGTTTCGCTTCATTTTCTCTCCCGGAACAGCTTCAGCGGATTCAGGTCATCGATGGTCATCTTCAGGCCGTTCTCAAGCTCGGCCCGCAGAGCGAACGGCGTTGTGAGCTTTAGGCTTTCATCATTGATCGCCAGGTCGGGGTTCAATTCTGCTGCCCGCTTCGCAGCTTGGAGGCCTTTTGCAAACAAAGCGTCGTCGTTCGAAACGCGTCCCCAGCCTTCGCGGTAATAGCTGTATGCGATATAGAACTGCGTCGCTGCGTCGCGTTTTTCCGGGTCTGCGCGCTCGAATGAATTTCTCCCCGCAGCGAATTCGTCGGCACGAAACTGAGCAACACCGCGATCAAAAAGCTCCTTGTCGACCGAATAGACGCCTAAGGCGACCTGAGACCGTGTGACAGCTTCAGACAAGCCTTTCGGTGCCGAAGCGTAGAGAAAGACTATGACCGCAAAACCAATAGCCACGATGGCGATGGTGAAATAATGGATTATCGAGTCGCTCATTGCTATAATCGGCTAACTCAAGGATACAAGTTCCGAACAATATGAAAAAGGCAATTCTTTTCTGTCAGGTTCTTCTGATGTTTGTCTCTGTGATCGCGGCACAAGGCCAATTGCCGGCTGCGGACCTCGTCATCACTAACGCGAACGTCCGCACTATGGATGCCAAACGTACGGTTGCACGTTCGATAGCATTTCTTAACGGCCGCATTGTCGTCATAGGAACAGACGCCGATACAAAGCCGTTGATCGGATCACGAACGAAGGTTATCGACGCAAAAGGGAAGACCGTAATTCCCGGATTCAACGACGCGCACGTGCATTTTCTGGAGACAGGGTCTCAGCTTTCATCGGTCGACCTTCGAGACGCCGCAACGCCTGAAGAATTCGTCCGACGGATCAAAGAGTTTGCTGCAAAACTGCCGAAAGGACGCTGGATACTTGGCGGAAAATGGGATCACGAGAATTGGAAGCCGAACAACCTGCCAACCGCGGCGATGATCGACGCCGTAACGCCGAACAACCCTGTTTTCATCGACCGGCTGGACGGCCACATGGCACTCGCGAATTCGCTCGCGATGCAGAAAGCGGGCGTCAACAGGGAAACGAAAGACGTTGACGGCGGCGAGATAGTTCGGGACGCCGCGGGAAATCCCAGCGGTGTTTTTAAGGACGAGGCCATGGCATATATCAACCGTGTCATTCCTGAACCGAGTTTTGAGGAAAGGCTCGAAGCTGCACTGGCTGCGACCGAACACGCCGCAAGCCTTGGCATCACAAGCGTTCAGGACATGTCCACAGGAACCGACATTGGCGTGCTGCAGGAACTGTATCGACAGGGAAAGTTGAAAACCCGCGTATACGGCTGTTCGCCGCTGGGCGGCTACAAGCGCTGGGAGCAGACGGGCGTGCGTTTTGCATTCGGCGACCCAATGCTCCGTGTCGGCTGCCTGAAAGGATACGCTGACGGAAGTCTCGGTTCGACCACGGCGTGGTTTTTCGAGCCGTATCTTGATGCTCCGAATTCGGTCGGCCTTCCGATGGCTGATGTGATGACGACGATGGGCGGTAATGTCCGCGACGCCGACAACGCAGGGTTGCAGGTTCGCATCCACGCTATAGGCGACCGAGGGAATTCGGTGATCCTCGATCATTTTGAAGCGTCCGAGAGAGCGAACGGCGCCCGCGACAGACGTTTTGCGATCGAACATGCACAGCACCTGCGAATGGATGAGATCCCCAGGTTCAGCAAACAAAAGATAGTCGCGTCGATGCAGCCTTTCCACATCATCGACGACGGCCGATGGGCTTGGAAACGCCTGGACGAGAAACGGTTGAAAGGCACTTATGCGTTTCGATCACTGCTCGACGCGGGTGCGGTTTTGGCATTTGGATCGGATTCGCCGGTCGCACCGCTGAACCCGCTTTGGGGCGTTTATGCTTCGGTAACGCGCCGTACGCTCGACCACAAGAACCCCGACGGCTGGGTTCCGGAGCAGAAGATCAGCGTAGATGAGACAGTGCGGGCATTCACATGGGGCTCAGCGTACGCTGAGTATCAGGACGGCATCAAAGGAACTATCGAGGTCGGCAAGGTCGGCGATGTCGTAATACTCTCTGACGACATCTTTACCATCGACCCCGTGAAGATCTGGGACACGAAGGTGCTTTACACGATAGTTGACGGGCGTGTGGTTTACGAGAAAAAGTAAAGTACTTGCATCTTGCATCATTTTAGGGGCCGCATCGGCTGCGGCCCTTTTTGCGTGGCCGCCGAAGGCGAAGGTCGTACAGAGCAATGCCGCAGATCTTGTCGTCGTCAACGGAAACATTCGGACGCTGGATGCGAAACAGCCCCGGGCCGAGGCGTTGGCGGTCAACGGCGGGCGAATTTCTGCGATCGGCAGCAACGACGAGATAAGGAAGCATATTGGCCCTGCCACCGAGGTCATAGATGCGAAAGGCCGCCTTGTATTGCCGGGTTTCAATGATTCGCATGTTCATTTTACTGCGATCGGGAATCAGTTCTCGCACCTCGATCTTAGGGAAGTCAGAACTCGTGAGCAGATAATTCAACGCGTCAAGGAATACGTCGAAATTGTGCCACGCGGGCGTTGGATAATCGGTGCGGGTATTCCCGAAGACGTACAATTCGAAAATACGGCGGTGCTTGATGCCGTTTCTCCCGCCACTCCTGTTCTGCTGTATTACTCCATCCCGAAACGTGCCGCCGTCAACGCTGCGGCTCTGAAAGCTGGTCGACTCAACAATGAAAAAGCCGTCGTCGCAGACGACGAGATGACGTGGGTTCGCAGCGCCGTTCCCCGCGATCACGCGACGAACTGGGCAGAAATTGCCGAAACAGCATCAAATCTCGCGGCGTCGCTCGGCGTGACGACCGTTCAGGATGTGCATTCAGACGACCTGGCCGAACTTATGAACTCCTTGGATCGGCAAGGAAAGTTAAAAACGCGCATTTACGACTGCATCGGCATCGAAAAATATCGCGAGGCGATCGCCCGCGGTCTGAAAGCAGGCAGTGGAAATTCGATGGTTCGCGGCGGCTGCGTCAAGGGAATGACCGAAGGTGCCGAAGACGAGATCGAGGAGCTTACGCCTATCGTAACGGCGGCCGACAAGGCCGGGATTCAGGTAGCATTACACGCTATAGGTGGACGGTCCGTTTCGGGCGCTCTTACGATATTTGAGAATGCTGCAAAAGCCAACGGCATAGGTGATCGGCGTTTTCGTGTGGAACACGCCGCACGTTTGCGCAATGCAGATATTCCGAGATTCGCACGCGGCGTCTTCATTGCTTCGATGCAGCCTTTTCTTTTTTACGGCGGTCCGGAGTATGGAGATGACTATGCGGCGATGTCCGCAGCCGGCGTAAAGCTCGCATTTGGTTCGGACGCTTCAATGATCGACCTGAATCCGATGCTGGGTATCCACGCAGCCGTCAACAGCGGCCGCCGTTCCGTCTCCGTCGAAGAGGCCGTGCGTGCTTACACCGTCGGCAGCGCTTATGCGGAATTTGCGGAGAACGAAAAAGGCACGCTTGCCGTGGGAAAACTTGCCGATCTTGCAATACATTCCGACGATATCTTTACTATCGACCGTGTGCGGATAAAGGATGTCCGGACCCTTTTGACCGTTGTGAATGGAAGGGTCGTTTTCCGCGCAGGCTAGGAGGATCTTGCTAATTCATGCAGTCAGCGAATTTTTGCTATACTTTAGAAGTTGGCGCCAGATTTTTTACGATTATGAGAAAAACATCATTCCTGTTCGTTGCAATATTTGTTCTGGCCGGATTCTCGGCCTCGTTCGCTCAGTCCGACGACACGGTCAAGCCGGAGCTTAACAGTAAAGGCGATCCCGTACACCGCAGCAGCCAGAATTCGCCGGTCGATCTGAAAGCCGGAGAGAAGATCACCCGCGGAGCAGCACTCGCCAATGGTGTGAAAAAGGCCACGGTCGAAAAGGCCCTCGCTGATCCATCAAAGCTTGAAGGCAAGACCGTTGAGATAAGCGGTGTCATTGTCCGGTCGTGCAAAACGGAAGGCTGCTGGATGGAAATGGCCGACAAGGAAGGCGGCAAGTCCGTGCGCGTTACTTTTGGCGACCACGCTTTCTTCATTCCGCTAAATGCCGCCGGTTTGAAGGTGCGCGCTCAGGGCGTTTTCAAAACGAACGTGCTGCCAAAAGATAAGGTCGATCACCTTATCAACGACGACGGCGCCAAATTTGACAAGATCAATGCAGACGGCTCGGTGACCGAGGTCAAATTTGACGCGACCGGAGTCGTGTTGACAAAAGCGAAGTAACTTCGTCTAACATTTTCAGAATTGGTCCGGTCCCATTTTTGTGGCCGGGCCTTTTTTTGCCCGATCAGCTAGAGAAGTTTGGGCAGGATGTGTTAGTTTAGAATAAATCGTTTCTCCCTTTCACGTTATCCCTTTTGTTATCTTCGATTTAGAGGAACCTCAATATGTTGGTCAAAATTGCCATCGTTATCGGCGTGCTCGGCGTTTTGCTTGGCATTGCGGTCACCGCCGTGTCCGCATTGTTGCCGGAACTTACGAGCGGCCGCGTGAGTTGGGAGGAAGCAGCACTTGGGATCGTCCCCGGGCTGTTGGTTTTAATGTTTTCAGGTTTGATGGTGATCATCGCAGTGATCGTTCTCATCATCAAACGCAGCAAGAAAACTTAACTTTTGAAAAAAACACGGAGGAGTATTTAGTGATCATTACAAAAACGCTAGTTAGACTTTCAATCCTGTTAATTCTCGGCACCGCCGCTGCGGCAACCGCAAACGCCCAGCCTACTGATGCACAAATAAAACGTCAACTATCGGGACCGAAGACCATCTCTGTTACGCTGGGCGGCCCGGGAAAACGGGAATGGAGCACAAGCTACAAGAAGTATATTTGGTCGAGGAGCTTCACGGCTAAAGAGCGAACGGATGATCCCAAAGTGAATATCATTATCAGGGGCTCGGCTGCGTATGATATCGTTGGCGGCCGATACCAGTTTTGGCGAACGTTCATTTCTTCGAATGAATTCGAGGGAATACCGAACCCGACCGCTGACGACGTCAGGGGATTGATAGAAAGGTTTGGCGTCGCGAAGTTCATGGGCAACGCCTACCATAGTCGTGTTATCGGTGAGGTCGAGTCGATCGGGCTTTCCGAAGAACCCAAATTCATATGGCATACCGTTAATTCTGTGTCATTCAATGTGACTGCCGTATATCGCGAACGAATAAACGATATTGGCGGCAGCGAGCGTGTTTCTCAGGTATTTGAGATACGGCTATACCGCAACAACATTTCCGCCGAATGGCACAACATGATCTCATCCGCTCGAGACAGAACCGTTCTTTAGCAGCACTTTGAGATCTATCTTTTGGAAAGGCCGGAGGCGGGATCGCATCGGCCTTTTCAGTTTGAGCATAAGAATTGGGTGATGAAATGCAGCCGCGATTTCGCTATATTAGAGATTCGGGCAAAGCCGCCGTATTTTCCGATGAGATCATTCTTTATTCGCGACATTGAGATCGATCCGCCGCTCATCCTTTCACCGATGGCGGGCGTGACCGATTACACCTTTCGCCGCTTGATCAAGCGCCGAGGCGGTGTCGGTCTTGTCGTGTCCGAATTCATCTCCGTCGAGGGCCTTACCCGCAACAACCCAAAATCAAAGCGCCAGATGCGTTTCGATGAGGAAGAGCGGCCGTTCGCCGTACAGATATTCGGCGGACGCCCCGAGCGTATGGCGATGGGCGCCGAGATGGCGCAGGAGGTCGGTGCAGATATTTTGGACGTCAACTGCGGCTGCCCTGCTCCAAAGGTCGTAAAGAACGGCGGAGGCTCAGGCCTGCTTCGCGAGCCCAAGCTTCTCGAAACGATACTCAAAGAGATCAAAAAGACCATCACGATACCGTTGACGCTCAAGCTCAGAACCGGTTACACGGAATCGACCATCAACGTCGTTGATGTCGCAAAAATGGCTGAGCAGTGCGGCGTGGAACATATACAGGTTCACGGACGCACTCGCGACCAGGGCTATAAAGGGTTGGCAAACTGGGAGATCATTCGGCAGGTCAAGGAAGCAGTGAGTATTCCGGTTTCCGGAAATGGTGACATCACGACCATCGAGTACGGACTGCAGAAATGGCGTGGATCAGGCGTTGACGGGATATTGATCGGCCGCGGTGCGATGCAGAATCCGTGGATATTTCGGCAGTTCGAAGATGTCCTTGCAGGCCGCGAGCCATATCAGCCGGACGTCGCCGAGAAGAAGGATGTTCTTTTGGAGTTTTTCGCGATGTGCCGCGAGGAAATGCCGGAGATCGTCGCGCTCGGCAAAATGAAGCAGCTCGCAGGCCAGTTTACCAAGGGCCTTGTCGGCGGCGCGCAGTTTCGCCAAACTCTATACCATTCGCATTCTGCCGAAGAGATCCTCGACAATATTCAGACTTATTTCGATACGCTGGAACATCGTTCGGCATTCGGAGACGGCGTCGTCGAGGCCGATGCGGATCTTGAATTCACATCTTGCGAGGCACCCGAACTGATCGAAACGGCATCTGTTTGAAGTATTATGAGGCATATTTTCCCATCGGTGATCTTGTCCGCAATTTTGGCTTTCTCAGCTGCAGGTGCCGATGCTCAATCAACCGAACCTGGACCGATCAAATCATCACCCGCTTATGCCGAGATACTGCTTCGAAAGACGGAGCTGACAGCAGAGATCGCTGCGGTGGCTCCTGATTACACGGACACGAACCCGCGAATTTTAGACCTGCGGAACGAACTCGCCGCGATCGATCGTCTTTTACTTCGTGTGTTCGCCGTCCCTCCGGCAGATACCGCTAGGCTCACTCAAGCGCTTGGGAAGCTGATATTGAAACAGGCAGCTTTGGAAGCGGACCTTGCTCGGCTGTCGCGTGCCTACGCAGCAGAACACCCTGAAGTAAAACGTGCGAAGCGGCGACTGGATGCTTTCGACGCTGCCGTAAAGGAAATACTCAAATAGAAAAGCCGCCCTAACCGAGCGGCTTATCAAAAACAAATTCCAACGAAACTAGTTGCCTTCTTTCGTTTTTCGTTCGTCAGCAAAGAGGATCGGCGAGACCGTAGGGCGATATGTATCGCTGATCTTGATATAGGCGTCCTCGCGGAGTTTTGCCATGAATTTCTTCTGCTCTTCCGGGGCCTTTTCGTTCATCATCGCCATGCGCACGGCGTTCTCATCGAAAAACGACTCGCTGCTTGCTTCCTCTCGGCCGTCAACGCGCAGAATGACGAGCCCCATCTTATCGACCTCAAAGGGCTCGGTATAGCCTCCGACCTTGACGCCTTTTAGCGGCGTTGCAACGACTTCCATCAACTCGCTCACAGGCAAACGCTCCGCCTTTCCGCTGCCCTGTGTCAAAAGGCCCGGATCGCCGGATTCTTTAGCTATCTTGTCGAAGTCTCCTCCGTTCTTCAGCTGTTCCATTATCTGACGAGCCTTGGTTTTGACGTCGGCTTCGTTTCGGCCCGCGTAGCCGAGGAACAGCTCACTGACCGAGACCATTTCCGGCTTGGTGAAGCGGGATTTGTTCTTTTCGAAATAATCGCGGATCTCCTTTGCACTTGGCTGCCAATAGAGCTTCATGGTTACCTCACGCTGGATGACGCGGTCTCGGGTCGCCTGCTTTCGCCACGTCTCGCGGAGGTCTTTCGGGTCGATATTGCTCTTTTCCATTTCGGCATAAAGAGCCTCGACCGTCTTCATGCCATATTGCTTCATTATCTCGAGGAACCGCTGGTTCAGGTTCGCCTCGATCTCGTTCTCAATGCCAAGTTCTTTCGAACGCTGGATCAAAAGCTCTTCATTGATGAGATTAGCGATCAATTCACCCTGCTTTTCATCTACAATGCGTTGTGCCTCTTCGCGGGTTTTGCCCTCGGCGACGTAGCTGTCAACGATCATTCTCAGTTCGCGTTTAACGCGCGAAAGCGTAATTACACCGTCGTTGACCTGCGCGATCACCTCGTCAATGACACGGATCTCAGTTTCCTGAGCCGATGTCGAAGCGGCAGCGCCGAACAATAGAACCAGAGAGCAAGTGAGAACCGTAAAATGATGCCTAATAAATTTCATACAAAAAGATCCGCCAAAGCCAAAAATCTCAAAAAAAGCGTCAAAGCTTTGATGCGTTTGCGGCCCCGTGAGTTTGTCGCGGCGTCCCGGCTTTGGAGAAAGCGGGAAAGTGCGCGGATTCGCAATTTTCTTATGTTAGCAGGTTTCTGCGCCCGATTCACCAAACGAGATGCTTAAAAGGTGTGAAAAATGCGGTCTCAACAGCCCATCTGCGGCCGGCGTTTGCGTTCGCTGCGGGAGCGAGTTTCCGTTGGCTACTAAGCCACATCGTCATCTTCGCCGCGTCGTTATCCGTTCGGCCATCTGTGCGGTCGTGTGCGTCGCGGCCGTGCTCTCCTTCTACGCTTCGCTGCTGGCTTCGTCAAATTCGCTATCGATCGAGGAGAGACATATAGTCCGGCGGACCATCAATGTCCTGCGGGATAAGGGTTTCACTCGCGAAGTATCGATGCTGGAGCGTTTCACGTCGTTCCGCTCGGACGACCATTGGCTAAACGCATCGGTCCCGAAAGAGAATGCATTTGCGGCGACCAATTTTCCGTTTCAGATAATGACGCTGTATCCCGATTTTTTTGCCTATCCGAAAGACGACATCGAGCGTGCCGCAATTCTCTTACACGAAGCTCGCCACTTGATGGGAAAGAACGAAGCAGAGGCGTATGAATACGTTTGGCTGAACCGCGAGCAGCTCGGCTGGACGCGCCGAGAGTATTTTGCGTCGCCCGTTTGGATGAATGTGCGTTCGCAGACAAGAGAGTATGCTCCGCACCTGTTTAACTGTTACGGCAAGGAATATTACGACTGTACGGAATGATCCTCAGCGATAGCCCGCAGTGCGTCGGAGGCGGTCTTGATAGGATCAGCGGTCAGGACGGGGAGACGCAATATCCCGCCCGGCGAAAATGCGGTTCCCGATATTTCGCCCAGCAGTGACATAAGTTTGTCGGGCGAGACACGCGCAGATCCGCCAAGCTTTATCGCGACGCCGTCCGCGGTCTTGTCCACAGATACGATTCCGATCTTTTCCGCGAGTTTTCTAAGCCTGCCGTAATCGAAAAGACGCTCGACCGAATGCGGAATCCGGCCGTAGCGGTCAGCGATCTCGTCGTGTATCGCCGCCAGCTCTGCTTCGGTTTCGGCGGAAGCGATGCGTTTGTAGGTTCGAAGCCGCTGGCCCGCTTCAACGATATAGTCTTTCGGTATGGAGACGTCAACGCCGAGATTTATAGAAACGCTGACCTCATCCGCGATAGCGTCACCGCGGAGTTCTGCGATGGTTCGCTCAAGCATTTTCGTATAAAGGTCAAAGCCCAGTGCGTCGAGGTGGCCTGACTGTTGTCCGCCGAGTATGTTCCCTGCTCCCCGCAATTCGAGATCGAGCGCCGCAAGTCGGAATCCCGCACCGAGGTCGGAGAACTCACGTATCGCGCTTAGTCGCCGCCGAGCGATCGGCGTCAGCTCTAACTCACTTGGTATCAACAGATACGCGTACGCACGCCGGTTCGAACGCCCGACACGGCCGCGAAGCTGATAAAGCTGTGAGAGGCCGTAGTTGTCGGCGCGGTTGATGATGATGGTATTCGCCCGCGGGATGTCGATGCCGTTCTCGATGATGGTCGTCGCAACGAGGATATCGTATTTGTAATCGATGAAATCGAGCATCACCTGCTCCATTTCCTTCTCGTTCATCTGGCCGTGACCGATCGCGACGCGGGCATCGGGGACTATCTTTTGGATCAGCGCGGCGATCGCCTGGATCGATTCAACGCGATTGTGTATGAAAAACACCTGGCCGTTACGTGACATCTCCAGCTCAATGGCCGAGCGAATGACGCCTTCAGAAAACTGCACGACCTGCGTATTGATCGCAAGGCGGTCGCGCGGCGGTGTTTCGATGACCGACATATCGCGCATGCCCAGCAAAGACATATTCAGCGTTCGCGGGATCGGTGTCGCCGATAAGGTCAGGACATCGACCTTCTTTGTTAAGTGTTTCAGTTTTTCTTTGTGACCGACACCGAATCGCTGCTCTTCGTCAACGATAACGAGTCCCAATTTCGGTAGTTTTATGTCGTTCGACAGGACGCGATGGGTGCCGATCAACACGTCAACCTCGCCTTTCGCAGCCATTTCGGCGACCGACTTTTGCTCTTTTGTAGTGCGGAAACGCGACATCAGCTCGATGCTTACAGGAAAGGCAGCGAATCGTTTCTTGAACGTCTCGTAATGCTGGTATGCGAGGACCGTCGTTGGCGCCAGCACAACAGCCTGCTTTCCGTCCATCACTGCCTTGAACGCCGCCCGCATGGCGACCTCCGTTTTTCCATAACCAACGTCGCCGATGATCAGGCGATCCATCGGAACCGGTGTTTCCATATCTTTTTTGACGTCCTCGATAGCGGATGCCTGATCGACGGTAAGCTCGTACGGGAACGCGTCCTCAAATTCATGCTGCCAAGGCGCATCGGGCGGGAATGCGTGGCCGCGTACGAGCTTGCGTTCGGCGTAGAGCTTCAGAAGCTCGTCGGCCATGTCGCGCATCGCGCGTTTTGCCTTTGCCTTTGTCTTTTGCCAGCCGATGCCGCCGAGACGGTCGAGCGCGGGCTGCGTGCTTTCGCCGCTGGAATATCGCGAGACGAGATCCATTCGCTCGACAGGGACGAAAAGCTTTGCATTATCGGCGTAAATGAGCAGCATGAATTCGCGCTCGACGCCCTGCGATGCTATCGTCTGAAGCCCGTCGAATCTGCCGATGCCGTGGTCGATATGGACAACGTAGTCGCCGGGTTTGAGGTCACGAAAATCGGAGATGAACGCACCGAGACGGGACTTTGGCCTGCGGTTGTGACCGCTCGGCTTTTGAAATTCGGCGGCTTCGCCGAAAATGTCGGATTCCGTGTAATAAAGCAGGCCCTCCGACGGAATCTCAAATCCGCTAGAAAGTCCGCCGACCCTGATATTCTCGACCGGCAGATAAATTTCGTATTCACGCAGGATCTCGGCAAGACGTTCTGCCATTCCGGGCGTGCTGACGACGATCTGTCCTCGCGGGTCAAATTCCGCCGCGAACGCCGGTACATCGCCCCGAAAACGCCGAGTGGCCCGCGAAAGTATCTCTACCTCTTCGGCGTTTTCGGCCGAAGGGAAAAGGAAAAGCGGGGAAGCATCCTGTTGGAATTCTTCGTCGATCCCGGCGGCCGCTCGGCCAAGTGAGCGAAGTTCGATGCGGGGAAGTTTTGCAATATTTTCCCGCAACTCGGATGGTTCTACGAAAAGCCGCGAAGGTTCAAGGCCGACATCGCCGGCTTCGATCAACCGCGAATAATGTGTATCGGTGGTCTCATAAAAAGCGGACAAAAGATCCTCGATGAAGGTCGGTTCGTCCGCAACGAGAGTGAAGCCGGCAAGGTGTTCGAAGATACTGCCGTCAAGTGGTTTTACTAGAGGTATGAGAAATTCCCAGCCCGAAAACGTTTCTCCTTCAACCGCAAGCTCAGTTCGGTCGCGCAAATTCCGCGAGAAGTTCTCGTCGGTGAACTCTTGTCCCGCAAAGAACGCCCAGTCGCGAAGATCCTGCGGCGTCGCTGCAAATTCGCGCATCGGAGCGATATCCGCCTCGCGAAGCTGCTCGATCGACAACTGGGTTTCGGCGTCGAAAGACCGTATCGAATCGATGGTATCACCGAAGAATTCGACGCGAACCGGATCTTCGAGATCCGGCGGCCAAAAGTCCATAATGCCGCCGCGAACGGAGAACTGGCCGGGTCCATAAATGGGTTCTTCTCGAATGTAACCGGATGCGAGAAGCTTTTCGGAAACCGTGTCGATCGGGTGGTCTTCATCTCGAACTATTTTTGCGCCAAGCTCCAAAATACTCTTTTTTGACGGGATCTTTTGGACCAGGGAGCGTGCGGTCAATATCACAATATCCGCATCGCCATTTGCGATCTGCCACAGAGCAAGAGCCCGGCGTTCCTGCGTTTCTGCGTGCGGCGAAACACCGGAATAAACATCGGTGTCGAACGACGGCAGGGAGACGACAACCGGCTGTGTGCCATTGGCCCGATCGAGGAAAAACTCCAGATCGGAAGCCCACGCGTCAAGATCCGAGTTAGAATCGACGATGATGGCAAATCCGCGTCTTGTCTGCTCATAAAGCTTTGCAAAAACATACGTTTTCGCCGATCTAGACGACAAACCGCCGATACTGATAATGCTTTTTCCGCTGCTGACCAAGTCCGCTATCGTATCTATTTGCCCTCTCACAAACGCACCTCTACGCAGGGAACACTACCGTAAGGCCTCGTTCTCCGCTAACGGAATCGATTGTTGCACAGTGGAAGCCCGGCAGGAAACTTAGTCGGAACTTTTGACCGCCCACGGGAATGCCGGATTGTCTATTTCCCACGTTTCGCTTCCTTTTAGGCGTCCGGTTCGGAGATGAATGTCGTGCTGCTGATTGGGTATTTCGATGCCGTGTTCGCGAAATTTGCGTATGATGGCGAAGTTCAGATTGCTCTTAAAAAGCCCTGGACGATGAAGCCTGGCATGGCTCCATGCGCGTAGCTCAAAGTTCAGAGCATGGTCGCCGAACTCGATAAAACGGACCGACGGCGGCGGTTCCTTAAGCACGTCCTCATTTTCTTTAGCGGCCTCAAGCAGCAGCCTTTCAACAAGCTCGACATCAGAATCATAGCCGACACCGACCGGGACCTTGAAGCGGATCTTTTCGTCACCAAAGCTCCAGTTGATAACGTTCTCCGATATGAACTTGCTGTTCGGGACGATTATCGTGATGTTGTCATTCGTGCGAATGCTGGTACTGCGTGCGGCTATATTTACGACCCGTCCGTGAACGCCGCCAACCTCAATGCGGTCGCCGACCTTGATCGGCCGTTCAAAGAGTATTATCAGGCCGCTGATGAAATTGTTTGCGATGTTCTGAAGGCCGAAACCGATACCGATGCCCACAGCTCCGGCCAGTACATTCAATGCCGTCAGGTCAATGCCGGCCGTCTGGATAATTATCAGAAAACCGACGAAAAGAATGACATAGCGAGTGACGGTACCGATAGCTTGTTGGGCACCGATGTCAAGTTTCGTCCTCTTAGAAAGCTGGTCGACCAAGAGGCGCTTGAGCCGTCTCGAAACGAAAAGAAGAACCGCCGAGACCAGGATAAAGTAGATAATGATCAAAGGTGAGATCTTCGCATTGCCCAATGTGAAGAGGTTGTAATTGAGCACCTCAAAGACAGGATTGAGATAATCTTCGCGAAAGCTTTGCATCGAATAAAACAAGTTTATCGCTTTGACGCGGATTTTCCCAATTCCGGGGCATTCCTGATAGATTCGGATCATAGCGGCCGGCCGGGCGGTATGATGTTTTGCACGAGGCTGCGCTAGTCTGTTCTAATCAGTATTTTCGAGAGTGAATATGAGCATTCCGTCATTTGAAGACATCATCGAGCCTAACGACCAGACCGCTGCACGAGCCGAGCATCTGGAAAAGCTGCGCGAACTGGTCGGCAATGTGTATCCGAACAAGTTTTCCCGTTCGGCTCTTAGCGGCGACGAGGACACCGTAACGGCGTTGAAGCAATGGGATGCGGTCGCTTCGATCGAAGCCGAAATGGCTGACGTCAAATCGAAGCTCGGCGAAGGCGAACGTCCGCCGGCTGAGGTAAAAGATGATATGAACGAGCGGCTTCGAGCTCTCGGCACTGTTCGCATCGCCGGGCGTTTGACAACGCCGCCACGCGGCAATTTTGTTCATCTTACGGATGGCATCTCGAAACTCCAGGTCTATTGCAAGAAAGGTGCCTTTAGTGTGGTTCGGAATGACATTCAAGACCTCCTCGACTTTCCAGACTCATGGACTGTTTGGCAGCTTCTTGACCACGGAGATTTCATCGGCGTCGAAGGATATTTGTTTGTGACGAACACCGGCGAGGTTTCGGTTCATATTGAAAAACTGCAGTTCCTCGCAAAGGCTCTGCTGCCTATGCCGGACAAGATGCACGGCATAGAAGACCCTGAGATCAAGCAGCGGCGGCGGTACGTCGATCTGATCGGCTCGTCGCTGGCGGTTGAGCACGACGGGCTGACGACGCGAGAGGTTTTCGAACGCCGTGCAAAGCTGATCTCGTCGATACGGCGTTACCTCGAAGACCACGGCTATATCGAAGTCGAAACGCCGATGCTGACGCCGAAAGCCACAGGTGCGGCCGCAAAGCCTTTCAAGACGCATCACAACGCTCTCGACATCGACCTTTACGCACGCATCGCGCCCGAGCTCTATCTAAAGCGTCTCGTCGTCGGCGGTTTCGAAAAGGTTTACGAACTCAACCGCAATTTCCGCAACGAGGGCATCTCATACAAGCACAATCCCGAGTTCACCATGCTTGAATTCTACTGTGCCTATATGGACGTCAACGGCATGATGGATTTCTGCGAGAAAATGCTTCAGGAGTCTGTACAGAAAGCAACCGGCGGGCTTGTCATTGAGTACGAAGGAAATAAGATCGACTTCTCGAACTTTCGTCGGATCTCGATGGCAGAGGCTGTGTCAGAACCGGGAGCGATAGCGACCGGGCTCTCGGATTCGGACTTGCTGGAAAAATTTGAGAATGACGTTGAGCACACACTGATCCAGCCGACGTTCATCGTCGATTTCCCGAAATCCATCTCACCGCTTTCCAAGGCTTCGCCGGAGAACCCGCAGATCGCGGAGCGTTTCGAGCTGTTCATCAATGGAATGGAGGTCGCGAACGGTTTTTCGGAGCTGAACGACCCTAAAGAGCAGTACGACCGTTTTGTCGATCAGATGGCGCAGCGGGAAAAAGGCGACGAAGAAGCGATGGTGCTTGACGAGGATTACGTTCGTGCATTGTCCTACGGCATGCCGCCCGCCGCGGGCATCGGCATCGGCATCGACCGCCTGACGATGCTGCTGACGAACAAACATTCGATCCGCGACGTCATACTTTTCCCGCACATGCGGCCGGAAAAGCAATTCGCCACAGAGGACACAGATAGCACAGAGGAAAGCTAATAGATTTGAAGATCTTCTTTCTTACTTCTCTTGCCCTCGTCGCCTTTGCGTTCAATTCGATATTGTGCCGTCTTGCACTTGCGGGCGGCGAGGCGGATGCGGCGAGTTTCACTGCTGTCCGACTCACGTCAGGTGCTCTGACGTTATTCTTCATCTGGTTCGCTTGGAGGAGCGTAAGAGTGAGCAAGGGCATAAGTGCGACGCCGAATGATACGCCCTTGCTTACACGCGGGCTCCTGCAACAAGGTTCTTGGCCCTCCGCTTTATTGCTATTTGCTTACGCGATCTGTTTTTCGCTCGCGTATTTGGGCCTCACCGCCGCTACCGGGGCGTTGATATTATTTGGGTCGGTACAACTGACAATGATCGCCGTGTCGCTGGTCAGAGGCGAGCGGCCCGGCGTTCTGGAGTGGACAGGCCTCGCGGCCGCGGTCGGCGGGCTCGTTTACTTGGTGATCCCGGGCCTTGAATCGCCGCCGCTCGCAAGTTCACTTCTGATGGCGGCCGCCGGAGCCGCATGGGGCGGGTACACGCTCAGGGGAAAAGGCGATGGCGATCCGCTGAGTGAGACCACGGGGAATTTTATTCGATCGCTGCCTTTCGTTTTGCTGACGGTACCGTTCTTTCTCGCCGAACTCCGTATTACCGGAGCCGGTGTGTTTCTCGCAGTTCTATCGGGAGCGATCGCCTCGGGCGTCGGCTACGCGATCTGGTACACGGCATTGCAAAGCCTCACGTCTACGCGTGCGGCGGTGCTGCAGCTTTCGGTACCGGTCATCGCAGGAGTGCTCGCCTTCATTTTGCTGGACGAGCAGATGACGCTGCGGCTTCTATTTGCAGCGCTCCTAATTCTTGGCGGCATTGCAATAACGATTGCCGGGCGCAAGCAGACAAACGCTATTTGACGGCGTTTTCGATCGCCGGTTTCAGGTCGGGGTATTTGAATTCGAAGCCGGCGTCCAACAGGCGTTTCGGCAGCACTTTCGTACTGGCAAGAAGCAATGCGTCGCCCATTTCGCCGAACATCATCGAGACGGCAAATTCCGGCAGCGGCAGTATGGTCGGGCGGTAGATAACATCGCCGAGCGTTTTCGTGAATTCTTCATTCGTCGCAGGATTCGGGCTGACGGCGTTGACAGCACCGCGAATGCTCTCGTTCTCGATCACAAAGTTAATGATCGCTACTTGATCGTCCAACGAGATCCAGCTCATCCACTGCTTTCCGGAGCCTACAACGCCGCCTACTCCGAATTTGAACGGTGTCAGCATCGTCCCGAGCGCACCGCCGTCCTTTGACAGCACGATGCCGGTGCGAAGCAGAACCGTGCGGATGCCGGCGTCCTCTGCACGACGAGACTCGGCTTCCCACTCTTTGGAGACGTCGGGCAGAAAGCCTGTCCCGGCGGAACTCGATTCGGTCATTTCTTCATCACCGCGTTCGCCATAAAAGCCGATCGCGGACGAAGCAACTAAAACCTTCGGTTTCTTCTTCAGTTTCGAAATCGCATCGACCAAGTTGCGTGTGCCGATGACTCGGCTGTCGCGAATGGCTTTCTTTTTTTCATCGGTCCAGCGAAGCCCGTTCACGCTTTCACCCGCAAGGTGGACAACGGCGTCGATGCCCTCGAGCCGTTCGGGATCGGAAAAACCGTCCTCAACGGTCCATTTGATGTGCTTTTCGTCCTTAGGCTCGCTGCGCGACCCAAGCAGCATTTCCCAGCCTTTTTCCTCAAACGACCTCTGCAACGCCTTGCCGATCAGGCCCGACGCACCTGTAATGAGAACTTTCATTTCCGCAATTTCTCCTGGACGAATTTGACGAGCATCTTTATTTCGCGGTCACTTAATTGCCCGCGAAAAGGCACCATTCCGTTGCCGCCCTCGGATATGTGCTGGTAGATCTGTTCGTCGGTCGCGTATTTGTGAGGGCCGACGCGAAGATTCGGGATAACACGGCCATCGGCAAGCGTTCTTCCTTCGGCCTCAGGGCCGTGACAGATCGCACAATTCTGCCGGAACATCGACGCTTCGTAATCGCGGCTTTCCTTAATTGAGTAATTTGCTGCTCCGCCGGCATTGCAAGCCGCGAACAACGCAATCGAAAAAAGAGACACCGCCGTAACCTTAGCTAAAACCATCAAACGCATAATTCGCTGATTCGATGATATCAGAGCCAGGCGGTGTAATTCATCGGAGGCCGCAAATTCGGCTGTTTCAGTTGTGCGAATGCGACGCCATCTCTTCGCGCAGTGCGAGTTTCGATATCTTGCCGGTATTGCCGATCGGCAGGCTGTCGCGAAATTCGACGTATCGCGGATACTTATTCGCGGCGAACTGCTCGCGGCACCAGTCGATGAAGTCCGAATGAGTCAGCGTCGCACCTTCTTTTAATACGAGGAAGGCTTTCACCTCTTCGCCCATTTTCTCGTCGGGCACGCCGAGGACGGCGACCATCGAAACCGCCGGATGTGTCATGATCACTTCCTCAAGCTCACGCGGATAGACGTTGTAACCACCGCGCAGGATCATATCCTTTTTGCGGTCAACGATCGCCAGATAGCCTTCGTCGTCCATGATGCCGATGTCGCCTGTATGGAACCAGCCGTTTCGAAAAGCTTCTGCGGTCGCATCGGGGCGTTTGTAGTAGCCTTTCATCACGTTGGTCCCGCGAATGACGACCTCGCCGCGCGTCCCGCGGGGAACTTCGTTGTCATTTTCGTCAACGCACCGCACATCAACACCGAAGATCGGCTGTCCGACCGTTCCCGGTTTTGACGGTTTCTCAAAATGGTTAAAAGTTGCAAGCGGCGATGTTTCGCTAAGGCCATAGCCTTCAAGTACGCGGACGCCGAATTTTTCGGTGAATTCGCGCATTACCTCTACAGGCATCGGGGCTCCGCCGGAGGTGCAGACCTTCATGTTGTCCTTCACGCCGGAAATGTCATAGCCCGTTTCTTCGGCATAACGCAGCAACGCCCAATACATCGTAGGTACACCGACCCAGAAATTGACCTTTTCGGCGACCATTGTGTCGAGCGTGGTTTTTGGATCGAACCTCGGCAGCAAGACCACGCGGTTGCCGCCATAGATGTTTGTGTTCATTTGAACCGTTTGCCCGGTGGTGTGGAAAAGAGGCAGCGTGATCAGAACTGTCTTCTGCTCGCCGTCGGTGAAATCCAGCATCGGCAGGTGAATGCTGTATGTCGTCACGACGTTTGACCAAAGATTGAGGTGCGTCAACTCGGCGCCTTTCGGCATGCCGGTCGTTCCCGATGTGTAGAGGATCGCGCAGGTGTCGTCAGGCGCGGTCGGGTAGATGTCGAATTTGTCCGATTCGCCACCGATGACCTGAGCGAGCGTTGGATGCCCTTCGATCGGCGAGGGCGACGTAAGCTCTTTTGTCATTACGACGAGATGCTCACAGGAATCGACCTTATCGAATGCCTCTTTCGTTTCGGAGCCCATCGGAAGCTCGTCCGTGCCTTCGAAAACGAATACTGCCTTTGCATCCGAATCGCGAAGCTGATATTCGATCTCGCGGGCCTTGAACAGCACACAAAGCGGCACTACCGCGGCTCCGGTTTTCATGATGCCGTAGTACACGATCGGGAAATACGGTAGGTTGGGGCAGTTCAAAGCGACCTTGTCGCCATGGCCTATACCCATTTTGGCCAATGCGTTGGCGACCTTGTTGGTCATTGCCTCAAGCTGCCCGTAAGTGAACCGCGAATCGCCGAGCACTACCGCTTCCTTTTGCGGTGCAAGGCGGGCATGATGCGAGACGATGGATGCGAGATTAAGCGTAGTTACATTGCTGTTCATAAACGGTTCTTTTGCGTTCAGGACACCTCGGAAAGAGAATTAAACTGGAACACTCAGTATAAACAAAAACGTTAGTTGATGGTATTGGAATCAAGCGGTTTGTGCAGAAATGTTGACAGAGCAAACGGCTATCGATCGTGATAGAAATCTATTTGGCTATCCGACGTTATCGGCATATCCAACGATTGTATCGAATGAACTCGAAATCGATCGTCGGACTCGGGAAAATCCGTTCTGTAATGGCCTCCTCGCGATTCTTCCCGCCAAAGAGCACCGCGGGAAACAAGAGCGGCAAGAGTAACAAAATTGCGAGACGCACGGTCGATGCGTCCGGCTGCGATCTGTTCCAATTCGGCGAGGGCACGCTGTATAGATGCTTTGTCCCGCAAAATGCCGACACGTTCCCACATTATTCGCTTGACGCGCTTTTTTACCGCTACGGATATCGCTGAGCGTGACGGGACCATTGTGCGGCTGTGTTCAGTGTCCGCCGGAACACTCATTAATAGGTATTCGGAATCTGACAAGGCAGCAGCTCCCGAACGCGCGCCAAAAACTAGGCCTTCGAGCAGCGAGTTTGACGCGAGGCGATTGGCTCCGTGTACTCCCGTACATGAGACCTCGCCTGCCGCATATAGACCCGGCAGCGTGCTGCGCCCCCAAAGATCTGTGCGAATGCCGCCCATGCAATAATGCGATGCCGGCGAAACCGGAAGCTGAGCTTCGGCCATGTTAAGGCCGAATTTTAAACAGACCTCGTTGATCTTTGGAAACCGCTCACGCAAGAACATCCCGTCAAAGGCGGTCATGTCCAAATAAACATGGCGCGAACCGGTTCGCCGCATTTCCGCGACGATCGAACGCGAAACGATATCACGCGGTGCAAGTTCGAGCCTTTCGTCGTATCGCTGCATGAAACGGTCGCCATTTATGTTCCTCAGCACGCCGCCTTCGCCTCGCATTGCTTCTGAGAGTAGAAAACGCGGGGCGCCTTCGATGCTTAACGCGGTCGGATGGAATTGAACGAACTCCATATCCGCCATCTCGGCACCGGCCAGATATGCCATCGCCATTCCGTCACCGGTAGCTACCTCGGGATTTGTCGTGTGCTGATAGAGCTGTCCGGCACCGCCCGTACACATGATGACCGCCTTTGCATAAACCTCTCTGGGAGAGCGGAGGATCGGGTCCAAATAACGCACGCCGACGCAGCGGCCGTCATCAACCAGCAGGCCGTCCGTGTTGGCAAATGCGAGCAGGTTTATGGTCTTTTCGCGGCCCGCACGGGCGATCAGCGAACGAACGAATTCGGCTCCCGTCGCGTCGCCGTGGGCGTGAAGGATACGGTTTCGGGAATGGGCTGCCTCACGCGTGAACAAAAGCGAATCGCCCTCGCGGTCAAATTCGGTGCCCCAATCGATCAGTTCTCGGATGTAACGGGTGCCCTCAGTGACGAGCACTTCAACCGCAGCTTCGTCGCAGAGGCCTGCGCCGGCTACAAGCGTGTCGCCTTCATGCAGATCGGCGGAATCATCTTCCGACATGACAACGGCGACCCCACCTTGCGCATATTCGGTGTTAGATTCGTTTGCCTTGTCTTTCGTGAGTATTGTGACCTGAGCTCCTGACGTCGCGAGTTCTATGGCGGCGCGAAGCCCGGCCACGCCGCTCCCAACAACCACGAAATCAGTTACAAGTGACACTAAGCAAAATCTAGCAAATTGCTGAGATACAAAAAAGCCCGACCGAAAGTTCGGACGGGCCATCTTATTGACTTAGGTCAAACTTTAGGACGGGATCTTCAGTTCCTGGCCCGGATGAATAAGGTCAGGATTGTTGAGAATGTCGCGATTCGCGTCAAAGATCTCCTTCCAAGTGATGCCGTATTTGGCGGCGATCTTGCTCAGATTGTCGCCCGAAACGACGGTGTATGTGTTCGCACCGCCGCCGGCAGCATCGCCCACAGAAATGCTCATCACCAGATCGTTCGACCGAAAGTCCGGGTCGAGACGTTCATATTCCGCCCACAGTTCAGCTTTAGCTTCTGCGTTAGGAGCGGTTCCGCTAATGTGAAGAACGCCGTCGCCCTCGCTAAGCTCGTAGGTCGTGCCGTTTGCGTTGGCCATCTCGAGCAAAGAAACGTATTTTTCCTGTAATGACATAATTTTCTACCTCCGTGTCCTTATTTATTGAGGTTGTTGACCATCTTTTTCGGCTTGGCATCGGCGATGATCTCTTGGACCTTCATCACCTTATCCTTGTCGACCTTGCCTGAGAACGTAACTTCGCCGTCCTTGACCTCGATCGTCACGCCTTCAATTCCGGCCTTCTTCAGGCCCTCATTGATGGTGCCTTCGAGCATCTTGTCGTCAGCGACCGGCGGCGGAGTCGGAAGCGGCTTGAGGGTGACACTGTTCGTAACGCTCTTTACGCCTTCAACGCTCCTAACTGCGGCTTCGGCTTTATTCTTTACAGTGGCATCTGCGACCTCGCCGGTAAGCGTGGCCACACCGTCCTTGACCGTGACCGTCACGCCTGTCACTTTCTCAGCGGCAAGCTTGTCAGTAGCGGCTTTTGCGACATCTGCATCACTTTTGCCGCAGGCACTCAAAAAAAGGGCTGCTGCGAGCATTGTAATTGTAAAAACTTTTAGTTTCATAAATTCCTCCGTATCCAGATAAGGCTAGTTAAATTTCGGCCGGGCTTTCCGAGATCGGCAGTCCGAGCCTGTTGAATCAGCTTTCAAATCGATCAGTTCTTGATCTGATCGGACCCAATTGAGCCGTAGTTAATTCAATACCGATATTTTCTTGCAGTTCGGGTGATTTAGCAATCCCGTCGTGATGAAAATTAACCGAAAATTTCGTCCGCTATATTCTTTGCGACATCAAATGAGGTCTGGCCAGGCCGAATCACAAAATGCCAGTCGGCGAGACAGTAAACCGACTGTCGTTCGTCAAAGAGCTTTCGCGCGTTCTCTTTGTCGCGGGCTAACGGGCGTTCCTTGTGCGAGTAGGTGATATTTAGCCAGCAGTGTTCGAATGTGGCCTCAAGCCAAACCGACGTGTAGCCGTGATCCTTGAGCATTTCGCGGTTCACTTGGGTCGTCCAGGCACCGCCGCCGAGTGAAATAATGCGGGGGTTATCTGAGGCAAGAAGTTTCGACAGGCATTCGGTTTCAAGTTTTCGGTAATAGTCGACACCCATTGTGTCGATCAGAGCGACGATCTTTTGCTGTTCTTCCTGTTCGATGAAATGGTCGAGGTCCAAGTGTTTTGTTTTTATCAAGCGCGATAAATGCCGTGCGACACTTGATTTTCCAACGCCCATGAAGCCCGTCAGGGCAATTTTTGTCCCCTTTTTCATCGCTTATCTTTTGGTTACCGACTCCAGTATATCGAAAAAACCGGGGTATGAGATATCGACCCATTCGGGCTCCTCGACGAACACTCCGTCGTCAGAGAGTAATCCCGCGATCGCAAAAGCCATCGCAATTCTGTGGTCGCCGAATGAGTGGGCAACGGCACCACTGAGCTTTGACTGTCTGACCATAAAGCCGTCCGGCGGCAGCTCTTTGACCCACGCCAACATGGACCGTAGGGTATCAACGATCACAAGAAGCCGGTTTACTTCCTTCACGGTGAGTTCTTTGGCATCCCGAACCTCGATGCCGCCTTCAGTTTGAGTGCCGACGACTGAAAGTATCGGGATCTCATCTATCAACGCCGCGGTCCGTGCTCCTTCAATTGTGATCTTTCCGATGAGCTGGTCGGGAGCAGTAACGGTAATATTACCTGCCGGCTCCGGACCATCTGCGGAGATCTCCTCGATATCGATGCCGACCCCGATCGAGCGAAGGACATCCAGAAAAGCCGTACGGGTTGGATTGATACCGACATTCTTTATCTCGAGACGCGACCCCGGCAGGCAGCCGGCGGCCGCGATAAAGAATGCGGCCGATGAGATGTCGCCCGGAATATCCACATCGCGTGCCGTTAGTTCTGAGCCGCCGAGGTTATCGAGATCGGCACCGAACCACTCAAGCATGCGTTCCGTATGATCGCGGGTGGGAACCGGCTCGATGACGCGTGTCGAGCCTTCGGCATTTAGGCCGGCAAGCAAAATGCAGGATTTCACCTGTGCAGATGCAACGTCCGGCGTGTATTCGATCGCTCTAAGCGGAAGACGGCTTCGCATTTTGAGCGGGGCCGTGTTGAATGGCGACAGGAGCATCGCCTTCATTTCAGCTAGCGGCTCTATTATCCTGTACATCGGCCGTTTTTTTAGCGACTCGTCACCGGTCAATATTGACTCAAAGCTTTGGCCGGCGAGTATGCCCGCCAGCAGACGCAATGTCGTTCCGCTATTACCGCAGTCGAGCGGGCCGACCGGCTTCTGAAACCCTTGTTTGCCGACGCCGGTTATAGTTACGGTGGTTCCCGAAACCTCGATGGGAACACCAAGTTCCCAAAGGCACTTCAAGGTCGAGGCACAGTCACGGCCCGATGCATAATTTCGGATCACAGTGGTTCCCTCGGCCATCGCGGCGATCATCGCCGCCCGATGCGATATAGACTTATCGCCGGGAACCGTTATGCTGCCTTCGAGGCTTTTTGCGGGAAGTACTCGCATCCATTAAATCATAGAATGATTCCGCTCCGGATGTCTTGACAGTCGGCAGATTAAATCGCTAACTTGTTTTCAACGTATTGTGCGACATCAGATGACCTCATTACCGAGCCGGATCGAATCGGTGGATACCGCCGCCGAAATGGCCGCTGAATTTGTGAAGGCCGGCGGTCACGGCGATGAGTTCGCATACGCTATAGACCTTGCGGTCAGAGAATCCATCGCTAATGCCGTTAAACACGGCAACAAATTTGACGAGAACAAGAACGTCGATCTTACTCTCTCAGAGTCCGAAGGTAATGTTGAGATTCTGGTGAGGGATCACGGGGCCGGGTTTTCACCTGAAGAAATTCCCGACCCGACCGACCCGGAAAATTTGCTCAAGGCCAGCGGCAGGGGCATTCTTTTCATGCGTTCTTTCATGGATGTGGTCGAATGGGAAAATGCAGAGGACGGCGGTGTCATAGTGAGAATGAGAAAAGGAAGTTAAATTTGCGGTCTCAAATGGACTTTGCTGTAAACTATCGTCTAGAATCACGTTTTAGCATTAAATTCGATAAACCTTTAGGAGATAAAAATGTCTGATATCACGATCTCGGAACGCCAGGCGGGTGATGTAACCATCCTCGACCTGTCAGGAAAAGTAACCATTGGCGAAGGCAGCGTGGCACTTCGCAATGCTATTCGAAAACTCTTGGGTGACGGTAAGAACAAGATCGTCCTGAACCTCGGAAACGTTGGCTATATTGATTCGAGCGGCATCGGAGAACTTGTTTCCAGCTTTACGGCGGTCAAGAAGGAGGGCGGCACGCTCAAACTTCTCCACCTGACGCAGAAGATCCAAGACCTTCTTGCGATCACCAAGTTGCTCACTGTGTTTGATACATTCGATGACGAAGCCTCGGCACTCAGCAGCTTTGACTAACTCGAGATAATTGACTCTGTTTCTTTTGGCGGGTGCTTAGCGATAGGCACCCGCCTTTTCTACCTCTGCAAATGCTTTTCTGCGGTCGGCAGTACCGCGTGCATCTTGCAACGGATAGAATTCATCCACTATTCTTGAGATTCTTGTGTGTTCTATGCGTAAAGCTTTCTTGCCGGTCCTGTTTCTAATGTCGTCAGCTGCGGCCGTCGCCCAAACGCCGGGCTCGGGTTTTGACCTTTCAAATTACGGTGTCCGCATACAACCCGACAAACGTCTGATCGTCGTCCTTGCAACGTTGGAAATGGCATCGGCCCGAACTGCGGACGGTCGGGAGCAAAAGCTGATCAATACGCCATTGACCGAAAAAGGTGAAAGATTCCGGGAGCAGCTCCTAGCCGACAACGCAGGATTGAACGAGGATCTACGCAGACGCATCTCATCGTTCGTTCAGAATTACAAGCGGCGAAATCCGCAGATGTCAGATGCCGAGATAGTATCCCCGTTCGTCTCCATGGCGTACGCACTTACTCCGGTGCCGGAACTTGCTGATCCGGTGATAACGAACGATCTGCCGGGACGGCTGCTTGACGTGCTCGATTTTGCACCCCTTGTCCGCGAATTCTACCGTCGATCATCGATCAGCTCGAAGCTGGAAGACTACGCCAAAATGTATCTGACCGATACCGATCCGCTTCTTCGCCCGTCGTCGCGGGTGATGGTCAGCGAGTTGCTGGCGTATCTGCACACCAGGCCGCAGCTTTCTGTGGTCGAGCGGGTCAACGTCGAGACGCAAAAGGCCAAAGGCCGCCCAAACACCACACTTAGAAAGACTGAGCTGAAATCATCGGACCGTCGATTTTATATCGTCCCCGAGAAGCTTGCACCGAAAGGTAACATCGTTTTTCTGAATATCCGCGATGATTATTACGTGGTCGTGCCTCCGGACACCGACGTGCGCTTTTCGGAAGCACGCCGGGCATTCCTGCAGTTCGTTCTAGACCCGATCGTCTTTACGAATGCAAAAGAAGTGGGGCCGATCCGGGAATGGGCTCGCCCCCTGTTGGAAGACCTCAGAAAGACCGATACCAATATCTCACCGGACATCTTCCTCACCATGACGAGGTCGCTCGTTGCCGCCGTTGATGTAAGAAATGGCGAATTTGAACAGGTCGCGATCGCAACTGCACGTTCGCGGGAGCGCATTGCCGAACTTAAGACAGACGAGGAAAAACGAGCAGTGGTCGCTGAACTCGACCGATTCAAGTCGTCTATTGCAGATGAATCGGCACTTCGGCTTTGGGAGGACTATCAGCGAGGTGCCGTGCTTTCCTTCTTTTTTGCAGAGCAGCTTAAAGGCGTTGAAGAATCGGGGTTTGATATAGCGAATTCGCTCCGCGAGATGATCGCGGCTTTCGACCCTATAAAGGAAACCGGGCGTGTTTTGGCGTCGTCCGAAGCTCGTCAAAGGGCGATCGCGGCCCGAGAATTGCGGCGTGCGACCAGCGAACGCGGTACGTTATCGGAAAATCCTGTTACATCGAAACTGCTTGAGATCCAGAAGCTCATTGATTCCCGTGACCTGGCAAAAGCTTTGAGCGAGCTGAAAAGGCTGTCTGCGGATAATCCGAACGATCCGCGTATCTTCTATAACATTGGCCGAGTTACCGCACTTTCCGCGGCGACCATAGATGACCCCGAACAGCAGGAGGCAAAGCTGCTTGAAGCACAGGTCGCATACAGCAATGTCGTCCGGACAGCCACAGCAGCGACCGACCGGGCACTGCTTTCTCTGACCTACGTTGCACTCGGAAGGATCTACGAACATTTCAATGACAACGGCTATGCAATGCGGCTCTATGATGAGGCCATAAAATTGGACGACGTCGCGGGTGGCGCTTTTCGCGATGCTATTGCCGCAAAGCAGCGTCTGCTGCGCCAGCAGTGAGGCCGTTTAGTTTTGATCACGATAGTTTGTTACTGTTTAGACGATGTCGAATGAAGACTTTCGCAGCGGCTATGTAGCGCTCATCGGGCGGCCGAATGCGGGCAAATCCACGCTCCTCAACAGACTGGTCGGCGAAAAGATCGCCGCAGTTTCTAACAAGCCTCAAACCACACGATACAAGATAAAGGGCGTCGTAAATCGTCCCGGCGGACAGATGGTCTTCCTCGATACGCCGGGAATACATAAGCCGGGATATCTCCTGAACAGGCGTATGATGTCCGCAGTTCATGATGCGCTGCAGACCGTTGACCTCGTTGTCCTAATGCGGGACGCCAGCGTTTCTACGGGTAACGGCGACAGGTTCGTTCTGGATCTCGTCAAACGTTCGGAGAAGCCCGCGATACTGGTATTGAACAAGGTTGATAAACTTCGCGAGAGTGGGCTGCTGCTCCCGCTCATAGATCTTTATCGAAAGGAATATGATTTCAAGGAAGTGGTCCCGATCTCGGCACTCAAAGATCAGGAACTCGACATCCTTACGGGATTGATCCTACAGAATCTTCCGGCGGGCGATGCCATTTTCACAGAGGACGAACTCACCGATCAGCCGCTTCGCAATATCGTCGCGGAAATGGTGAGGGAAAAGATATTGCTAACCACCGGTGACGAAATACCTTACGTTACGGCGGTAGCCACAGAGGTATTCGATGAGACGGAGCCCGGCCTGACACGGATCTATTGCGTTATATACGTCGAGAGGCCGTCTCAGAAGAAGATCATCATCGGCAAGCAGGGAGCCAGGCTGCGGGACGTCGGAACCAAGGCGCGCGAAGATATTGAAAGGCTTCTGGGGACAAAGGTGTATCTCAAGCTTTTCGTTAAGGTCGTCGGCGACTGGCGAAATCAGCCGAGGGCATTGAACGAGGTCGGAGTGTTCGAATGAAAAGCTGGTTTGCCGCAGATGTTCGCGTTTCCGCCTCGTATGCCGAAGCGGCCGAGTCCGCGCTTTCTGAATGCGGAGCATCAGGGACGGAGATCGACCTGCTCGGCCGCCGATCGGCGGATTCCGTGATCGTAACAGGGTATTTTGATGAAGAGCCTGATGCAGATGCGATCCGCGAAGCGGTCGAAAACGAACTCCTGATATACGGAATCTCACGCAATGAGGCTGCAGGTGTCGCGATCCGAGCCGTCGCGGAGCAGGATTGGCTTGCCGAGTGGAAGCGGCATTGGCAGCCTGTGGCTGCGGGCCGCTTCATAATAGCTCCGACGTGGTTTGACCAACACGAGGCCGATGCGATGGTCATTCGCATCGATCCGGGCATGGCGTTCGGTACAGGTACGCATGATACGACGAAACTCTGCCTGGAGGCGATCGGTGAACATGTTACGAATGGAGCGTCATTTCTCGATGTCGGGACGGGAACGGGAATTCTGTCGATCGCTGCCGCGAAGGTCGGCGCCGCGCCGATCCGAGCATGCGACACTGACTCGGATTCCGTGGCGATAGCCTTCGCGAACTGTGAACTGAATGGTGTCGCCGATCAGATTGGTATCTCCGAAGGCTCCATCACGAACGATACACCCGCTGCAGATGTTGTCGCGGCAAACCTCACGCTCGATGTAATCCTTCCCATATTGCCCTTGCTGTTGAAGGCCTCAAAAAAAGTGCTTATCTTGTCCGGCATCCTGGCTGAACAGCGAACATCCATTGAAGCAGAGCTGAAAAGTCTTGGTGCGGACGAATTCAGTATTTTCGGTTCAGGTGAATGGATCTCTGTCGTTGTTTTCAGAGCCTAGGGCCTAATGGGTGTGGCAGGTGGAATATCGCCGTCATCGGTGATCGTTATTAGCGGTACTCGCCGTTGCGGACGCGTTCCGGTTGAAGGCCGCAAGATCGGAATGTTGCGAGGCAGGCTGATGGTCCTCGGCGAAAGAGCATCGGTGCGACGCAAAATAGTTCCTCCGCGGCCCGCTACCCAGACGTTCTTTCCGCCTCTGTAAACCACCGCCTGAAGGAGTTTGCCGGTTATGTTGGGCTGGATCTGCCACGTTGTTCCAGCATCCTCCGTTATCATGACGGCTCCCTGTTCGCCTACTGCGACGGCGGAACCGCGGCCGAATGCTTGTACGGCGAACAGATTCACCGCGATCGAAGATTCTCTATCCTGCCAAACTTCGCCTCCGTCGGAAGTGTAAAGAACCACGCCCCCGGAACCGACCGCGAAACCATGGCGCTCGTCATAAAAACTGAGCGAGTAAAGATTTTCGCGGATGTTGGTTCTTACGAACGACCATTTTAACCCGCCGTCGTCAGTTCGAATTATCGTTCCGCCGCCGCCGACGGCGACACCGCGTTTTTCATCGATAAAATGCACCGCTTCGAGCCATTGCCGTGTGCCCGATTCGAATTGCTCCCAATATGCGCCCGCAGATTCAGATCGAATGATCATCCCGCCTTCGCCAACGGCCCAGCCGAGTTTTTCGTTAATAAAAAATACGGCCGAAAGGTCCTCGGTGATGTTTGAAACTCCCTTACCCCAACTTGCGCCGCCATTATTCGTACGGAGAACGGTACCCCGGTCACCGACGATCCAGCCGCGCTCGCCATTCGCGAAATAGACCGAATTCAGCCCGCGGTCGGTGTCGGAAAAAACCGGCAGCCAGTCGTTGCCGCCGTCGTTCGTGATCCAAATTCGCCCTCGCGAACCGACCGCAGTTCCGGTCTCGTTATCGGTGAAGAAAAGCTCGTTCACGTCCTCGCGGCCTCCTTCACTCAGTCTTTGCCATCCGAAACCGCCATCACTGGTGCGAATGATCAGCCCGTTCTCGCCAACCGCCCATCCGGAAATTCTGTCGGCCAAATGGACTGAAATGAGCCGCGGACTGGTGCGAACGCTTATGGGCAGCCAACTGCGTCCGGCGTCGCCTGATATCCATATAAGGCCGTTCGCGTCCGAAATGACGCCGTAGCTGTCGTCCGCGAATGACACCGAAAGCAGGTCGGCTCGGCTGAAGATATCGACGCCTGACCATGTGGCGCCTGCGTCGGCGCTTCGCCCGACACAGCCTGAATAGCCGACAACGACAATTTCGCTGTCGCTCAAGATAGCAGCATCCGTGATCATCGAATTCCCGCATGGAGAAGCGGTTGACCAGGTTTCTCCGCGGTCGCGCGTGAAGGCGACGAAACCGTTCGTTCCTACGACGACGGCCGCATCGCCGCGGGCTGCGATGTTCAGGAGGTTCTCGTCCGTTTTTGGGCCGGCATCGTTCCAGGTCAAACCGCCGTCGGTCGAGAGAAGCACGCGTCCATACGTGCCGGCGGCCCAGCCGATCCGCTTGTCAACACCCGTGAACTCGATACTTGAGAAATGGTCGCGCGACGGCGAGGCGACCCGTTTCCATGCCTTGCCGCCGTTCGTCGTGGTCAAGATCGTGCCGCGGACGCCGACGATGAATGCGTTCTTTGCGTCGCGGATGAAGACGTCGGCAAGGGTCGTGTCAACCGGAGCCGATCTTTTGACCCACGTATATCCGCCGTCCTGTGTGCCTAAAATGGTATTGTCCGCTCCTACCGCAAATCCGTGCAATTTATCATCTGCAAAATGTATCGAATAAAGCGGGTTGCCCTGGGGCAGCGGGTTTTGCCAAGCCCAACCGGAGCCGCCGCGAGTCTGGCCGGCAACTGTGACCGTAAGGCCCGCGAAAGCGGCGATCAGTAAAAATGTGCGAAATGCAAAGTTCAAGGTCTGTCAGTGGCCGCGATCGACAGCCGAGCAAAACGATAATTAGATGCGGAAACGGCTTTCGGGTTCACAATTCAGTTACGCCGATATCCGCCGCGGTTTCGTCGAAAAGTTCTTCGTCTATTGCCCCAAGTTTAGCCGTTTTTCGCGCTAAAAGATCGGCTTTCTCCTGCAGTTCGTGGCCGTCGTGGCCTTTCGTCCATTCCCACGTGATCTTATGCGGGGCCGCGGCATTTTCCAGTCTTTTCCACCAGTCATGATTGGTCTTCTTTCTGAAATTTCCCGTCATTGTTTCGACGACGTACCTTGAATCAGAGAGAATTTTCACATTCGCCGGGCCTTTTAGCTTTTCGAGCCCGATCGCCGCAGCGGCGATCTCGGCCTGTTGGTTCGTCGCATCGCCCAGATACTCGCCGAACGCTTTCCAATAGCCCTTGTAGCCGAGTATCGCCACCGCCGCGGCGCGTGCTTTCCCGCTGCCGTTGCCGAGGCTCGATCCGTCGCAGACGATGGTCACGGATTTCATAAACTCTCGAAATAGAATAGACACGGCGGCGGGATTAATAAAGCCACGCCGATGATGTAAGCTATGATTTGATCGGGGAAAAAGCGATCTGCTCATGGAAAACCCACTTTACATTGCAATTGCTGCGTTGGTCGGCGGCCTTATCGTCGGCGGAGCCGTCGGGTATTTGATCGCTTCGCGGCGTGGCGCCGCCGCGATGAGCGATGCAGCGAGATTCGAGGCCGAGGCCGCCGCAGCGCGCAGCCGGATCGCGGATACCGAATCGCAGATCAAACAACTCGCTGAAAAGGACGCTCGTCAGCAGGAGAGGCTGATCGAGACCGAGCGAGCCAAAACGAAAGCCGAAACGGAACTCGCCGAGATACAAGATGCGGTCGAAAAGACCGGTTTGCGAACCGCGGAGCTGGAAACCGAAATACGTCGTCTGAGCGAACAGGCGGTTCAATTGAAGACCGCAAACGCTGATCTGAACGCAAAATACAACGAGGCGGTTAAAGCCATCGAAGAGCAGAAGAAATTCATCGTCGAAGCGAACGAAAAGCTGCGTGAGGCGTTCGAGTCGCTGTCTTCGGAGGCTCTTCGCAAGAATAACTCGTCGTTTCTCGAGATGGCGAAGCAAACGCTCGAAAGCCAGACGAAAGAATCCGCAGCCGAGCTTGAAAAACGCAAACAGGCGATCGAGCATCTCGTCAAGCCGCTCGGCGATTCGCTGTCGCAGTTCGACAAAAAGCTGGGCGAGATCGAGCTGAAACGAGAGGGAGCGTACGTTGAGATGCGAACGCTTCTCGACGCCATCAAGAGCACGACGAACGAACTCGGCGAGGGAACAAAGCAGCTTGTCGGCGCACTAAAAACGTCGCACGTGAGGGGCAAATACGGCGAGATAAGCCTGCGGCGTGTTGTTGAGGTCGCCGGTTTGTCGCCATATTGCGATTTTCAGGAACAGGCGAGCCTGGCGACCGACGAGGGAAAACTCCGCCCCGACATGATCATCTCACTGCCCGGCGGCAGGCGGCTGATATTGGATTCAAAGGTCCCGCTGGCCGCATACATGCGTGCCTTCGAAACTGAGCATGATGAAGAAAGGGTCCGTGAGCTGGGCGAACACGCAAAAGCCGTCCGAAAGCACCTCGGCGACCTGAGCAAGAAGTCGTATTGGGAGCAATTGCCTGACACCGTCGATTTTGTCGTGATGTATATGCAGATCGAATCGTCATTCGGCGCGGCTCTGATGGCGGACCCAAAACTGATCGAGGACGGCATCAACAATCAGATCGTTCTCGCGACGCCTTCGACGCTGATAACGATGCTGCGCACGGTCGGATTTCTGTGGCAGCAGGAGCGCATGGCAGAAAGCATCTATGAAATGCGTGATGCGGGCATCGAACTCTACAAGCGCACAACGACGCTTCTCGACCATTTCGCGAGCGTCGGGACGAACCTCGGCCGAGCCGTGAACAGCTACAACCAGGCGGTCGGTTCGTTGGAATCGCGTTTTATTACTCAGCTCGAAACCATTAAGAAGATCAGCGGGACGCTCGCAAAAGAAAATATCCCGACGCTGAAACCCATCGAAACCGCCATCCGACCGGTCACGAAATCTATCGCACCGGCCGACGAAGGCGTCATCGACATTCCTGCGGCATCCGCCGACGCAGCGGACGCGAATTGAGGTCAATATGAACAAACTCATCATTCCGATACTATTTCTTGCACTCGCAGTTTCGGCCTCGGCGCAGACAAAGCTGACCGAAAATACTCTGAAGCTCGACGAAGGCATGTCCGGAGGCTCTGCTACTATCGCGGATTTCGATTGGCTCATCGGAACGTGGTCCGGAACGGGACTCGGCGGCACGGTCGAGGAAATATGGTCGAAACCGCAGAACGGCGTGATGATGGGCATGTTTCGAATGTTCAGCGGCGGGAAGGTCAATTTTTACGAATTCATCACGCTCGAACCGAAAGGCGGCAGCTATGTGATGAGGATCAAGCATTTCACGCCGGAGCTGGTCGGTTGGGAAGAGAAAGACAAGACCGTGGATTTCCCGTTCATTAAGAAGGACGGCGGCAGATACTATTTCGGCGGCGCCACGTTCGTGCCGAATGGAGCCAAACTGGCGATCTATCTTGCCATGAAGGGAAGGGATGGGGCATATCGCGAGGCAAAGTTCGACTATTCCCGCGTGAACCAAGGCAAATAATATGCTTGCAGTCAAGATACAGTCTTACATCGTGGTCATCGCCACGGCCATTGTTCTTTGGGTCAATTATCTCGCGACGACCGGGCGGTTGAACAATATCGATACGGCTGTCATCTCGGGCAAGTATCCGACGGTCTTGACGCCGGCGGGGTATGCCTTTGCGATATGGAGCCTTATCTATGCGGGTCTGATCGCGTTTTCGATCTACCAGCTTTTCAAGCTCGACTGCGTACGCTATCGCCGTGTCCGTCCGCTGTATCTGCTCAGCTGTTTCCTGAACGCTCTGTGGCTTTGGCTCTGGCATCAGGAAATGCTGGTCGCGTGTTTGATCGTGATCGCGGCACTGTTCCTGACGGCGCTTTCGATCGCGGTGATGTTCCGGAATACCGATTCGCCCGCGGATACGCTGATCGCGCGCGGAACCTTCGGGCTTTACGCCGGGTGGCTTACCGCGGCTACGCTGGTAAATCTGTCGATCGTGATCAAAGCGAGCGGTGCCGAGTTGTCCTCGCTGACGTGGAATCTGATCGCAGTCGCTTGCCTGTTGGCGGCAACGGCAATGGCGGTGTTCGTCCGGTATGCGTTCCGAAATTTCCTCTATCCGCTTGCCATCGCGTGGGCGGCAACCGCCATAGCCGTCAAGCAAAGCGGTAACACCGCAGTTGTTGTCGCTGCAGCTTTTTGCGTTGTGGTGTCGCTGATAATGTCGATCAGTTTTGTAATGGACAAGAAGGGAATGGCGGTGAGGGACGCGTGAAGATATGCGTTTCGATCGGCGAGACGACCGCCGCTGCGGTTCTGCAAGGGCTTGAAGCGTCTACTGATGCTGATCTTTTCGAGGTCAGATTTGACTATCTTCCGCTGAGCGAACGCAACGAGTTGGTTCGGCTGTTTTCCGAAAACGAAGTTCGTTCAAAGATCGTTGCAACTCTTCGTCCGGTCGCAGAAGGCGGCCGTGCCGAATTATCTCGCGAAGAGCGCATTGCATTTTTCCATCTGATCAACGGCTATTACGCCTGCGACCTCGAAGAGGACATTGCTCACATCTCTCCTGACACACGTATAAAGATGGTTTCGTTTCACGACCATTCCGGTGTTCCAAACGACTTTGAACATATATTTGAACGGCTGGCGTCACATTGTCCGGATGTCGTTAAGATCGCGTGCTCGGTCGAAGATGCTACAGAAGCGATACCTCTATGGAATTTGTTGCGTCGCGGAAGGGAATCAGGTGTTGGTGTCTTGCCTATTGCAATGGGCGAAGCCGGGAAGTGGACGAGAATTCTCGGCCCGGCGTTCGGCGCTCCGATTGCTTACGCTGCTTGTGATAATGAAACTGCTACTGCTCCCGGACAATTCTCATTTACTGAGTCAGCCGAGAGATATCGAATAAGGGAAATTACGCCAAAAACCGCCGTGTTTGGCGTCGTCGGCGATCCGGTTTCGTCGTCGCTGTCGCCCGCGATGCACAATGCAGCGTTCGCGGCGAATGGCGACGACGCAGTTTTTGTGCCGTTTCAGGTCAAAGACATCGAGGTGTTTTTCCGAGGAATGGTGCGAGGCGAGAGCCGCGAGGTTGAAATGAATTTTGGCGGTTTTGCTGTTACGATGCCGCATAAACTTGCCGTAATGCCGCTGCTCGACGACATCGACGACGCAGCCCGCGAGATCGGTGCTGTGAATACGGTGGAATTTGCCGGCGGTAAACTCATTGGGCATAACACCGACGCCGCGGGCTTTCTCGCTCCGCTTTTGTCGCGGTACGGCGAGCTGGCGGGAATGCGTTTTGCCGTGATCGGAGCCGGCGGAGCGGCCCGAGCGTGCGTTCACGCTATTCAGCGGTCAGGAGCAGAGACAGTCGTGTTTGCTCGCGATGCCGCAAAGGCAGTCGCCGATCTTGGGAGTTTTGACATCAAGTTCGAGCTTTTCGATGAAGACACTTCATTCGAACGATATGACGTCGTCGTAAACGCAACGCCCGTCGGCATGAACGGTGAAAAACTGCTTTCCGCATATCAGATCTTGGGTGTAAGATGCGTCTATGACCTGATCACGAAAGAGACGCCTTTTGTTGCGGATGCGTTTGCGGCGGGAATTGAGGTGATCACCGGCCGGGAAATGCTGTTGGAGCAGGGTATTTTGCAATACGAAGCCTGGATGAAAAAGCCCGCTCCGCGTGAAGCGATGCAGCGGGCGTTGGACGAGGTGAGTTAATGGGAGCTGAAGCTTTGAATTGCCCGAATTGCGGCGCCGGCGTCACGAGCGACGCGTCGCAATGCACTTTTTGCAGGACGCGTCTAAAGACCGCCGCGTGCCCGCAATGCTTTGGGCTGATGTTCGTCGGCAGCAAATTCTGCGGGCATTGCGGAGCCATTGCGGCACCGGTCGGCATATCGCCGGATGGCGACGACAGCGAATGCCCACGCTGCAAGGTCCGACTCGAGACGCTCCTCATCGCCGAGACCGAGTTTCGCGGCTGCACAAAATGCGACGGCATGTGGATGACGACGGCCGATTTCGAGAACGTTTGTGCCGAACGTGAACGGCAGGCGGCGATCTTTTCTTTCCTGGACAAACGCGGCGTCCGCCCGCAGATAATGACAAAGGTGAATTATGTGCCTTGTCCTGACTGCGGCGAGTTGATGAACCGCAATAATTTCGCTCGTTCGTCCGGCGTGATCGTGGATGTCTGCCGCAGCCACGGTGTGTGGTTCGACGCGGACGAACTCCCCGCGATCATTGAGTTCATACGTGCGGGCGGAATGGACCGCGCGCGTGAAAAGGAAAAATTGGCGATCGAGGAACAACGGGCCAAGCTGCGCGACGAGATGCGTCAGCAGGCACTCAGCGACCGCCGTTTTGGTAAAGCTGCGGCACTTGACGCTGACGAAGGTATCAACATCAGGGCTTTTGTGAGGTCGCTTTTCGGCTAAAGGTACGACGATGAAGGACCGCTACAGCCGTCAGATCCTATTCCCGGAGATCGGCCGCGAAGGGCAAGAGAAGCTCCTCGCGTCGCGGGTGCTGATCGTCGGCTGCGGTGCTCTGGGGGCGTCGCATGCCGAGATGCTGTCGCGGGCGGGTGTTGGGAAGTTCCGTATTGTCGATCGCGATTTTGTAGAATTCACCAATCTTCAGCGGCAGACATTGTTCAGCGAATCCGACGCCGCCGACCGACTGCCCAAAGCCGTCGCAGCCAAGAACCGCATCGCCGAGATAAACGGCGAAACCCAAGTTGAGGCGATCGTTGCGGATGTGAACAATTCGAACATCGAGAGCCTCATTGCCGGTTGCGACGTCGTCATCGACGGCACCGATAATTTCCAGGTCCGTTACCTCGTCAACGACGCCTGCGTCAAACACGCTATGCCGTGGATCTATGGTGCCGCCGTTTCGAGCTACGGCACGACGATGACCATTCGCCCCGGCGAGACTCCTTGTCTGCGTTGTATCTTCGAAGAAATGCCGGACGCCGGTTCGTCGCCGACATGCGACACCGCCGGCGTGATAATGCCGATCATCGCCAGCGTCTCTGCGATTCAGGTCGCCGAATGCCTAAAACTCCTAGTCGGCGATATCGACGCTCTCCACGGCTCGCTCGTCCAGATCGACCTATGGGCGAACGACTGGCGAAAGATCAAATTAACGAGCCCGAACAAGGGCTGCATCTGCTGCGGTAAACGCAATTTTGAGTTTCTCGACGCCGACGCCCGGGAGTTCGCCGCCGTGCTCTGCGGCCGCGATGCCGTCCAGATCGCCCCGCCGCGGCCCACGCAGATCGACCTCGCCGCTCTCGCCGCAAAACTCGCACACCTCGCCGACGTCAAACACAACGACTACCTGGTCCGTTTCACCGCCGAGGGCCGCGAGATCACCGTCTTTGCCGACGCCCGTGCCATCATCAAAGGAATTGACGACCCAACTGCGGCAAGAGCCCTCTACGCCCGCTACATCGGCAGCTGAAAGCCCAACCTCGAAAGTCAAGATCCCAAAGCCCGATGTCGAATGTCGAATGTCGAATATTGAATATCGAATGCCGAATGCCGAATTCTGACTGCTGACTGCTGACTGCTGACTGCTGACTACTGACTACTGACTGCTGCCCACTGCCCTCTGCCGAATTCTGACGGCTTACTGCTCACTGCTCATCACTTGTCACGAGAAAACAGGCCAATGTCACGAGAAAATAAGCCAAAGTCACGAGAAAACAGGCCAAAGTCACGAGAAAAGAGGCCAATGTCACGAGAAAACAGGCCAAAGTCACGAGAAAACAGGCCAATGTCACGAGAAAACAGGCCATTGTCACGAGAAAATAAGCCAATGTCACGTGACTTTGATACAAAAAATTGGATTTTTTTACGCTTGCCGGGCCGCGATCTGCCGCTAAACTCTCTATCCAAACGCCTTACACCGCCCCCGGGCAAAACCGCTTACGTCATATTGCCAATTTATGCTATATTTATTCGAACCCGAACCCGATCATCTGCTTGACCTATGCCGAGCCGCCCAAAGCAGCAAACTGAAGAACCCCTCGAGCGAAAGCTCTGGAAAACTGCGGATAAACTGCGCAAGAACATCGACGCCGCTGAGTACAAGCACATCGTGCTCGGGCTGATCTTTCTGAAATATATCTCAGACGCCTTTGAAGAGCTATACGAGAAACTAAACGCGGGCGAAGGCGAATACGAAGGAGCCGATCCCGAGGACAAGAACGAATACATTGCCGAAAAGGTCTTCTACGTCCCGCCGTCGGCGCGTTGGAAATGGATACAAGGCCGTGGGAAGCTGCCGACGATCGGAAAGGACGTTGACGATGCGATGGAGGCGATCGAGAAGGACAATCCCTCGCTTCGCGGTGTTTTGCCAAAGGTCTTTGCTCAGGAGCGGCTTGATAAGGCGAGTCTCGGCGGGCTTATCGATCTGATCTCTGGTGCGGCACTCGGCACTAAAGAGGCGCAGGCGAAGGACGTTCTCGGCCGCGTTTACGAATATTTTCTCGGCGAGTTCGCTTTGGCCGAAGGAAAGAAAGGCGGCCAGTTCTATACGCCGTCAAGCGTTGTCCGGCTGCTAGTTGCGATGCTTGAGCCATACGAAGGCCGCGTTTTCGATCCGTGCTGTGGCTCGGGCGGGATGTTTGTGCAGTCCGAAAAGTTTATCGAGGCGCATAGCGACCATTACAAACCCTCACCTAGCCTCTCCCAGCGGGAGAGGAACGCGGCAGAAGCCTCTCCCTTTGGGAGAGGTTGGAGAGGGTCTTTTGAGTCGCTCGTCGACCCAAAAGATAGGATCTCGATCTATGGGCAGGAAAGCAACCAGACAACTTGGCGTCTCGCCAAGATGAATCTTGCAATTCGCGGCATCGACAGCTCAAACGTCAAATGGAATAACGAAGGCTCGTTTCTCAATGACGCTCACAAAGACCTGAAAGCCGATTTCGTTATTGCCAATCCGCCGTTTAATGTCAGCGACTGGAGCGGAGAACTTTTGCGTGATGATGCCCGTTGGAAAGTTCTCGGCAAGAACCTGCCGCCGCCGGTAAACAACGCCAACTACGCCTGGATACAGCACTTCCTCTTTCACCTCGCACCGAATGGCGTCGCGGGCTTTGTCCTTGCCAAAGGCTCGCTCACCTCGAAGACCAACAACGAAGGCGAGATCCGCCGTGCCCTGATCGAGGCCGACCTGGTCGATTGCATCGTCAATCTCCCCGCAAAGCTTTTCCTAAACACCCAGATCCCCGCCTGCCTCTGGTTTCTCCGCCGCAACAAGCAGCATCGCAAGGGCGAGATACTCTTTATTGATGCGAGAAATCTCGGCTATCTGATAAATCGGCGAAATCGTGACCTTTCAGCCGAGGATATAGAACGGGTCGCTTCCACGTACCATAACTGGCGTGTAAGCGCTGCGACCGCACAGGCGGAAACACGACCGGTAGGGAGTGTGCCCCAAGACGATTACCAAGATGTTCCAGGATTCTGCAAATCAGTCTCCCTCGAAGAAGTCGCCCAACGCGGCTACGTCCTCACAGCCGGCCGCTACGTCGGCCTCGCTGACGAAGAGGATGATTTCGACTTCGCCGAACGCTTTGCTTCCCTCAAAGCTGAACTCGAAACCCAAATGGCCGAGGAAGAGGAACTGAACAGACGCATCCTCGCCAATCTCAATAGCATTAAGTGGGAGGCTGCCGGTTTATGAATCAGGAACAGAAACAATTGGCGGGCTTGCTGGAGGCCGCCGTGCAAAAGGTTTACGAAGAGCCGCGATTTCTACTTTCCTATCACGAGGGCAAGCGAAAGGGCTTGGAACAGTCATTTGCATTTCGTACCGGCATCTACTTAGCCCAGCTTCTAGCGGGTACGGAATTCGAATCGCTTGACTTGGATTGCGAATACAACAAGTGCTATGGAGATCCGAAAAAGACGAAGAACTTCCCCAAAGGCGTGAAGCCCGATCTTCTGCTTCACGAACGAAACACGAACGACAAAAACAAACTAGCTGTTGAATTCAAAGGTTACTGGAGCAAAAAGATTGACCGGGATATAGCAAAACTCAAGGATCTGACAGATGCCGGCGACAGTTATCAGTACGTCCTGGGAGTGTTGGGGATCATTGATCACGATAGGCCACATTTTCGCTACGTCGTCGGTGGAAGAGAGTATGAATGAGTGGGTAACCACTAAACTAAAGGCCGCTCCCCTAGAGATCATCGACGGCGATCGGGGCGTGAATTACCCGCGCCAAGATGAGTTCTCTCGTGATGGACACTGCCTGTTTTTGAGTGCGCAGAACGTAAAAGAAACCGGTTTTTCTTTTTCCGAGTGTCAGTTCATCTCTCCTGAGAAAGACGCAGCGCTTAGAAAGGGAAAGCTAAAGCGATGCGATACAGTCCTAACGACCCGAGGAACCGTCGGCAATCTTGGCTACTACTCCGAGGCAGTTCCTTACGAAAATGTTCGGATCAACTCGGGAATGGTGATTATTCGCCCAGATTTACAACGACTCGACTCCAAGTTCTGTTATTACCTGTTCCGTTCATTACAGAAAAGAGAGTTCGGACAATTTGCAACAGGCAGCGCACAGCCGCAACTCCCGATTCGAGATCTCAATGAGATTGAGGTAAGAATTCCCTTACTTGACGAACAACGCGCGATCGCGGAGGTTCTGAGCAGCCTTGACGACAAGATCGATCTGCTCCACCACCAAAACAAAACCCTCGAACGCCTCGCCGAAACCCTCTTCCGCCAATGGTTCATCGAGGAGGCAGACCCAAGCTGGAAAGAAGGGACACTCGCGGACCTGTCAGAAAATATCCGCGAAAATGTTCATCAGTCGAACATTTCGTCCGGCACAAAGTACATCGGCCTGGAGCACATCGAACGCAAGCATTTCGCACTTTATTCGGCTGGCGTTTCAGACGGACTCGGCAGCAACAAATCGATATTCAAAAGACACGACATTCTCTTTGGCAAGCTCCGTCCTTACTTTCACAAGGTCTGCTTCGCTCCATTCGACGGCGTGTGTTCAACCGACATTCTCGTGATCCGGCCAAAGGACGATATCTACTTCCCATTCTGCCTGCTCGCATACTTCCAGAAGGAAGTCGTCGACCACTCCGATATGGCATCCGAAGGAACCCGAATGCCGAGAACGAATTGGCAAATCCTTGGCAGCTATCCAATTGTTGTGCCCAATCGCGCAACTCTGGAAAAATTCAACGCTTTAATTGCTCCATCGATCCTGAAGGTCGAACAAAACCTTCAGCAGATCAAAGGCTTGACGGCGACCCGTGATGCTTTACTGCCGAAGTTGATGAGCGGCGAGGCTCACGTGAATTGATATGCCTGGTCTATTTATCAAAAAGCTATCCATCGAGAATTACAAGTGCTTCGGAAGTGAGAGCATTGATCTCAACGTGCCCGATGGAAATCCCGGAAGTGGACTTAACATCTTAATCGGCGAGAACGGCAACGGAAAGACTTCCGTGCTTGAAGCGGCGAACTATCTGACTCAATCGTCATACTCCGTGGAGAACATGCTGAACATCCACGACTTCAATGACCATGTCAAAAAGATCGTCATCAAGGGTGAATGTGACGATTTCGATGCCGCGATGCCAGATTCATATCACGGGTGCTCTTTTGAATGTAACGGGTTCGAAATGTCGGCTGAATCGAGAAAACGGAAGGAGAGCGGGAAACTTCTCTCGGCAGCCTTCAATGCGAGCGTGAGGTTTACGTCGAAGACTGGCACGTACAAAGACACCAAGGGAAACGACACCGGCAAAGACATACGTGGCGATGCTCTCCTTTTCCGCAATGGCGGGATTGTGAACGGCGAGATCAATGTTTTCCTTTTCGATAAGAACAGAAGTCGGCAGATCTCGACGGGAACATATAAGACGACGTTCGAGCGAATCTGTGAAGATTTCAACTGGCGGTTCCTAAAGGAGCTTGATGATACGACCGCGGAGGAGATCGTTCAAAAGATAGGCCAAGAGGTTTTCAAGACCGCGATAGACAAGGCTGCAAAGGGCGCAGGCGGGAAGCTCGCACAGCAGATGTGCGAATTTCTGGAGTCGGATGATTTCAAGAATCTAAAGATAGATTTGATGGATTTGCTGCATCCATTCTCTCAGGCGTTCTTTTCCGTTCGATGCGATGACGAGCTGAAACAAATTCGGTCGAAAAGTTTGGGATCCGGCGTGGAGATGATTCTCACTCTTCTCTTGCTCCGCAGCATTTCGGGAGAGTCGTCAGGAAGCTTGATCTATTTGATCGACGAGCCTGAGCTGCATCTGCATCCGAAGGCTCAGTTCAAGCTTGTGGAATTGCTACTTGAAGAATCAAAGGACAAGCAAATTCTCCTATCGACGCATTCGCCGTATATTTTCAAGAACGCATTAAACGGTGATTCCCGCATGATCATCTTCAAGCGGGACGCAGCCAACAAGATCGTTGTCGAATATCCGACAGTGGCAGGGTGGGGAAAACTCCCATGGAGCCCAAGCTGGGGAGAAATCAACTATCACGCTTTCGATCTTGCAACGGTAGAGTTTCACCACGAGTTATTCGGCCATCTGCAGGAGAAGAACGGAATTAATACGATCACGGGTATGGACGCTTTCTTCGTTGGCCTTGGACTTCCGCAGGCGAAATCTTGGGTGCGGCTTGTCGGGTCAACACCGCAACCCGCGCAGAATGTAACGTTACCGTACTACGTTCGCAATTCGATTCATCATCCAGAGAACCCCCATAACGCCAAGTATACAGATCAAGAATTACGGGATTCTATCGCGGCAATGCTGCCGCACGCCTAATCAGTATGGGAATGCCGATCTCCAGCTACACGATCCTACAGGCGCTTGCCGACAAGAAGGCGTCACCGAATGAATATGCCAAACGGACGGCTCACGCTGCTCTTGCTCCGTTTCGCCTTTTCGCTTTCATTATTCATGACCCGAACGAACATAATCAGCTTCATCGAACGGTAGAGCAACGGTTCGATCATTGGGATTACATGACAGGACGCAGTTTGCTGTTTTTTGCGCTTGTCGATCCTCCAAAAGAATGGCTGGAACGTGCCCGACATCGTCCATATTTCGAGCATTTCGATTCTTACGAGACGAAAGAATTACTCCACCCAAAGAACACGATCTTATCAGTTGATCCGTCCGCTACGGCTTCTGCAATCGCCCGCCAACTGAACATACCCGCCGAGAAGATGCCTTGCATAGTAGTTACGCCGAGTTTCGAGGACCCTCGCTTCATCTGGTTTCGCACATGCTCCGAGTACATCGAGAAGCAATTGACGGAGCTCGGTTACATGGCAGAACGTGGAAAGACGACCTTCGCGGAACTTCGCGACGCAAATCTTAATCTTTGCGACGGAATCGGAGACCAATCCATCGAGGGGAATCTTGCGAAGGCACTCTCTGAGGTTTTGTCATTTGTCGTATCTAAGAAAGGTCCGTCGAGTGAAATAAAGTATCGAGGATCGGCACAGGCAAAAGCAGTTCTTTCTCGTGCGCTGAGCGAATTGGAAGCGGTGCGCTCCGGCAATCGAAAAGTAGCAGAGGCTGAGTTTGACGAATTGAATCTCAAGCTAGCGAACTTCTTGCAGCTACAGACTCAAACGGCTAGCTCGAAAAGGCAGGTCGACATTGATCGGAAGTTTTTGGAACCCGACTCTTACCAGATACTTCTCACGGCTGATCGAGTCGCTGACGCTCTTTCAGGCGATATCGGTACGGCGTCAAACTTGGACATGACGCCGGCTTTAGTCTGTCTCGCCAAGGTTTTCGAAAAGGAGGCAAATCTTTCTGTCGTTCACTGGGCGAGAAAGGAACTCGGAGTCATTCTACCCAGGTTCTACGATAAGCCTCAGCCGCACTTGAAAGCGATTTTCCCGACTTCAAATGGTTTTTCTGTGGATCTCAACAAGAAGAAGTCGGGCAAGTGGCTTCCGCCGGGAATGGGGCAATCGAGAATTACTTGTAACGACCTCTCCAAAACGAGATTGCCTCGGGAATGGGACTCGTCGTCTTGGGATCTATTGATGAAGAATTGGGAAACCATTGGCAACAAGCGCAACGATGCCGCTCATACAAAACTCATCCCGACAACCGATTTCGAGTCAGTGCGAACAGCTCTGAGAAACCTTTCAGCCTCGCAGGTTTTCGACAAGTTTCACAACATGAAAGAGCGATACAGTGGCCGTATCTAAGAGAATTGAAACCAATAACCGAAAACCAGATCGAAGAATACGCGCTTAATGAGCTGCAGGCTCTTGGCTATTCGTATTCCTTCGGACCCTCCCTCGGTCCCTCCCAAGGTGAGGGAGGACAGCCTGAGCGTGAGAGTTACGAGCAAGTCTTGCTGCTCGGACGTTTGCGAGATGCGGTTGCGAGGATAAATCCGGATATTCCTGCTGCGGCATGCGAGGCGGCTATTAAACGCATTGAGCGTTTAACCCTCTCCGGCTCTCCCAGTGGGAGAGAGAATCTGACGACCAACAACGAAGAGTTTCATTCGTTCCTGATCGAGAAGGTAAGGGTGCCGTATCAGAAGGACGGGTTTGAGCGGAGCCATGAGGTCGCGCTGATCGATTTCGGGACCGCGGGAAATAACGACTTCCTCGCCGTAAACCAGTTCACCGTTCAGGAGAACAATCACACAAAGCGGATCGACGTGCTGCTCTTTGTCAACGGCATTCCGCTCGTCCTGCTGGAGGTAAAGAACCCGGCGGACGAGAACGCATCGATCCAGTCCGCATTCAAGCAGGTCGAAACATACAAGGCACTGATCCCGAGCATCTTTAACTACAACGCATTCTCCGTCATCTCCGACGGACACGAGGCAAGGGCCGGCACAATATCGGCAGGCCTGTCACGCTTTATGGCGTGGAAGTCTGTTGACGGGAACAAAGACGCTTCAAAGTTTACGCCCCAGATCGACACTCTTGTTCGAGGAATGCTGAACCGAGAGACGCTGCTCGATCTCGTGCGGAATTTCATCGTCTTTGAGAAGAGCAAAAAGGAAGACCCAAAGACCGGCATCACCCAGATCGAGACGGTAAAGAAACTCGCGGCGTATCATCAGTATTACGCTGTCAATAAAGCTATTGAGAGTACCCTGCGGGCAGCAGGATACTCTCAACCCTCCCTAAATCCCTCCCAGAGGGAGGGACTTGGCAGAACCGGAGCAGGACAGGCACAACATGCTTACGCACCCTCCCTCAGTCCCTCCCAAAGGGAGGGAAGCTCTAATTACAGGGGCGGCTTTGAGTTTGCTGGATTACTCGATCTAGCCAGAGAGCTAAGGAAGAAACAAACCTCCGCCGAAGAGATCTTTTGGGAATTGGTTCGTAACAAAAGGTTTCTCGGTTTGAAATTTCGTCGGCAGCATCAGATCGGGGACTATGTCGTAGATTTCTACTGTCATGAGAAAAAACTCGTCGTTGAATTCGACGGTGAGGTGCACGATTCGACCGAGCAACAGAGGCATGACTCGATTCGAGACAAGTATCTGACCACTCTCGGAAACAAAGTAGTCCGTTTCAAGAACGCAGAACTACTCGATAGTCCCGAACCAGTATTGGATAGACTGTCTTCCCTCCTCTCCCCGTGGGAGAGGTCGGGAGAGGGTTGCGCCAACCGCAGGGCAGGCGTAATATGGCACACTCAAGGCTCCGGAAAGTCGCTGTCGATGGTTTTCTACTCGGGAAAACTCGTCCAGAGCCTGGACAATCCGACCATAGTCCTCATTACAGACCGCAACGATCTCGATGAACAGCTTTTCGGTACATTTGCCGGAGCAAAGCAGCTTCTAAGGCAAGAACCCGTTCAAGCACAGAGCCGCGATCATTTGAAGGAACTTTTAAAGGTCGCGAGCGGCGGGATCGTGTTCACTACGATTCAGAAATTCTTGCCGACAGACGGTGGTGCGGTTTACGACACGCTTTCAGAAAGGAAGAACATCGTCGTTATCGCCGACGAAGCCCACCGCACGCAGTACGGCTTTGAGGCCGAGGTCCGCGACATCGTTGATTCGGAAACAAAAGAGATAGTAGGACAGCGACTGGCGTATGGTTTCGCCAAGTACCTTCGCGATGCGTTGCCAAACGCCACATATGTTGGCTTTACCGGAACACCGATAGAGAAGGAAGATAAGAACACGCCTCAGGTCTTTGGCGATTACATAGACAAGTACGACATCAAGGATGCGGTCGATGACAAAGCCACCGTTCCGATCCTCTACGAGAGTCGCCTGGCTAAGGTAAACCTCACCGAGGAAGGCAGGCGGCTGCTAAAGCAGCTCGACACCGAGCTAGAAGACAACGCGGCGGTCACCGACAAACAAAAAGCTAAGGCGAAATGGACGCAGGTTGAAGCCGTCGTTGGAAATACGCAGCGTGTCAAGAATCTTGCCGCCGATATTCTCAAGCACTTTGAAGCGAGACAGGCCGTCTTCGTCGGCAAGGCAATGATAGTAGCGATGAGCCGCCGCATCGCGGCTCAGCTTTATGACGAGATCATTGCCTTGCGTCCTGACTGGCACGACACGGACAAAGCGAAAGGAAGGATCAAGGTCATAATGACCGCGACTTCCTCAGACGGTCCCGAACTCGCACGGCATCACACGACCAAACAGGAAAGACGAGCTCTTGCCGACAGGTTCAAGGACGAGAACGATCCGCTGTCTGTCGTGATCGTCATCGACATGTGGCTGACGGGCTTTGACGCACCGTGCCTGCACACGCTCTATGTAGACAAGCTGATGCGCGGCCATACGCTGATGCAGGCTATCGCCCGGGTCAATCGCGTTTTCAAAGACAAGCCCGGCGGACTGGTCGTGGATTATCTAGGCCTTGCGGGAGACCTCAAGAAAGCTCTCTCGTTCTACGGCAACGCCGGAGGAAAAGGTGACCCGACAGAAGACATCGAGAAAGCGGTTCACGTTCTTAGAGAGAAGAAAGAAGTCGTGGAGCAGATGTTCTCGGAGGCGAGCAGCTCCCGTGAGGATATTTTGCAGGAGGACGCAGAGGCTTATGACGACGACGGTTTCGCATACAAGCGTTTCTTTACCGCTGATCCGCGGCAAAAGATGGAGATCATACTCGAAGCCGAAGAGCACATTCTCGGAATCGACAACGGGAAGGAGCGATTTGTTCGTGAGGTCGCTTTGCTCAGCCAGGCATTCGCTCTGACAATGCCGCACCCCGCCGCAGCCGCCATGGCAGAGGAGGTCGCGTTCTTTCAGGCGTTGAAAGCAAGAATCGCAAAATTCGGCGGAAGCGGCGCCGCCGCTCGCACAGACGAGGAAATAGACACGGCAATCCGCCGCATTGTTGACGCTTCGATACGCTCGGACAAGGTCGTAGATATTTTCGACGCTGTCGGCATGGACAAGCCTAATATCTCGATCCTATCGGATGAGTTCCTTTTGGAAGTGAAGGGAATGAAGCACAAAAACCTCGCGATCGAGCTTTTGCGAAAGATCCTGAATGACGAGGTCAGCGTCAGGATGAAAAAGAATCTCGTCAAGAGCAAGGCAATGCTTGAAATGCTCGAGACGGCGATAAAGAAATATCAGAACAACCTTCTCTCGACCTCGCAGATCATCGAGGAACTCATCAAGCTAGCCCGTGACGTACGCGAATCTGACAAAGAGGGCGAGCGGCTCGGCCTGACAGAAGACGAGGTCGCTTTCTACAACGCGCTCGAAGTAAATGATTCCGCAGTTAAGGTGCTGGGAGATGACACATTACGCGACATCGCCCGCGAGATAGCGGACAAAATAAAGAAAAACGCAACTATCGACTGGCCGATCAGAGAAAGTTCACGAGCGAAGCTGATGGTCCTCGTCCGCCGGACTTTAGCCAAACACGGCTACCCTCCCGATAAACAGCCAAAGGCAATTGAGACGGTGCTCGCCCAGGCGGTGCTTCTTGCAGATCAGGTGACGGCGGGTTGATCACTTGCTATCGACGCGTCGTGGATCGCTTGTCGTCATCACGTCGGTTTTCTGCCGTGCCGTTGCACAGATGCAACGGCACTTGACAAATGAAATATTTGTGTGCTATGGTCGTTTTCTCAGACACAACAGATGTTGTGATACGTGAAATACACACAATAGAGAAAACACACTACACAGGAGACAATACTTATGAACTACAGAAGACTTTCGGATAATGACCTGGCGGATTTTGCGGCAAATGTGCTGGACCTGCTGGGCGGGACAAAGCTGGATGCGATAGACCCGGCGGTGCGCACCAGCCTGGAAACGGCCATTGGCACGCTGCCCGCAGACCTGGATGTACAGGCACAGGCGGCGATGGCGACAGAGGGCGAGCGCAAGGCGGTGGTCAGTATCAAGAACACGATGCGTCAACAGATAATCGAGCTGATGTCACAAGTACGTAATTCGCTGATCGCGGGTGTCGCACCAAAAGAGCAGTTCGATTTCTGCGGTTTTGACTACCGCGAACCTGCGATCGGTACCTATCAGGCACAGGATCCGACCGAACTCTCGGGTTTCGGCTATTCGAATGGCGTCAATGTGATCAAATTCCGCGGCAACAACCGGAACGGGTCGGTAATGTACGAGATATGGCGTCGGCATGGCGACACGGTCGATTGGGCTATCTACGCGAACACCCGACGGCAGTCATATACCGACACGAACGTTTCACCGGGCATGTACTGCGAATACCGCGTCCGTGCCGTCGCATCCAATTCGATTTCGAACTTTTCTAATTCGGCAGTGGTCTATGGAGCGAACTGAATTATGAGCGAGCAGTAAGCAGTGAGAAGTAAGCAGTAAGCAGTGAGCAGTGAGCAGTAAGCAGGGAAGAGGGAAGACGGAAGTAGGAAGTGTATACGCTCGGGCCGGCGGGGGCTTGCTGCCGACCACGGCCCACTGGCCACTGACCAACGTCCACTGATCGGGCCGCGGAGTATCCTTATGCTAAAGGGCTTCCGCGGCCGTTTTTTGTTGGGATGATAAACTTTTGGTGTTGACGGTCGTACGGAGAGGTGTATGGGGCAGGAGCCAAGGGTTGTGATCATCGGTGGCGGGTTTGGCGGGTTGTGGGCGGCGAAGGCGTTGGCGAACAAGCCCGTCCGCGTGACGCTGATCGACCGCAAGAATCACCATGTGTTTCAGCCGCTGCTGTATCAGGTGGCGACGGCGGTGTTGTCGCCGGGCGAGATAGCGCAGCCGATACGCCGAATATTGGCAAAGGCGAAGAACATCGAGGTCATTTTGGGCGACGCGGTCGAGATCGACGAGGAACAATGCCGCGTCGTCTTGAACGACGGTTCGCAGGTCGCGTATGACAAGCTGATAGTCGCCGCAGGGGCGAGGCATTCGTATTTCGGCAATGACGCGTGGGAGCAGCACGCTCCGGGGCTCAAAACCATCGAGGACGCGGTCGAGATACGCCGGCGTGTGCTGCTGGCGTTCGAGATTGCCGAACGCGAGGCCTACATTACCGGTTATCGAAAACCGCTGAATTTCGTCGTCATCGGCGGCGGTGCGACGGGCGTTGAATTGGCCGGTGCTATCGCCGATATCGCACGCAAAGCGTTGGCAAACGATTTCAAACTGATCGACACGCGACAGGCACGCGTGATGCTTTTCGAAGGTTCGGACCGGATATTGGGAACGTTTCACGAGGAGCTTTCGGCGAGTGCGAAAGAGCAGCTCGAATCGCTCGGGGTCGAGGTTCATCTGAATGGTTTTGTAACGGGTGTCGGCGACGGCCGGATCCGCGTCGGCGACCGCGAGATCGAATGCGATGTCGTTCTATGGGCGACCGGCGTCGCAGCATCGCCGCTCGGCGGTAAACTTGGGGCTGAGACGGATCGTGCGGGCCGCGTTCTGGTCTCGCCGGACCTTTCCATTCCGGGCCGCGAGAATATCTTCGTCATCGGCGATATGGCGTATGTCGAACAGGCGAACGGCGAGCCCGTGCCCGGCGTCTCGCCTGCGGCGATGCAGATGGGCGAGCTTGCCGCAGAGAACATTCTTGCCGACATCGACGGCAAACCGCGCCGCGATTTCGTTTACGTGAATAAGGGAACGATGGCTACCATCGGCCGAAAAAAAGCGATAGCTGAGATCGGCGGATGGCGGTTTCGCGGCTTTGTCGCGTGGCTGATGTGGCTATTTCTACACGTCGTTTTTCTTATCGGATTCAGGAACAAACTCGCCGTCATGGCTGATTGGTTCTGGGCATACATGACACGCGAACGCTCCGCTCGTCTGATCGTAGGTGATGCTGATGAGCTACGTGAGGGAAAGTGAACAGTGAACAGTGAAGAGTAAAAAAGGGGAAACGGGCAAATAGGGAAAAGGGGAAATAGCTAAGTCTGCGTGGCCTCCTTCACTCGTCACTCGCCACTTATCACGCATCACTCAGCACTTATCACTCAACACTCGTGACTAATCCCTCGTCACTTTCCGCCAATCTGTTATCATAATCTAACTTTTCTATTCACCAGATATTCGATGAAAATTATCCTTTTTTTTTCCATTCTCACTTTTGCAGTTGGTTTGACCGGCACGGCGGCACAGCCGCAAATATGGTCCGTGAACTCGCGTTCGGACGTACTTCGCGGTGACGCCCGAAGCGTCTCGATCGATGCGAACGGAACGCTTTCGCCGGCCCCACGTGTGACCGAGGCTTTTAAGACCGGACAGGCTTATATCTGGGCGAGTGCAACTGACGCTCAGGGCAACGTTTATCTCGGGACCGGCGGCGAAGGCAAGGTTTTTCGCGTAGATGCGGCGGGGAACGGCAGCGTTTTTGCCGATCTCGAGGAAATGAACGTTTCTTCGGTCGCGATCGGTACGAACGGTGATATTTTTGCCGCAACGATGCCGGACGGCAAGGTGTATCGCATCGACAGAACAGGGAGGTCAGATGTTTATTTTGCTCCGAAAGAGAAATACATCTGGGCACTGGCCGTGATGCCGGACGGCTCTCTGGCCGTCGGAACGGGCGACGGCGGGCGTATCTACAGGGTGCGTTCGGCAAACGCCGATCCGGCCGCGTCGCTGCTGTTCGATTCGAGCGAGACCAACATAATTTCACTGGCTGTGGGCCGAAACGGCGAGCTCTATGCCGGCACTGATCCCGGAGCGATAGTTTTGCGATTTGCCGCTGACGGCAAACCCTTCGGAGTGTTGGATTCGCCGCTTCGCGAGATAAACAAAATATCTGTCGCGGCTGACGGTTCGGTTTATGCGTTGGCATTGGGCGACTCTGCTTCAGCCTCGAGGGCGGCCGATCCTGCTGCCGCCGGGACGCCCGCTGAATCCAAGCCTGTGACCGTCGAAAGGCCAAATCCTGCAAATCCTGAACAGCCCTCAAAAAGCCGATATGACCTGTCTGCGGCAAAGTCGGCGGTTTATCGGATCACCGCTGACGGCGTCAGCGATATAATCTGGTCATCAGGTACGGTCTCCGGTTTTTCACTGCTTGCTGATGGTTCAGGGGCTCTGGTGGGAACATCGGACAAAGGCAGAATTTACCGTATCGGCAACGACGCGAGCGAGACACTGCTGCTTCAAACAGACGCAGCTCAGATATCGAACATCGCAAAAGCAGGAAATGGGTTCATTGCGACGTCGAGCAATCAAGGTTCGCTTTTTCGTTTTGGCGCGGAAACCACCGCCGAGGGAACTTACGAATCTGCGGTCCTCGACGCTAAGAACGCCGCGGGCTGGGGGCGCATCTGGTGGCGTTCACAAGGCAATGTCGCCATACAGACCCGTTCGGGAAATACTGAGCGTCCCGATGCGACGTGGGGCGATTGGTCGCCGGCGATGAATGACGCCCGCGGCGGCCAGATAACGAGCCCTTCGGCGAGATATTTTCAATGGCGTGCCGTTCTGCGGGGAGCTCCCGACGCCACCAAACTTTTTGAAGTGAATACGGCGTTTCTTCCAAGGAACATCGCTCCCGAGATATTGTCGCTGAGCCTGTTGCCGACAAGCGTAGGCCTCGCTCCAAATCCTCCGATCCAGATCGATCCGAACATTGAGATCGCCGGACTCGATCCCGCGCAGTTCGGGATCCCTGTCACTGCCGTCCCGCCGCGGCGTGTTTATCAGCGAGGTGCGGTCTCGCTGCAATGGACCGCCGAGGACCGGAATGGCGACAAACTGGTGTTTGACGTTTATTTCAGGGAGGTCTCAGAGACCGCGTTCAAGCCGCTTCGTACAGGCATCGAAGAGAATTTCCTGACGGTGGACGGGCAATCGCTTTCCGACGGGAAATACATCTTTAAGATCGTTGCTCGCGACACGCCGTCAAATCCGGGCCAATATGCCTTGGCGGGCGAACGTTTTACCGAACCGGTCGAGATAGACAATACGCCGCCGGTTGTTTCAGTCGTCGGAACGCCTCAGGTCACGGGCGACAAGGCTCGTGTCGTCTTCGACGCGGTCGATGCTTCCGGCTATCTTGTCCGAGGGGAATATAGCGTTAACGGCGGAGCTTGGCTGCCCGTCTATCCCGAAGACGGGATCTCGGACAGTGGCCGTGAGCGATATACGGTCGAAGCGTCGCTATCAACAGCAGGAGAATATTCTATCGCTTTGCGCGTTTGGGATGCGGCCGGCAACGCGGGGTCGGCAAGGACGTTGGTTCGCCGTTAATCCCGGTCTTTTTTCTTAAGGGGCATTGTTTGCCCTTCTTGGTCTATCTCCAGGTTTCGCGTGGTGCCGTCGGTTACGCTCGGCGGCACCAGATCACCGGTGCGATAGCGAGGCGCGGCCGCCGCAATATGTGCCGGAAGGGGATCTAATACATTCACAGAAGCATTCAATAACGGTGCATTTTCCCGTTCTGCCAATCGACGCTTTTCTTCGGCCTCTCTTGCTTTGAGCCTCACAAGCTGCGCAAATCCCGAACCGAATACCGCAAAAGCCGGTATCAGCAGCCAGAACCACCAATTTCGTCCCGCTCCGGTCACTCCCAGGATCATCGATACCACAAAGAATGCAATGCCTGTGAACATCGCACTGATCGCAGTGCCGATATTGATCGGCCTGCCGCGGCGGTCGGTCTCAGGCGGCGAAGGAAGTTTGCCGGTCAACGCTGCAGAGACAACTCCGAGGTCGCTGCCGCAGCTGCGGCAGAATTTTCCGTCATCAGGATTTCGTGTCCCGCATTTTGGGCAAAACATATTTTTTACTTAGGAAGATCTCTGCCGCCGCGCCTCAAAAAGAATAACGCCTGCAGCGACAGAAACGTTCAGTGAATCTATTTTTCCATACATCGGTATCTTCACCAAGGCATCGCAATTCTCTGCTACCAGGCGGTGAAGTCCCGAACCTTCGGCACCGAGAACAAGAGCGGTCGGCTGTGTCCAGTCCCAATCGACATAGTCCAATTGTGCTTCGCCCGCCGCACCTACGACCCAAATATTTCTTGACTTTAGCTCTTCAATAAAGCGATTCAGGTTGCCCACCTTCGCGACCGGCATATGTTCAAGTGCTCCGGCAGAGGATTTGGCAACGGTTCCCGTCAGGCCAACTGCACGGCGTTCGGGTATAAAGACACCGTCAGCTCCTGCGCATTCAGCGGTGCGGATTATCGCACCGAGATTTCTCGGGTCCTCGATGCCGTCGAGGAGCAGAAGAAGTTCGGGACGCGCGGAATTGTCGAGTATCCCGTCCGCATCGGAATAAGCCCCGGCGGAAACGAACGCGACAACGCCCTGATGCCGAGCTTCGTGCGGAACGGCGGCAGCTAATTCCCGGGCTGGAACCGAAGAAAAAGGTATCCCGCGGGCCTTACACGCTTCAATGACCTCCGCGATCCTGGATTCGCGAGATCCTTCGGCGATCAGCACCCGTTCAATACGCCGTTTTTCTGACCTTAGCGCTTCGATGACCGGAGCGACACCGAAAATGCTGTTGACCGATGCCTCAGGATCCGGCTGTTCGCCAACTCTTGAGCGGGCATCGGGTTTGCGATGTTTTCCGTGATCGCGGTGTTTCATAGATCTAATGATTGGAGACGCGAGAATCGCAGGAACTGTGCCGCGTTGCTCGTCGTCAGCGAGCTCGAAAATCTGCGGCCGCTGATCATCCCTCCCGATGTGCCTTTTGAGTCTTTGGATCGCGTCGCGGGCCAGGTGTGCCCCAGCAGCCCGCGTATTTCGCGATATGAAAGGTTCGTTCGGGCATTCGTCGACCGGTCGGAGAGTAGATCCAATGCTCGACGCATGTTGTCGGCAGCGAGCAGCGACATTTCACCTGCCAGAAAAGAAAAATCCATACCTGCCGGCAATATGCGAAAGCCTTCGCGATGTCCTGTTATGTAAATATCCAGAACATCTTCGTCGTTGGTCATTGCCGTTCCGTCTATTGCCTTGCGTTTTCCTCCCCTTACCCGCTTTTCCAGCGAGTCAAGCTGACTGGTGAAGATAGTTCCGTAAACGACGTGCGTGATGTCGCTCCAAGCGACGCATATATTCTCGTTCGTGTTGAAGGTGACGAACACCGGGCCGTCAGTTCCGATTTCTATCTTTCGAAGGCGAACCGGTTCGATCTCGGGCAGCAGCCGTGCCTCATCAATCGCGATACAGCGGATATTGGCAGCCGCCAACCGATCCGCAACCGCTTCGGCCTCTGCTGAGGTCCTCAATCTTGCTATCGGAATTGGAAAGCCGCAGCGGCACAGCCGGTCCAATTCATCTGCGGAAAGCGGAATGACCGCGGCCGCCTGCTCGATGTCCACTTCATTGCTGCAACCGACGGCGACCGTTACAACCCCCTTTTCCCAGGTCTCAAATTCCTGAAAATTGATCTTTAGCGGCGTCGTTGAACCGGACGGCCGGACAAGTTCGCTCCCGCAGTAGATACACGCCACACGGTCGGCCGGCGTTTGCCGGCCGCAAGAGCATTCCATCATCTGCGGCCGATGTTCGATCTCGGGGCTGTGGTCCTGCACAACGCCAATAATATCAAAAATCAAAGAACGGCGGGCTCGAAACACCTTGACCAATCGGAGTTTTAGGGGCAAACTTTAGATGGGCTCGTTTCCGATGAAGCGGGACGTTAAGCGGGAATGCGGCGCATGCAAATGCTCTGAAAATTTTATAAAAAGTTATTCTCACTCAGCTATTTGGCAGGAAATGCCGGGACTCTCTCGATAACAAGCTTTCGCCGCGTACCTTAAATTACCGACCCGCCGTGAACATGCCTAGTTTACGGAAAAGAGAGGTGCGCATTTTGATGCAGTTTGATTCAACCATACCTTCATGGCAGTTGGGCCACCGCGGACTGGTTGCTGTGTTCATCGACGGAAATAACCTATTTCACGCGGCTAGGTTTCACAACATTGACATCGATTACAACAAGCTGCTGCGAGTATTGCTCGGCGACGGAAGGTTGTTGCGGGCATTCTTTTACACGGGTGTTGATGTCGGGGCTGAACGCCAGCAGGGATTTTTGCTTTGGATGAGGCGAAACGGCTTTCGTGTTATTCAAAAGGAGTTGAAGACCTTTTATGACGGCACACGCAAAGCAAACCTTGATGTTGAGATCGCTGTCGATATGCTGAGCTTAGCGGGAAAATACGATACCGCCGTACTCGTTTCGGGTGACGAAGATTTTGTCTATGCGCTTAACGCAGTAGCCTACAAAGGCTGTCGTGTAGAGGTTGCCGGATTTCGATCAAATTCGGCTCCGAGGCTTATCGATGTTGCGGATTTCTTTATTGACCTTGGCGAAATTGCACACCTGATCAGGAAAGACGGCGACCATCCCGTCGATTATGAGATGCCCTCTTTCTTGCCGCCGAGCCATGCAGGCCAAGAGCCGAGGACGTCCGCCGGCCATGGACACTTTGCAAAGCCGTACAGAGACCCGGACTCTGAAGGCGTACAGGAATTTACGCCGATCCGTGATGATAATTGATCACGAGCATAAGTCAGCGCCAATGAGAACTGTAACGATCTGGCAGTATCTAGGCGCTTAAGACCCCGACGAACCTCCAAATAAGCGCTTTTCGACGTAATATTTTGTTAAAACGTCGAAAAGTGCTGTTTTTTCTGCGCTTTACTGTTGACTGCTTAAAGTAAATGTTGATACTATCCCTCTGTTTAAGAATTTTGCGCTTCGTTCGAAACCCTTACTGAAAATCTGAGATCGATATGAATTGTCAGGGATGTCAAAGGCCACTTGCCCCGGCACTTTCCATCTGCCCATCTTGCGGTACGATGATGAACGACACGATCCGTGAGGAACTGCAGTCCAAGATCACGGTCCGCCCGAGAACCGAAACGGTAGCGGCAAATACGATTGAAGAGCTCCCTTTGCCTCAGCCGATGCCGGCAACAATGATAGCCGCTGCGGGAAACCGGGCAGCTGCCGTCGCTCTTTCTGCGTCGCCGGAGCCGCAGGCCTTACCGAAGCGGCAGATCACTGCTCACTTGGAGCCTGCGAAAACCAGCCCAACGCTTGTGCGTTTTCAGGATCGCAATAAAGCGGCCGTGCCGGAATGGCGCAATAGGTTGAAGGAATCAGTGCAGAAGCGTAAGAATGGCAACGCTATCGCGGCTGAGACCGATAACGTCAGGCCGATGCCCGCCGCGGCGCTGCAAAATCCGGCTGACAGGGGTCCGCAGCCGAATATCGATGTGTCGGATGAGCGGCTTGCAAAGGCATTGGCAAGGATCGAGAACTCGCGCCGTTCTTTTCTGAAGAATGATGTCCGCCCGTCGCACGCTCAACCGATCTCGCGGCCGACGCCGGTGGCCGTTCGCCCCGAAGTTAAGCAGCCCGTATTTGTTCCAACGCCGCAGCCACCTGCACGGCCAGCTACGGTCTCGGAGGTTGCCCCGTTCCGCGAGCTGAAGCACGATACTAACAAGCTGCCTGAACTGAGGTCCGTAGAGGTGGAAGTGAAGATGCCGGAGGTGACGATCACCACCTCGCGGATCGAGATTGACGTTGACCGCGGTGAACTGTTGGAACAGAACCTCATACATATTCCGGCAGCCCGATCTGAGCCTGAGAACGCTGACGCTGCGGAATTTGAGGCCCCTGACGAGATCGAAGACCTTGCACCGTTCTCCATGCGTTTTGCAGCAGGCCTTTTTGATATGGTGCTTTCGGCAATTGCGGCCGGGCTGCTGCTTTCGCCCCTTGCGTTCTATGGTTTTGACTGGGTGTCGCCTTTGGGCATCGGGCTTCTCATCTCGGTCATGGCATTGGTACTTTTCACCTACAGCACACTGTCGCTCGGATTTGTAGGGAAGACGTTGGGGTTGCGGCTTTTCGCACTCGAATTGGTCGATGCTGTTGAGAACGAATACCCGACGATGAAACAGGCGGCGATCAACTCGGCGGTGTATATCGCCTCGATACTGTTTCTGGGTGCTGGGTTCTTGACCATATTTTTCAACGACGAGAATAGAGCTGCTCACGATCTGGTGTCAGGCACTATCTTAGTAAAGGAGTTTTAGAACTGCCTCTTTTTTGCCTGCCCGGTTCCGCCGCGAGGTGAACCGGGCTTTTTTGTGCGTAAAATAAGGTTGATGACACAAATAAAAGAAACGCATGATCGAGACGAGCAGGCAACCGCCTGCCGCGAACTCGCAGCAAAGGCCCGAAAGCGTTTCTCGAGGTTCATTCAGAAAAAGCAGCGCCTTCTAGTAAATCTGCAAGGTGATCTGGAAAGGCACGGTGACCCGGAAACATGGCGGCGATACGGCGACCTATTACTTGCAAATCTGCATACCGCAAATGATAAAAATGGTCGCGTCCTGGTCATCGACTATTACGACGAATCGGCGCCGACAATCGAGATCCCGTCGGAACCGGGCATGGATACGAAAGAGCTCGCGGAACACTATTACAAGCGGTTTACGCGAGCCCGCAACGCGCGCAAAGAGATCCTAAAGCGACAGGATATCGTGAAAGGTGCGATCCGCGACGCAGAAGCCCGGCTTGTCGAAATCGACTCCGCAGAGAACAAGCAAGATACAGACCTGCTTCGCACTCTTTCGGAGCCGCCGTCGAAGCCGGTGCGCTCAAAGCCGATAAAAGGGAACGTGGATCCGAAACGATACCGAAAGTTCGTATCCTCCGACGGATACGAGATATTAGTTGGAAAGACGGCCGCCGACAACGATTATCTAACGATTCGAATATCGAACTCACTCGATATCTGGCTTCATGCTGCGGATCATCCGGGCTCGCACGTTATTGTTAGGATCCCGAAAGGGATCGAGATCCCCGGCAAGACGCTGACCGAGGCGGCTCAGCTGGCGGGATTCTACAGCTCAGGGAGAAAGCAGCCAAAACTTGAGGTGCGATATACGCAGCGGAAATTTGTGAATAAACCCAGAAAGGCGGCTCCGGGCCTGGTCAGCCTTTCTAAATTCAAAAGCATACTGGTCGAGCCGAAAGTCCCTTTCGTGCGCGAGGACGGGCCGTGATCATTCTGCCATGACCTTGCCTACGGTCTCATACATCGAGTCGTAAACACGCTGGCCGCTGCCGACAAGAACACCGCGAAGCTTGCCGTTTCGATCAATGATGATCGTCTGCGGAACGACCTCTTGCCGCGTCAGACGATAAAACTCACGTGTATTCTCATTCGAGCTTATCGCAAGCGTGTAGTTAAGTCCCATCTTTTCCGCAAAGGATTTGATAAGTTCGATCGGCTCGGGCGATCCGGAGCCGTCACCGATGTTCAGGCCTATGACCTCAAATCCTTGAGATCCGTATTTGTTCTGCAGAGCGATGAGGTGCGGCATTTCAGCCCGGCAAGGTCCGCACCAGGTTCCCCATATATTAACCAGAAGAACCGTGCCTTTTTTGTCTGAAAGCTTGAACGGGGTGCCGTCCAGCAATTGATATTGCGTATTTGCAAGCGTCGGCGGCAGCGGAGGGAATGCCGAATCGTCGCCTTTAGCTCCGTTCGTCCCCGCGGTGCCGTTGCCGCCCTCATTGCCCGAGCAGCCAATCAGCAGGGAAATGGAAAAAAATGCGGTTAGGATAAAAAATGATCTTGATCTGGTTCTTCTGGTCATGTTTGGTTGCCGTCATCGAGCTGCCATCTAGCCGGAACACGCTCGAAGCCGGGTCTAATAACTAAAACATTAACATCGTAAAATTCAGTTTCAAAGTGATATCGGTGAGCCTAACGCAATCCTGATTTTACCGAGCAGATCAACCTGTATTAAACTTTTGGGGTTTTACATTTATCCTGAACCATTTTTCGTATGCTGTTCTCGACACGATCTGCGGCAGTTTTCGGCATCGATGCCCTCATAGTTGACATTGAGGCGAACTTGCGGCCGTCGGCCAGCGAGCAGGATCAATCGCCTAATTTTACAATTGTCGGCCTGCCTGATACCGCTGTTCGCGAATCCCGTGAACGTATTCGTGCTGCGATATCGAATAGCGGATTCTTTTTCCCGATACAAAAGATAACCGTAAATTTGGCGCCTGCAGATCTGCGCAAGGAGGGTGCCAGTTTCGATCTGCCGGTAGCTCTTGGAATTCTGGGTGCGAATGGCGACCTGACCGACAGCGAGAATGCCGGACCAATGCTGAGTGTCGGGGAACTGTCCCTTGACGGCAGGGTCCGTCCGATACGCGGCGCGTTGTCGATAGCTCTTGCTGCCCGGGAGAGCGGTGTTCACTATCTTCTTGTCCCGGAAGATAACGCTCCCGAAGCTTCGGTCGTACGAGGCATTACCGTATTTCCGATCCGCGACCTTCGTCAGGCGGCTGAGCTGATCTGCGACCTTTCTGCTGATCGGCCTACGAGCATAGAGCCGATGATCCCCGACGCTGATCTTTTGACCAGGCATCGCGAGGGCTACATTGCGGATTTCAGCGAGGTGCGGGGGCAGCAGACCGCTAAACGCGCTTTGGAAGTGGCGAGTGCAGGCGGGCACAATATCTTGTTCATAGGTCCGCCGGGCTCAGGCAAGACGATGCTTGCCAAACGCCTGCCTTCCATCTTGCCGCCGCTGGAGTTTGAAGAGGCGCTGGAGATAACGAAGATCCATTCCGTTGCAGGCCTGACAGGAAAGGCGGGCTTGATCACTGAGCGGCCGTTCAAAGCTCCGCATCATACCGTGTCGCAGGCCGGCTTGATCGGCGGAGGTTCTGTTCCGAAACCGGGCGAGGTCAGTCTTGCACATCTCGGCGTCCTGTTTCTCGATGAGCTTCCGGAATTTGACCGCTCGGTGCTCGAGGTTCTGCGGCAGCCGATGGAGGACAAAAATGTCACGATATCGCGTGCGGCAACATCATTGACCTTTCCGGCAGATTTCACGCTTGTTGCTTCGATGAACCCTTGTCCGTGCGGTTATTTCGGATCTACGCGCGAATGCAAATGCAGCATGCTGCAGATACAGCGTTATGTCGGCAAGATCTCAGGGCCGCTAATGGACCGCATAGACATTCACATCGATGTCCCGGCGGTGAAGTTTGCAGAACTTCGCGACAAAGGAACCGAACCCGGCGAATCGAGTGCCGAGATACGCAGACGCGTTAGCATGGCCAGGCAAAGACAGCTCGAACGATTTCAAGGTACCGGCATATTTTCAAATTCGGCGATGTCGCCGAAACAAATACGCGACTTTTGCTCTCTGGACAGCGATAGCGAAATGCTGCTTGAGCGCGCGATGCAGCGGCAAGGGCTTTCGGCACGTGCTCACGACCGCATTTTGAAGGTTTCCCGCACCATTGCGGACCTTGCAGGAGCTGACAACATCGACGCCTCGCATATCAGCGAAGCGATCAATTATCGTTCGCTGGATCGAAATTACTGGAAATAGGCTTTTCGGGCCGCATTGATCAGGCTAACGAATCCACGCCTTTGTTGGACACTTAGAACTTCGTTTGCCAAAATGAAAGGACACAAACGATGATCGCACAAAACCTTATCGGGTTCGAAAACATACCGCAGACAATTCCGCATTTCTGTTTCGAATCCTTCATTCGCAATAACAAGCCGGACGCACTCTCGTACAAAGTTGGCGATGCGTGGGAACGTCTCAGCGGAAATGAGATCGTCGAGCGTGTCAAACGTATCGCGATGGGGCTTGCATCGCTTGGCGTAAAGGCCGGTGACCGCGTGGCCATAATATCCGAAAACCGGCCGGAGTGGTCTTTCGTTGACCTGGCAATTCTCTCGCTGCGAGCTGTAAATGTTCCTATTTATACCACGCAGGCGGTTGAACAGATCCGATACATTCTGGAAAATTCGGGAGCAAAGATGCTCTTCGTTTCCGGGCGAAAGATCTACAAGCACGCAGAGAACGCCATCCACAGTGTCGAGCGGCTGGAAAAAGTGGTGTTCTTTGACAACGATTCTGACGGTCCGGCGGGACGATCCCTGCTGCTGTCCGATCTGGAGAGTGCAGGCGATGAGTATGCAAAGATCGACGCCGATGCCGTGGAGAGATCGTTGGGAGAACTTGAGACCGGCGATCTCGCCACGATCATTTACACATCGGGAACCACGGGCGAGCCGAAGGGCGTAATGCTCACCCACGAGAATTTTGTTACCAATATCGTCTCAATCTCAAAGAGCCTTCCGATCAGTTCCAAGGATCGCAGCCTGGCGGTTCTGCCGCTATCTCATATATTTGAACGCGCCGTTTTCTATGTTCTTTGTTCAAACGGCGTTTCGATACATTATTGTGCCGCGTTCGACCAACTCGCGGGCTACTTGAACGAGGTCAAACCGACCATCATGACAGCGGTGCCGAGGCTTTTTGAACAGGTCTATCACAAGATCGTAAAGAAAGGCCGTGCAGCGGGTGGATGGAAGACGGGGCTTTTCAACTGGGCGCTCGAAGTCGGCCAGCAATATTGGACAGCAAAAGACACGGGACAGCCGGTGTCGCCGGTGTTGGCGGCGAAGCAAGCGGTAGCGAACAGGCTTGTTTTCTCGAAATGGCGTGCGGGCGTCGGAGGCGAACTGCGGTTCTTTGTATCAGGCGGAGCACCGCTATCCAAAAAGCTCTCTTACGCGTTTTGGGCTGCAGGTATTCCGATCCTACAGGGCTATGGAATGACCGAAGCCTGTATCGTGTGTGCTAATCGTCCCGACGACAATAAGGTCGGCTCCATTGGCACGCCCTTCGAGGGCATCGAGTTGAAGATCGCCGAAAAGGACGGTGAACTGTTGGTCCGCGGACCGAACGTGATGCAGGGCTACTACAATAATCCTGATGCTACGGCTGCCGCGATCGACGCAGACGGCTACTATCACACAGGTGATGTCGGTTATGTCGACGAGGACGGACATTTTTATATTACCGATCGGCTCAAAGACCTTTTCAAACTTTCCAATGGAAAATACGTCGCTCCCCAGCAAGTTGAGAGCTTGCTTAAACAGAGTCCGCTCGTTTCGCAGGCTATTGTCGTAGGCTCGGGCCGAAAGCAGGTCGGCGCCCTGGTAGTACCGGATTGGGACGCTCTTAAAGAGGAGCTAAAGGAAAGCGGCGTGGACGTGTCTCGACCTCGAGAGGAGTTGTGCGCCGATACGATCGTTATAAAAAGAGTTCAGCAAGATGCTGTCGAGCTCACGAGGGAATTGAGCGACTACGAAAGAGTTAAGCGGGTTTATTTGTTGCCCCGTGAATTCTCGATCGACAAAGGTGAGATGACGCCCACATTAAAGATAAAGCGGAATGTAATAGACGAGAAGTACAGTGAGGCGATAGATGATATTTGTGGGGCTTAGGCTCCATCGTACGCCAATCCGTATTCGTTCATCAGATCGTTAAGTGAAGTAGTTCCGCGATCCTTGTTGTTCAGCAATGACGCGGCGAGCTCGAAGAGCGGAGCAGGAATTTCCGCAAATTCGCTCGGCACTTCGATCGGCGGGAAGTGCTCATAGAACTCAATTTCTGCCGCACAGAAATCACACCAATTTACGTGTCCGATTATCTCGCCGGCGCGCGGCATTTCAAGGTCACCCGCCTGGAAGGCGACCAATTCATCGGACGACGGACAGTCTTCGTTCTTGCAGAACGAACTCATATAGCGAGTACCCATACGGCTTTATCGGCAGGTCCGCTCGACAGAGGTCGAGGCTGTTGCCTTGTTTGCAATACACCAAAAGTAAATCCGCAATGCCTATCACCTTCCAAAAGTTGAGGAAATAAAAGGGCCATTCTTTTAAGCAGCCTTTGCGAATCATTATGACCGGCGTTCATAAGTCTAGTTCCTGCAATATGTTAGCAGCGGTTTCCGGTTTCGAAAGCGATTGTAAAAACTTGTTGCTTATAAAACAAGAAGTTTGATACTATGGTTATGGCGATGGTTCGAGGCAATTCGAACTAACGTGATAACCGGATCGACGACGCTGCTCGGCAGTTGATCGCAACAAAAGACCCTAGAAAAAAAGGAAAATTCGTTCCCTCCTTAACAAGGCAGTCGCCTTTGGCTGCCCCCGGGCAAACTTTGCCCCAAAACGCTAACTCAGGTCTTTTCAACAAGGCGACAAAAACCGACACGCGATCTCGAACGGCAAGGACAATCTGACCCCCCCGGAAAAGCCGATTATGAGTGAACTTAAGACCAAGGAGCGGTTGCCCCGTTCTATCCAGAATAAGCAGGTCAAGGTCGGGAAATGGATTGACAGTCTGAAAACGTCGGACGTTAACCAGATCTGGACGGAACTGCATCGGATAGTGTCCTCGCATCCTCTTGTCAGAGCTTCTAAGCGCGCTGGTTTCCTCGTCGAGGAAGGAAAACATAACGCATATACAGATCTTACGCAGGAGCTTTTCGTAGCCCTCCTTTCCAAGGATCGATTTCAGCATTATCTCGATACCGGAATGACAGATTCCGAGATCGAAGCCGAGATCAGCCAGATCGAGCTTACGAACATGCTCACTGCCGAGCTGCGCAAACGCTACCCCGAATCGTACCGGCTAGCACGCCGAATATCGACGCTTATTCAGTCCAGCCCTGCGTTTCGCCGCTTTGACAATATCGGCAACCCGGAAGCTCACAGGCGGCTCGCCGACCGTCTGTACGGGCTTGCTGAGTGGAAGGACAACAAGACCCGCCGAGATGTCCAGGAAATGGACGAGCGGGTAAAAGTGGTCGCATTTTACGGCCGCGATACTCGAATGGTCGGCTGCACAGGCGATGCACAGATCGTCATCAGCAACCCGGAGCTCGAAAAGCTCATAATCCGTGTTTTCAAAGCGGTCGACTCACCCGTCGATGTACGTTCTCTGCGTTCCTTTGTGATGTCGCGCCTGCCGATCATGGACATACATCTTGTGCCCGTCGGTAGTGGGACTGACAGTGATGACGATGACAGGGCACCATTTGAATTCACCGACCAACGTGATACTCCGGAAGAAGATCTTCTTAGGAATGAGGCCGAGAAGGCCGCTGCCGATTCAGTTGACAGCTTTCTCGAAACATTGAGCCATTCTGTCCGAGGCAAGACAAAGCAATATGACCGCATAATAAATGTGCTTTGGCATTGCTACCTGATAACCAACAGCGGAACTCAATTGGAGGTCGCAGAATTGCTGGGCGTTTCGGATTCTCTGGTCTCGGACTACAGGAAGCGCATCGAGATCAATCTTCAACAGTTGTCATTTTCAGGCGTCAACGAGGCCCGGCATTTTGAAAAGGCTCTAAAGCTGAAGGTCAAGGAATTGATCACTGTCGAACGCGAAGAGATCGCCGCATAGTGGCTGCGAATGTTGGAACGAAATGAGATTTGATGTCGAGGCACGACCACAAAGGTATCGAAAATCGCGGAAAGGCGAGGCCGCCGCGGCAATACGGCATCGAGCCGGAAACTCCGGAACGTATCGGACTCAGTAATTCCCATGCGCACAAGACGGACGAGGGAGCAAATTCCCATTTTCCGGAACGTCCTGCCGAAGTAGTTCCAGCAACGTCGGGGTCACAGGTACAACACGAATCATTTCCGGAGAAAGAGCCGGGTACCAAAAGGAAAAAACGGACGGCTAGAGAAACCGATCCGAAGCTTGCTGAACGGGACGCCGAACTCCTGACCCGGGACCGATGGCTTGTCCGGCACGGACATACGGCCACATTCATCGGGCTGTATCTGTTCTCGATCATGGTGCTGTTTCGTCCATACGAAATAGTTCCCGGCCTCGGCTTTCTATCCGCAACGGCGTTCTATTTCGCCATCGCGACGCTTGCGGTCTACATTCCCAGCCAACTGGCGATAGAAGGCAATGTGACGATGCTTTCGACGGAGGTCAAAGCCGTATTGGCGATGACGCTTCTGGCTCTATTAACCATTCCGATCGCGAAGGATCCCGGCCTCGCCTGGGAATCGTTCAACGACACATTCATAAAAGCGGTCGTGATCTTCATTGTTCTCGTAAATGTTGTGCGAACGCGTGCCAGATTGATGGCAATGTTGTGGCTGTCTTTCGGTATTGGGATCTACCTCGGATACTCGGCGCTTGACCTCTATTCGCGCGGGGTCTTTACAGTAGAGGAATATCGGGTTGCGGTCGACGTCGGCGGGATGTTCGGCAATCCCAACGAGATGGCGATGCATTTTGTAATGATGACGCCGCTCGCGATCGCCTTGGGGATCGCCGCAGGTACGAGTTTTCGCCGTTGGGTCTTTTTCGCGATGGCTGCTCTTTTTGTCGGGGCAAACATGGTGACGTTCTCGCGCGGAGGTTTTTTAGGCTTGATCGCCTGCTGCGCGGTTCTGGCTTGGAAGATAGGCCGCCGATACAGATTGAATGTGACCATCGCATCGATCATCGTCGGAGGAATAGCTATTGTAGCGGCTCCCGGCAATTACGGACTGCGAATGCTTTCGATCTTCATTCCCGGGCTTGACGCCGTAGGTTCTAGCGATCAGCGTCAGGAACTCCTGATCCGTTCGCTCATCGTCACCGCGAGAAATCCCTGGGGCATCGGCATAGGGAATTTCCCGATCGTCGGGGTTAGAAATCTGGGTTCGCACAATGCTTTTACCCAAGTTTCTGCCGAACTCGGGATACTTGGGCTGATTGCGTATCTTGTCTTTATGTTCAGTCCGTTTCGAAAGCTGCGGGCCATTGAAAGAACGATGTTCGATGCAGAAACGCAGGGCTGGTACTACTATTTAGCGATCGGGCTTCAGGCGAGTATCGTCGGTTATTTGGTCTCCAGCTTTTTTGCCCACGTGGCTTACAATTGGTTCATTTATTACCTGATCGCTTATGCTGTTGCGTTTCGGCGCATTTATGCGATCGAAACGGGCCTGGCCGAGCCTGGCCGAGAGCTAACGTCCAAGCCGGAGGTGATCACCTGATGATCGACCTCATCGCTCAATTGGTCTTTTGGGCCTCGTCCGGAGTTCTGGCATATGTTTATGCGGGTTATCCCTTACTCGTTTATCTGATCGCGCGAACGCGTGCTGAGCCTCTGCGGGATCCGGCCGCGAAGCCCACAGTCACAGTACTAATAACTGCATACAATGAAGAAGCAGCCATAAGGGAAAAGATCGAAAATACTTTCGGGCTTGAGCATCCTTTGGACAAACTCGAAATTCTGGTTGCATCAGACGGTTCGACAGACACGACAGACGACATTGTGAGGTCATTTTCGGATAGAGGGGTCCGTCTGCTCAGGGTTGAAGGCAGAAAGGGAAAGACGTTCGTTCAGAATGCCGCGGTCGAGGCTGCAACGGGAGAAATCATATTGTTCTCGGACGCGACGACTCACTACGATCCGTCAGTATTGAACAAGGTCCTGCCGTTCTTTGCGGATGTTTCGGTTGGCTGCGTTGCAGGACGGCTTATATACCGGAACGATGAAGAAACCGTTGTCGGAGACGGTGCCACAAGCTATTGGGGTTACGAAACCTACATCAAAGGGTCTGAGAGCAAAGCCTGTTCACTTATCGGGGCTTCAGGATGCCTTTACGCGGTCCGACGATCGGCATATGTCCCGATGTATCCGGAGGCGTGTTCGGATTTTCTTATCTGCACCGTATTGTACCGAAAAGGGCTTCGCACCGTGTTTGCCCCTGACGCGGTCTGCTACGAACACGTTAATCGAGATTCGTCCGCGGAACTGCGGATGCGAATACGTGTCATCGCGCAAACGTTCGCGGACCTCTGGCGGAACCGCGATATGATGAACCCGTTCAAGAGCGGCTTTTACGCCATACAGTTGATCTCACACAAACTGCTTCGATATGCTGTGCCGATCTTGCTTGCCGCTATGTTTATTGCAAACGCGGTCTTGATCTCGTCTGGCAGTTTTTACAGCACCTTATTCGCTTTGCAGGCGATCTTTTATATTTTGGCGGTCGTCGGCTGGATCACCGAGACAGCCGGGCTGCGATCCCGCATTCTATCGATCCCGCAGTATTTTGTGCTGGCGAACATTGCGTCGGTAATAGCTTTTTACAAGTTCCTCCGCGGCGAACGTTTCGCAAGCTGGGAACCGATAAGACCTGAAAGATGACGGAAGGCAGGCAAAAGGACATTCAGATGATCAAGCGAGTCGGCCGTAACGTGTTCAGCAACGTGCCGCGCATCTCGGTCATTATTCCTGCGTACAATGTCGCAGAACACATTTCGGCAACGCTGGAATCTGTCATCGCCCAAAAATTTCGCGAATACGAGATCATCCTCATAAATGACGGCTCGCCGGATAGTAAGAGGTTTGAACGTGAGATCAACAGCTATCTGGAAGAGATCGTCTATATAAAGCAGAGCAACGCGGGCGCCAGTGAGGCTCGAAACACCGGCATCAAGCATGCCCGCGGCGAGATCATTGCTTTTCTGGACGGAGACGATCAATGGCTGCCGGATTTCCTTGCGTCTCAATACGTCTTTATGGGGCGACACGAACTCGACATGGTCTATTGTGATGCGTATCTGTTCGGCGACAATTCGCCATACATCCGCACGTTTATGCAGACGGCTCCTTCGCATGGCGAAGTGACGCCGGCTTCTTTGCTAGATCTGAAATGCAATGTCATTACCTCCGGGACAATGGTCCGCCGCGAGGCTCTGATGGCTGCGGGCCTTTTTGATACCGCAGACGGCCTTGCGCACGATTTTCTGCTGTGGCTGCGTATAGCAAAGAACGGAGGGAAAATAGGATATCAGGAAAAGGTCCTTGCGAAATATCGAGTTCACCTGAACAGCCTTTCCGGCGATTCGGTCAATCGAATGGAACGGTCTATCTTTGCGTTCGAGCGTGCAATATCGACCATCGACCTCACCATCGACGAAAAAGCTATAGCCGAAAGACGAATTGATGATTTCCGGACCGACCTGAAGGTCGAGAGCGGAAAATCGCTCCTATTGAGCGGCCGAAACCGTGAAGCGGCCGAGGCATTCAGGCAAGCGAACAGGCGGCGTCGATCTCTAAAACTTACGGCTGTAGCATACATGGCTCGGTTTGCTCCCGGCCTGCTATTGAAGGTCTTTAAGGCCATGCGGAGCAACGAAATAACTTTTGTAAGGAATATTGAAAGGTCAGCGTGATTCCGCCTTTTCTTTCAGCGGCTGCCGCCTATTCGCGGCGGCTATTTGAGAATTTGCCCCCGGATGTTGAAACAAGAGGAAAAGAAGCGATCTTTAAGGGAACAAAGCGCTTGGCTATTAGCGGCCAAGCTTGTCGGCTTTTCCCTAAGCTTTGCTCTCCCTCTCATCATCGTAAGAAATCTCGCTCTTGAATCGGTCGGCCATTACCGTGAGGCATTCCAGATCATTACAAACGCCGTGGTGATCCTTCCGCTCGGTTTTTCGATGAGCGCCTATTACTTCCTCGCACGAGAGAAGGAACGGCGAGCCGCCTCTATCCTCAATATACTCATCTTCAATTTTTTGGTCGGCGGATTGGCGTGTCTTTTATTATTCCTCTATCCGCAGACGATCGGCAATATCTTTCACAGCGAGGAGCTCACACGGCTTGCACCGCTGATCGGAATCGTCATTTGGATCTGGATATTTTCGACGTTCCTGGAAATGGTCGCAATAGCGAATCAGGAGGCACGCGTTGCGACCGTTTTCATAATTTCGGCACAGTTCTCAAAAACGCTGCTGATGGGAACGGCTATCATTTGGTTTGCATCGGTCGAGGCTCTCATTTACGCGGCGATGTTCCAGGGCATTCTTCAGACCATCATACTGATCTGGTACCTGCGAACACGGTTTTCGGGGTTCCTGCGTTCGTTCGATCCTGCGTTTTTCTGGGAGCAGATGCGCTATGCGATCCCGTTCGGGCTAACCGGTATTTTGTGGATGGCTCAGTACGATATCCACAATTATTTTGTCGGATATCAGTTCACATCTGCCGAGTTCGCGATCTATGCATACGGCTGCTTCGAGGTGCCATTAATAGCCATGTTGTCGGAATCGGTGTCTTCGGTCCTCATTCCGAAGATGAACGAGCTTCAGCAGAAAGGCGACCGCGAGGAAATGATCCGGCTTACAGCGCGTGCTATGCAGAAGCTTGCGCTTGTTTACTTCCCGATCTATGTATTCCTTTTCATTACGGCTCGTACCTTTATAACGACACTGTTCACGCAGCAATTTGAGATGAGCGCGTCCATTTTTGCGATCAACATCACACTGCTGCCTTTTGCGATCCTGATCACGGATCCGGTCGTGAGGTCGTTCAAGGAGTTGGGCCGTATTTTCCTCGTTACTCGCATAATCATCCTTGCCGCGATGGTTTCGGTACTCTATCTTTCAATTGGCAAGGTAACGCTGACCGGAGTAATAACGATAGCAGTTGCCGCTGTCCTCATAGAAAAGGTTGTTGCAGAAACGCTTGTGATAAGGAAGCTCGAGCTCGGCGTGCGGCACTTGCATCTTCTCAAACCGGTCATAAAGACCGCGTTTGCAGCACTCGTGGCTGGGATCGTCACCTATTTCGTTTACAATGGTGTGCACAAGTATATTCAATATGCAGGCGAGCATTTCATTGAGGATACTTTAGATATTCACGCTCTCGGTGTCCTCAACTTCTTCGGCGGCAGCCTTGTTCTCTTAATATGCGGGCTTATTTTCGCCCCGGTTTACCTAGCGATCGCGAACAGGCTGGATCTTATCGATGAAAGCGAAAAAAGCTTGATCAGGCGATATTGGAATGCGGTATTTTCACGTAATAGATCTGCAGGAGTTGTAACAACGCAGGCTTAGAGCCGTACGAGCAAATGACACAGCAGCCCAACAATATTACGAAATTACGCTGGAGCCTTCCCTGGCTTTCCAAGTATCCTGCGTCGCGTCTCAGAGCTCTATGGGAGAAAACGCTTTTTGAAAAGAAGCACGTCATCATCACGATTGCCGACCACTTTGAGCCGGGCTGGAGCGAGAACGGCATTTTGGGTCACACAGATCAGCTTCGTCGTCTTAATGAATATCATCGTATGGCTCGGTCAATTGGCAACGCGGTCGTCGATGAGGACGGAACTAAGTTTCGACATACGAACTTCTACCCTGCCGAACAGTATGATCCAGAGATCTTGGATATAATGGCTGAGATGCAGGCAGAGGGACTTGGAGAGGTGGAGGTCCATCTGCATCACGGCGATCCCGGTACGGACAACGAAGAGTATCTACGAAGGGAATTATCGGAGTTCCGTGACACTCTCGCAGAACGTCACAAGTGCCTGTCACGCGACCGAGACACGGGCCGAGTTAGGTACGGCTTTGTTCACGGGAACCTTGCCCTCGATAATTCGTGCGACGGACTTCACTGCGGCGTCGATAACGAAATGGCGATCCTTGCAGAGACCGGCTGTTATGCAGATTTCACAATGCCATCGGCACCCGATCGAACTCAGGTCCCGGTTCTGAATCAGATCTATGAGTGTGCTCTTCCATTGGACATGCCCGCGGCACACAGCAAAGGAATAAGGATCGGCGTCGGCTCGAAGATCACAAAATTTCCGCTGATCTTTAGCGGTCCTTTGGTTTTCAATTGGCGCCGCAGAGTGAAGGGAATGCCGCTTCCGCGTATAGAGGATGGGGCGCTTGCGTCAAATCAAGACCTTGACATGGAACGTTTCCGGCGGTGGATATCAGGCAATGTGACCGTTGCGGGCAAAAGCGATTGGATCTTTGTAAAGCTCTACTGTCACGGCTTCTTCGACCACGACCAACGGGCCTGTATCGGCGAGGACGCAAAAAGATTTTTCGGCGACCTGATCGAAACAACCGCAAAGGACGGTCAATACAAGATACATTTCGCCAGCACGCGCGAGGCCTTCAATATCGCGATGGCGGCAGTTGACGGTCTTTCGGGTGACCCGAATCGTTTTCGCGATCACCGCCTTAAAGCGATAATGAATGAGCGGTCTGAATCAGAACTCAGAAAGTTCGCAGCACAAGCAAATGTCGAGACCGTTTGAGAAGATCAAAAAGATCCGCAGCCTTGACGAGGTGATCACTCGCGGAGGGCAGGTCATTTCTGCCTATGCGGAAAACCGTTTCGGCGAAAGCGGCTCGATGTCCAACGAGGAATTCGTCAAACGTATAGATGCAGGCTATTTCGGCAGATCTCCGATAATTGCAGAAAGCCTTTGGCAACGGTTCTTCGAGAACGGTGAAAAGGTCTTTTTCCCCTCCGTCGCTGCTCGCGGCAATTCAATTGCGGACATCTCCTCCATTCTTGACCGCTCGGACGTCCGCGCGCACATCATCGACAAAGCGGATCGAATACTTAGCGGGCGGTTCGACATTTTGGGCTATCGAAACGTTTATGTCGGTTCAGACATTGACTGGCATCGCGACCCGATCTCACAGAAACGAGCGCCATTGCAGCATTGGAAAGAGATCGACCGAATTCCCGCCTCTGAGGTCGGCGACCGTAAGGTCGTATGGGAGCTGAACCGACATCAGCACTTTTTCATTCTCGGAGCTGCCCATCGTCTGACCGGTGACGAAAGGTACGCGAATTGTTTTGTCGAGCACCTGTCATCGTGGATATCGCAAAATCCACCTGGTGTAGGCATCAATTGGTCGAGCAGTCTGGAGGTCTCATTTCGCACGATGTCCTGGATATGGGCGTTTCATCTATTCCGCGATTCGGACAGCTTTACGCCCAAACATTTCATGGAAGCGGCCAACTATCTCTATCGGCACGGCCGCCATATTGAAAAGTACCTTTCAAAATACTTCAGCCCCAATACACACTTGACCGGTGAGGCACTTGGACTGTATTACCTCGGCACACAGTTCCCGTATTTCCGCAGGGCAGCATCATGGAGGAAACTCGCAAGTGAGATCCTTCTCGCCGAGGCGGAAAAGCAGATCCATTCTGACGGTGTCTATTTCGAACAGAGCACTTGGTATCAAAAATACACCGTTGATATTTACACGCATTTCATAATACTGCGATCGTTGCAGCCTTCGTCCGGCAGCTACGTCTCGCACAGCAAGTTGGAAGAACTGCTCGGCAAGGCATTTGACTATCTTTCGACGGTAGCGATGCCCGATGGGACTACGCCCTTGATAGGGGACGATGACGGAGGGAGCTTGCTTCCGCTGTCGTCTGCCCCGCCGAACGATTTTCGAGGAAGCCTTGCTGTGGGTTCGGTCTTATTCAGCAGCGGTGAGATGAGATCGTGTGCGGGCAATGAGATCGAAGTCGTGTTCTGGCTCTTAGGCGAGGCCGGTATCAACACTTTCCGGTCGATCAGCGCCTCTGCACCCGATATGGCGTCAAGGGATTTTGGTGTCGGCGGCCAATATGTGATGCGTGACGGCTCAGGTGAATTGGATAACTACCTGCACATCGACTGCGGCGAGATCGGAGCATTGTCCGGAGGACACGGCCACGCGGACACGCTTTCTATTGTCGCGGCGCTGAACGGGAAGTGTATTCTTGTCGATCCCGGAACATACACATATCACGAGTCAATGGAGATGCGTGATCTGTTTCGTTCGACTGCGGCCCACAACACTTTGACAGTTGACGGCAGATCGTCGTCAGAGCCCGGAAGCACCTTTGGGTGGCACTCGCGGGCAAACGCAACCGCAGAAAAGTGGATCTCGCAGCCGCGTTTCGATCACTTTGAAGGAAGCCACGACGGATATAGACGATTAGAAGACCCTGTGACTCATCGTCGCAGCGTACTGTTTTTGAAAGGCGATTACTGGGTGATACGTGACGAGGCCGATGCACAGCGTGTACACGAGTATGATCTGCATTTTCATTTTGACGCCGACGTTGATGTATCAGTATCGGGCGATGGGAGTTTCGTTGAAGGCCAAGGATTCAAACTCCATACCTTCGGCGACGACGGCTTTTGGCAGCAGAAGGAAAGTTGGGTCTCGCGTGTTCACGGAAACAAAAAGAACGCGGCTTATTGCCGTTACTCGGCCGCAGGGGTCGGTAAGCAGGAGTTCTTTACGTTCTTGTTCCCTGTGATCGGCGAGTCGCCGAACGTCAGTGAGGTGCCGGTCGATTTCGGGCGTGCATTCGTCGTTAGAACCGGCGTATTCACGGACCTTTTCATCTTCGCAGACAACCAGTCTGAATCAACTGACAACGGCGTTTTCGCATCAAATTTCCGCTATTCATGGGCTCGTTTGACTGACAGCGGAGAATTCCCTGACGAGATGTTACTGATAGGCGGTGATTCACTGAGCATACGCGGGATAGAGATCTTTGCCGGGCAGCCGCTCGAATTCGCCAATATTCGCAGGCTCGGAAAAGAGCTTTACATCTCAACGGACGAAGGCCTTTGGACGGCCGACATCGGATAGATCTCCAAAGTGAAACCTAGAGTCGTACAATTCTTCGGAAGCTTTAATCAAGGCGGCTCCGAACGTCAGGCCGCGGCATTGACCGAGATGTTGGTGCGTGACGGGCGGTTTGACGTTCGTGTGGCTGTGCTCGACGGAACTGGAGTTCTGCGTGAGAGTGTTGAATCGCTCGGGATCGGCGAGATCGCGGAGTTTCCACTCGGTTCGTTCTACGATGTGAATTTTGTTCGGCAGGTACGCGCGTGTACAGCATTTCTCAAAGAGAACAATATATCGATCGTACACACACACGACTTCTATTCGAATGTATTTGGAATGGCCGCGGCATCTTTCGCTCGGACGCCAAAAAGAGTGGCATCGAAACGCGAGACCGGCGGAATGCGGTCGGGAACGCAGAAGTTCATAGAGGGCATCGCATTAGGCAGGGCCGATGCGATCGTCGCCAATTCGGGGGCCGTCCGAAAACACCTGACGGACGAATGCGGCGTCTCTGAATTAAAGATCGAGCTTATTTATAACGGCATTGATACCGAACGCTTCGTTGACAGTGGTGATGCTTCCGCGGTTCGATTGTCAATAGGTGTACCTCCAGATCCAAAACTGGTAACGCTGGTCGCGAACTTGCGTCACGACGTTAAGAACGTGCCGATGCTATTGCGGGCAGCGGCGGCGATTCAACGAGATGATGTGCATTTCGCAATTGCGGGCGAGGGCGAATTGGAAGCTGAATTGCGAAGGCTGGCAAATGATCTCGGCGTCGGCGGGCGGGTTCATTTTCTTGGCAGATGCGATGATGTTCCGAAACTCTTGTCCGCTTCCGATGTGTGCGTGCTGACCTCAACAAACGAAGGATTTTCAAATTCTATCCTCGAATATATGGCTGCCGGAAAACCGGTGGCGGCGACCGATGTTGGCGGTGCCGGCGAAGCGATAGTCGATGGTCAAACCGGGTTTCTCGTAGCATCGGACGATTACAAAGCATTGGCGGAAAAACTTACGGTCCTGCTCAATGACCAAGAGATGGCACGCTCGTTTGGCAAAAGAGGCAGGGCAAAGGTCGAAAAAGAGTTCTCATCAGCGGTTCAATTGGATCGGACAATTGCAATGTATGAGCGGTTGCTTGCCGCAAAAGTAAAATGAAACTGCGTGTCGTACAACTCGGTCCCGTGCCACCGCCGGAAGGCGGCGTCAGCCGAAATGTATTTGCGATACGCGAAAGGCTATTGAACGGCGGCGATGACTGCAATGTGATCGCGACGACAAAAAGTAATGCAGAGCCAGAATTTGACGGGATTTCTTTCCCTCGTACTCCGCTTGAACTGGTCAAGATGCTGAGAGCGTCAACAACGGACATCACACATCTCCATCTGGGCGGCGAAATAACGCTGCGTGTGATCGCTCTGGCGGCCGCGGTCACGATGTTCGGCCGTGGCAAAAAAGTGCTGACCATGCACTCCGGAGGCTTCCCGAGTTCGCAGACGGGGCGTGCCGCATCGCCGGCAACATTAGCTGCAGCCGTCTTCAGGCAGTTCGATCACATCATTGCGGTCAACGAAGAGATCGCCGCTGTGTTCCGCCGTTACGGCGTCGACAATAATAAGCTGTCGGTTGTCCCGCCGTATGTGCTGACGCGTCCGAGGGAACAGGTCGAGATGCCGTCAGAGCTTTCCAGCTTTATTAAAGGCCGCACGCCGATACTTGTTGCCGTTGGCGGCCTCGAGCCGGAATATCAGCCGCTGCTTTTGATCGATGCAATGGATCAGATCAAAGCCGCCTTTCCAAATGCCGGCCTGATGATCGTAGGCGGCGGCTCGCTTCGCGAACAGGCTTTAGATGCGATCCTGGACGTCGGACTTGCAGACTGCGTATTGCTGGCGGACTCTATCGAGCACGATGTTGTAATGAAATTAATAGAGCAAGCTGATGTAATGCTTCGAATTACGCGATTCGACGGCGACGCCATTTCTGTCCGCGAATCGCTTTTCCTCGGAACACCCGTTATTGCATCGAAAACCGGACTTCGCCCGGAAGGCGTCCACCTAATCGATGATCACGAACCGGAGACGGTCGCGGCCGCCGTCAGTGAAGTCCTGTCAACCACGCCGAGACAGCATTGTCCCGAGCCGGAGACCGATAATGTTGCCGATATTATTGGGCTTTACACAAAGTTGGCAGCAATATAAGACAGCCGGAGATCAGTGGACAGTGGCAAATGACCGAAACCGTTATCTTGAGCCGCCTCTGCCCGACGAGATAAGGCCCGCTCCGGGATTCTTGCCGTCGCGGCCTTTGCCGGCGAAGCGGCTGTTCGGCGAGAGGCGATAATCGCCACCGGCTGCATCAGCAAACCCCAATTCCGAAACTCCTGAAACGAATTCATTTCCGGGCGGAAATGACCTCGCCGATGGGTCGATCCTGTTTAGATCAACGAAGATGTTGTTAAAAAACATCGCTCGTGCGGCATCGGAACGCATGTCCAGGCGTCCGTGAATGCCATAGTCGCCGTGGCCTACGATGTTGTCGTAAAATTCGAAGCCACGAGGCATCGCACCATGAAACGTCGTGATGTTGCCGTTGTTGAGAACGGTATTGTTGCGAATGATGATTCCTTCGCCGTCATTCACCAGTACAAAATAGCCGCCGCCCTCAAGCACGTTCGTACCGACGTTCAGGAACAGGTTGTTCTCGATGGTCAGGTTTCGCAGTGTCTGGCTCGCATAGGTGTCGTCGCGGCCGAGGATGTTGACGCCGTCGCCGGTCGTATCGATGATATTGTCGCGAATAATGACATTCTCGATGGTCGAGAACGCAGCCTTTCCGTCCTGATTGCGAACTGTGATACGAAACGCAGAGCCTTTCAGATTGTCGGTCAGCAGATTACCGGTGAAACGGACATTCTTCGCATTTTTTAGCTGGAAGAGCGTCTTCATCGTGGCTTCTTTGTTCCACGAACGTGATTTGCTCAGATGGTTGCCGGTGGCTTCGATATCTGTCGGGATGAGTTCCGCATTTGCCGGATCGGCGCCGCCGAACATTATATTCTCTGCGCCGCCCTCGACGTAATTGTTATAAATACGCACGTTTCGCGTTCCTGTCCATCCGCAGATGCCTTGTGTTTCCTCGCCGGGATATGCGAAACCTTCGATGTAGCTGTTTTTTATCGTCGTATTCGCACTGTTTAGTGCGATACCGCGTCGAACCGAACCGCGGCCGCCATTGCTGTGAATGTAGGAACGGTCGATCTCGATGTCCGAGGGCACGTTCTCGGGACGCGTCTCGCCATTTCCTAGAACGACGAGGCCGTAGTTATAACGCGAACTAGTTGATGTAAACTCGATCCCGACAATGCGATATCCGCTCGCACTGTTCGACGCCATCAACGCCGCGCGGCCGATCATTCCGGAGACGATCCGTGCCATGTGCGGCCGATCAGCAGGTGTGACCCGTTTTCCCTCTGTCAGCTTGCTCGCTGCCGAGGAAATTATCGTAACCGGTTTGGCGGTGTTCTTCTTGGTCAGATCTATTTGACCGCTAAATGTTGCGCCGGCTTCGAGTTCAATGGTATCGCCCGCCTCTGCTCGATCCACCGCGGCTTGGAGATTTCCGCCGGCAGGAACCTTTATCACGCGCCCGCCATCGCTCATCTCAGTGATCTCGGGCTGAGAATAGAACAAACCGAGATGATCGCTGTTCCACTCCCAGCCGAACCCAAATAGAAGCATGGCCGAGAAAAGCAGCGGTAGAGCGATACGCAAATAACCCGGTCGACGGCTTGGCTGCCTTTCCTTTGGCCTTACGCGGATCGCATTTGTTGTCATTACTTCTGTCACGATGCAAGCGTCGAGGAAGAAAACGCTGAAAACCGCAAAAAATCCAATTGTTTTGCCAATTTTCGAAGCCAATAAGCCATATTTTTCTTCCAATATTGGCCGGCGGCCTGTATTCTAGTAAAAGCCTCACCGGCTCCCACAAAATTCAGTAAAAACAGGCCTATTCGTAATTTCTATTCTTGGTATGTGCGGCATAAACGGCATCGCATATTCTCCCGCATCCCGACGACAGGTTAGCGAGGCAAAGCTGATCGCAATGCGCGACATTTTGCATCACCGCGGTCCTGACGCCGGAGGTGTTTTTACCGACGGTAATGTCGGCATCGGTCATCGGCGGCTTTCGATCGTGGATGTCGCTCACGGGGCGCAGCCGATGACATACGGCGATCTGACCATCGTTTACAACGGCGAGGTTTATAACCACGCTGACGAGCGCGGAGATCTGATCGCCCGCGGACATGTTTTCTCAAATCGCAGCGACACGGAAACCATCTTACATCTTTACGCCGAACACGGCCGGGACTGCGTCGAGCATCTTCGCGGAATGTTCGCGTTCGCAGTTTGGAATGCCGCGAAAAAGGAGCTTTTTCTGGCCCGCGACCGATTCGGCGTTAAGCCGCTCTACTATGTTCACGACGACGACGGTTCGCTATTTTTCGCATCAGAGATCAAATCGCTGCTCGCTGTAGATGCGGTCAAACCGCAATTGAATTACAACGCACTTCCGGATCAGTTCGCTAATCACGGCACGTCCGGCGACGAGACGCTCTTTCTCGGCGTAAAGCGCCTGCTGCCCGGACACACTTTGCTCTGGAAAGACGGGCGGATCGAAATTAGAGAGTATTGGGACCTCAAGTTCGAACCCAAGCTCGAGCCGATGCCGGATGCCGACGCGGTCGAGACGTGGCGTGAGATGTTCCGCCGAGCCGTTGAACTGCGGCTGATGGCAGACGTCCCGCTGGGAATGTTCCTGTCGGGCGGCATCGATTCGTCGGCGATCGCCGCGATGATGTCGCAGATGGTTTCGGAGCCGATCAAGACATTCTCCGTTGCGTTTGACGAACGCGGAGCAAACGAGCTTGAATACGCCCGCATCGTCGCTCGTGTATTCAAAACCGACCATCACGAGATCACGATCACGCCGGAACAATTCTTCGCTGAACTTCCAAAACTCGTTTGGCACGAAGACGAGCCGATCGGTTTTATCGCAAGCGTGCCGTTGTATTTTGTTTCAAAACTCGCACAGCAGCACGTCAAGGTCGTATTGACAGGCGAGGGCAGCGACGAGACGCTTGCGGGATATGGGCGATATGCGAAGACGCTTCAATTGCTGACGCTGGGACAAAAATACGAGGCTGTCACGCCATCATTCGTCCGGGATGCGGTTCGAGGCGGCGTCGCGACGCTGCCAGGCGGTTTCGGGCGAAAACTCGGCCGAACATTCCTTAGCCGCGAAGCTGACATCGAAAATCTTTTCTTCGACAACTTCGGTGTATTCCCGCGAAAGATGCAAAGAAAGTTGTTCTCCCGAGAGACACGCGAAAGGATCGGTGAGGATGACCCTTACATCCTGCAAAGAAGCTGGATCGGAAAGACCGACGCAGAAGATATTCTCGACAAACTGCTTTACGCCGACACAAAAACCTATCTTCACGAGTTGCTGATGAAACAGGATCAGATGTCGATGGCGGCTTCGATCGAAAGCCGTGTTCCGTTTCTCGATCACAAACTGGTGGAGTTTGCCGCACGTCTGCCGCGTGAAATGAAGCTACGAGGTTCAACGACAAAATGGATACTCCGCGAGGCGATGAAGGGCATCTTGCCCGCCGAGATACTTGAGCGGCCCAAAATGGGCTTTCCCGTCCCGGTAGGGAAGTGGTTCCGAGGTGAATTCAAAAATATCGTCGACGAATATGTTCTCAGTGAACGTGCTACGTCGCGGGGCATTTTCGATCGCGATGCGGTTAAACGCCTGGTCACAGAGCATGATTCCGGCGCGAATCACGACGAACGCATTTGGGCTCTGATGAATTTCGAGATCTGGCAGCGGCAATTCTTCGACGGCGAGGCAGCGAAATGAAACCTATTATCCTGACAGATTATCCCGAACGCGATGTCGAGGATCGCTGGCTGGCGATGCTCGCCGACGCTGATATGGCTACGCATTACGCCTCGCCGGAGTACTTCAATGACCGATTTGTCGGTGCCGGCCGGCGGTTCGCTGTGCTGGCGGAAGATGAAGGAAAGATCGTTGCGGCATTAACGGGTGTAGTCGATGGCGGACACGTGTTGTCGGGTTTTGCAGTGCGGCCTCAGTCGGCGTTTCTCAGCGGCACCGAATTCGGAACGGCGTTTCAATGCCTTGTCAGCGGTGTTCTCTCACTAGGGTCGAACCCCGAGCTTATTGACATTCATCTCTGGCGGCCGGTTGAACGGAATGTGAATTCCTTCGAAGCACGACAGGCGACCGGCGCCGATCGGATAGTAATGCTTGATCTGAGCAAAGGGGCCGATGAGCTTTTCAAGGGCTTTGCAGAGCGCCGGCGTTCGCAGATACGAAAGGTAGTAAAACAAGGCCTCGTCACCGTAAAAGACCTCGAAACGGAGCAGGAAGTCGAACAACTCTATGCCATCCACTGCGATTGGACGGCGAAGAAAGGCATTGCAGCGGACAATGAGGAAGATTTCCGTACCCTGATCGGAGCGAAATTTCGGAAGACCCTGATCGCCGTCCATGACGGCCGTGTCGTTGCGGGAACCTATTTCCGCTACTTCCCCGGCGGCGTCGTTGAATACGCGGCCAACAATTCTTTGCAGGAATGTCAGCGTTTTCATCCGAACGAGCTTCTGGCCTGGCGCGCGATCGAGTGGGCATGTGAGCGGAGATTTCGATGGCTCAGCATGGGGGCTTCGCATCCGTTTTTGGCTCGATTCGGCGGTGAGATATGGAGCACTTGGAGATATCGAAAGGACAACACATTTCTGCGGCTGCATGCGAACCGCGAGCGGCTGAGCCGCGTAGCTCTGCAAACCTATAACGCGATACCGGAAACCCTTAAACGCAAGATCCGTTCAGCACGAGCAGCATAAAAAATGGCACCTGACACGGCAAAAAGTGAGATCACGACGAAACGCGAGGCTTTGCGGGGCCGCGATATTCTCTGTTTTTCGCACGACTGGACGGGCGACCCGCTGTCTAAGACGCATCTGATGCGTGTGCTTGCGAAGGACAACCGCATCCTTTGGGTCAACGCAATTGCTAACAGAATGCCGACCGCATCGGCAAAAGATGCGTCGCGGATCTTTCGAAAGCTGAAAAGCTTTACCGAGCCGATCCGCGAGGTCGAACCGAACATCTTTGTACTGAATCCCTTCGCGATCCCGGCTTACGGCAGTCCGGCGATCGTTGCTTGGAATGAGAGGACGCTGTTGCGTCAGATCAAGAAGGCGATCTCGAAGCTGGAAATGAAAGACGTGGTCAACATGGTCTTCAATCCGGCTGCCGGAATGATCGCGGGCAAGCTCGACGAAAGCGAACTGATCTATTATTGCGTTGACGAATACACCGCCTTTACGGGCAGCGAGGCGCTCAAAGATATCGAGGAAAAACTCTTTCGCGATGCCGATCTGGTCGTGGTTTCGGCGGAAAAACTCTACGAGGACAAGAAAAAATTCAACGCGAACACGCATATCATACGTCACGGAACGGATTGGCGGCATTTCAGGACCGCGGTCGATGGTGAGGTGAAGATACCCGCCGACGTCGCGAATTTACCGCGGCCGATCATTGGTTTTCACGGCCTGCTGGCGGATTGGGTCGATTACGAGTTAATAAAGAAAACTGCAGAGCATTTTTCGCAAGGTTCGGTGGTGCTGGTCGGAAAGATCGCCGTTGATGCGGAAGAAAAGGTGAAAATCCTGAACGGCGTGCCCAATGTTCACTTCCTCGGCCGCAAGCCTTACGCCGAACTGCCGGCGTATTGCGTTGCATTCGATGTGGCGATAAATCCTTTTGTAATAAACGACCTGACGCTGGCCGCGAATCCTCTGAAGGTGCGCGAATATCTCGCCGCCGGCTTGCCTGTGGTTTCCACCGATATTCCCGAGGTGCGTGTGCTGGCGGATTGCCTCGTCGGTGAATCTCACGAGGATTTCATCGCAAAGATCGAAACTGCATTGGAAAGACCGAGGCCGCGTTCCGACGTAAGCGACGCGATCCGCAATGAAAGCTGGGAGGCGAAAGTTGAAGAGCTTCGACGCCTTGTAGAAAGTACAGTGAAAAGAAATAAGTGATAAGTGACGAGAAAAAGGTGGACGCCCGAGAGTCTTATCACTTATCACTCATAACTTGTCGCTAAAAACGTATGAATGCCGTGATAACAGAGAATTTAGAGATCAGGGAGCAGCATGGCCGCGAAGTGGCGGCGGGCGAACGGTTCGAATTCGGCAAGAACTGGGCCGCGTTCCTGAGCGTGCTTGACGAAGACCGAATACAGACCGCCGTTGAGTCGCTGAAAGAAATGCTCGAATGCGACAGCCTCGCGGGCAAATCGTTCCTCGACATCGGCTCGGGGAGCGGGCTGTTCTCGCTGGCGGCGAGGAAATTGGGTGCGCGTGTGCATTCGCTGGATTTTGATACGAATTCCGTTGCATGTACGACGGAACTGCGGCGGCGATATTTCGACGGGGACAGCGATTGGACGATCGAGCAGGCGTCCGCACTCGACGCCGATCATTTGAAGCGGTTAGGCAGCTTTGACATCGTCTATTCCTGGGGTGTGCTTCATCATACGGGCGAGATGTGGCGTGCGCTGGAAAATGCGGCGATCCCGGTGCGCGACGGCGGAAAATTATTCGTTGCGATCTATAACGACACAGGTTCGCAAGCCGCGCGTTGGCATTGGATCAAAAAAACCTATTGCCGTTTGCCGCGCGTGCTGAAAACACCTTTTGCCGCGGCGGTGATAATGCCGGACGAGCTGAAGCGGCTCGCCGCGTCGATGATAAAACTGCGGCCGCAAACATATTTACATTCGTGGACGCGATATAAAAACGGCCGCGGCATGAACCGCTGGCATGACATCATAGATTGGGTCGGCGGCTATCCGTACGAGGTCGCGACCGTCGATGAGATCTTCGAATTTTACAAGAAGCGCGGATTTTCGCTGCAAAAGATCAGATCCGGCGGCGTCGGGCTCGGCTGCAACGAATTTGTCTTCGAACGCAACGCCGCTCAGTAGCAACGCGATCAATTGGGCCCGCCTGTGATGGTGAATTTCAGATCATCTTTGAGTTGGGCGATCTTTATATTATTCGCATTGAATGCGTCGATCTTCATACGCCATTCGCCGTTGGTGAAAGCCTTATCCGGCTTGAAGGACGCATCTTCCACCCTGTGATTGATGTACGGCGACAGGGCTTTCACTTCTGTGGCGAAAAAGCTGATCTTGTAGTACGCCGCGTCGGGATAGGGTTCCCATTTCGCCTCAAAGGCGGCTGAATCGACCTTGGCGTTGGCCTTTGGACTCTGTGTTTTGATGTCCGACTTGAAAAGATTCGTCGCCGGAGCAAAGAACGTTTTGTCGGGCTCCATTTTGTATTTCGCGGCCGAAATTATCGAGCCTTTTGTCGCAAAAACATAGGCGGGAGTGTCAAATACCTTCACTATAAGCCCTTCGTAATCGCCAGGTTCGACGTCCTTGATAAGATATTCGCCCGCGTCGTCGGTTTTGGTCGTGTACTGCGTTTCGCGGCAGCCGAGCATCGAGCTGAACTTCTGACACAGCTTCACTTCAACGCCCGACGCCGGTTTTTCGTTGAAAAGCACCTTGCCCTGCACGTTCGACCTGCCCGCGGACGGTTTCTCCTTCTCTGTGCCCGTTTCCGACGCCACGTAACCCTCTTTCTCCACGGTCGTGGGCGGAGCGGGCCGGTCGGCGTTCGCCTGATCCAGAGCCTTGTTCGCCATCTCATTGAAATTGAAACTGCCGCACCCCAATACGAAAAACAAGATCACAGCAATGAACGCCAAATTGGTCCTCATAACTCGAAATGCCTCCTATTTATCTGAACGTCGCGGGAATGTCCTCATAATATACCCAAATGAATGCGGCGCAAAATGTCGCGAAACGCCCCGCAGCGGAGATCATCCGCCGCGAGGCATAAAGATCGCGAGGGCCTCCTGCAGAGCGATCAAAAACTCCGAACGGACAGGCTTGCGATGAAGGAAAGCTGACCGCCATTCTGAATTGCGGTCATTTCTGCCGGTGTGAGCCCGCGCGCACGCTGTGACATCGGCCACGGATCAAAAACCCCGACCGCACCGACATTTCCTATCATTCCGTTCGGAAAACGCCAATATTGTATCGATGTACCGACGACGGCGTGGTTTTTTGTTCCGATAATGAATGGCCGCTCATTGTGGAGTTCATTTATAAGGATTTCGTTGGTGGTTGCGCTGAAACCCGCAAAAGCGTCATAGGCCGACGTCACCGTGGATGAAAATCGTTGGTTGCGGTCGTCGATCCACTGCCGATTTATCTGGCGTGCAATCACCTCTCCTGATTTTGCAGGCCAATTAAACTCAGCACCGTATGCCTCACGCACAATACGCGCTTGTGAAACGGAATATCCGTAATAATCAAAGATCATTGATATGACGGCTGCCCAGCACCATTGTGACTGCACCTGGGGCGTCGCTTTTTGATAAAATCTGGAAAATTCTACCTCCGAAACGCAGTTTTGCCCGAGCGCGACGGCAGGGCCGCCCCAGTAGGCGGGTCCATACTGCATCGGCTGGCAGGTCGTCTTTGCAGCGGCATTTCCTGCAAACGCGGAAAGCGCGATCAAAACTCCGACCAGAAAACCGATCCGTCTGACAAACGTTGCCCTTTGCATGATAATTTCCTCCTTTTGCGGCGTCGCGGCGAACGCTGCGGTCGCATGTTTCATATTTACGGTCCCGGGGGTGGGGTTGTTTTTTTGGGATCTTTTTCTACGGTCTTTGCGCTGATCCAGGCGGCGAGTTTACCGACGTTGCCGGCGTAGATATTACGAACCGGGGCGTCGAGGACGCGTATGAGCTGCATTCCTTCGGCGACGCGGGCAGAAACGTCGGCCGTCGCTGCGACGCGCTCGGCGGTGGCGGTGGCGCCCGTGTCCATCGAGGCTTCGAAGGCATCCGCGGCGTTCTTAAGTTCGTCGCGGAACGTAGCGGACAATCCGTAGTCCACAAAATCGCTCTCGTATGCAGCCGAATCGTCAAAAAAGGCACGTGCGCGTGCGAGGAGCTGCGCATCGGGCAAATTTCGCCGGTATTGGAAAAGATCCGAGATGCCGTCGAATTGGTACTCCATAGCGCGTGCGGTGCGGGCGATGGCGGCCATGTCTTCGCGCAAATTTTCGCGTGCCGTTGCCTTTTGCTCGAAAGCCTGGCCGAATTCACCGAATTCGGACTCTTTCGTACCTGCGATCGTCTCAATTTCCGTGGATTTCGCGGCAATTTCGCTGAATTTACCCGCGATGAACCCGCTGAAATCCGCCGCGTTGTCCACGCCGAACTGCGCGACGCGCGCAACAGCCTCATAACGCCGTCTGTCTCTGTCGTTCATGAAATAACCTCCGTTGGGATAGGGAAAAGGCCATTTCCAAGCGAACTTGGATACTACTGTAAAACTTTGCGGGTAGTATACACCCTTTTCGGCGGATTGCAAGCGGTTTTTTTAGCCGCGGATCATTTCGACCGAAATTTGCGGCGAATTGCGGCCGATATTATCGATCACGCGGCGGTTTGAACGCGCGACGCGGTGAATTTTGTACGAAAAACGCGAAAAATATGCGATTCGCAGCGTCGCGGACGGCGTTGCGGCGAAAAAAATGCGGTGCGTGGCGTTGTGAACGCGGCGTGCAGCGGTTTTTTTGCGACGTGCAGCCGGAAAAACGACGCTGCAGTGCTGTGAATCGACCTTACAGTGGAAATTTTCGCGCTTGCAGCGGTGTGAATCGAATTGCAGCGTTGTGAATCGAACTTACAGTGGAATTTTTCGCGCTTACAGCGGTGTGAACGCGACGTGCAGCGGTGTGAACGAAATTTCCGCGAGTTTTTTGCGTCACGCAGCGGTGTGAACGAAATTTCCAAGGTTTTTGCGGCTTCTGCGGCGGTTTTTAGTCGGCGAGGCTTTCGTCGATCTTGGCGAGGAGCTGATGCCAGCGTTCGTCAGCGTGGAGAGAGGCGATGTTCGGGTCGTTTTCGAAGTGCGGTTTGTTGTGATTGCCGAGTTTTACGGCTTTATTCAGCCATTTGAAGGCGTTATCGGGCTCGCCGAGCAGCGCGTACGTCGCGCCGACCCAATAAGCCATGTCGTGGTCCGCGCGCGAGATCGCGAGGGCGTCTTCGGTCAATTGCTCCCGCGCTTCGTCGCCGTGGCCGCTGCCGGCGAGATATATCGCGAAAAGCGGACGAATGCCGTCCATGCGAGGGTTTTCGCGGAGAACTTTACGCATCAGTTCGAGCGCTTTTTCGCTCTGGCCGCGGTAATAATAGAGCCCGGACTGGAAAATCTGCAGCATCGGATGCTCTTTTTCGGCCTTGAAGCCTTTGTCCAGCTCTTCCTGCGCACGGTCGAAATCACGCCGGTAAATAAAGATGCGGGCACGGTTATAAGCCGCCACGGCACGCGCCGCGGGGTCCAGGCGGGCTAGTTTTTCGAAGGCACGGAGCGATTCTTCGTATTTGCCGTCGAGCCGATTGATCACGCCGGTGACGAAATACAAGGCGGCGTCGTTTGGGAACTGTTTCTGCAGCAATTCGATCTCGGCACGCGCTTTTTTCTTCTCGCCGCGGGCCATATAGATCATGACCATCAAAACACGAGCCTCGACGACGTTTGGATCGTAAAAGAAGGCTTTTGAGAACGCCGCCTCAGCGTAGGTGTAGTCTTCGGGTTCGCCGAGGCCTTTGAATACGCGATTTGCGTAACACGCACCGAGACCGCTGTATGCGAGAGCGAAATGCGAGTCGAGTTCGATGGCTTTTTTGAAGTTGGCGATGGCGAGATCGCAATCTTCGGGGTCGATACTGCGGAAAATGAAGCGTCCGAAATGATCGCGGGCTCGCAGATACTCTTCCCACGCCGCGGCATTGTCCGTCGCACGTTTGCCGAGCTTTTCCGCGTCTATGTCTGAGAGCTCCAGACGCAAGCCTTCGAGAATATGCTGCGCGATCTCGTCCTGGATCGCGAGTATGTCGTTGCCCTCGGCGTCGATGCGTTCGCTCCATAAAATATCGCCGGAAACAACGTCGAGAAGCTGCGCCGTAACGCGGAGACGTTCGCCCGAACGCATGAAACCGGCGGACAAGACCGCGTGAACGCGAAGTTCTTTGCCCGCCTGACGCGGGTCGATGTCCGAACCCTGATACTTTGAAATGACCGACGAAGGCCGAACGATGATCGAACGTATCTGCGCCAATTCCGTGATCACCGAATCAGCGAGCGAGAATTCATAGAAGGCGGACGCGGGATCCTTGCCTAAATTCTTGAACGGCAGTATCGCGACGCTCTTTTTCTCAGTGCCGGTCGCCGTCATCGACAGGTCGGGCGAGAACGACGGCGAACTGGTAAGGGCAGGCGACGAGCCGAGCGAGGACGATTCAGGAACGGAACGGCCTGTGAACCAGTTGAGGACGCGTTTCATCTTGCTGCCATCGGCATGCGAAGGGCTGTATGTCGTCGGCTGCATAGCGCCGCCCGCAACCTGCTGAAGTACGGCCCGCAAGTCGTCGCGCAAGTGAGCTATCTTCTGATAGCGGTCTTTGGGGTTTTTTGCAAGAGACTTGTCGATGATCTGCTGAAGCTGCGGCGGGAGCGGGTCCTTACGCATCTCTGCGAGCGGTTTCGGAGTGCCGTAAAGCACCTGATGGCGTACGTCAACGACGTTCTTGCCCTGAAAAGCCCAGATGCCGGTCAGCATTTCGTAAAGCAGTATGCCGGTAGAGAAAATATCGCTGCGTTCGTCGGCGCGCTCGCCGCGTGCCTGTTCCGGAGCGGCGTAGGTCGCAGTGCCGTAGGGAATTCCGAGTTCGGTGATCTCTGAACGGTCCACGCCCTCGGGAATATCGGAATGCTCGTCCTCAAGCAGTTTTGCCAGTCCAAAATCGAGTATCTTCGCCTGTCCGGAATCTGTCACCATCACATTACCGGCCTTGATGTCACGATGGATGATGTTCTTTGAATGAGCGTAGGCCAGGGCGTCAGCAACCTGTATGGTGATGGACAGTGCGCTTTTCAGCTCTAGCGGGCGTCCCGAAACGAGCTGGCGGACGTTCTTTCCATCGATATACTGCATTGCGATGTAATAGACGCCGTTGTCCTCATTGAAATCGTAGATCGTGCAAATGTTGGGATGATCGAGCTGCGAGCAGAGCTGTGCTTCGCGTTCGAAACGTTTGAAGTTCGCGGTCTTTTGCGTGAGTTCAGGCGGAAGGACCTTTATCACGGCCGTGCGGTTGAGCTTTGTATCGAGGGCCTTATAGACGGTTCCTTGTCCACCGGAACCGATCTTCTCGAGCAACTTATATTGATTGATCAGAGAACCGATCATATTGAACGCGGAGGGGCTGTTCTCTCAATTAGAGACGCTCCTACGCCAAAAAGTTCCTTACAAAATCATTCACGCGGGAATTATTACGCAACCCCGCGGCGGACTTCCCCAGCCCGACTGAACTACGACGCCGTCCTCAACGATAACCGGAACGACGGTATCACCGTTCGTAAGCTCAAGCATATTGCGTTGATGATCGGGATCGTTCTGTGCGTCGTATTCAATGAATTCGATGTTGCTGGCATTATAGTGATCGCGGGCCTGATCGCAGTAGGGACAGCCCGGCTTGCTGTATATCACTAACGCCATTGTTCAAAATTACACCTTTTCGTTAAGATAATCTAGCTTGCGCCGCACACCGCCTGCGTAACGTGCCTCTAGACTTTATGACGCTGCCGGAAATGTTCCAACCCTACGAGAAACTGGTCGAGATAGAAATACTCGGCCAAAAGGTCAATGTGCCCGAGAACAATTCGCTTCTTCGCGGTTTTCAGTTTCTCGACACTGAGAGCATTTCTTACGGTGACTTCTGTTGGAACGGCGACTGCCTGAACTGTCAGGTCTGGCTGAGGAACGGTGAAAAGGAAAAGGCCGTCATTGCTTGCCGGACCACAGCGCAGGAAGGGATGTCGATCGTGCGGCTTGCTCCCGACATTGATCTTGATATCGACGTCTCCGATAACGGTTGAACAACTTTCAGTACTTCGGAACGTTAGGATCAACGTCGTTCGACCAAGCGGTAATGCCGCCTGCCATATTGATCAGTTTCCCCGTAAAGCCTGCTTGCTGCAGAGCCTCGATCGCCTTTGCACTTCTGCCGCCCATCTTGCAATGAACGACGGTCTCGCGATTCGGGTCGATCTCGGATACTCGCTGCAGGACCTCTCCGAGCGGTATAAGTCTAGCACCGGGGATCTTTGCGAATTCGTATTCGTCAGGCTGCCGTACGTCAATTAACTGTATGTCATCGCCCGCATCGAGGCGTTGCTTCAATTCGATAGCTGTGATCTGTTCCATAATAGACCATTAAATTTATCGTTGTTTTTTAGACCAGAAACTGTCGTGCACGTAAAAGTGCGTAAATAAAGATTGACAATTCTTTACATATCTTAGGTTAATTAGTGCGAATACGTAAGTTAGAATTGACTTTATCTTGATCATGATCAAACAAAGATCAAAGCTACTCTCCTTTGCTGTTTGCGTTTCAGTCGCAAGCTCGGCTTGCGGATTTTTAGGCGGCAGCAATTCGTCACCTCCGCCTCCAAACAGAGCCGAGGAAGAAACCGCCAGCGATACCGTAACCATCACCGTCGGTAAGAGCGAATCCCGTGATGTCGCATCGGTCATTCAGGCGAATGGAAGTTTGTCGGCCGATGAGTCCTCGAATGTCGCGCCGAAAACCGCGGGCAAGCTCGCCAACGTCACGGTGAACGTCGGACAGTTCATTTCAGGCGGCACCGTGATGGCCCGGATCGACGACCGCGACGCTAAGCTGCAGCTTGCATCCGCAAATGCCTCGGTCAAGCGCGCTCAGGCGGCCGTCCGGCAGGCAGAGGCACGCCTAGGTTTGTCTCCCGGCGGTTCGTTCAATGCTTCAGCGATACCGGAGGTAAGGGTCGCCAATGCGAACTACGAGCAGACCGTCGCCGAACTGCGTCAGGCCGAGGCTAATGAAAAACGCTATCGCGAACTGGTCGAAACAGGTGACGTTTCGATGGTGGTTTACGAGCAGTGGCGAACACAGCGTGACACTGCCCGTGCTCGAGAACGGGCTGCAAAACAACAGCTTGACGCGGCGGTCAATCTGGCACGTCAGAACAATCAGGCGATCGCATCGGCGCTTGCCGATGTGGAGGCTGCGAGAACACAAGTCGCTAATGCAGAACAGGCGATCGCAGATACGGTCATACGGGCTCCTTTCTCAGGCTTTATCAGCAGCCGTCCCGTAGCTATCGGCGAGTTTGTTTCGACTGCGACGGTCATAGCGACGATCCTGAGAACGAATCCGATCAAGGCCCAGCTTCAGATCGCTGAGGCGGACGTTCCTTATGTGGTCCCCGGCCGAGGCGTTTCGCTGCAGGTCGATGCATACAAAGACCGGCGTTTTGCCGGCATGGTGATCGCGGTCAATCCGGCGGTCGATCCTGTTTCTCGTTCAGCAATTGTCGAGGCGACCATTGAGAATGGCGACAATGCTCTGCGGCAGGGAATGTTCGCGACCGCTCGCATAACGCGCGAGGGCGGCAGCAAGGGAATATTCATTCCGAGGTCGGCGGTCTATAACCATCAAAGCACGCAATCTTATCGTGTTTTTGTCATTCAAGAAGGCTTGGCAAAGCTGCGCGTCGTTCAGCTTGGGCCTGAAGAAGGCGAATGGATCCAAATACTTTCCGGCGTCGAAGCTGATGAAGTGGTAGCAACAAGCAATCTTGACAATCTTTACGAGGGAGCCAAGGTAAGTTTTTAGAAGTTTTTTAGATGCAATGGTTAGCTGAAATTTGTGTTCATCGGCCCGTTTTCGCAACGGTGATCGTCCTGTTTCTGACAGTCGTCGGAGGATTTAGTTTCTTCACGCTTGGCGTCGATCGTTTTCCTAAGATCGATCTGCCGACAATTTCGGTCCGCACATCGAATCCCGGCGCGGCTCCCGCAGAAATTGAGACCGAGATCACTGACATAATTGAGGGTGCGTTGAATACGGTACCCGGCGTTGAGGAAATGAGGTCTTCATCCTCTCGCGGAAGCTCAAATGTAACACTCACTTTCAACCTCGAAAAAAATCCCGACGTTGCGTTTCAAGAGGTCCAGCAAAAGCTCAGCAGTGTTTCTAACTGGCTGCCTGACACTGCAGACCCGCCGGTCGCACAAAAGGCTGATCCCGATTCACAGCCGATCCTTTTGTACACGGTCAGTGCTCCAAGGGATGTTATCGAACTGACCGAGCAGGTCGAGGAACTCATCCAAAAGCGTATCGAGAACGCAGACGGCGTTGGCGAAGTATTTATGTGGGGTGCGAGAACGCCGCAGATCCGCGTTAACGTCAACCCTGATCGTCTTCGTGCATACAACCTTGCGGTAACTGAGGTCTCAGCCGCTATCCGCTCGCAGAACCAGGAAATGCCCGGCGGCAATATCGTCGAAGGCAGACGGACACTTGGTGTCCGTACGATGAGCAAGCTGACAGAGGTAGAGCAGTTCAACGAGATAGTTATCGCCACCCGCAACGGATTTCCGATCAAGATCAAGGACATCGGCAGCGTAGAAAAGACAGGCGGAGAGCCTTCGTCCGCAGCATCGCTTGACGGAACACCGTCTGTTTCTGTCGGCGTTCGCAAGCAGGCCGGTGCGAATACCATTGCGGTGATCAACAATGTGAAGTCCCGCATGGCGACCATCATTCCGAATCTTCCATCGGATTTTAAGGTCGCCGTAATTCGCGATCAATCGGAATTCATTCAGAATTCGCTGCACGCAATCGAAGAACACCTGGTGCTCGGCGGGCTTTTTGCGGCAATTATTGTTTTCTTTTTCCTCTGGAATTTTCGCTCGACCATTATCGCCGCCCTAGCCATCCCGATCTCCATCATCGCGTCATTTGCCGCTATCGCCGCGATGGGCTACTCGCTCAATCAGATGACGATGCTCGCCCTTACGCTGATGGTCGGCATCGTGATCGATGACGCGATCGTGGTGTTGGAGAACATCTATCGGTTTGTCGAGGAAAAGGGAATGGATCCCTTTCAGGCAGCCGTAGAAGGCACGCGTGAGATCGGCTTGGCCGTGCTTGCAACAACGCTTTCGCTGCTCGCAGTTTTCATTCCCGTCGGGTTCATGACCGGCATAGTTGGGCGGTTCATGTCGTCATTCGGGCTGACATCGGCCGCCGCGATCGCTGTTTCGCTGATCGTTTCGTTTACTCTTACGCCGATGCTTGCCGCACGCTGGATCAAGCGCAAGCATGCAGCTCGGCCGGCGAAATCCTCTGTAGAAGGCGAGCATGACGGCCAGACAGCAGAAGCGGTCCATGGCGATTCAAAAAGCGGTTGGTTCTGGCAGAAGATCGACGGTGGTTACACTTGGCTGCTCGTTAAGGCAATGCGTTTTCGTTGGGCGGTCGTGCTCATCTGTATATTGACCGTTGCGTCAACGGTGCCTCTGTACCGTTTTGTCGGTATGGCGTTCCTTCCCGATGAGGACGAGTCGCTGTTTCAAGTGAACCTTCGCGGCCCTCAGGGTACCTCGCTGTCGGCAACGCAGTCTATGCTGGATCGGATCGCCCGAGATATTCGGGCTGAGGTTCCGGGAGTGAAAAATACGCTGGTTCTTGCCGGATTCGGGCGCGGGTCCGGATCGAACAACGGGTTCATTAACGTAGCTCTGCTTCCTGTGAAAGAAAGGCAATTTTCGCAGGCGGATCTTATTAATAAGACACGACAGATCGCCAGAAAATACTCGTCAAAAGATTATCAGGTCAGCGTTTCGGCTTCCTCATCGATCGCGGGCAGTATCGGCTTGGGACGCGGCGGCTCCAGCGTCGGCATGTACATTGCCGGGCCTGATATGGTCAAGCTGACCGAATATGCGAACGCAATTGTCGAGAAGATGAAACAGGTGCCGCTTTATCGTGATCCGGACACTTCTATCGAAGTGGGCAGCCCTGAGGTTCGCGTCGTTATCGACCGTGAGCGGGCAGCCGACCTCGGCGTTCGTGCCGGTGACGTTGCACAGGCGTTGAACATATTGTCGGCCGGTCAGATCGTTTCTGCATACAGCGAAAACTCAAAGCAGTATGACGTTATTGTTCGTGCCGAGGAAGCTTATCGCCGCGACCGAAGCAACTTCCGGTTCTTCACGGTCGGTTCTTCAAATGGCGGCACTGTGGACCTCGAAAGAGTGATCAAGATAGACGAAGGGCTTGCACCGTCGACGATCAATCGATTGAATCGCCAACGGCAGGTGACGGTCTCCGCAGGACTTCCGCCAAACGCTTCGGAATCGGACGCGATCGCAATGATGACGAGATTTGCTAAAGAACTTAACATGCCTGCAGAGTATGTGACCGGCGTTACAGGGCAATCGAAAGAGCTGCAAAAAGCCTACGAAGCGTTCCTCTACGCGTTCCTACTCTCGTTCGTGTTCATGTATCTTGTGCTCGCCGCTCAGTTTGAGTCGTTCATTCACCCGGTGACGATCCTTTTGACACTGCCATTGTCGGTGCCGTTCGCATTGCTATCGACAGCCATCGCAGGACAAACACTCAATATTTTTTCGGCGCTTGGTATCCTGCTCTTGTTTGGAATCGTGAAAAAGAATGCCATCTTACAGATCGATCACACTAATACGCTGCGCGCGCGCGGTTTGAACCGATATGACGCCATCATTCAGGCGAATCGCGACCGATTACGCCCCATTTTGATGACCACACTGGCACTTGTCGCGGGCATGATCCCGCTGACGCTCGGGACCGGAGCGGGAGCTGCGACTAATCGTTCTATCGGTATCCTGGTTGTTGGCGGCCAATCGATGTGCCTCCTGCTGACCTTGCTCGCCGTACCGGTCTTCTATTCATTATTTGACGATGCGGCCGAATCGACCGCATGGAGGAAGTTGACCGGACCGTTCCGAAAACTCACTTCGTTATTCCGTCGCCAACAAGCTACCGCAGAATGACTCTCCTCCGAAAATTGCCGGCCTTTTGTCGTCGACCACGCAACCCAGCGATACTGGCGGCGGGCTTCTTGTGGCTGTTTGCTGCGGGGGCTGCCGCGCAAAGCGTGACGCCTGAGTCGACCCCGACGCCCGACCCGATGCCGGTCGCTCCCGTTCCCAATATTCAGCTCCGCCCCATGCCGTCGCAGGAACGCATCGGCGTAGAAAATGGTAACGGCATTACGCTTACGCTCGAACGTGCCATCGAAATGGCTTTGGAGAATAACAATGATATTGAGATAGCGAGAAAGACCGGCCGCATCGGGAATTTTCAGATCGAGGTTGCGAAGGGAGCTTACGATCCCGTCGCTGCAGCAGAGTCTTATTACGAGCGGCTCAACATTCCGACAGCGTCATTGATCGGCGGTGCCGTGAACGGCTCAGTCACCCAAACCAGGCTTTTCGGGTCTGCCGGCATTATCGGGCTTTCCCCTTGGCAGGGTGGCGATTATTCATTGCTTTACAATTCGTCCCGTACGACCACGAGTAATACGAATGCGTTTCTCAATCCGCAATTTCCTGCGTCGCTGACATTCAGCTACAACCAACCCCTGTTTCGCGGCCGTCGAATTGACTCAACCCGCCGACAGATCGAGGTTGCACGCAAGAATCTGGAGATCTCGGATATACAGCTTCGTCTTCAGACGACAGCCGTCGTTACGGCGGTCGAAGCGGCATATTGGGACCTGACCTATGCGCTCAGAAATCTACAGGTGCAAACCGAGACGCTGCGGCAGGCACGCGAACAGTTCGAGAGCAATCGCCGGCAGGTAGAACGCGGCGTGCTGGCACCGGTTGAGCTTGTCGCTTCAAATGCCCAGGTCGCGGCGTTTGAACAATCGGTCTTCGCTGCTCAGGAAAATATTACGAGGGCTGAGAATGTGCTCAAGACCTTGTTGCTGCCTGACCGCACGTCGCCGGAATGGCGGCAGACGATCACGCCCGTGACGCCGGTCGATCGCAGCGTTCCGTCGGTTGCCTTGGAGGTCGCGTTGAGTGATGCGTTTCGCAATCGTCCGGAACTTGAACAGTTTGAAAAGGCTTCCGATATTAATAAGATAGATGAACGCTTTTTTCGCGATCAGGCAAAGCCTCAGATCGACCTGAACGGCTCGTACACGGCTCAGGGGCTTTCCGGCACGGAAACTCCGGCCGCAATAAATCCCGCGACTGGCCTCAGCCGTGTTCCGCCGAATCTGGTCGGCGGTTATTTTACTTCACTCGGCAATCTGTTGGCGCAGGATTATCCGTCATACCGCGTCGGCGTGACCATCTCGATCCCGTTCAGAAATCGTACGGCAAAGGCAAATCTTGGCCGAACGCTGGTCGAGGGAGAACGCCTCGCTGAACAGCGCGCCGCCGCAGAACAGCAGATCGAGGCAGAGGTGAGAAACGCGCTTCAGGCACTTAGATCTGCATCTGCGCGGCTCGATTCGGCGATCATTGCTCGCGAGGCTGCAGAAGAACTCTATGCCAGCGAGGAGCGTCAGTTTCGCTCAGGCACGACCACTTTTTATCTTGTGCTCCAACGCCAGTCGGACTTAGCCGCCGCACGCGGCCGCGAACTCCAGTCCCGCACAGACCTGAACAAAGCCATCGCCGAATTCAACCGCGTCACCGGCCGCACCCTCGCCGTAAACAACATCTCGCTTAGATAACAACATTGCTTTCCGGGCGGGGCAAGAACCCATTGACCTTTCGAGCAAATTTCATAAACCGAACTCAGCCCGCATCTTGTGCCTTAGAATTGCCGTCGGCTTTAGCCGACGGTTTGCGTGCATGAATGAAGTTCGGGCTTTAGCCCGCAGCTTGGATCTGGACATTGCCGTCGGCTTTAGCCGACGGTTTGCGTGCATGAATGAAGTTCGGGCTTTAGCCCGCAGATCATTTGAGCTGAAGCCGACGGCAATGCCTAAAAACCAGAAGCAGGCTGGCAGCGATCCTGA
>JAHBSJ010000012.1 GCA_019639155.1 Acidobacteriota bacterium | reverse complement strand
AGAAGTCTCCGCGACCTCCGTAGATGTCTCCGCGAGTTCCGGAGATGTCTCCGCAAGTTCCGTCACTGTCTCCGCGAGTCCCGTAGAAGTCTCCGCGTGTTCCGGAGAAGTCTCCGCGACGTCCGTAGATGTCTCCGGCACAAGCAACCATCCTGTTTTTACGGGCATCTTGGTCGATAAAGGCAGTATTTTCCTTTGTATCAGCTTCGGCTCTCATAATTAAACCAAAGGAGGAAAACCGGTGTCACGTCTGCGATCCTGCGATATTAGCGAGGTATAGTTTTTCTATCTGATCGCGGGCCTAGGTGAGTTTGCGGTCGGTTTGGAGTTTTTCGCGGGCTGCGTCGTGTCGGCGGCTGAAGTTGGATGTGTCTAGGCTAGCGCTCAGATGATACAGACCGCCCGCGAGCCCAACGAGAAGTCTCCGTGCCATATCGTTGCAAATGATAACAGGAATATCGCAGAATCGCAGACGTGACACCGGTTTCTTTTCGCGGTTTCTTTTCGGAGTGTCGCGGACTCGCCAAACAACTTTCGCCCTGATTTATCTAGTCGCCCAAACAAGGCTGCCGCGAATATCAACGTCTTTACCCAAAACTTCAAACGCGGCCAAGTCTGGGTTGAGGTCCGGAATGGCAAGATACAGAACGCTGGAGTAAATAGAACGCCAAAATGAGAGAAACGGAGAAAATGATAAAAGCAGCCGATTTTGAGGCTCGACGATTGCCAATAGAAGCCGCTAAGGCATACGAAGAAATACTCAAAAGCAGCGAAGCGACTCTAGATTGTTATCTGAATCTCGCAGTTCTTTATTTCGCCAGCAACGATTATGGCTTTGAAGTCAGTCACGGACTCTCGCCCCAATTTGTAGCATTTGCTTTTCAGCGAATGTTTGAAGTCTTAGACGAGGCCGAGTATAGGTTTGGACAGGTATCAGATATTTTGTTTTGGCGAAAGTACTTCAAATTCATCATCTTCGGGGAAGAATTAAGTATAGAAGAAGTCAAACAGATGGCAAGATACTCGAAAAGCTTAGTTCCTTACTTTCATCTATGCGTAGTCGACGCCGAAGAGGTCGATCGTGACGTAGTTCGGCGATTATTTGAGATTGTAAGAAATGGCGACACTGAACTTAAACGATATGTAAAAGGAATTCTCGAAAGCAGACTAGACTGAAGTTTTCAATTATAAATTTAGTAATGGATGTTGGTCGTTACTAGAGTCGCAAACGACGCTTTGAATCGGGTGACGCAGCGGAGTTATTCGGATTCGACGCCGGCGGAAGATCCATTGCTGAATACTCCACCGTTGTCGCCAGCATCGAGACCGCCAAAGTCGCGAAACTGACCGCCAATCACGTCAGTTCTCCGTTTTTCTGCTTCACCGTGCATCAAGGATTGACTGAATATGACGGAATACTCTATAATCTGAGTTTTTCGACTGCGTCGCGATTTGACGCGAGTTGATAGGAGCTAAGCATGAGCTACACAATAATAAGGACCGGCGGCAAGCAGTTCCCCGTCACTTCGGGCGATACGCTTCGCGTTCCGTCGATAGACGCCGAGGTTGGCAAGTCAATTGAGGTCGAAACGCTCGTCAGCGGGTCGAGCCTGGAAGCCGGCACGGTCAATGCGACGGTTGTCGCTCACGGCCGCGGCGACAAGATCATCGTGTTCAAGAAAAAACGCCGTAAGCAGTACAAGCGTAAACAGGGACACAGGCAAGGTTTTACTGAAATAAGGATCGACTAAAGTAATGGCACATAAGAAAGGTGTAGGATCATCACGAAACGGCCGCGATTCAGCGGCACAGCGATTGGGCTTGAAGAAATTCGGCGGCCAGCACGTTCTGGGCGGCAATATTCTCGCTCGTCAGCGCGGAACAAAATGGAAGCCCGGCAACAACGTCGGCCGCGGCAAGGACGATACCCTGTTCTCGCTGATCGAAGGCATCGTTAAGTTCGAGGACAAAGGCCGCAAAGGCAAGTTCATCAGCGTTTACGCAGAAGGAGCTCCGGAACTCGCCCCGAAAGCTGCGGCGTAACCGAAGATCCTTTTGTCAGTGTTCGAAGAGGCTTCAACTGAAGCCTCTTTTTTGTTTGCTGAAAAGCTCAACGCCCGGTGAGAGTTCAGTTATATTCGATCAATGCCGCTTTTTTCGTCCTGTCATTAACTTTTTTTCATTTATTTTTCTTGCACAAATGAAAGGCCGTTTCAGAGCCTAAAAATGCGGAGAATACGTAAATATATGTGACAAAAGGGTTAACAAGTTCGGTCGAATTTTTATCCACAGGCCGGATCAAAGTTATCCACAATGTTTGCACAAAAGCCCGTAAATAAAGGGCAATAGTTAAAGTACTTTCTACTTGACATAGTATTTTTCGGGTGTATTATGGCTATACAGTCAAGAACGCTTACGGGCATCTTGACCGGCACCGAGAGGTGGAGCGAATGTGGTGACACATCGCTCGAGGGCAGAAGGAGCGGAAAGCCGCTGTCTGGTACGCTCGGAGCCGAAGCCGAAAGGCTTGCTAAGGACACCCGTTAGGGTGACCGAGTCGGTCGGATAAAAACGATCGACGCCAACAGAAGCTGATCACTCTGTAGGTGCAAAAGTCGCTCGATTCTTCGGAAGCGAGCCTCGTTGCCGGGAACGTAACCGGCGGTGGAGGAAAAGCCACCAAAACAAAAACCTAATGGCACCACGGCGTGAGAACGCCCACAGCATGAGTAATCAAGTTGGGTGCTGACCGGTGAGGGCTCCCCGCAGAGCATCGTCGGGATACAAAATTCGCGGCAGCAGCGTGTACATGATGTTGCCGCAACCCTTTCTAAAGGTGTTTCGGCACCGGACGAGAGAAAAATGAAAGCGTCGAGATGAGCGATCGTTTCGACGCTTTCGTTCTTTTGTCTTCTGCATTGCCTCGCCGCTTCCCTTACACTTAAAATCAGAGTCAGCGATGTTCATTGACCGCGTAAAGATCAGAGTAAAGGCCGGCGACGGCGGAAACGGCGTCACAGCGTTTCGGCGTGAAAAATTCGTCCCCCGAGGCGGGCCGTCAGGCGGCGACGGCGGCGTTGGCGGCAGTGTGTGGATCGAGGCCGACGAAGGCCTGAACACGCTGCTGCATCTTCGCTACAATCCCGAACACAAAGCAGAACGCGGCCGCCACGGCGAGGGTTCCAACCGATACGGCAAAGACGGAGTCGACGCTGTTGTTAAGGTGCCGGTCGGCACACAAGTGTTTGACGCCGAAACCGGCGAGCTCATCTTCGATATGGTCGAGGCCGGCCAACGCGAACTCGCGGCGAAAGGCGGCAAAGGCGGTTGGGGCAACGCACATTTTGCCACGTCAACGCGGCAGGCGCCGAAGTTTCACTACAACGGACGCCCGGGCGAGGAAAAGGAACTGCAGCTGGAGCTGAAACTTCTTGCAGACGTCGGGCTTGTCGGATTTCCGAATGCGGGAAAATCCACGCTGATCTCGGTAATTTCTGCGGCAAAACCGAAGATAGCCGACTATCCTTTTACAACGCTGGAACCGAATCTGGGCGTTGTGGATATGGGCGATTACAAGACATTTGTGGTCGCCGACATTCCGGGGCTGATCGAGGGAGCTAGTGAAGGCAGCGGACTCGGGCATAGATTTTTACGGCACATCGAGCGGACAAAGCTCATTTTGCATCTTGTAGATGTCTCGTCGTTCTCGGGCCGCGATCCCGTGGAAGATTATCGTATAATTAACAGCGAGTTGAAAAAATATGATGCGGATCTGGCTGCCCGGCCGCAGATCGTGGTCGCGACAAAGATCGATTCGCTTGACGATCCCGAAAGGCTCGAGAGTTTGAAAAAGGCAGCCGCAAAGGAAAAGCGGAAGTTTTTTGCGATCTCGTCAGCGACAGGTGAAGGTGTGAAGGAGTTGGTCCGTGCTGTCGGAAATTTGCTGTCGGCAGAGGACGAGGGTCAATAGAAGCATGAAAAAGCGGGCTTTTTTTGGCGGTACCTTTGACCCTGTTCACAACGGGCACATTGCCATAGCACGCACGCTTTTGGAGCAGTTCGGTCTGGACGAGTTCACTTTCATCCCTGCTTTTCACGCACCGCACAAAACGCGGCTCAAGCCGACATCGGCGTATGACCGCTACGCGATGCTTTGCCTGGCGACCGACGATGACGAACGCATAAAGGTCTCACAATTGGAATTTGAAACGCCCGGCGAGCCCTATTCCGTTCAGACGCTGCCGAAGCTCGTTGCTATGTATCCGGACGATCGCATCTTCTTCGTGATGGGTGCCGACTCTTGGATGGACATACGAACCTGGCGTGAATGGGAGACCGTTCTTTCGCTGACCGACCACATCGTAATGACGCGTCCCAGCCGCGAGATAGCGACCGATAACGTTACCAAAGAGATCCGTTCACGCGTCATCGACCTGACAGGATCAAGCGGAAAACAGTTCGTTGACATCGGAAACGCGGTCAAACACATCTATATCACTGACCGTGTGAATATCGACATCTCGGCGACGGACATTCGGCATCGTGCCCGGAATGGTGATGGATCGTGGAAGAACGACGTCCCGCCGGGAGTTGCAAAATTCATAGAAAAATATCAGATTTATAAGTAATGGAAAAAACCCAGGAGCAATCACTCACCCGCGAGACCGTTTCCCTGCAGATATCGCAAACGCCCGTACAATTTGACGAACTCGACGATGCGCTAAAGCTTGCCATTCGGTGCGCTGCGGATAAAAAGGCAACGGACGTCGTCGTCCTGGACCTTCGCGGCATCGCGAGTTTTACTGAGTTTTTTGTCATCGCGAGCGGAAACAATCAGCGGCAGGTGCAGGCCATCGCGGACGAGATAAATGAAAAACTCAAGAAAGAACTCCAAGCGAGGGTCATCCGCGTCGAAGGTTACAATTCTGCAGAATGGGTCCTGTTGGACTATGGCGATTTCATTGTCCATCTGTTCAACGGCGAATCACGCGAACACTATGATCTGGCTCGATTATGGCGCGACGCCGCACGCGTCGACCTGCCGCCGGAACTCGCCGGCAACTCCTGATGAGATTCACCTTCGTCTGGGTCGGCAAGACCCGAAACAAACACCTGCTGGCACTCCAGGAAGATTACTTTACCCGTTTATCGAGGTTTGCTGAATGCTCTGTCGCCGAGGTTCGCGAGTTCGCGTCCGTCAACCTGCGTGAGGACGAGGGCAAACGCATCTTGGAAAAGCTGAGGCCGGGAACTTTTGTATGCGTTTTGGACGAAAAAGGCATGCAGGAAACCTCGCACGCCTTCGCCGATAGGCTGAAAGGGTGGCAGGAACGCTCGATCCGCGAGATTGCCTTCGTTATCGGCGGCGCAGAAGGTGTATCTGCGGCAGTTGCCGAAAGGGCTGATCATACGCTATCCTTATCGTTTCTGACTTTTACTCACGAGATGGCTCGTGTGTTCTTGTTGGAGCAGCTCTACAGAGCATTTACGATACTGAAGGGGTTTCCGTACCAAAAATGAGTAAATTGAACTTGAAAGACATTAAACAACGGCTGATCGAAGAACGAGAACTCCTCATACAAAAGCTGAACGACAATGACCTGTCGATAGACGATTCAGAAACGCCGGATCCGGTGGATCTGGCGGTACGTAATTATTCCAAGAACGTCATGCTCGCGGTTTCCGAGAACGAGAGCCGCCAGTTGGCGATGATCGACCAGGCACTGCGGCGTTTAGAGGACGATGAATACGGCCCATGTCAGAACTGCGGTGAGGCGATCAATCCTAAGCGGCTAGCGGCGATCCCTTGGGCACGCTTTTGCCTAAACTGTCAGGAACTGCAGGAACGCGGACAGCTCGACGAAGAATAGTCAGCCATTCGGATGCTCTCCTCCCTTATCGACCCGATCCTTTCATTTGTTTATCCCACCTATTGCCTTTCCTGCGGACACCGTGTGGAAAGCTATTCAAACACGCCGGCGTGCAGAACGTGCTGGCATGATACTCACATTTTTTCGGAGAGCGATCTGCTCTGCTCACGCTGTGGCGTTCATTACGGGCCGCGTGAAACCGCGAACGACGTATTTTGCCGCAAATGCGACGATCATCATTACGACCGGGCATTCGCTGTGGGGCTCTACGAAAAGGCCTTAGCGGCGTCGGTCGTGCATCTCAAGGAAACACCAAAAGTTTTTTCGAACCTACGAAGAGAGATAGGAAATGCGTTGACGCGTTCGCTGACGAGCGGCATTGACCTCATTATACCTGTGCCTCTGTCGCGGCAGCGCCGGCATGAACGCGAGTTTAATCAGGCGGAGCTGATCGCCGAAGTTTGCTCGGAGTTTTTGAGGATGCCTGCCGACACTGTGAGCTTACAGAGGATCAGAGATACTCCGATGCAACGTTCAGGGATGGACGCAAAAGCCCGGGCCGCGAGCGTGGAGGGAGCTTTCAGCGTCACTCGACCGAAGCTTATAGAATCAAAAAATATACTGTTGGTTGACGATGTGCTTACCAGCGGAGCGACGGCGTCTAACTGTGCTGAAGAGCTCCAGAAGAACGGCGCGTCCTCGGTGACGGTATTCACCTTGGCACGCGCCGTTCTGACCAAATTATAGATCTACGGCCTGTCGAGCATTGGCACGGGAATGTCGCCGGACAACCCCCACGATGCAGAAAAGGCGGTCGAGTTCGAGCTTCGAATGACCCACCAGCTTCCATTCGACGGACGATAGATCGCGACGTCGTCGCGGCCGTCGCCATCATAGTCTCCGACGGTCGGGATATCTCCGGCCGTTCCCCAGCCAGCGTATTGAATTGTCGAGTTGGAGCTTCTGAAAATGTACCAAACACCGTTCGAAGGCCTGAAGACCGCAAGGTCGGTCCTGCCGTCGCCGTCAAAATCGCCCGGTGCCGGCACATCGCCGTTCGTGCCCCAGCCGTTTATCACGACCTGGCCGTTGGAACTGTTGATGCGATACCACGCTCCGTTCGACGGACGCCAAACAGAAATGTCGAATTTACCGTCGCCATCGTAATCTGCTGCGACGGGGACGTCTGTCGAAAGTCCGAATGATGCGATCCTCACATCGTTGGTCTTCGACTGGTATATGTACCAGACGCCGTTCGACGGCCTGAAAAGAGCAAGATCGTCGATAGCATCTCCATCGTAATCGCCGGGTACGGGAATGTCTTCAGGGAGCCCCCAAATAGAGATACCGACCGTTCCGTCGCTGCTCTTTATGTAATACCAGTAACCTGTGGACGGGCGGTAAACCGCAATGTCCACGATATTGTCGCCGTCAAAGTCTCCGGGGATCGGTATGTCCCCCGCAAATCCGAATTGCTGTGTCCTGACCGTATTGTTCGAACTGTTGGCGATATACCAAACGCCGTTCGAAGGGCGATAGACCGCGAGATCCGTCTTTAGGTCGCCGTCCATATCGGCTGACGCACGGGCACGGACAAGCTTGTCAACGATGCCGGATCCGGACGTCACGTAGACCTCGCCGTCCTCATCCTGACCGAACGAAGTGACCGTTCGCGGCAGGTCGTGGAGAAGCGTTATTCCTCCGCTGCCGGACCTCATCCAGATCTCGCCGGTACAGTAATCGCCGTACGAATAAGCTCCGTCCGGGAAGCTTCCCTGAGACCCGCGGTAAACATAGCCGCCCGTGATCGAACAGCGTCCGGCGGTGTGCGTGTAGTCAAAGAGCGGCGCGATATAGTTCGCAGCGATACAAGGATCAGGGCCTAAACCGGTACAGATCGAGCCTTCGTAAATTCGCCAGCCGTAGTTGCCGCCTGGCACGTCGATGATATTGACCTCTTCTCGCGAACCCTGCCCTACATCCGCTACCCAAATGATCGGCTGCGACGCACGCGATGCCGAGTCAAACGACCAACGCCACGGATTACGCAGGCCGATGGAATAGATCTCCTGACAGGTGGTGCCCGCCGTCGTGCTGCCGTTGTCGCAGCGGGCGGTGCCGGCACCCTGGAACGGATTTCCGGGCGGGATCAAGTAGGCAGGCGACGTACTGTTCACGTCGATACGCAGCATCTTGCCGAGCAGCAGCGAGCGGTTCTGTGCGCGATTTCCGGGATCGTTCGCCGAACCGCCGTCACCCATTCCGATGTAAAGGAAACCGTCGGGACCGAATTCGACCATGCCGCCGTTGTGATTTGAGAAAGGCTGCGGGATGGTCATCAGAATGCGTTCGCTGTTAATGTTCCCGGTATTCGAATTGCCGTTGCCGGTCGTCGTCGTATATTCGGCGATGACCGTGGTGTTGGTGCCGACCTGGTTGTAATTTACGTAGAACTTGCCGTTCGTGGCGAAATTCGGGTGAAAGGTAAGGCCGAGAAGCCCGCGTTCATCACCTGTCGAGCCCGGCTGCACGCACTTTGAACTAAGATTAATGAAATCGGTCGAAGTACTCGCCCCGGGCTGATAGACGCGGATCAGTCCGGCCTGTTGGACGACGAAAATCCGCTTTGAGCCGTCGCCCGCACCGCGGACAAGGATCGGACGGCTGAGGCCCGTGGCGAAATTCTGAATGCGAGAAGTGAAAGGAGCAGGCACACCCTGCCCGAATGCGGTCGCGGCGAAAATGGTCAGTGCCGCGATCATCAGGATCGAAAGTTTTTTCATTACACAAATACTCCTAACCGAAATGCCATTTTAGATGGCGGAGAGCCAAACAGAAAACAACTCAACTTGCGGAGGGTTGAAAGCGTTTTAACCTACTCCGCAATTTTAACGGCGCACAGCCGGAAATTGCAAGAACTTTACACTCTGTACCGCACCTTCCCTGCCGGCCGAACATCGCCCGCGTTCTGCAGACGCATCGTGACGTCCGCTGCCAGACCGAGATCGTCCCGTCGTCCGCCCGCGAGATGAAAATGCCCCGCCGCGGCGATCATCGCGGCGTTGTCGGTGGAAAGGTGTTTCGACGGCAGATAAACCGGACAGCCGATCTTGTTGCCCAACGCCGTCGCTGCATCGCGGAGAACAGTATTGCACACGACGCCGCCCGCGACGATCATCGTTCTCGGCGAGACATGTTCGGATACCTGTTCTAGCCGCGCGATGAGTGCGCCAACGACGGCTTTCTGAAAGCCCGCGGCGACGTCCTTGATCTCCTGCGATACATTTGCCGGATCATCGGCGGGCTCAATTCCCTGCTCGCGCACATGACGCACGACCGCGGTCTTTAGCCCGCTGAAGCTGAGATCGAGCGAGCCGTCGGAGATCTTTGCACGCGGAAATTTGGCTTTTGATGCTTCGCCTTCGCGTGCAAGTCTTTCGATCACAGGGCCGCCGGGATAACCGAGCCCGAGCATCTTTGCTACCTTGTCGAACGCCTCGCCTGCTGCGTCGTCGCGTGTACGCGACATCAGCCTATATTCGCCTTCGTGCGGAAGATGAAAGATATTCGTGTGCCCGCCCGACACGATCAGTGCGACAGCGGGATATTCTACGGGCGGATTTTCGAAGTTGACGGAATAAACATGCCCTTCGATGTGGTTGACGCCGACGAACGGGATGCCGCGTGCGAATGCGAGTGCCTTTGCATAACACACGCCGACCATCAGCGAGCCTATCAGGCCTGGGCCTTGCGTGACGGCGACGGCGTCGATGTCTTCCAGAGTAATGCCCGCGGCATCGAGAGCTTCGTTAACAATGGGATCGATCTTGTTGAGGTGTTCCCGGGACGCAAGCTCGGGGACGACGCCGCCCCAAGGGCGATGCAGTTCTATCTGTGAGGAAATTATCGACGATAGTATTTCGCGACCGTCGCGAACTACGGCGGCTGCGGTTTCGTCGCACGAACTTTCTATCCCGAGCACCAGCACAATTCGATTCTATCAAAACGCAGCTATGGCGCGTCGAATCGAACCACAGCATCCCAGACCTCGCGTGTGGCGACGACGCCGTCGGGAAAGTGTTCGGCGAAATCGTTGCGGAGACGCTCGGCGTCATTGGCGAGGTAATTTTCGAGAGCGTTGCGGTCGAATGCCTCGTAGATCGTCCTGCGTCGTTCGCCGTCGCGGTAAAAGGTCGCACCCGCGAAGAAGCCCGTAGCGATCACGTCCGCAATATGCTTGTCGAGCATATACGCCTCAAAACGCTCCATCGCCTCGGCCGGCACCATTACTGAAACTTCATAACTAACCATATTCGCCTCCGTAAAATGCGAAAATCCCGCAACGGGCGTAGAATAACTCTGTTCGCTATGGAAACGCACGCCGTGACAGGTTTTTTGGTGGAATTGTCGAAGGGCAACCGCGACGTCCTGGACGAATTACTGCCGCTCATTTACAACGAACTCAAACGCATCGCCGCCGGCTACCTCCGCAACGAACGCTCCGGCCACACGCTGCAGCCGACCGCTCTCGTCAACGAAGCCTATCTGAAAATGATCGACATCACGCAGGTGTCCTGGCAAAACAAGGCTCACTTCATCGGCGTCGCCGCGAATCAGATGCGGCGCATACTTGTGGATCACGCCCGTCGTCACAACGCAGAAAAACGAGGCGGCGAATTCCACATCCTTACGCTCAACGAAGAGATCGACAAGGCCGACGAAGAAGCGGCCGAACTGGTCGAACTCGACGACGCACTCAACGAACTCGCCAAGATGGATCCCGTCAAAGCTCAGATCGTCGAACTCCGCTATTTCGGCGGCCTTACGATGGAAGAAGCCGCCGAGGTCCTCGGCGTGTCCGTTATTACCGTCAAGCGCCACTGGAAAATGACAAAGGCGTGGCTGTACGGAAGGCTCGCGAAACAGTAGCAGGAGCAGTGGCAGGGGCAGTGGCAGAAATTGAAATATGGAGAATCAGGCAGGACATCGAGGTTTGAAGGTATATCAATTGTCGTATCAGCTTGCGATGGAGATATTTCATATTTCCCGTTCGTTTCCGAAAGAGGAAACCTATTCATTGACCGATCAGATAAGACGTTCTTCGAGGTCCGTTCCAGCAAACATTGCCGAGGCATATAGGAAACGGCAATACACCAAGCATTTTGTAAGCAAGTTGAGCGACGCGGACGGTGAGGGATCAGAAACGCAAGTTTGGATCGAAACCTCAAGAGATTGCGGGTACCTTTCGACAGAGAAATGTGCCGAATTGATCGAGCGATACGAAGAGGTCGGCCGAATGCTCGGAGGAATGATGTCAAACCCTGAACGCTTCCTTCCAAAATAGCATCTGCCTCTTCTCCCGCAACTGCCCCTGCAACTGCAACTGCCACTGCCACTGATACTTTTTTCTGCGTTGTTTCGCCTTTAAGGGTGAAGGACGCTTTTTGCGGCCTGAATTCATACAAAAGGAGAGACCGCAATGATAAATCACATCTCTATTGGAGTTAACGAACCTGAAAAGGTCGCGAATATTTTGGCAGAACTTTGGGGCGGCGTTGCGTTGCCGTTTCCGCCGAGCCCCGGCGGATGGCTGGCGTTCGCGGACGACGGCCGCGGAACGATGGTCGAGGTTATACCGAATGGAACGCAGCTCGTGCCGGGCGAAGGGCTGCCCGACGAGGCAACGTTCACCCGTGAAACGATCACTGACGATCACGAGGCGACGTTCGTCCCGACGGACGAAGCCACGCTTTTCGGTTCGGTTCACCTGAACATCAATTCACCGCTCGACGAAGCGTCGATCAAGGCGATCGCCGAACGCGAAGGCTGGCGTTGTTTCACGGCGAACCGCGGCCGCGGGCTGTTTCAGCTCATCGAGCTTTGGATCGAGAACCGCTTCATGGTCGAGGTCAACACGCCCGAAATGACCAAGGTTTACCAGGAAACGGTCACGCCCGAGAACTGGGCCGAATTCCTGAATATGCCTCTGCCGCCAAAATATGCGGACAATTACGCCGGCGTGATCGGCTGATCGCACTTCACTATCCCTGCCGAAAGCCTTCCGAACACAGCCGGAGCCGAGTCGAACTCGCTCCGGCATTTCGATTCTAGAACTCAAATTCTGCATCTCGAATGATGAATTTGATGCTATTATCAATACAGGAGAAATTTGCCATGCAGACTACGATTGACGTCGAACCGCGAACAATTTCACTTATAAACAAAGCGAAAGAACTAGGCATTTCGGTCGATGATGTCATCCAAAAAGCTCTTGATGAGACAGCTTTGGAGAGGCTGACCCAAGATCAGCTTTCACCGCAAGCATGGGTCGAATCTTTCAGAAATTGGACGTCACAGAGTAAAGCTTCCACTAACGTTACCGAAGAATCGCTCCGCCGAGAGAATATTTACGAAGACTAGAACTGATGAGAATTTTGGTTGATACAAACGTTCTCATCCGCATTCTGGAACCATCCAGTCATCTACACACTACCGCGGTTGATTCGCTGGCCAGGCTTCGCGAAGATGGCGAGTTCTTATATATTGCGCCGCAAAATTTGGTGGAATTTTGGGCGATCGCGACACGCCCGATCGATGCAAATGGACTTGGCTTTGACACCGATTCTGCAAAAGCACAGGTTGACCTGATAAAGCTGCACTTTTCTCTCCTTACTGAGAACGAATCCATACTTAATAAATGGGAACAGCTTGTCGTCGCTCATCAAGTGATCGGGAAGACTGTTCATGATGCCCGCATCGTGGCCGCGATGCTTGCGAATGGCCTCGATACCATCCTGACATTCAATGTGTCCGATTTTCGTCGTTACGCGTTAGAGATCACAATTATTTCACCATCGGAAATAGAGAAACCAACTTGATCTCACCCGCCAGCTCCATTCCTCATTTTCAATTCATTGATACCTCTTTGCGTTGTGTTTCGCCTTACGTATGACGGCATTTGGCCGCGAGTTTACGAAAAGGAGAACAAATTATGAAACGCATTTATATTCTTACGCTGATCATGGCCGCGGCGGCGGGCTCGGCGTTTGCGGACGTCAAGATCAAGACGAAGCAGACAATGAGCGGCCAGGTTTCGGAAAATACGGTTTACATCAAAGGCAAACGCCAGCGGACGGAATCGTTCGGCGGCATCGTTTCGCTGATGATGTGCGACCTGGGCCGCGACGTGCAGATGAATCCGGCGGCAAAGACCTACACGATCTCGCATTACGGAAGCAGTGGCGTGCAGACGGCAAATTTTTCGGGCACCGCGGCTCCCGCGACGAAGGGCGGGACGATGTTCGTAACTACGACGACACGCGACACCGGCGAGCGGCAGGAGATGTTCGGCTATATGGCACGGCATATCATTCAGACGATCGAAATGGAATCGTCGGCGGACGCATGCAACCCGACGAAAACCAAGATGGAAATAGATATGTGGGTGATCGACGCAGAATTCGGCATTTCTTGTGCTCAGGACGTGCAATATCGCAATTTCGCTCTCGGACGGAACGGCGGCTGCACCGATAAGGTCGTCCAAAAGAATAACGGCACCGGCAAGACAGGATATCCGCTGCTGCAGAAAATGACATTCTACGGCGACGACGGTAAACCGAGCCATACGATGACCAGCGAGGTCGTCGAGCTTTCAAAAGGCACATTGAACGCGTCGCTTTTCGAGGTGCCGTCGGACTATCGCGAGGTGAACGACGCATCGCAGCTATACGCCGGCGTAATTTCCGGCATGCCGTCCGCCGATCTGACGAAGCAAACGAAAACCTCGGCACCTGCTATGACCGTTTCCGATCCGCCGTCTGATAATTCCATCGGCGAAAAGAAACCAGGCACCGTTCGCATCGGACTTGTCGTAAAGACAGGCTCCGTCGGCGAGAACATCACTTCCGCTGACCTCGCCGCGGCCGTAAAACATACGTTCACGGGCATATTTGCAGGCACGAAGGTCGAGATCGTGCCGCTGCAGGCTCAGCTTGCCGCCGCCGTTTCGGGCGAAGCTCGCGAGAAAGAGTGCGACCTCGTTCTGACGGCAAGCGCATCGCACAAGAAAGGCGGCGGAGGCTTCGGCTTCGGTAAAATGCTCGGCTCGGTCGTGGGTCAAACAGGTATCGGCCACACCGGTTCCGTCGTAGGGAATATCGCCGGTCAAATGGCAACCGCAGCGATCGTTTCGGCGGCGTCGATGTCGGGAAATCTAAAGGCGAAGGACGAACTGGCGATGGACGTTTCGCTCGTTACGCTGTCGGACGGCCGCACGGCGTTGACGAGGCAATTTAAGGCGAAGGCTTCTTCCGACGGCCAGGACATAATCTCCGCCGTGATCGAACAGGCGGCCAACGCGATCCTTGCTGTCGTAAGCAAATAAAGCATGAGCGGGCTAGCGCTCGATCGCGACGGCCCGCTCTATCACTTCCATGACCTTGTTGATGATCCTTTCTTTGTCGCCGCGAAATTGTTCCTGCTCATCGGCGTACGTCATGTTCACCATGCTCTTTCTGTCGGCGACACGGGTCACCTCTGTCCGCAGGACAAGCTCATTGCCGTCGCGGGTAAGCGTTGTGCGGCAGACGAACGACGCGCCGAGGTCCTTGCCCTCCTGCACCAAAGAGACACTTTTGCCGTCGATGACCGCGGGGGCGATATTCGGCACGACCACACCATTTGCCGTGTGCGATAACCGCTCGACGACCGCGGTCTGAACGATCTGAAGCACTTCGTCATTTGCCGCATCGCCGGTGAGGTTCGCGAAAGGCAACACGGCGATCTTGCCGCTTTGCTCGGCAACAGAGACCATGCGTCGGTCAGAGAACGAAACAGAAAGCATCCCGCTAAAATACGCCGCTCCGATGAATGCCGTCAGCATCGCAGCCGCGACGCCGCGTTTGAACCAGCTTTTTCGGTGAATTGGCACCGGAACGTTGCCGGTGACGGGATCTTCGGCCAGCAGCGTTTCGGCTGCGTCGAAAGGGACGGACGTTCTCGCCGCCGAACCGCCTGTCGAGATTGAGTGGTCGATCGGCAAGCCCATTCTGTTAAGAAGGTCCGTATATCGCGGATCGTCGGCCAACCGTCGCAGCTTCGGCTCCGTCTGCCACCAGATCATCCACGGATCGTGCTCCTCGAACGCTTTCTCGAAATTCGCGAACGCGTCATCGTATTCACCCAATGCTGCGTGGGCTATGCCGAGAAAGTAGGGCTTTATATGACCAATCTCTGCGGCAGCGAGCATTTTGTCCAGAACATCTCTCGCTTCTTTGCGATGTCCGGCCTCGGCATAAACGACGGCCTGATTGAACCAGACGAGCGGAGAATCCGGCATCAGTTCCCCTGCACGGTCGATGTTCGCGATCGCCTCTTCGGCACGGCCGAATTCGCACAATACGAACGCACGCTGGATGTGGCCCTGCGGATAATTCGGGTCGATACGAATTATCTCCTCTGCCTTTTCAAGAGCACGATGAAAATCATGGGCCTGATAATGCAGCCACGTGCCGAGCGTCTTCGCACGCAGCGAAAGCGGATCGAGCTCTTCGGCGCGGTCGCTCATCTCGATCCCCTCGCGGGTTCTGCCGACGCCGATCAGGACCGAACCGTACCATTCCCAACCTTGCGCGTAATGCGGCCGCAATTCCAGCGAACGCTTGAAAAGCTTTTCCGACGCCGTGAATTCGAAACGGTTCTTTACGAGCAACGCCATCGTCGCGTACGCTTCGCCGAGTTCCGGATCGATCTCGAGCGCACGGCGAGCCGCAGCCTCGGCAAGTACCTCGGCCTCGGCCGAAGGAATAACGCCGTAGATCGCCGCCCAAATGTAGAAATCTGCGATGCCGACATGGGCGAGGGCGTAATTCGGATCGATCTCGATGGCGCGGTTGTAAGATTCTATGACCTTTTCAAACGACTGCGCAGTGAATTGATTCCAATAGAATCGCCCCTTCAGATATGCCTCAAAAGCACGCGGATCGTCGGTACCGCGTTTGGAGAACGTCTCTCTTTCGGCCCCGGTGAGATGAGGCAGCAGCGATGCGACCACCTGAGCGGAAATCGCATCCTCGAGGTCGAGAACGTCACTCATTTCCTCATCAAAATGGCCTGCCCAAATAGCCGTTCGCGTTTTGACGTCGAGAAGCTGCAGCGAAACGCGCAGCCGTTCCGAAAAATGCCGTATGCGGCCGTCAACCACGAAATCGACGCCGAGCTCCTCGCCCGCACGCAGCGGATTGACGGGCTCGTCGCCATAACGCGTGATTGAGCTTGTGGGCCTCACCGTAAGCTGTTTCATTCCTGCCAGCCGCGTAATGATCGCGTCGGCAAGGCCGATGGTCAGATATGCATCATCGGTCGAACTGAGATGCGACGGACCGAGAAAACTGAGCGGGAGCACGGCGACCAGCTTGCCGCCCGTTTTGGAGCTGTCTGCAACAGCAGCAGCCCGCGGAGACGGGGCCGCCGCCGAGACCTTTTCGCCGTTCAGGTACTTTTCAATATCGGCGCGCAACTCGGCAACCGACGCATAACGTTCACCCAGCGACCTTCCGAGTGCCTTTGCGATAATGTTGTCCGGATCGCCCGCGAGCTTTTGCGCAAGCGACGTCTCAGTCTCACGGCGTGCCGCTGCGATGTCGGCCGGTTTTGAGATCGTGCCATTGTGCCGCCGCACAGGCGGAAAGCCCGCATTTGCCGAGACCGCTTCGCTCGCCAGCGGCACCTCGCCGTCGCAGATCTCTTTGGCAATGTCGTGCGGGTTCCGGCTTAGCGTTCTATACGGACGTCGGCCGGTAAGCAACTCGAACAAGAGGACGCCGAGGCTGTAAACGTCGGTCGCGAACGTCACTTTGTCACCGCGAACCTGTTCCGGGCTGGCGTAATCGACCGTCATCATCCGCAACGCCGTTGCCGTCGGCTGCAGAGTATCCGATGCCATTTCGGGATCAAGGAGTTTTGCGATGCCGAAATCAAGCAGCCGCGGATTTCCGTCTCCCGCGATGAAAATGTTCGACGGTTTGAGGTCGCGATGGATGACCAGTTTGCTGTGGGCGTACTCGACCGTCTCGCAGACCTTTGCAAACAGCCGCAGGCGGACATCGATGGCGAGTTTTTCGCTGTCTGCATACTCGTGCAGCGGCAGGCCCTCGATGTATTCCATCACAAAATACGGCCGGCCGTCGTCGGTCGTACCGCCATCGATGAGCCGTGTGATAAAAGGATGGTCGAGCGCCGCAAGTATCTGGCGCTCGTTGCGGAACCGCCGCAGGACAAAATCGGTGTCAATGCCGCGTTTGACGACCTTCACGGCGACGCGCTGACGATATTCGCCGTCTGCACGCGAGGCCTCATATACGGCTCCCATGCCCCCGCGGCCTACTTCGCGTTCAATTCGATAGCGCCCGACGACCTTGCCGGTGAGCGGGTCTTCGTCGCTGTCGTCCATCAGCGACGCAAGCACGCTGCCGCGCGTGCTCCCGGCGAGCGGCTGTGAAATGAAGCTATCGGAATCTTCATATTGACGAAGCAGCTTTTCAACTTCGGCACGCACGCCGTCGTCCGGGCAGGCCCGATCGAGATAACCGCTGCGGGCGTCGCCCTCGAGTTCGGAAGCCTCAAGGAAGATAGCTTCGATCTGCTGCCAAAGTTCCGGGTCCATATGTCGCCTACGGCAAAATCAATGTTACGTCGTGCAATTCTATATTGTTCGCCCCGTTAAATCCAAGATAAATTCGGATGCACCTTGACAGAGAGCCAAAATGGTAATAAAACGGGGACATTCTCTTTTTCAGGCGGGACTTTCTTTTTAGGAGGCAGACGATATGGGACGTAAGGTTCTGGCGGTCATAGTAGCTATGATCGTGGCGTGGGCGATCATAATGATCTCGCAAATGTTGAACGCGGCATTGATCATGCCGCCCGCAGCGGACGTAATGGCAAATCCCGACCGCATGCGTGAATACATCGCAGCGATGCCGAACTCGGCCTATACGATGGTGCTGATCGGCTACGTTGTGGCGTCATTCGCGGGCGGCTTCATCGCCACGAAAATGGCGCGGAATGTCGGCGGCGGATTTGTCGAATCCATCGTAGTGGCGGCCCTGCTGGAACTCGGTGCCATACTGAATTTCTTCGTCATGATGCCGGGCCGGGCGATGTGGTTCGTCATCGCGTCGCTGCTGTGCTTTTTCCCTCTGGCTCTATTGGGGCACAGGCTGGCCAGATAGCGCCGGCTTTTGTGTTTCCGTCGTTCCTTCGCCTGGGGCTTTTGAATAGCCGCCGGCTTTCGAATTGCCGTTGGCTTATGAACTGCTTTCGTCTTTCGAATTGCCGTTGGCTGGTGCACAGCTTTCGTCTTTCGAATTGCCGTTGGCTTTAGCCAACGGTTAAGTCACTAACCCGATCCCGGGCTTTAGCCCAACAAATTGTTCGGCTAAAGCCGAGATTAATGAAGCCCATCGAACCGTTGCCTAAAGGCAACGGCAACACTTACCCGCTTAATTCAGCTTGTAATACCGCCAGCTCGTCTTAAATTCCCTGCTCAGCGGCTGCTTCGTCAGTATTGCCCGCACCATCTCGACCGGTATCGAGCCTTCTTTCAGTATCGCGTCGTGAAACTGCCTGTCGGTCATCTTCTTAGTGCCGACCAGGTCTTTGTGCAGCTGGTAGAATTGCAGCCCGCCCATCATATACGCCATCTGATAGAGCGGCCCGTAATCGCCCGAGAACGACCGCCGAACCTCAGCTAGGGCGTTCTCGCGTTCGTGGCCGACCTTGTTGACAAGTAGATCGACGCACTCCTGCGGCGTCCATTTACCCAGGTGAAAATTCAGCGAAAAAATGATGCGTGCCGCACGATGCGAACGCCAGAACATCGCCCCGATCTTGTCCTCAGGCGTTTTCACGAACCCTTTGTCCCACAGCAAAAACTCCCAATACAACGCCCAGCCTTCGCCCCAGAACGGCGTGCGAAACGGCGCTCTGTACGTCCGATAGCGGCGGTTCATGAACTGCTGCATGTGGTGGCCGGGAATAAGCTCGTGATGCGTCACGGCACGTGCGAAATGCGGGTTGTTGCCGCGGAGCGACATCATCTTTTGCTCGTGCGTCATCGTGTCGGTCGGATATGCAACGAGGATCGTCTCGCCGCCGAGGAAGAAAGGCGCGATCAGCTGCCGTTCGGGCGACATCATCTCCATCCGCCACGTTTCTTCCATCTCTCGCGGCACGGTCACGAGGTCGTTCTTTTTGACGTACTCGATCGCCTCTCGCGCCTGATCGCGGATCATTGCGGGCTGCTTGCCGGGCTCGACGTATTTCTTCTTAACGGCCTCGATCGCCTTCATATAATCGTCGCCAAATCCCATCTCTCGCGACGCTTTCTTCAATTCCGCCACGCACCAATCGAACTCGCGATTCGCGATCTCGACCAGCTCCTCGGGCGTGTACGGTATCATCTCGTATTCAAGCTCGCGTATCAGAGCTTCCCTGCCGATAGGGTCGCCGATGATCGTCGTCTTGTCATCAGCCGCGATGCCGACGAGCTTGTTCGACACGTAATCCGTGTAACGCTGCAACGCCTGATCCGCCGCCTCATAAGGCTTTTTGTTCCACCACGAGAACTGCGGATCGTAGCCGTTGTGAAAGTTGTACCAATTCCTAAGCGTCTGCCGCAGCCGCTGCAGCGTTTGCACCGCACGATACGCGACCGTCTGTTTCGGCTTCGCCAGCGTGCCGTTCTCAAACGAACGCTGAACGTCCTTGATCTTCTCCGCGAGAGCGTCCAGCGTCTGTGCGGTCTGCTCCGCGTCGATCGTCTCCAGCCGCCGCCGCTGGTCCTCGAGGTCGCTGATGACCTGTGCGAACTGCACGATCCTGATCATCTCGTTGAACTGCTCGGCATTGCGGTCAAGCTCCGCCAGCTCACGCCGCAGATGATTCTGAAACAATATGTAATCGACCTGCTCGTGGTGTTCGAGCCGTGCGAAGTCCATCCGCAGCAGCTCGTTGAGCCTGTCGCTATACAGTTTGCGAAAACGCTCACGCCTCGCCGCTGACGTTTCCGCCGTGAACCAACGACTGAACGCCCCGCGATCCTGATCGTAATTCTCGATCACCTGCCTTAGCCGCGAAGGCGTCTCCGTGACAGGCAACTGGCCAAAACCGGCGACCGTGACAGAAAACAGCACGACTAGCGACAGAACAGTTTTTCCGTACATAAAAGCGAGCTCCTGAAGGTAGAAAATTGAAAATGCTGACAGCTATAAACTAAAGGCAAACGGCCTATTTTCCAAACGCCGAGCCTCGCCGGCTGCGGCTCTTGACACAAATTTCCTGTTGACATATAGTTCTGCAAATCACAATAAAACAGCCGATCGAAGGCGGGTTCGTTGTAATGGCGCACGTCGGCGGCGGGTCTTTTGTAAAGCTGATAGTTTGTGCTCGCCTCGCCCACGGCCGTCCCAAGCCTTTCTTGGCGGCGTTTCGAAACGTCTTTCCGTTTCTTTCCCGACACTGATTCGGCTTTCCCATAGGCGTCACAAACTCAGCAAAACGTATGTCAGAAGTAGGCCACGCACGCAACGCAGCTAATTTCGGTCAAATGATCGCATTTGTCACGTCTTACGGAACGGATTACGATCCGACGAACCCGCTTATAACCGTCGCCGCACTCGGTGCAAAAAAGACCGCCGCCGACGGAGCCATCGACGACGTCACGGCCGCTATGGGGCCGTATAAAATGGTCGTCAACGACCGTCAGGAGGCTTTCGAAGGCATCCGCAAGATCACCACGCGAGCCATCAACGCCTTTGAGGCGTCCGGTGCATCGCAAAAGGACGTCGACGACGCACGCACCTTCAAACGCAAGATCGACGGCACGCGTGCCAGAACGCTCGTCGATGACCCGAATACTCCCGAAGACGAAAGCGAAGGCAACTCGGTCTCGCAGCAATCCTACGTCCAGCTCGTCGAACACCTCGATAATTTCCTACAGGTGCTCATCGATTCCGGCTCCTACGCACCGAACGAGACCGACATCCAGATCGCTACGCTTCAGGCGTATTCCTCTGCCCTCAAAGCCGCGAACGCCGCCGTCGCCAACGCCATCCCGCCGCTCTCTAACGCGCGTATCGCACGCAACCAGATCCTCTACGCCGAAGGCACAGGCCTCGTCGACCTCGCCCTGCTCGTCAAAAAATACGTCAAATCCCTCTACGGCGCCGACTCGCCCCAATACAAACAGATCTCCGGCCTCAAATTCACCCGCTACAAGATCTGATATTGACAACAAACGCAGCCTCCCACCTGCGTTTTTGCCGCCAGCATTAGCCAATAGATAAGGTTCAAAAGGTGATCTTATGAATTGCCACTAGCTTTAGCTGTTGGATCAGGAGTAAAAGGCCGATCTTATGAATTGCCACTAGCTTTAGCTAGTGGATCAGGCAGCAAATGATCAACCGGGCTTTAGCCCAACACCCCGCCGAAACCTTTATCGATCTTGCTGAAATGATCGCAAGAGCGTCATTCTCTTGTCACCAACGGTGACAAATAAAATAGCGTAGGGTGAGCGAAGCGTAACCCTACGTCAGATCCAAAAAAAACATCCGCTCCCTGAAAGGGAGCAACGACCGCCGCAATGCTGTTCGTCCCATTCCGGGACGCAATTCTGTTCCAACCTATCGTAGGGTTTCACCCTACGCTATATTCTCCGTCTCCGTTGGAGACAACGCCGTCGTGCCACTACCTTAAATAATTGCCACTAGCTTCAGCTAGTGGATCAGGCAGCAAATGATCAACCGGGCTTTAGCCCAACACCCCGCCGAAACTTTATCGATCTCGCTGAAATGATCGCGAATAATTACAAACATCGCGTCGCCCCGTCATCAACGGTGACAAATAAAATAACCTAGCGTGAGCGAAGCGTAACCCTACGAAACCGACCAAATATCGCCCCGTCACCAACGGTGACGAATAAAATAACCTAGCGTGAGCGAAGCGTAACCCTACGTCAGACCCAAAAAAACATCCGCTCCCTGAAAGGGAGCAACGATCTTCCCGCCGATCCAATAAATCCCCGCCAGCCTCAGCCACCGAACACCCCACCAAACCCACCCGTGCCTTAGCCCAACACCCCGCCTCCACCATCTCGCACGCCTTAATGGCTCACTTCTTGGTCAAGAAGCGAGCTGCCTATTTTGCAAACGGGCTTCAGCTAGCAATAACATTTTTTTGATGAACAGTTTATATTAAACGGGGCGTGATTATAACAAACGATATGTGGAAATAATGTTTGCAAAAGTAACGGCAAACGAGAAACTAAGTCACTATGTCCAGATCGAACAAAGTTCCTAGAATTCCAATCTCTCTTTCATATCGCATGGAAAATTATGAAACCGCAATTATGAAACTCATAGGTGACATAAAGACTGGCTTGAATAAGAATCACCCGATATTAGGAAAGATCCGAGTAGTTCAAGTCTCGCACGGTGGAATAACTAGACAAGTCAGCGAACCGACTGTTGTAGACACTGCGATGGAGCACTATACAACCAACGTTTTAGTTGACGCTGGGATTTATCGAACAACTAATGTCGATGAGTTCGTCAGAGTAATCTATAAAATATTCGAGGATTTTAATGAGGATGCGGTTAAACAACTTTTCAATGTTGTGAGTAGGACTACCAACGCGGTAGGAAATGTTATCGATTCTCGATTCAAGAACATTTGGGACGCTCAAATTGAAATGTTAAAGACAATGGAGATCAGTTTTGATCAGGACGGGAACCATGACTTATGTCTTTACGTTCATCCGGATACCCTAAAGACTTTGCAATCCATCGCCCCAACAGACGAACAAAAATTAAAGATCGACGAAATATTAAATGCAAAGAGAGAGGAATTTAATGCTAAGAAACGTTCTAGAAGACTATCTTAACAGCGTCAAAGAACGTGAGTTCTACTACCCATTTTTGTCGTTACTTCACGCGATGGGCTTCTACGATATTCACATTACCGACGGAGGTCGAGAGTTTGGAAAAGACTTCATAGCGAAACGATCCGAAAATAGCATCACTTATCAATACGTAATCCAGGCAAAACGCGGCGACATCAGGCAGGTTGATTTTAGAAATAATATTATGGGTCAACTGCTTGAGGCGGTCGTGACTCGCAACTTATCCCACCCACAACTTGACCGAACCTTGCCCCAGAAAACTTTGCTTATGACGACCGGAGAGCTTGTAGATAATGCATTTATCTTAATGAATAATTTTAACGATGAGCTTGAACAGAGATATAGCCGGCATAGGGTTGAATTCTGGGGAAAGAACAATCTAATTGAATTTGCACAGGACTATGGATTAGCTGGAGTACATAGAGCCACCGCAAAAGGTGCAAGAGAGATTGCTGACTTTTACTTAACTTACAGTAAGGCGATTGATGGGAACCTATCCGACCGTGAAATTGAACTTTATTCACGAATATGGTTCGACGAGAGACTTGACGTAAAGACCCGCGTGTTTAGAGCATCATTGGAAGCAGATATAATTGCCACCAAGCAAATAGAGGCCCACCATATATATGAGGCTATCACGACCTATTTAGCATTAGCTCGGTTTTTAATAAATCAGTCATACGATCATTATTCTGATGATCTGAAAACGATCTACGACGAACTGGTTTTTGACGAGGTACTACCACTTTGTAGGCAGTTTCTTGAGGCCTTTAAAAAGGATTGGGAAAATTCGGATTGCTCGCTTGTCCATCTGTGCATAGCGTCGTTTCCATTTCCGATTGTCCAATATTTGATATGGTGCAATCGAGTCATCGAGATTGCGAGCCTGATCAATCTTCTATCTAATGACGAGGGCGAGACAAATGACATGGCCAGGTTCCTACTCAAGTTAATTGAAACGGAGCATGGAGTAGGTCACGTACCGGGCGATCGTTATGGGGTTTCTCTCGTTTGGGCATGCATAGCATTGAAGCGGGCGAATAAGCTCGACGAAGTCAGAAACCTGATCACGAAATCTGCGATTTGGCTGTGTAATCAAACAGAGGATCGATTCGGCTTGCCCCATTTTGATGCATGCGAGGATGAAGAAATAAGAACTCTCGTTGGCTATCCGTTTGATTTTATTGATGTTGAAAGAAATAGAAGTTCCTTCCTCGCGACTATTCTTACAGATTTGGCGGCTTTTTTGGAGGACGACAAACTTTATTCAGACTTAGTGAATGATTTCTCGGCCTGCGAAATCTCTTATAACTATTGGCAGATACCTGATTCTTCGGGAATAGCGCTAATTGAAACTGAAACATGTGTACATTACCCAAATATCCCTCATGCCCAATCTCTGACCGGACGAAAAGAAGACAGTTATGCGGAGCATTATAAGCATGAGACGAGATATTTTGAGGTCGAGAATCGACTGGGAGCGAGTGCCTTGATAATACTGTCAATCTTCCTTAAAGACAGATATTTTCCTAAAGCCTGGGACCGACTCATCTAAGCTAAAAGAATAGACCAAAATTTAGCATTTTATTGCGGCAGGCGTTGAGCAGATCTCAGAGAATTCATTTTTTGTTCGCGTCATATTTGAATCGGCTCCGCGGCGGTGTGTTCTGCGGGTCGGGTTTTGTGTTTTTGATGGTTAGTGGTATGTTTCGCATACTTAGTAGTATGTTTTTAATGGTTGATGGTATGTTTTTAACAGTTAGTGGTACATAATGCACTGATGGTTTTATATTATTAACAGTTTGTCGCATATTATTAACACTTAGTGGTATATTATTAACACATAGTGGTATGTTTTTAACTGTTGGTTTTATATTACGGAAGGTTGTTTATGCTAAAGGTCGATCTGGTTCGTATTTTTGCGGTTCGGGGTGTCAAAGATCCTTTCAAGACGCTGCGAAAACTGGGGATATCGCACAGCACGGCGTGGAATCTTTTGAGTGGACGCGTGAAGTCGATCAGTTATCGGCACATGGAGCTGATATGTGAGCGGCTGAATTGCACACCGAACGACCTGTATGCGTGGAAACCCGACCGCGACGGCGTTGACGTCGCGCGGCATCCGCTTAAGGGGCTGATGCGTGACGATAACGCCGCCGACATCGGCAATATTTTGCACGAGGTCCCGCTCGATAAACTAAACGAGGCCCGCGATATGCTCGCGAGCCTCAAAAATGGCGAATAGGCTTGTCTAAACAAACGCCGCGACCGGCACAGGACGTGGTGACGCGTACGTTGTTCGGTTCTGTTTTATCTTTTCGATCTCTCGCAAGGTCGCTGCGGTGAGATAGCTTTCACCACAATGAGGGCACGATACGACAGGAACATTCTCGATAACCAAAAGATCGGCACCGGAACCATAACTACGAGCCACATGTATCACTCTCGCCCCATGTTCTCCGCACATGTCGCAATTTACTTGTTCAATTCCCATAACTTTCCGCCTCACGATAGACCGTAATAATAATAAGTTTGCCTGTATTGCTGATTTTTGTCACGACAATTATTTCGTCATTGTCGGCAGTAGTGCCGGCCACCAAATACTTCGATTCACGCGTTCCTTCTTCTCGTTGGCGTTCGACCACTTCACCGTTCAACAAAGCATGTTCGACATCAAAGATCGAGAGATCGTCATTGCTCATCTCCTCCTCACCGTGGATCGTCATGACATAGTCTAGCGAACGAACCAGGTTTCGAATCTTATCTCGAATGTCTTCGAACACTAGCTCACCTCGTTCAAAAAACTCACGCCGTCTTCTATACGCAGGCCGAAGTTCTCTGCGATCGTCTGCCCGATGTCGGATAGAGACTGTCTGGTGCCGAGATCGACGCCCGCGCGTGCATTTTTGCCGAAAACGAGCAGCGGAACGTATTCACGCGTGTGGTCAGAGCCGGGAAAGGCGGGGTCATTGCCGTGATCGGCGGTCATAATGAGCAGGTCGTCGTTGTTCAACGCCGCCGTGATCTCCGTGAGCCGTGCATCGAAATGCTCGAGGGCTTTCGCGTAGCCCTCAACGTCGCGTCGGTGGCCGTATAACATATCAAAATCGACCAGATTGCTGAATATAAGTCCCGTAGTGTCAGCATTTAACGCATTTATCGTCTGATCGATCGTCTGATCGTTGTTCTTTGCGGTGAGTTCCTCGGTCACGCCCAGATTGTCGTAGATCGAGGCGATCTTTCCGATACAAACGACGTCCAAACCAACGTCTTTCATCACCGGAAGCAGATTCCCTGCCGGCGGAGGCACGGCGTAATCGTGCCGATTCTCGGTGCGTTTGAACGTTTCGGCAGTTTCGCCGACAAATGGCCGTGCGATGACGCGTGCGACCTCGTCCGGGCCGTGCAGGATGTTCCTCGCAATCTCGCACATCTCATAAAGGCGGTCCAAAGGCACGACCTCTTCGTGTGCGGCGATCTGAAATACGCTGTCAGCAGACGTATAAACGATCGGTTTGCCGGTGCGAACGTGCTCTTCGCCGAGCTGTTTGATTATCTCGGTGCCGCTCGCGGGAATATTGCCGAGCACGCCCGGCACATTCGCTTTTCGTTCGAATTCATCAATGATACGCGGCGGAAATCCGTCGGGAAACTTGGGAAAACCTTGCTTCAGGATGATCCCGGCCATCTCCCAATGCCCCGTAGTCGTGTCTTTGCCGTCGGATTTGAGCGTGCATTTACCGTAACTGCCGGTCGGCGACGCCGCAGGTTCGACATGCGCCAGCGGTGCGATGTTCCCCAAGCCCATCGCGGCAAGATTCGGTACATTTACACGCCGCGACGCGAACACGCTGCCGAGCGTGTTCGAACCTGCGTCACCCCATTCTGCCGCATCCGGCATCTCACCGATCCCAGCGGAATCCAGAACTACCAAACAAATTCGTCGAAACTTGCTCATAACATGATGTTAAAGGGAAAAGGTGGAAAAGTGAAAAAGCGGCACCTCCCGTTTGACGCGTCGACCGCTGTTTTTGCTCGTCATTTCCAATGCGCCCGGGCGATTGATCGCGGTTACGCACGTTTTCGCCTTTTCACTCTTTCACTTTTTCAGTTTCTCGGTGCGGTGTAGCCTTCGCGGGCCTTTACGGTCGCTCCCGCGGGCATGCCTTTCAGTTCGACCGTGATCTTTCGAAAACTGCCGTCCTTTTTGTCGTTCGAAGGATAATACCCAAGCGAAAACGTCGTGCCGATGACGTCCGCTACCTTCTTGAAAGCCATACGTGCGTCCGCAATGTCGGCAAGCGGCATCACAACTCCGCCTGACGCTTTCGCGAGTTGATCCATCTCGCGGTCGGCAACCTCATAGAGGCGTTTGCTGACGGCGAGCCTTTCAAAATCGCCCAGTTGACAAAAGGACGTCGCCCTTTCCGTTCGCTGACTGTTCAGGATCGTACGGTAATAGCGGCGTATCTGTGCTCCTGAGAATTTCGTCGCCGTCTGGCAATCGCCCAAGAGATTTTCTTCGAAAAAATCGCGCGTATCGGCTTTGACGAAGAAAGCGGTAATGCCGTGTTCGAGCATTTTTTCTTTCGCAAGGTCGAAATCGGCACCGCTCGCAGAATCCACACCGTCGGTCAACGCAACGACCGCACGCCGTCCGCGGCGTTCTGTTCCGTCTGGTACGTTGAAAACTTCATCGGCGATCTGTATCAGCGAATCGTAATACGGCGTCGAATTGCTCGTGGAAACCCTATCGATCGCTGCACGAAGCCTCGCTCGATCAGAGGTCAGGCCCGAAAGCACGACACTCGACGACCGAACCTCCGAAATGTCGCGGATGGTGTTGTACGCGATCAGGGCGACCTTATCGCCCGGCCGGAGCGAATCAATGAAGGCATGAGCGGCACGTCGAATCAAAGGCAGCTCGCCGCGGGCCGAGCCGGAAGTGTCGAGCAGCAACGCGATCTCGAACGGCGTCCGAGCGAGAAAAAACTCGGTGATCTCCTGCTTTTTCCCGTCTTCGTAGAGGACGAAGTTCTCCCGCTTCAAGCCTGAGATAACGCCGCCGTTCCGGTCGTAAACAGCTACGGGAACCTCGATAAGATTCGTCTCGACGCGGATCGTCTCGCCGTCGTCGGGCGGCTTGACCTGTGAAAGGACAGCTACCGCAAACAGTGCCATCATCAGCAAAAGGCCAAAACTTCTGAGCCCGTTCGTCATCACGCTTTTATGTTGCTGAAATTGTAACAGATAATTGAGGCCGTCGGCGACAAAAAATCCGCGTTCAGGCTAGCATTTTCAATTATTTATGCTATGATTCTGCCAAGTCTTAATTGAACCGCCAACTATATTCGCGGTTGCCGCCGGGAGACGCGGCGACAAACCGATAAGGCTATTTTCTTTACACGGCTCGAGGAGTTTATATGAAAGCGAGATCTATATTCGGCAGTCTTTTTGCAGCTGCGGCAGTTTTTGCAGTATGTGCTGCGGTTCCTTCCATTGTTTCGGCACAAAAAGCGAAACGCGTGAAATTTGACATCACGAGACCCGACGCGGCCATGGTCAGCACGACCATCACCATTAGCCAGGTCTACGGCGGCGGCGGCGGAGCGACCGGCGTCTATAACAATGACTACGTCGAACTGCGGAATATTTCGGCGACGGCTCAGTCACTCAACGGGCTGTCGCTATATTACGGTTCCGCGACAGGGCAATTTGCGAGTACGGCAACAAACGCTTTCGCACTTCCGAACGTCACTCTGCAGCCGGGACAGTATTTTCTTGTGCAGACCGGAGGTGCCGGGGCCGGCGGTGTTCCCGTGCCGAATCCGGATGCGACGACAACCAACCTTTCTATGTCCGGAGCTAGCGGCAAGGTAGCCCTCGTAGTTGCGGCAAACTTCCCGATCAACACGTGCGGCGCTACTGCGACGCCGTGTCCGCTCCCGGACCCGAACATCATTGATCTCATTTCCTACGGTGTCTCGAACAACGGTGAGGGTGGCACCCTTGCCAACAATGGCGTCGCCTTGGCGTCCACTCAGGGAGTGATCAGAAAACTCGGTGGCTGCAGGGATACTGACAATAACAATAATGACACTTATATCGTCACTAACCCCATCCCCAAGAATACTGCTTCGGGCTACACACGCTGCGGGCAGGCTCAGAAACCGAATGTCGATTTCGACGGCGATCGTTTGACCGACTTTGCTCTCGTGCGTCCCGGTCCGGGTGGCCTCGGCGGACAGCTGACCTTCTATAACCGAACCAACGAGACCTTCATCGATACCGTACAGCCGTGGGGACTGAATAGCGATTTTGTCACACCCGGCGATTTTGACGGCGACGGCAGAGCTGATTACACGGTTTGGCGTCAGGCTGCAGGCCGCAATTCGGGTTTCTATATTCTGAGAAGCTCGGATGCGACCGCTCAATTTATAGCCTTTGGCCAGGCAGGCGACGATCCTTTCATCGTTCGCGACTATGACGGCGACGGCAAATCGGACCCTGCGATATATCGTCAAGGTTCAAATCCGACCGACCCGAGTACGTTCTGGTATTTTTCTAGCCTGAATCAGGTGCAGACGGCGGTTTCGTGGGGACTCGGCAGCGACAGTGCTGTTCCCGGCGACTATGACGGCGACGGAAAGGCTGATTTCGGCGTGATCCGCGACATCGGTGCCGGGCAGATGGTTTTCATCGCTCTGCTTTCGGGTTCGGGTACGGCTCAGTATGTCTCGTGGGGATTGGCGACGGATAATTTCGTTCCAGGCGACTACGACGGCGACGGACGCACCGACCTTGCTGTTACTCGAAATAATGGCGGCAATATCCTTTGGATCATACGCCCAAGTTCGGGCGCTCCGGTCATTTGGGCCAATTGGGGCGTCTTTGGTACTGATTACGAAGTTCAGGGCGATTACGACGGCGACGGACGAACGGATATCGGAATTTGGAGGCCGAGTACGACACCTAATGCATCGGCGTTCTTCTTCCTCAGATCGACCGGCGGATTCGGATTCAAGGATTGGGGTACATCTGAAGATATCCCGACGGGCTACGACGTACACTGATACGGATTCAGAAACTAGAAAAGGCAGGGCTGATAAAGCCCTGCCTTTTTTCTTTCAGTTGTTCCTGTCTAGGCGTACTTTTCGACGAGTTTCGACAGGCCATCCAGGCTGACCATGCCTACGACACGTTCCTGTTCCTGGCCGCCTTTGAACAGTATGAGCGTCGGGATCGCCCGAACGCCAAAATTATTCGGTGTAACGGGATTCTCATCTACGTTCATCTTGTAAACTTCTGCCTTGCCCTGATACTTTTCGGCCAACTCCTCAAGTGTCGGAGCGATCATGCGGCAAGGTCCGCACCATTCTGCCCAAAAATCCACCAGAACCGGCTTGTCCGAATTCAGGACGTCTGCCTGAAAGTTATTCTCGTTTGCCTCTTTTGTAAAATGTGCCATTTTTTCTCCTCAATATTGTACTGTCTTAATAAAATAAACGAAATCCCGCTCCGAATTTCAAATCACGGCGTCGCCGTTATCGACGCAGGAGCTTGAACGCCTGGCTCCAACTTCCCTCTTTTAATGCGTAATTGACCCACAGCATCGCGAGTGCTTCCAAATAAAAGGACTGCTCGATGCCGCCTACGTCAACGACGTCCCAACCAAATTCTGCTATAAGTTCGGCCACGGCTGATTTCGCCGTTTCGCTGTTCCCCGCAATGAAATGTGTGGCCGCCTGCCCGTCGAACATCGGATCGGTCATCACAGCGATGCCAATGGTATTGAATGCTTTGACGACGTCAGAATCAGGCAAAGCCCGCTGGATCCGCTCGCCTAGCGATCCCCCGACCTCGGCGGTGAACTTCGGAGGCATCCCTCCGGAAAAGTCCATCGGATTTGTAAGATCAACAATGGCCTTACCGGACAAGTTGTCGCCGCCCGCCATCCCGATCGCGTCGAAAACAATATCGTTGCGTACAGAAATAAAGACTATCTCGCCGAATGCGGCGGCCTCGGCGAACGTGCCGACGCGGGCGTTCTCGCCTGCCTCCTCGGACCAGGCCGCAAGCTTGCTGATGTCTCGCGAGCTCAACATCACCTCGTGCCCGCGCTCTGCGTATGCTTTTCCAAGAACCTGCGAAACAGGCCCCGAACCTATGAACCCTAACTTCACTGCAGCCCTCCTTTGCTATAATCAATTACGATCTTCCCGAAATGGCTTCCCTGTTTCATATGGTTCAGTGCCGCGGCGACATCGTCAAACCCAAACACCGTATCGATCATTGGCTTCGATCCATTGACCTCGATCGCCTGCACCATTTCTTCAAACATCCTTCGGTTGCCGACGTAAATCCCCTGAACCCGCACCGCTTTCATAAAAACCGATGTAGGGTTGAACGACGCGGCACCTGTCAACGCACCTATCATTGCGATATGCCCGCCAAAACGGGTCGCATTTATCGACCGCGGCAGCGTGTCGGCACCGCCAACCTCAACAACGTGATCGGCACCGCGGCCTGATGTGAGTTCAAGCACGGCTTTATCCCAATCCTCGCTTTCTCGATAGTTTATTGTCTCGTCGGCCCCAAGCTCTTTTAGCCTTGCGAGCTTTTGATCGCTGCTAGACGTCGCGATGACCCGAGCTCCCGCCATCCTCGCAAACTGTAATGCGAAGATCGACACTCCTCCGGTCCCCAGCGTGACCACAGTATCGCCGGGTTTGATGCCGCCCGATTTTATCAATGCATGCCAGGCCGTCAACGCGGCACACGGAAGGGTTGCAGCCTGGCCGTAATCCAGAAATGTGGGTATCGCCACAAGTCCGTTCTCGTTAAAGACGGCATATTCGCGAAGCGTGCCGTCCCAAGGACGGCCGGCACCGAGCGACGATCTGCGTATCTCCGCATTTGGGTCGCCGTCCATCCAAAGCTGAGCAAAGATGGGCATCACGCGGTCGCCTGCCTGCCATTTGGTGACGCCGCCGCCGACCGAGACGACCTCGCCGGCTCCGTCCGAAAACGGAATCGCGGGCAGTTTCATCCGCGGATTATAAGTTCCTTCGACGACCATAAGGTCTCGAAAATTCAGCGACGAGGCGTGCAGTTTGACAACGACCTCGCCCAAACCGGGCACAGGATCAGGCTGCTCCGTCCTGCGAAGTCCGTCGATCCCGAATTCCTGTAATTCGTAAGCCCACATAATTGGTTAAACCGACCACGCGTCCTTAAAACTGTTGTGCTCGACCATTGTCAGAATATCTGCAAGCGAATATTCACCGAGCCGCTCGACGACCGACCTGTCGATCGCAGACTGCAGTTCCGAAAGAACCGCTTCAATATTTCGCCCGATCGGGCATTCGGGATTCGGCGTACGTGCATGCAGAGCGAACACCTTTCCGTCGCACACAGCCTTATAAATATCGCAAAGCTGCAGCTCTTGCGGAGGCCGAGAAAGACGCGTGCCACCTGCAGCTCCTGTTTGCGACCGAACCAACCCTGCCTCGCGAAGTTGACCAAGCAAACGACGTATGACGACGGCATTCGTGTTAACGCTCTCCGCAATACAATCGGACTTGACGTTCTCGTCGCCCGTCATCGCAAGGTATGCGAGAACATGCAATGCCATTGAAAATTGACTGTTTGCCGCCATCTGTAACAAGTATAGTTACATTTCAATATTAGGTCAAATCAAACAAAAAGGCCGATGCTGCGGCATCGGCCAATTTTGCTCAATTATTCACCCGATCATTTAGCAGGTATTTTGATCTCGCGGCCGGCCGGAAGCACAGAGTTAGGCAGCAGGCCATTGAATTTCGCAAGTTCCGTCGCATCGACGCCATTGCGTTCGGCAACCTTGCGGACAGTGTCTCCTGCCCTTGCTTTAACCGTCCTGACGCCAGGGGCCGCAGCAGGTGCCGCAGCATTGGTGGGTCGTGTAAAGCTCGTCGCTGCGACATTGTTTCCACGGACCGGAACGAATACTTTGCCTTGCGGGGTCTTCATGCCGGGATTGGCCGCCATCAGCTCAGCGACGGATACGCCCGTCTTGTTGGAAATGGTCTGCCAAGTTTCGCCGGAAGCAGCATTCGCGAGGTTATTGTTGTTAATGTTCGTCGCCGGCATTCTGCGGAATACCGCCACGACCTCGTTGCCTTTGTTCAGCGGCACATTGATCACGTACGGTTCAGGCGGCGTCTGGTTGGTCCGCAGATGCGGATTCAGATATCGGAGATACTGAACCGTCGTATCGGACGCCTGCGCGATGATCGCGAGGTTGGTAGAAGGCGGAACTCGGACGCGGTCATAAACCAGCGGAGCCGCAGGACGAATATGTCCAAAGCCGTACTGATGCGGATTATTCGCGATCAGGATCGTAGCGAGGATATTCGGAACGTAGTTGCGGGTTTCCTGCGGCAAATACGGATATGCCGCCCAGAAATTAGCGACGCCGGCACGGCGTATCGCACGGTCAACGTTCCCTTCACCGCAGTTGTAGCCCGCCATTGCGAGTTCCCAATTGCCGCCGTAACGATTTGCGAGGAATTTGAGGTAACGTGCCGAAGCTCGAGTTGCCTCTTCAAAGCTGTTGCGTTCGTCAACATAGGCCGTCCTGCGAAGACCGTAGCGTGCTCCGGTTCCGGGGATGAACTGCCACAGACCCGAGGCGGCCATGTGCGACATCGCGCTCGGTTTCCAGGCACTTTCAACCTGACCAAGCCAAGCGACGTTCTCAGGAACACCTTCTTCGCGAAAGATCCTACGTGCCATACGCATGAACATTCCCGAACGGTACAGCCCGACCTCCATCGTTTTGCGTCCGCGGCCCTGATAGTAGTTGATGTACTGCTGGATCATCGGGTGGACCTGAAAGGAAAACCCGAGGGAGCGGTTGGCAACTGCCTGCTGGATGTAGACGTACTGCTGCTGGGCAACAGGGTTGTTAACGTCCAACTCCTCAGGCGTCAGCTGAAGTTTCGAGAGTTCGTCCAAGGGCGACGGCTCGAATTCCTGAGTGTTGAATCCTACCCGTGCCTGCAGATCTCGGGGAACGGCTGTGCCGTTAGCTGCAACCGCCGTATTCGGCGTCTTGGAAAGCGCTGAACGAACAAGGCTGACCAGACGGTCGGCCTTTTCATTGCTGATGTTCCAGCCGCACGTGGCGACAAGGCTGCGGATCTGAGGAAGTTTGGTTTCAGACGGAAATTCGATCAGGTAAACGGTCTCGATAAGCTGGTTGTAGCAGCCCTGCAGACGCGCCTCTTTTTGAATATTTATTGTCGAGTAAAGGAATGTTTCAACCGACTTGTTGAACTTCGCTCCGGCCTCGGCAAAGTTGCCGTCCTCATACGCTAGCATGCCTTCGTTAAAGGAACGTCCCGCATCTTCCAACAGCTTGCGGATATTGCTTTCCGCGTTTCGCACCTCGTTTGTGCGGGTTTCGCTGGTAACCTGTGCGAACAGCGAAACGCTCAAAATGCAGTAAACGGAGAGAAACGTAAGACTTGTCTTAAAAAAGCTTTTTATCATTATTTGACGTCAATTGGGCCGACGCAATTATATGCCCGGCATCCGGATAAGAAAGTTGGATGCCGTTATATTTCAACGAGAATGCATTGTTTTTGTTGCAAAAAACCAACGCATCCCGCCGTTATATCTTTTAAAGTTAGCACTTCTCTACGTTCTAAGTCAAAACCCGTTTCCAACGCCGGAACCGTAACCCCTTATTTTTTGGAGGTTTTCGCCCTTCTTGACGGCGTTTTACTGCTCATCAATGCCGTTTCAAAGACCCGGACCACGTTGTCCACAAATATAAAGTTCAAATCGTCGCGAACTTCCTGCGGAAGGTCGTCCAGATCGCGCCTATTGGGCTCGGGCAGAATGACGGTTTTGATCTTCGCACGCCTCGCAGCAAGCAGCTTTTCCTTGATGCCGCCGACGGGCAGGACATTCCCCCGGAGAGTGATCTCGCCGGTCATCGCCACGTCCTTTCGAACAGGCTTTTGCGACAACACAGATACCAAAGCGGTCGCCATAGTGATGCCGGCACTCGGCCCGTCTTTTGGTATCGCACCTTCAGGGAGATGAATATGTATGTCCGTGGTTTCGAACACTTCCGGGTCGATGCCGAGAGATTCGGCTCGTGCTTTGGCGTATGAAAAGGCCGCCTGTGCTGATTCCTGCATCACCTCGCCAAGCTGCCCTGTCAGCGTAAGCTTTCCTTTTCCCTTCGTGCGAATTGCCTCAATGAAAAGAATGTCACCGCCGACCGCGGTCCACGCGAGTCCTGTTGCGGTGCCGATCTCGTCTTTCTTCAGCGCTTCTTCGTTGAAGACCTTCGGCGTACGCAGATACTTCTTAAGATTCTCAACAGATATCTTGACCGGTTTGAACTTGTCCTCGAGTTCCGCTCGCTCACGTGCGACCTTGCGGCAAACTTTGCCGATCTCGCGTTCCAAATGCCGCAGTCCGGCTTCGCGTGTGTATTCACTGACGATACGGGCGATAGCCTTTTGGTCGAATCGGATATCGCGTTTTCTGAGGCCGTTTTCCTCGATCTGCTTCGGTATCAGATGCCGTCGGGCGATCTGGACCTTTTCCTCTTCCGTATATCCGGAAAGCGTGATGATCTCCATTCGGTCTCGAAGCGCCGGCTGAATGGTGTCGAGCATATTCGCGGTCGTCATGAACATCACATTCGAAAGATCGAATGTGATCCCGAGGTAATTGTCACGAAAGGCGAAATTCTGTTCGGGATCGAGAACTTCGAGCAGTGCGCTAGATGGGTCGCCGCGAAAATCCGCACCGACCTTGTCGATCTCATCGAGCATTATCAGCGGATTGTTCGTGCCGGCCTGCTGAACCGCCTGAATGATGCGGCCGGGCATCGCACCGACGTATGTACGCCGATGGCCGCGGATCTCCGCTTCATCATGCAGTCCGCCCAGACTCAATCTGACAAATTTCCGGTCAAGGGCCCTCGCGACGGAACGTCCCAGCGACGTTTTGCCGACGCCCGGCGGACCGACAAGACAAAGTATCGAACCGCGCGGCTTCTTTCTGAGTTTTCTGACGGCCAGAGCTTCAATTATGCGTTCTTTGACCCGTTCAAGGCCGTAATGATCCTCGTCAAGGATCTCCTGTGCCTTAATGAGGTCGAGATTATCCTCGCTTGCCTCGTCCCAAGGCAGGTCGGTCATTATGTCGAGCCAATTACGAAGCGTCGCGGTCTCTGCCGTGTCAGGGTGCATCCGCTCGAGTTTTTTGAGCTGACGCAGGGCTTCCTGCTCAGCCGCCTCGGGCATTTGGGCCTTTGCGATCTTTTCACGGTACTGATCTATCTCTTCGGAAAGTTCATTTCCCTCGCCGAGTTCGTTCTGGATGGCTCGAAGCTGCTGCCGGAGGAAATATTCTCGCTGTGACCTATCGATATCTGCGCGAGCCTGAGTGTTGATCTCCTGCTGAACGGTCAAAACGTCGATCTCCTTGTTAAGCAGATCGTTCACTCTATGCAGCCGAGCGATCGGGTCTTCGATATCCAGAACGCTCTGAGCACTTTCGACCTTCAATTCCAAATTGGACGCAGCCAGGTCCGCAACACGTCCGGCGTCGTCAAGATTTGCGATTATCGCAAGCACCTCCGGCGAGATATTCTTACCGAGCGATGCGGCGCGATCCATTGCACCGCGGACGTTCCTTATAAGAGCCTCCACCTCAAGCGTGTTATCTGGTGCCAGCGGCTCCGAAATAGGTGTGACTTTGGCACGGATGTGGTCGCCGCCAGTCGAGACAGAATCGATTCGACAGCGTGAAAGCCCTTGTATAAGAATGCGTATGCGGCCGTCCGGCAGCTTCAGCATCCGCATAATTATTGCGACAGTGCCGACCTCGTATAGGTCCTTTTTCTCCGGCTCTTCTTTGTTTACATCACGCTGCGATACGAGGAGTATCATTCGGTCCTGACCGAGTGCCTTTTCGACGGCACCGATCGACCTGTCCCGCGAAACGAACAGCGGCACGATCATAAATGGATAGATAACGATATCGCGAAGCGGCAGCACGGGCAGTTCCTCAGGGATCTGCATCATCGGCTCCATCGCGTCGTTGTCAGCGAGTGTTACGGAAAAATCATCCATCTCGACCATAAACTTTTATGGTATGGGAAAGGGCGGGAAAGGGCAAAGAAGCGAAAATCTCGCAGGCTATTTTTTCTTCTTCTTTTTTTCGGCAGCAGCGGCGTTGCGGGCACCCACCAGCGCTTTCAGTTCGCTCATGAATTCCGACACATCGGCGAATTCCAGATAAACGGACGCGAATCGAACATAAGCGACCTTATCCAGCGTTTTGAGCCGGCGCATTATGATCTTCCCGATATCGGTGGTTGGCAGTTCGCGATCGAGTGAATCGACCACATTGCGTTCGACCTCGTCGCAGATCTTCTCAAGCTGGCCGGTTGAAATAGGGCGTTTTTCCGACGCCCGCAGAAGCCCGGCAAGCACTTTATCACGGTCGAAAGGCTCACGCTTGCCGTCTTTCTTGATCACCATGAACGGTATTTCGTCGATTCGTTCGTATGACGTGAAACGGCGGCCGCAGCCGAGGCATTCGCGGCGACGGCGTATCGAACCGCCGTCCTTCGCCTCACGCGAATCGACGACCTTGTCTTCAATATGTGAACAAAATGGACAGCGCATAACCGGCAGTCAGCGATCAGCGATCAGAAGAAATATGAATCAAAAACAAAAACCCAGAACCAAAAACCTAATGATCAATGACAAACCTTAACTTTCCGGAACAAAATCCGGCGAATCCGTCTCAATTTCGCGTTCGGCATTCTCGCTGGAAAGCAGGCTGCGGAAACGCTCGACGCTTATATCCCCGTGGAAGAAATAATATAACCCAAAAACTATTGCCGGCGCGAAGTAAACAAGGTGCATTACCAACGCGACCGCCGCTGCGGTCTCGGTAGGAATGTCGTTCTTAAGAAATAAAAGGCTCGCACCAGTGGCCGCATGAAACGCACCGGCGGCTCCGCCCGGCGTCGGGACGACCGAGCTCACCGTTGCGAATCCCATTATGAAAAGCGAATCGCTGAACGTGAACGGCAGATCAAAGGCGAGAAGTACCAACCAGGTCGGTATCGAAATAGCGAACCAAAGCGCAAGCGTCCAAAAGGTAACCCACAGGAACTCGCGCCAATCGCGGAGTATCCCCAACGCCGATGCGAGTTGGCGCAGCAGGCTCAAAAAGATCTTCCTTATTCTGCCTGGCACCCAACGCCGGTCAGAGACGCGCTCGAACCATGAGATGACGCGGCCTGATATACGTTGAAAGATAAAGAGCGAGACAAACCCGCCGACCACGCCCGCGAGCATTAAGGCGCCGGCGACCTCAACATACAAAAACTCCTCTTCGCGTCCGGGCTGCGGTACGAACCAGAGCAGGTTTATGGAGAACAAAAAGACAAGTGCGGCAAAATCGAATATCCGTTCAAGTCCGAGTGTGACCACAGCCGCGCTTGGACGCACACGCCTGTCCCGCATCGGCAGCCACATCGGCCGGACGATCTCGCCCATTCTCCCTATCAGGAAAATTGCAGTGAAACCGACAGTCGTTGTCGCAAAAAGCTCACGAAGGCTGGAATCGGTGATCGGCTGTAGCAGCACTTTCCATCGGATCGCGCGGAGCAAATAGCCGAGACAAATGATCGACGTCGCCACTCCTATATAAAACAGATCGGCACGGCGAAGGCTCTGGCGGACCTCGGCCCAGTCAAGGCCGCGGCCAAAGAACCAAAACAGAAACGCCGTGAACAGCAGCAGGAGTGTGAATTTTACGTATTTGCGCAAACCTATTTCATTGCGTGCAGGACGAGCCGCATCGCCTCACTTCACAGAGTAAAGACGATACAGCATTTCGCAAGCTTTTTCTAAACGCGTCTGCGGCCGAACTATTCTCTAGCTGCAAATTGGCTCATTTTTTCTGCGATCTCATCGCGAATGCGGCGAAACTCGTCGAGTATCTCATCGTCAGTTCCTGTCGCCGCGGCGGGGTCGTCGAAACTCAAATGCGCGCGTTTTGCTGTTCCGGGAAACATCGGACACGTCTCATTCGCATTGTCACAGACGGTGATGACGTGATCGAACGGCGTATGAAGAAACTCGTCGAGGCATTTCGAACGATGCTGCGAAATATCGATCCCTATCTCACGCATCGCTTCGATCGCTTGCGGCCGGACAAAACTTGCCACCGTTCCGGCGCTTTCAACCTCAAACCTGTCGCCGGCGATGCGCCGCAGCAGTCCTTCAGCCATCTGGCTGCGGGCCGAATTTCCTGTGCAGAGAATTAAGACCTTGGATCTATCGACCATATGTACCAGCCTTTGAACCTATTTCACAACGCAATTACCGCACGCTCAAACCGACGGTTCCGTCTCGTGGGCGAAGTATTTTCGCTGGAAATACAAAGCCACATTCACCAAGCCGATCAGCACGGGAACCTCGACCAGCGGCCCGATCACAGCGGCGAATGCGACCCCTGAATTGATGCCGAAAACTGCAACCGCTACAGCGATAGCGAGTTCAAAATTATTGCTCGCCGCGGTAAAAGATAGCGTCGTTGTTTTGGAGTAATCGGCACCAATCTTCCAGCCCATATAAAAGCTGATGAGGAACATCACGACGAAATAGATCAGCAGCGGTATTGCGATGCGGACGACGTCGAACGGCAGCTCGACGATCAGATTGCCCTTCAGGCTGAACATCACGACGATGGTGAACAGCAATGCAATCAGCGTGACGGGGCTGATGCGCGGTATAAATTCGCGTTCGTACCATTCGCGGCCTTTTGTTTTTAGGAAAACAAGCCGCGTCAGCATTCCCGCAAAGAACGGAATGCCCAGATAGATCAGGACGCTCTCCGCGATCTGCCATATCGAAATATCGACCTCGACGCCCGTCAGCCCGAAATACGGCGGCAATACCGAGATGAAAACCCACGCGTAAGCGCTGTAAAAAAGCACCTGAAAAATGCTGTTGAAAGCAACCAGACCCGCTGCATATTCGCTGTCGCCTTTTGCAAGCTCGTTCCAAACGATCACCATTGCGATGCAGCGTGCGAGGCCGATCATTATCAGCCCGACCATGTATTCCGGCTGGTCACGCAGAAAAATGATCGCAAGTGCGAACATCAAAATTGGGCCGATCAACCAATTTTGCACGAGCGACAGGCCGAGAATCTTCGTGTTGCGAAAGACGCGGCCGAGTTCTTCGTAGCGGACCTTGGCGAGCGGCGGATACATCATCAGTATCAGGCCGATCGCGATGGGAATGTTCGTCGTGCCGACGTTGAAGCGGTTGATGACGCCCTCGACGCCCGGATAAAAATATCCCGCCGCAACGCCAACCAGCATCGCGGCGAGTATCCATAGCGTCAGAAAACGGTCGAGGAAAGACAGCCTTCCGACGGGTTTGCATTCATTGGACTGCATATTTTCAAGTCGGCATTATGCCACAGCTTCGTCGCAGCAATATGTCTCGCTAAGATACTTGCCCGTTTCGGGGTCACGCTTGAAGACAAGCACACCCCAATCAGATTCGAACAGGTTCTGATTCTCGCTAATGCAATCCATCGCGGCGGCACAGATCCTGTCCAACAGCATATCGCCAAAGCTACGGCCGCTAATATTCTCGCTCATGTTTCGCCCTCCTCGTTAGCAGCATGCCGCCTGCGGCTGACCCGAAACTGTAGGTGTCGTAACGCAGCACGCCGAATCCTCGCTTTTCGCCTCGGCGAGGTTGTCTTCGAGCACGGCGAAAACTTCCCATTCATTGCCGTCCGGATCGCGAACCCAAGATTTATCTTGCAAGGCATAGCAGCAGGTGGTCTGCATCTCGTCCATAGGTGCAAGGCCACGTTCTTTCCACGTTTCACGCATCGCGATGACGTCTTCGGTCGTCGCGACCTGAATGCCCATGTGCGATAGGGCTCCTTTGCCGTCAAACTTCACCTGATTGAGCGTGAAGTTGAGCGGCGGCTGCTGTACGTCGAATTTCGCGTAGCCTTCGCGGACCTTGCTCGGTTCGATGCCGAACATCTTTTTGTAGAAATCGATACTTGCCATAACGTCGCTGACGTTGATGCCGACGTGAGCTTTTAAGGTATTTATTGCGGTCATTGTAGTGTCTCCTTTTTATGAGATCAATTACGCATATACGTAATTGTCAATGCGAGCATAACGCTGCTGCACATTTATGTCAAGCCATAAATGAGATTATGGTATAATTTTTCGCGATGGCCGGTAAGAATTGTTTTAAATTAGATGAGATATTCGCCGCACTCGCGGACAGGACACGGCTTCGGCTTCTGAATCTGATGCGCGACGGCGAGGTGTGCGTATGTTTTTTTGCCGAGACGCTGGGGACGAACAATCCGAAGATCTCTCGGCACCTTGCCTATCTGAAACGAGCCGGATTGGTCAGCGGCCGACGCGAAGGCAAGTGGGTGCATTACAGCCTGCGTAAACCCGAGGATGAGAAAGCCGCCGAGATCGTTGAGTCGGTTTTTCGTGCTTTTGAAACAGACCCGGAAATGCTGGCCGACCGCAAGAAACTGACCTCGGTTTGCTGCGAACTGATCCCGACGCCCGTCGCGATCAGCCGTGCGGCCCCGAAAATGACGTGAAAATGCCGAAAGATCGGTGGAACTTTTGCAAATTGGCTCTCGTAACAAGCTATTGACAAGGCGAAGTTTCGTGCTTTGTTGCAATACGTTTCGGGAGAACAACCGACTTGGAAGCCATTAGAGCTGTGACCGAAATAGAAGGTGCGGAACTCGTCAGACGTGCACGGGCAGGAGACGGCGCGGCGTGGGAGGATATTGTCTCGTCTTTCTCGCGGCGAATATTTAATCTCGCGTACCGTTTCACCTCGAATGTCGAGGCCGCCGAAGACCTCACGCAGGATGTCTTCATTCGCGTTTACAGATCGCTTGAGCAGTACGACGCGAAACAGGGCGATCTGGCCAATTGGCTGATGCGGCTTGCACGCAATTTGATAATCGACGATTACCGGCACCGCCAGCGTAATCCGCAGAATTCGATGGCAGACGCCGTTGACGATCACGAGTATCATCTTCGGTCGGCGGGTACGACGGCACATCGCGAGATCGAGCGGAGAGAACTCGCCAGTCAGGTGCATGAAGGTATCAATAAACTGCCGGTAGATCTGAGGACATGCGTAATTCTCCGCGACATCGAGGAAATGAGTTATCAGGAGATCGTCGATGTGCTGAAAATTCCGGAAGGAACGGTGAAATCGCGTATCAACCGCGGACGTATCGAGCTGGCGAAGATATTGAAGAGGATGAGGGTCGTGAGTTTATAGTCAAGGGGTTTTGTAATGATGAATGAGCAGGCAAACACTTTTAATTGCTCGCAGTTCGAGGAGTTTTTGACCGATTATCTCGACAGGACACTGGATGCCGGAGTTAACGGTCAAATGGCGTCTCACGCGATGAGCTGCCCGCTTTGCCACACTCTCCTTAATGACGTGAAGGATGCCATGCATGAATGCCGCAACATCGCGGTACCCGCAATGCCTATGACGCGGCTCGAAGCACGCATCCTGTCGATGACAGTGCCCGCGACGGCAATGACCTGCGAGGATTTTGAAGATCACTTGACGGATTATCTGGACGGATTTTTGCCCGCGGCAGCATTTCATCGATGGGAACGCCACGCTGCGTTGTGTTCGAACTGCGAGGACCTGCCGGGCACGGTCGTGCGATCGATCGCGGCTTGCTATACGTTCAAGGCGGAGGAACTTGAGGTTCCCGCCGGGCTACACGCACGCATTTTAGAAGCGACGCTGGGAACCGCGGAAGCTGCGGAGGTCGTACCCTCATGGGGAGCTAGAGCAGCCGAGTGGGTTCGCGGACTGCGTTTCCCGGTCAGCGTTCCGCAGCTTGCTCCTGTAGCGATGTTGATGGCGATAGCATTCCTGGTTTTCAGCCAGACCGTCTCGGCCGATGGTTCCATCGCGGGCGTTTATCAAAAGAGTTTTCAATTGGCAGAACAGACGTTTTCACAGACAGCGGACGTTTGGGGCGGCAACACACAAGTTGCTTCGCCGTCCGGCGAGCCGGTCTCCGGGACGACAACGGTCGGCAACGACGGTAGCAAATAAATGAATTGCACCTACCACACAAGCAATCCCGCGACCGTCAGCTGCAATTGCTGCGGCACGCCGCTTTGTCCGGCTTGTGATCATCGGATCCGCGGCTTCCCTTTTTGCCAGGATTGTATTGTTTCGGGCGTTGAGCTGCTGCGATCACAGCGGCCTTCTGAAAGCGCTCCGTTCGTTGCGAAAAAGACATCGCCTGCCGCCGCGACGCTGCTTTCGATGCTTTGCCCGGGCCTTGGTGCGGCGTACAACGGCCAGACGGTGAAGGCGGTCGTCCACTTTGCTGTATTCGTTGGGCTGTTCCAGATGGCGGTTTTGACCAGCGGAACACCGCTCTTCGTGCTGGGCTTTATCGGGATGTGGTTCTTTGCCGCACTTGACGCATGGCGAACCGCTCAAATGATACGTTCGGGCCTGACGCCTGATGTGGCGGATGACATCCTCGTAAAGAGATTCTCTGGCAATCCAAAGCTTTGGGGCGGCGCGTTGGTAGTTTTGGGCTCGGCATTCCTGCTCCAACGGGTGATCGACCTGTCGTTCCTGATCCGCGGGATCTTACCGGTAGCGTTGATATTCCTGGGAGTCTACGTTTTGAAGGGACTTCTTTTCAAACCTACGGCCAAAAGTGACCCGATAAACGTCGGCAACACCGGCGGACTCACTTACGGGTCGGCGCCGTTCAATGAGCCAAACGTATCGCATGCAAGTTTTGCCGACCGTACGCGTTCCGGCAGTTGGAAAGATGTATAATACGGGAGTAGTAGTATGTTAAACGCAGCATCACTCGGCGGCAGCATTTTGGTTCTGATCGCCCTTTTCATCGCCCTCCTCAAGGCTCTCATATCGTTCGTGGGACTTATATCGTTCGCCATCAAGGCGATCATCGTGCTCGCGTTCCTCCTGCTTTTCATCTTCGTAGCAATGCAGGTATGGAAAGGAATGAAGGAGAAGAGCGGGAAATCTAAATAGACATTTCTTTTGGGGGACTCTTGCCGGTCTCTGCCAGTTTGCTAAAAGCTCGGTTTTGTGGTGTTATTTAGTATCCGTTTCATTTTGCATTATCGAATGAACGGAAGCTGAAGGGGGAATTTTCTTTTCTCTTAGGCGAGAGTTTCTCACACAATTGACTCTTGTCTGTTGGTTTCGCGTTAGTCGCTAGCGGCTTATCCATACGTGATTCCCCACATCACAGCGCTGGAACTGTGGTGTGAGATCATTGCTAGGAGCTTTAAAGCATAATGCAAAAGAACGACAAGGCATACGCTTTTCTTTTAACACGCAAAAATAAGAACAGAGTCTTTATTAAACGGGTAGAGGTGTCTAAAAGCCTCGTCCATTTCGGCACTTTTGGAATAATTTTATCGTTGGTTTTCACCTCAGCAGCACTTGCACTAGGCACCGCTGCGGCAATTCCCGTGTTCGCTAAGGTCGTGAACGAAGGCCCGGCGGCAATGCAAATGGCTCTGCTTAACGGAACCGAAACCTCGGAGCCGGTCGAGGCCGCGATCGAGGTTGGCGAGCTCGCCATCAACAGCGGCGGACCGTTCGATGAGAACACGAACGATAACGAGTCCGATATCGAGGCTCGGATTCGCGAGGCAACGGAAACGTTGGAAGAAGGTTTCCTTCCTAATGCCTGGCCAGCGAACGGCAAGGTGAACAACGAATTCGGCTTTCGCAGAAATCCTTTCGGCGGCCGCTCGTATGAGTTTCACGCAGGGCTGGACGTTGACGGTGAACGCGGCGATCCGATCGTAGCTCCCGGCGGCGGCACTGTGGTTAAAGCCGGCTACAATGGCGGCTACGGTAATGTCATCGACATCGACCACGGCAACGGCGTGATCACGCGTTACGGGCATCTTTCCAAGATCGAGGTAGCTGTCGGCGACACCGTCACTCGCGGCCAACAGATAGGTCAGGTCGGTTCAACGGGACGCTCGACGGGACCGCATCTGCACTACGAAGTGCGTATCAACGACCGCCCGATCGATCCGCGTCGGTTTTTGCCATCTGAAACCGTCATGACGTCCAACTAAATTTAACTGCAAACTTTTTTGCTGAACGAGCCATTCTATTGAATGGCTCGTTTTTTTCTTTCCCTAACTGCTGATATTATTTTCGTTTACGCTCATTATTCTAATTTCCAGGCAGGTCAACAAAATATGCATATTCGATCAAATCGCTTAGTTGCAGCGTTCGCGGTTTTCGCGATCGCGTTCACATCAGTTTCTTCCGTCTTCGCCCGGTTCGACGAAGGAATGTTCGCCCCGGGACAGATCGGCTCGCTGCCGCTCAAGGCCAAGGGATTGAAGATCAAACCGACAGATATTTATAATCCCGCGGGCGGCGGCCTGACGGACGCAGTTATCCGTCTCAGCATCGGCTGCAGTGCCGAATTCGTTTCGCCGCAGGGGCTGATACTGACAAATCACCATTGTGCTTTTGACGCACTGGTTTCGGCATCTACACCCGAGAACGACCTCGTCGAGAACGGTTTTCGTACGGACAGCCGTGCCGGCGAGATACCCGCGAAAGGCTATTCGATTTTCATCACCGAACGCAGCGAGGACGTGACTGCAAAGATCAAGGCCGGCACCGCAAATCTGAGCGGCGACGCTCTTGCCGCGGCACTCAAAAAGAATACCGACGACCTGCTGGCAGCCGAGCAGGCAAAGGCTCCCGCCGGCTCGAATGTCCGCATTCAGATGCTCAACAGCGGTTTCTTTTATTTCCTTTATCAGACAAAGCAGATCAAGGACATCCGCGTAGTTTACGCGCCGCCCAGGAACATCGGCGTATTCGGCGGCGATCCGGACAATTTCGAATGGACGCGTCACACGGGCGATTTCACGTTCCTGCGTGCGTACACCGCACCGGACGGAACATCCGCCGACTATTCGGTGAACAACGTCCCGTACAAGCCGAAAAAGCACCTCACCACGAGCATCGCGGGCGTGAAGGACGGTGATTTCGTTTTCGTGCTCGGCTATCCGGGCTCGACCACACGCTATCGCGAAAGCTGGTCAATGAAATATGCCCGCGACGCCAACTTCCCTTTCCTCGAACGCTGGCTTGACGCTCTCGGCAACAGCCTTCGCAAGGTCGGCGAAACGGATGACGAAAAGCGTATTGCACTGCAGTCGGACATCGCGAGTTTTGACAATTCGCGTAAGGCTTTCGGCGGCGGCCACCTGCGGCTGAAGCGTTCACGTGTGGTCGAGATGCGCGAAGCTGAGGAAGCAAAGCTCGCAGCGTGGATCGCTGCAAATCCCGCTCGCCAGCAGAAGTACGGGACGGTGCTTTCTGAATTGAAAGCTCTTTCGGAAGAATCCAACGCCGCGCAGATGCGTGACGTCATAATGCGCCGTTTCCCCGATCCGAACTCGATGACAGTTCTCGGACTCGTGTTTCAGGCTATTGCAGCCAATCAGGTGCTTGATAACGAGAAGCGTGCCGCAAAGCTTGAAGAGGTCAAAAAGGCTTTCGAAGGCCGCGAAGCTGCTCACGAATTGGAGATGCTGAAGTTCTTCTTCCGCGAATTCGACAATCTGCCTGCAGGTCAGAAGTTCAAGGCCGCGGAGGATCTCTTTGGATCGTTAAGAGGCAAAGCCCGCCGCGATGCTGAGGCTGAATTTGCCAACACCATCGCTAACGGCTATTACGCGAATCCGGAACGCATTGCCGGGCTTTACGGCCCGCAGACGATGGACTTCAATCCGGAACGCGAAAAGATCAAGGACTTTGTTCGAGGCATCATCGCCGAGAGAAATGCAGTGAATGCCCGCTCGCAGAAGTTCGCTTCGCAGATCGACCGGCTGCGTCTGCTTTATATGCAGGCATTGACGGAAATGAAAGGCGTCGCGACGGTCTATCCGGACGCGAACTCGACCCTGCGTTTCACGTACGGCCATGTGAAAGGCTATCAGTCGCGTGAAGCGGAATTCCGCTCGCCGCTGACGACAATGAAGGGAATGTTCGAAAAAGAGACGGGCATCAATCCGTGGGACGTTCCTGAAAAACTGCGTCAGCTCCATAATGCACGCGATTTCGGTGCATACGGAACCGGCGATTCAGTTGTCGTGAACTTCATTTCGACGACCGACATCATCGGCGGCAACAGCGGCAGCCCGATCCTTGACGCGAACGGCCATCTTGTCGGCGTCTGCTTTGACGGGAACTATGAGGGACTCGGCAACGATTTCTACTATGACCCCGAAAAGAACCGCACGATCTCTGTCGATATCCGCTACGTGCTTTTCGTTACTGAGAAGTTCGGCAACGCGAAGTGGGTGGTTGATGAAATGACGGTCGTCGGAGGCAAGAAGAAGTAATAGTTCGCTTATTCAAGCTTCATATTAAATAAGAGCGTTGCGAGTGATCCGCGACGCTCTTTTTCTTCTACTCCTCTACTCCCTTTCTCCTCTACTCGCCTAAGTTCCCTTCTTATGGCACATGACGCACTGCATTGCCGTCGGTGCTTTGGACTGAGGATGGGTCTTTTTGTATTCGGTGTGGCAGCCGGCACAGCTACGGTGCATGGCCTGCTGGTTATTCAGAGATATCATCGCGGCGCTCGATTCATGCTTGATCTCAGGAATCTTTTCAAGCAGTTTCGGCTTTTCGCCGGCAGAAGCGTGACAGTCGGCACACTTAGCAACGCCTGCTGCTGCGGCGTCTTTGGCGAAAAGGTCTGCCGTCAATGTGGTCGTCCGATCCGCAGGCCATGCGGTCTTTAACGGAGGATGTTTGGCAATTTCAGAAGCCGGACGTGCGGCGTGGTGACATTCCGTACAGCCGATAGGGCCGGTGCCCGAAATGCTGTATGTACCGCCGTTGTGGCTGACGTGGTCGAAACGAACGCCTCCGAGTTTCGAGCCCTTGCCAAGTATCACGATGCCCGGCATCTTAACGTCGTCCTGAACATCGGGCCATACGTTCGAGTTATGCCGAGTTACATCAAAAAGGGACGTTGACAGGCCGACCGTTGCAACGCAAACCATTACCGCAAATAGAGCAATTACTTTCATTTAGTGTTCTCCCCCGGTTCAATTATGCACCATTTGTCAATACGCGAGTTTGACTGAGTTCATATATTTCATCAGAACTCGCTGACGGCGGACGACGCGTTTGCGGTTCTTTTGCGGATTGAATACGTTGAGCGGGCTCGGTACCATCGCCGCAAGGAACGCCGCTTCATCGCGGGTCAAGTTAGACGCACTCTTGTTAAAGTATGTTCGCGCAGCCGCCTCGGCCCCATAAACGCCGTCGCCCCATTCGATGACGTTAAGATAGATCTCGAGGATGCGCTTTTTTGACAGATTTCGTTCCAGAAAATAGGTATAGACCGCTTCGCGGCCTTTGCGGAGGAAATTGCGGTCCTCTGACAGGAACAAATTCTTGGCGAGCTGCTGGGTGATCGTTGACGCACCGCGTTTGAACGAGGGCATCGTCGGAATCCAGCTGTTCGGGTCAAAGTCGCCCTCGGCTTTCGCCTCGCGTTCGCCTTCTTTCACTGCTTCGTCCCACGCCTTTTGTATCGCTTCCCAGTCAAAACCGTTGTGTTCGAAAAACCTCGCGTCCTCGCCGGCAATGACTGCACGCTGCAGGTTCGGGCTGATCTGCTCGATCGGGGTCCACAACATGAATTTACGCGGTTCTCGCCCTTCTGCGGCAGCCTCTTGAAGGCGGTTTTCTATAAATGACGTTGTTGTCGGATTATCTGCACGAAGAGCTGAGATCGACGGAAAAGTGATCACCTCGAACAGCAGCCAAACCGCAATGCCGCCGATGAATATCAGAAATAGTGTTTTGACGATCTTCCACATTCGGTTAGTAAATCGTGAATTGTAAACCGCAAATAGTCAAGGTCTGCTCGGTTTCCTTGACTAATCACTTACCACTATTCACTATTCACTATTATGGGGCGATACGACAATGTTGTAACGGTGATACTGGGCGGCGGAGCGGGCTCTCGTCTGTTCCCGCTGACGCGGGAAAGGTCAAAGCCGGCGGTTCCGCTTGGCGGGACGTACCGCCTGATCGATGTGCCGGTCTCGAACTGCATCAACTCTGAGTTGACGCAAATATTCGTTCTTACACAGTTCAATTCGGCGTCGTTAAATCGTCATATCTCAAGGACTTACAGATTTTCGCGTTTTTCGACAGGCTTTGTGGAAGTTCTGGCCGCCGAGCAAACAAAGGAACATCCCGATTGGTTTCAGGGGACAGCAGACGCGGTCAGGCAGATGCTGCCGCATATTCAGGATCTGAAGGTCGATACGCTCCTTATACTCTCGGGCGACCATCTTTATAGAATGGACTATCGCGATTTCCTCAAGCGGCACACCGATTCCGGTGCGGACGTTACTATTTCGGTAGTCCCGTGCCGCGAGGACGAGGCTGAAGGCTTTGGCCTCCTGAAAACGAATTCTGACGGCGAGATCGTGCAGTTTCGCGAAAAACCGACAGGCGACGCCCTTCACGAAATGCGGGTTGACACTACGAATTTCGGGCTTTCATCCGCCGAAGCCATTAACCGGCCATATCTGGCGTCAATGGGCATCTACGTATTTGACGTGAAGAAGCTAGTCGATCTGTTGAAAACCGACAACTCGTGGGTCGATTTCGGGCGAGAGATAATTCCGGCCGCGATCGACCAATACCGCGTTGTTGCCCATTTATTCAAGGACTATTGGGAAGACATTGGGACGATAAAGGCTTTCTACGAGGCGAATCTCGATCTGGCGACGCCTCTGCCGCGATTCAACTTCTTTGACACGACCGCGCCCATCTACACACGCAGCCGTTATCTGCCGCCTTCGAAACTCCATGATTGCGACATTGACGATTCGATGGTCTCAGAGGGCTGTATCCTGAACGGCGTAAAGGTTCGACGGTCGATCATCGGGCTGCGAAGCCGTATCGACAACGGCGTCGAAGTGGACAGCTCTATCGTCATGGGCTCTGATTTTTTTGAATCGCTCAGCGAGATCGAAACCAACATGCGGCTGAAACGGCCACACATCGGAATTGGGACGAATTGCGTCATTCGGAAGGCGATACTTGACAAGAACGTCCGTATCGGCAGCAACGTTAAGCTGATAAATCGTGAAAATATAGAGAACTACGACGCACCTGACGGCTCGATCTATATTCGCGACGGCATCATCATAGTGCCAAAAAATGCCGTTATTGCTGACGGCACTGAGATCTGAGTTCGCGACATGTCTATTTGGACGCGCTGTTTCCGTGACGTCCCACGATATAGCTGTTCTTGGCACGCACGCTCACGCCGGGACGCATAACACGGATACGGATCTGCTTTCGTTCTCCCGGTTGTCCTACGTTCTCAGGATAATAGCCGATCGAATACTGGCGTCTGAGCTCTTCTGCAATTCCCGTGAACGCCGCGTCCACATTCATCAGCGAATCTGCTTCAAACTTTCTGCCGCCGCTGTTTTGAGACAGGGCTTCCAAGTACTGACGCCCTGTCTCATATTCAGCCCGCGTGTTTCCACGGCCGCCGCCTCCGGTTCCCACGTTCACACCGCCGCCAAGGATGATGGACGCCAAAATGTCGCCCATTGAGACCCTTCCGCTCGGGCGTCGAGTCGTTGGCGGCGGATAGACTCCGCCTCCGCCTCGGCCTGCCATGTAATCTGAAGTGTCATATCTGAGCGTGTAAAAAAGAGCGTCGATCTCTTCGGTTGCTCGGAGCGTGCTCTCATAGGTCGCACGGCGTGACGTCGTATCTACTCCGTCGCTGAATATGACAACTGCTTTTCGCCCTTCGACCTGGTTGAGGTGGCGGTTAATGACCTGATCGACCGCCTCGTACAGACTGGTCCCATCACCGAATCTCGCCTGCCTGATCGCGTTCCTCAGAACATTGCGGTCGCTGGTGAACGGTGTCAAAACTCTTACATTCTGATCGAAGGACACCACCATGATGCGGTCGCCGGGGCGCAGTTTCTCTACGAATGTGATCGCCGAACTCTGGATCTCTTCGATCCGAAATTGTGTCGAAGGCGATGTATCGATCATCAGCACGACCGAAAACGGCTGCTCTACCGACTGAAAATACTCGATCTTTTGTTCGACCCCGTTCTCAAAGATCTTGAAGTCTCGCTGCTGAAGCCCGCTTATGAACCGCCCGTCCTTATCAAGCACCGAAACAGGCATCGCGACGAGATTGGTCTCGACGCGGATGACCCCGTCCTCATCGTCCTCGATCGGATCGACCGTCGGTGCAGGAGAAGGATTCCCGTTTCGGCCGCCGAGTACTGGAGGAGCCGACGGCTGCTTGTTCTCGTTCGTGTCGTTCTGCAGTACCGGCGGAGGAGGCGTAATGACGACACGCGGACGCGTTGTGCGGTCGTTTTGAGCGATTAACGCAACTGCCGCAAACGCGAACAAGGCAATTCCTGTGAAAACTTTCTTCATTTGAACAAACTCACTACGCCTGAACTCAGATCTTGAGCGAGATCTGTCGATAAGATGCCTGACATTCGAGCGAGTTGCCATTTTATTTAGCCTATCAAAAGATGTTTCAGCAGGCCGATGGCACCGCTTGCGATCACAACGATCGCAACATCGACCTTAAAGAAATACAATGCCGCAAAAGCGGCTAAAGAGGCGGCAACCGCGAAGAGATCCGGCTGAGAATCCTGCCAAACAACCGCCGCACCAAAAACCAGTGAAAGATTCAGTATGACGCCGACCACTGCCGCCGTCACAAACCCGAGCGCACCGCTCAAACGTGCATTCCGGCTTATCCTTTCCAGATACGGCCCTGCACCGAATATAAAAAGGAACGACGGCAGAAAGGTAGCGAACGTAACCAGCAGCGCACAGGCGACGGCAAAAATTGTTTGGTCGTAAGCGCCTGCGTTCTGCCAACCGGTCATAAAACCTACGAATTGCAGCACCATTATCAGCGGGCCGGGCGTCGTTTCGGCCAAGGCAAGGCCATCGACCGCCTGCACTGAGGTTATCCAACCGGCACCGACGGCAGCCTGATTAACATACGCCAAAACGGCGTATGCTCCGCCAAACGTTACAAATGCAGCCTGCGTGAAGAACAGATACAGCTTCGTCGCGACGTTCTCGCGGCCGAATAAAACAAGCGAGGCCGCCAGCGGAATAAGCCAGCACAGGATGCAGGCAAGCACGACCCGAATTAAGTGAAAGCGGCCTGTCGGAGTTGATGCTTTGCGAGCAGACTCGGGTTCCTTGGCCGAACTCCCGCTCGCGACAAGCCCGAATAGTAATGCCGCTGCGACGATAAGCGGGAACGGCACGTTCAGGAATTGAACGCCGACAAAAGCGAGGATCGCGACGACAAAATGCATCGCCGTTCTCAGTGATCTCTTGCCGATCTTTATTACGGCTTCCACGACGATCGCGACGACGACCGGCTTGAAACCATCAAGCACTGCGGCGACCTCGCTGACTGTTCCATATCGCGCGTACACGAATGAAAGGATGAGAAGCAGGAACGCCGAGGGAATAACGAACATCGCACCCGCCGCGATGCCGCCTTTGATCTTGTGAAGACGCCAGCCTATGTACGTCGCAAGCTGCTGAGCCTCAGGTCCCGGGAGCAGCATGCAGAAATTGACTGCGTTCAGAAAGCTCTTCTCGTCTATCCAACGGCGACGTTCGACAAGCTCCTTGTGCATTATCGCGATCTGCCCGGCCGGGCCGCCGAATGAAATGAACCCCAGTTTGACCCAAAACTTTAGTGCGTCCTTGAAAGACACTTCGGGCTTGTTTTCACCAACTTCCATCTCGTCACGATTCGTTATCGAGCAATTCTGTCGCAATGTTGTGAAATGAGCGCCGTACGCCGTTAATGTTCTCGAACGGCAGCGGATGAGCGTGCGTTCGGTTGGTCAGCAGGACAAAAACGCGGTCATTTTCGGGGTCGATCCAAAGCGACGTTCCCGTAAACCCATTGTGGCCAAAGCTTTGCGGCGGGAGCGACGTTCCGGCAGTCGAATCTTTCGTTGAGGCCAACTGAAAAGCGAAAGAGCGATCCTCGTTCATTTGGTGGGTGAAATTGGTCCGAAAAAGATCGCAGGTTTCCGGTTTCAACAGCTGCGTGTGTTTGGGCAGGAATTGCAGAACGATCTTGAAAACGTCCTCTGCGGTCGAGAATAGCCCGGCGTGGCCGGCTGCTCCGCCCATGTAATAGGCATTTCCATCGTGAACCTCGCCCCAGATCACTTTATCGCGAAAAGTGCGTACGCCGCCGCCTTCAACCGTAGGCGCAAGGAACTCAGAATGGATGCACATCAGGCGTTCGTATTCATTACCCTTCTCGCTTGCAGCAATTCTGCCCCGCAATTCGGCAGGCGGCCGGAACATCGTATCCGCGAGGCCGAGCGGTTCGGCGATCTCTCGCCGGAACAACTCGTCGAGTTCGGCATCGTAAATTCGCTCAAGCACCGCCGCCAGCGTAATGAAATTCAGATCGCTGTATATCACGCCGCCTTCGCTATCTGTCGGCAATGTCCTTGCGATCTCATCGAGAATCTCGTCAGGATGATCGACGAAAAGATAAAAAGGTTTCCACGCAGGAAGCCCCGATGTGTGCATCGCCAGCAGATTCACGGTAAGATCGCCGTGGACGGAGCCGTGAAATTCAGAGAGGATCGTGCCGATCGGCTGATTCGGATCCAGATCTCCGCGTTCAATGGCGATAGCGGCCAACAGACCGGTTACAAGAACTTTTGTCAGGCTTGCGACATCGTAGATCGTATCGAGCTTTGCTTCGATAAGTTCCGGTTCAACGACGGCGTTTCCTAACGCATCTTGATAAACGACCTCTCCATTTTGCGCAGCCAGATAAACAGCCGACGGAAAATCGCCGGCCGCTAAACGCTCAACGAGAAATTCGGAAATTCGTTCGTTTTTCATTGGGCGAATACGCGTTTTGAGTGCCCTTCGATCTTTTCCAATACGCCCACGGCGAGGGCCAGCGCCCGACGTCCGTCTTGGCCCGTAACGGCAGGTTCGGTATCGTTGCGGATCGAGTCCAAAAACGCTTTTATTTCAGCACGCAGCGGTTCAGTATCGTTGATCTCAAGCCGGTTGATCGAAATGCCGAGGAGCGGATGCGACGCTGTCGGATCCATCGAGGTCAGCGATGCGAATTTCGTAACGTAGTCCAACACGACGTAGGCGTTCGTTTGATAGAAACGCGTTTTGCGGATCTTCTCCGTGCCGATACGTGATGCAGTTATGTTCGCGACGGCGCCGTTCTCGAATTCGATGCGGGCGTTTGCGGCGTCAACTTTATCGGAAATGACCGGAATGCCCACCGCACGAATCTCGCTGACCTTCACGTCCTCGCCTACCATCCATTGAACTGCGTCCAGGTCGTGGATCATCACGTCGAGCACCACATCGACATCGAGCGAGCGGTTAGGGAACGGCGAAACGCGATGGATCTCGAAATAGAGCGGCTTGGTAACGTGCGGCCGCAATGCCACCATCGCGGGATTGAAACGCTCGAGCTGGCCGACCATCAGCTTCGCTCCCGACGACTCCGCGGCGGCGATCATCGCGTCTGCCTCGTCAAGTGTGATGGCGATGGGCTTTTCGACGAGGACGTGGATTCCCTTTTCCAAGAAGGCACATGCGATCTCACGATGCGTTTCAGTAGGCGTGGCGATCGAGACCGCATCGACACGATCGAGAAGGGCCCGCCAATCCTCGAACTTCCCGCATGAATGAGAACGGGATATCTCGTCGGCCGTCGCTGAATTCGTATCGCAGACGCCGATGAACTCTATCTCGCCTGCGGCGGCAAGATCAGCATAATTTCGTGCGTGGTGACGCCCGAGGCTACCGACCCCGACGGCGGCGACACGCAGCTTATCTTCAGAAGACATAATTTGATAACAAGTCCCTTTTCAGCAATACTTTACATTCTTATCGATGTCGGGCGAAACCGAAAATCAAAATATCTCTGCGACACCCCGCGTGCCGAATCTCGTTTGGTATGCGTTCGGTATCGCCGTCGTTATCTTTTACTTTTTTGGTCTGAACGTACCGCTGCTCGGTCCGGACGAACCGCGATACTCACAGGTTGCCAGAGAGATGTGGCAAACCGGAGATTGGATAACGACCACTCTCGGCGGCTTTCACTGGTTCGAAAAGCCTGCACTTCTCTACTGGTCGCAGGCCGCGGCGTTCAGCATTTTCGGCGTATCCGAATGGACCGCGAGGCTCGGCCCGGCGATATTCGGGATCGGCACGATCGTAAGTGTTTGGCTGATCGCCCGCACAGAGGAATCCGTAACGGGCAGAAAGCAGTTCGCATTCTTTGCGACGCTCATTGCTGCGACAACGCTCGGCATAATGGTCTTCGCACGCGGTGCGAGTTTCGATATTACCGTCACGTTCCCGATCACCGCATCACTGGCGTGTTTCTACGCCTACGACCGCGGCGGCAAGAGACTCGGACTCGCCGGATTCTACTTCTTTATCGGCGTCGCACTACTCGCAAAAGGCCTGATCGGCATCGTTTTCCCTTTTGCGATCGTCGGAGCATATTTCGTTTTGTCGTGGCGATGGCCGTCGCGTGGGCTTTTCGGGAGCCTAATTTGGGGGCCTGTCATCGCCGCAGCGGTCGCGTCAACTTGGTATCTGCCAATGTATGCGCGGCACGGCTGGGAATTTATCGACGAATTCTTTCTACAGCATCATTTCGCCCGTTTTACGTCAAACAAGTATCAGCACCCGCAGCCCTTTCATTTCTATTTCTGGGTGCTGCCGCTGATGACGATCCCGTGGATACCGCTGTTTTTCCCCGGTTTGTGGAAGGCACTTAATGCGATATTTCACCGCAGAGGCGCAGAAACGCAGAGATCTCTCTCAACTGTCTCCTCTACTCCTCTACTCCTTTTCTCACTATCTTGGCTTGCGATTCCGCTTTTCTTTTTCTCTTTCTCCGGCTCGAAACTCCCCGGATACATACTGCCTGCCGTGCCTGCGACAGTACTGCTGACGTCGCTTTATGCTTACGGGAAAGCTGCAGAAAGCCTGCGATGGCGAAATGCTATCTTTGGGCTCGCCGGAGTTACGCTCGTCGTTGTCTTCCTGATCGTGGCTTTTGCATTGCCCAAATTCGCGGATCACGATTCGGTGAGAGCGCTTATTTCCGCAGCTGCGGAGCGCGGTCACACCTCGGAGCTTGTGGTTGGATTCGATACGGTGCAGCACAACGCGGAATTCTATGCCGCGGGCCGTCTTCTCAGAACCGAGGACGGAAAGCAGCGGCGTTTTGACAAAGAAACTGAGATCGCAGATTTTCTCACCGGCAGTCAGAAAGATCAAATACTTATCATCGCTCCGCTGAAGCGAACGGAGACTCTTACGAATTCAGAAGTGATTTCGGCGGAGCTTCTTGGCGATAACACCAGATACGGCATTTTCCTGGTCAGGAAACGCTGATCACCGCTCGGCTGCTCGCCGCAGACGGTCCATCAACGCCTCGCCGATGCCTGCCGATCCGACGCTCTGGCAATAGATCGTCGCTATGCTACGACGGTCGCACTCGCGAAAGAATTCGAAAACTTCCCTTGCGTATTCTTCGATGTCTCGACAAGAAAGGGCGTGTCCCCAGCCGTCTTTCTTTGTTGATATTCCGATAAATGCTGCATCAGAACGCGGTTCCGGCTGTGTTTCAACTATAATGACGACGGCCTGTGGAGCGTAATGCTTATGACGGGTGCCCGGGCTGCGATGAAGTTCCTCTGCGGCCGCGATCTCTCGAACGCCGGGAACGACAGCACGCAGCATCTCGATAGTGATCGAGCCGCGGCGAAGGACAACTGGTTCATCGGCTGAACAGTCAACCACGGTCGACTCCAAGCCGATCTCGGTCGGATCGCCGCGGAGGATGCAGTCAATACGCCCTTCGAGGTCTTCGCGGACAGCTTGCCAAGTGGTCGGGCTCGGCCGGCCCGATACGTTTGCCGACGGAGCCGCAACGGGCGTGCGACATTTTTGCAGAAACTCGTGTGCGACGCCAAACGACGGCATTCTGATGCCCACGGTGTCGAGTCCCGCGGTGGCGAGGTTCGACACTCTTTCGCTCTTTTTCACAACGACGGTCAGCGGGCCCGGAAAAAACGCTTCGATGAGTTTACGGGCGTCGTCGGTTATGCTTTCGGCAAGTTCGTTGATCTGCGAAATATCAGAGATGTGGATGATCAGCGGATTGTCCGGCGGTCGTTGTTTAGCTTCAAAGATACGACGAAGTGCGTCTTCGTTGAGAACATCGGCACCGAGCCCGTAAACCGTCTCGGTCGGGAACGCGACAAGGCCACCGCGGCGAATTATCTCCGCAGCCTCGTCAGTAGAATCTGTGATCAGCGTCCGCACGAAAACGAGTTTATCGCAATTCGCGTCGAATGTGTGCCGCGGCGTGCGCAAAGGTTAGAATAGGTCTGTGACGATCGCCGAAAAGCTCAAAACACTGCCGACCGCCGCGGGCATCTACATTCACAAGAATGATGCCGGGCGGATCATCTACATCGGCAAGGCGAAAAACCTTCGCAATCGCGTTCGGTCCTACTTTCAGGCAAGCCGCAACCTCGATCCAAAAACGCGCCAGCTCGTAAGATACATCGCCGATTTTGAGTTCATCGTTGTTGATAACGAGGTCGAAGCTCTCATTCTGGAATCGAACCTCATCAAAAAGCACAAGCCGCGGTTCAATATCTTTCTTAAAGATGATAAGTCGTATCCGCACCTGAAGCTGACCAACGAGGAGTTTCCGAAGGTGGTCATCACACGTCGTCTGGTTAAGGACGGCTCGACGTATTACGGGCCGTTCCTGCCGGCGACGCTCGCACGCAACACGCTGAATCTGATAAATCGTGCTTTTCAGCTCCGCACCTGCGACATCGAGATCGACGGCAAACTTCCCCGCCCGTGTCTGGAATATCATCTGAAACGATGTCTCGGCCCGTGCGTAAAAGGCCTCTGCACACCGCAAGAATACGCTGAGGCCGCCGCGGATGTCAGAACGCTGCTGGACGGCAAGAATAAGGAACTGGCGAGGTCGCTGGAGCGGCGTATGTGGCAGTTTGCGGAGCAGGACAAATTCGAGCTTGCCGCACGATACCGAGATCTGCACAAGACCGTTATCGCTCTCGGCGAAACGCAGAAAATGGCGACGACCGCCGACCGAGACGTCGATATCGTAGGGTTTTACCGCGAACGACAGCGCCTCGCCCTGCAGCTTTTTACTATGCGCGAAGGCCGCATCGTCGGACGCCGCGAGTTCTTCTGGGAAGACCTGCCCGAGGACAACACGTTCGACGCTGCGGAGTTTCTGGGCGAGGTATTGGCTCAATATTATTCGACCGATTACGTTCCGCTAGAGATACACGTACCGATCGATTTTGCCGACCGCGATGTTCTCGAACGGGCTCTGACCGAACGACGCGGACGCCGCGTGAAGATCCTCGACCCCAAACGCGGGACAAAACGCGAAATGGTCGAACTTGTAGAAACGAACGCAAAGATCGCGTTCGAGCAGCGTTTCCGTGTATTGAAGCCCGATTCGCAGAAGGTGCTCGAGGAGCTTCAGGAACTGTTGGAGCTATCGTATTTTCCGGAACGCATCGAATCTTTCGACATCTCCAATATTTCCGGTGCCGAGAACGTCGCCGGTGTCGTGGTTTTCGAGAACGGCAAGCCCGCACGCCGCGACTATCGGCGTTTCATCATCAAGACGGTCGATGGAGCGAATGATTTTGCCTCGATGCACGAGGCAGTGCTGCGGCGATACAGGCGGCTTATCGATGAACAGAAGCCGCTGCCGCAGCTAGTTTTCATCGACGGCGGCAAAGGCCAATTATCAGCCGCGGCGGCGGCCATGCGCGAGCTTGATCTCGAGCAGATCAAACTCGTCGGCCTCGTTAAACCGCCGAAACGCCATAAAGACATCTCGCATCTTCTCGTACAGGGCAGCGAGGACCGTCCGATCCCGTTCGACCGCAATTCACTTGCGTTTCGCCTGATCTTGCAGATCCGCGAGGAGACACACAAGACGGCCGTCGAGTTTCACCGCAAACGCCGCGAAAAGCGAGATTTTTCGTCAGAACTTTCCGAAATTCCCGGCATCGGCGAGAAGCGAAAAATGAAGCTGCTTCGCAATTTCGGTTCTATCGAGCGAATTGCAAAGGCTTCGATGGACGAATTGAAGCCGTTCGTCGGCCTAAAAGCCGCAGCGGAGATCGCCGAGCATTTCGAACGCCAGCGGCAGGCTGCAGCAAACTGATCACGGACCGTCGCACCCGAGGTCGCGAACGCGAATAAACAGTTTGCGAAATTCCTTCTCGGCGGTGCCGTCGCTCTCGACGCGAAAGACCGTCTCGTTGACGCAGTTCCACCAGCCAAAACCCATTACCTCGACCAGAGCAAATTTCATTTTGTCGGGAGATGCCATCTGCGCCTCGAAATCGCGGCGGAGCCTTTCTGGCTCTGAATTGACAGAACGCGAACGCTCGTTCACCTCACGCCACGTCTGAAGCAATGCGTCGCCGCCGGCGATCAAAGGCTCGGCATATCTTGTTTTGCAAGCATCGGCTCCTCGGTAGGTACGAAGAATGGACGGTTCGCTGTGTGCTGCGATCGTGACGCGGGAAAGTTCATATACCTGACGTATCTCTTCCAGCTTCTGCTCACGAAGGCGTTGGAAATACGGCACGTTCACGATCTGAAGTGCGTTGATTGCGGCCTGTTGTTCACGGTAATTCTCGTTGAGCTTATCGAGCGACAGCAGCGGCAGATCCCGCGGATGGAAAACGGTAGCCCAAACCGAGATGCCGAAACCGCCGGGCTCGATCAACTTTACAGTGTCGGAAAGCTGTTTCGCCGCAAATTTCTTTGAGTTATATGTCCCCTGATAATCACACATCATGTCGGACCAGCGGAATGTGCGGGTCTGCCCGGAAACGTCAGCTATCAAACCTGTACAAAAAAGTGCAGCAAGTAATACAACAGATCTCATAATTAAATATTATAACTCCAATGAGAACCGGGAGTTGAAACGCCAACTAGGGATTGAAGCCGCCGATATCGTTCTCCCGCCGTATCATTTCGATCGCCTTTTCGATCTTGGCTGCGGATCCTGATATCAGCAGTGTATCGCCTTCGCACAGAGTGTAGTTTGCTCCCGGGCTAACGTTGGTGTCGTCCTCGTGCACGACCGCAAGAACCGTTGCCCCTGTCTTCCCTCTCAGGTCCAGTTCGCCGAGGCTCTTGCCGACAACGGGTGAGTTCGCTTCGACCCGAATTGTCTCTGTCACAAGCTGCTGCAGCACCGTTTCAAGCGAAGCCGCTGCCGGCTGCGGTATCGAAGGGCTGCGGAGCATTTCGTATTTTTGCCGCCTGACGCGTGCGATCTGATCTTCGATGGTCGGCCGCGGCATCCCGAAACGATGCAGCACGCGGGCAAAGATCTCGATGCTGGTCTCAAACTCCTCCGGAATAACTTCATTCGCACCGAGGCCCGTAAGTTCGGTTATTTCGGACGTATATCGTGTTCTAACGATAATGTGCAGGTTTGGATTGCATTGTCTCGCCTGCCGGACAGCACGCCGGGCCGCGGGCGGATCGGAGAGCGCCAGTACAAGCACCCAGGCGTTATCTATCCCGGCATGTATTAGAACATCGCGCCTTGTCGCATCACCGAAATTGATCTTTTCGCCGTCAACTTTAGCCTTTTTTACGACGTCGGCCTGCAGGTCGAGTATCGTGTACGGCACGCCTACGGTTCGCAGAACGCGGGCGAGATTACGGCCGTTCAATCCATAGCCGACGATGATGACATGCTGGGTCAATCCCCCGCTTGAGGTCATGTGGATATCGTCTTCGCAATTCTCGATGTCGCCGCGGCCGCCGTCGCTGAGGACACGCTGCATTGCAAAACCGATATTCGGTGCCCATGCGATAAGGAACGGCGTTGCAAGCATCGAGATAACGGAGGCCGCCAGAAAGCTTTGATAATCAGCGTCCGGCAGAAGTCCGGCACCTTGCCCGGCCTTTGCAAGTACGAACGAAAATTCACCGATCTGTGCAAGGCCGAGAGCCGCTACGATCGCAACTCGTTGCGGATTTCCTAAGATGCGAACGACCATCCAAACGACCGACGCTTTTAGCAGCATCAGCGAAACTACAAGCACTGCGACAAATCCGATGTTCTCAAAAAGCGTCGCCAGTGAAAGCAGGAGCCCGATCGACACGAAAAAGATGCCGTTGAAAACATCGCGAAAAGGCAAAACCTCAGTTTCAGATTGATGGCTGTAATCAGAATTCGCGATCACAACACCGGCGATAAATGCTCCGAGCGCCAATGACATGCCGAGGTGCGAGGTCACCCATGAAAATGCCAGCAACAGAAAAACGACCGTCAGCAAAAAGACCTCAGGACTACGCAGGCTAACGATACGCGACAATAGCGGCGGGATTAGGAACCAAGAAACGACCACGATCGCCGCCATCGCGATGACCGAAATAGTAAGTTGTTTCAGAGCTTCGGCCAGCGTCATGTCTCCGGCATTACCTATCAACGGGATCAGAAGCAGCATCATCAGAATGCTGAGATCTTGGAATATCAGTATGCCGATGCTGACGCGGCCGTGCGGCGAATCGACCTCGTTCCGCTCTACGTACGATTTCAGAACGATCGCCGTGCTGGAAAGTGCGATCAGAAAACCGAAAAAGAGTGCCTGATTCCAAGCCCTGCCGAGCAAGAACGCGACAAGGGTCACTGCCGCGATGGTTATGGTCACCTGAAGCCCGCCGCCGATCAGGACGTTTCGCCGCATCTCTTTCAACCGCGTCGGCGAGAACTCAAGGCCGATAGTGAAAAGCAGCAACATTACGCCGATCTCAGCCAAAACCTCGATGGCACCGGTATTTTTAATGAGGCCGAGGCCGTACGGTCCAATGGCCATGCCGGCGACCATAAAACCCGCAATGAGCGGCAATTTTAGGCGAACACACAGAAACGCCACCGGTACGGATGCCAGTAAAATGATCAGCAGATCAGTAAAAAGCTGTGGCGTGTGCATGCGAGTAAATTGAAATCAGATTATAGCCTAAAAAAGTGCCCCAAATCCGTCTGCTGTGTTGTGAAAATCGCAATCGCAGGTTCATTTTTGCAATTTACGTCATTTGAAATCAGAATTGACGGTGATTCACATCTAGATGGAGGAAAATATGTTCAGATCTTTTTGGCCTTTGGGCCTCTTGGTTCTTGTCTTGGCATTTTGCGGACTTGGCGATCGGCTCAAAGAAATTTCGGGCGGATCAAACACGAGTTCCAACACCGCGACCGCTCCCCAAAAAGATAAAAAGGATGATGTCGAGGTCGAAAAAGCGACACTGAGCGGAGCGCAGCAAGCAATAAAGGATGGCGGAACAGAGGTAAAATGGGACGATCAGAATATCTCGTTCACCGTGCCGGGATCGTGGAAGAAAATGAACGTCAGCAAGCAGAGTTTCAATTACGGCTCGCCTGACAACGCTTTCCTGATCGCGACGATCTCTGATCTACCTTCGTCGGTACCGGCGGACGTCAGCCTAAAGGCGACCTACGAATCGGCTCTTGAGAATTTGAAACAGGGCAAATACGAGAAGGTCCGATGGGTCGAGATCGACGGCATCAAGGGTGTCGAATGGTGGGAAGCGATGCCGCAGGACAAAGGCGACCCGAGGCGTTATCAGTGGATCGCGTTTCGCAATTATCAGGGCCAGAATCAGCAGCTGAATATAATTCTGTCGACAAAAGGCTCCAATTTTGACAGACATCGCGACGATTTTCCGGCAGTAATGTATTCAATGAAGATCGCCAAATAAAGGCGGTCAGATCATCGTCGGCGTATCGGCATGGGGCACGAAGCAGCGTCTACAGCGTGCCTCATATTTGTCTGCGGCTCCAACCTCCACAAGGGCATCGGAATCCATCGTACGCTGCGAATAATTCGCCGTCGAACCACATTTGACACAGATCGCGTGAGTTTTCGTGATGAACTCGGCGATCGAGAGCAGATGCGGCATCGGGTGAAACGGCTTACCTGTGTAGTCCTGATCAAGTCCCGCAACTATGACGCGACGGCCCGAAGCAGCGAGCTGATTTACGGCGTCGATTATGGCGTCGTCAAAAAACTGCCCTTCGTCGATGCCGACAACCTCCGTCTCATCCTTCACCAGTGCCAGCATTTCCGCGGTCGATGATACCGGTATCGACATGTGGGTCTGGCCGGAGTGCGACGCGATCTCTTCCACGGAATAACGGGCGTCGATCTTCGGTTTGAAGACCTGAACGGTCTGCCGTGCAATTCGAGCACGAGTAAGGCGGCGGATCAGTTCTTCTGATTTACCCGAGAACATGGAACCCGCAATCACCTCGACCCAACCTGTTCCGTTCTGACGCACCTTTCTCCGCTCCTCCGAATTATCGAAAGCAAATTCCTCGATCATACACAGTCAAAAACCTAAGGTTATCACCGGCGGAGGCCGTTGTCATTCAGACGACGCCATCACGGCATAACTGTATGACCGCCGCATGAACGTCATCGACGGTGATGTCGCCGATCTCGGCGTTATTGACGACGGCAAGTCTGTCGGCCAACGGAAGATAAGTCGTTGGGGCTCTCTCATCCAACACAAGCACTATCGGGCATCCGGAACATGCCGCCAGATGCATCGGCCCGGTGTCATTGGTGATGAAAGTCTGCAGTTCTCGAGCTGCCGTGACCATTTCAGCGAGAGTAAGGCCGGGAACGGGCTTGGCTTCAGGCGGAAAATGCCGCATTATCCCGCTGCTATTCGCCTCTTCTTCCGGTCCCAGGAATATTCGGCATTCGTATCCCTCGGCGATCAACCGGCGGCTGAGTTCGCCAAAACGCTCATACGGCCAACAACGGCTCGGGTGGCCTGCTCCGGGAAACAAACCGACAGCATTCATGCGTTTAACATTTTCAGTTCGGGGAAATCTGAATGATGGGGCATCGACCCCGATGCCAAGCGGCTTGAGTGCGTCCAGATAGCGGCGCGTCAGGTGGGCGGCAGGGTCTTCTTTCGGCGGCGGCGGGCGGAAATTGCAGAGGTAGTTCAGCGATCGGCCGTGGCGGTCCGCAAGCAGGCGAAGTTTTGCACGAGATACGAACGCGAGCAAATTCGTCTCTGAAAGGCTGTGCAGGTCTATCACAAGGTCGATATCGAGGCGACGTATCCGGCGGACAAGTGAGAAGATCTTCGCGATAGAATGAAGTTTCGGGCCGTCACGAAGTTCGACGCGGTCCACGGCGATAATGTCGTCGGCGACGTCCGCCATCTCAATAACCTGCGCAGGCGATTTGCCGCACACGGCGGTAATGTATGCGTCGGGAAAGCGGCCACGGACCGCAGCAAGCGCAGGCAAACCAAGTATCACATCGCCAAGCTGGCCGAAATGCAGGACAAGAATGTTCTTTGGTTCCAACGGTGTGAATTGATCAGATCAAACGCAGATCCGAGCCTGTCATATCTATCGGTTTATCGATGCCGAGCATTGAGAGTATGGTCGGCGCCACATCTGCAAGCGTGCGGCCATCGGCAAGCTGAGCACCTGATGCGTCACCGGAAACCAGATGGAAAGGAACCTGGTTCATTGTCGGTTTGTGTCTTTGTTCGTCTCTTTCCACAACCATTTCCTCACAAATGCCATAGGAAGACGTGACGAGCAGTGTTCCGCCCAGCTCTTCGGTCTTTTCCCAAATGCCGCCAAGACACGTATCGACGAACTGGATCGCGGCGACTGTCGTTCCTACGTCGCCGGATTCGGCAGCAAGTCCTGCGGCGGGAAGATTTACGATATAGACCCCTTTCTTATCTTTCTCGATCTCGCGGCGGAATCGATCGACGATCTTGAAGCTTTGCGATTCCGGATAGGTTTCACGGCTGCCGCCGCCGAGGACGAGGAGTTCCTGTTCCAGCCTGTCGGAAAGGTCGTTGCGGCCATCGAAAATACTCGCAAGATGTTCCTGACGGGCGGGTTCGGTTATCTTTCTGATCGGGATATTCTCCGAAACCAGCACCTCGGCAAGCGATCGCTTGAAAGGCTTCTGCCGAAACGCCGAGGGCAAATTGAAGGAGCTCTCGTAATCGGTCAGGCAGACCGTCTCGACAATTGGTTTAGCCGTATTCGCTCCACCGGGCATGCACAACGAGCGGACGAGCTGCTTCATACCATCGCCGCGGTGATTGAAAAAGATGACAAGATCGCCATTCTTTACCCGCGAGACCGGAATGTCGGGTGCCTTTTCAAGAACGATCGGGGCAATGAATTCGTCCGCAATGCCTCGAAGAAATGAGTTGCGCACAGCAGCGACCGGGTCCGTCGCACGTTCACCTTCACCGTGCACGAGCATCGTGAACGCACGAGCCGTACGCTCCCAATTCTCGCCCGTGTCCATCGCGAAAAAGCGTCCGCACATCGACGCGATCTTGCCGACGCCGATGTCCGCGAGCTTGATCTCAAGAGCTTCGAGATAAATATCAGCGGTACGCGGAGCAACGTCGAGTCCGTCGAGAATAGCGTGAATGTTGACATCTTCGAGGCCGAATGACTTCGCCATTCGCAGCAATGCAAAGAGATTTTCGGGGCTTGAATGGACTCCGCTGTCGCTCAGCAAGCCGATCAGATGAACCGAATTCTTGCCTTCTTTCGCCTTGGCGAACATGCGGGTCAGGACAGCGTTTTTCTCGAATTCTCCCGAAACGATGGCGTCGTGGATCATCGCGGCCTCGGTGCGCACTTCGCGTCCCGTGCCGATCTTCAAATGTCCAAGTTCCGGATCGCCTGCGGCAGAGTCGCCCGATTCGCCGTCAACGGCTGAAAGCGTTGTCATAGGAAAACGCCGGCATATCTCATCGTAATAAGGCGTGTGGGCTCCTGCGATGGCGTTCGCACCTGTCCGCGGGGCATAGCCCCAACCGTCAAGGATGGCCAGAACGATCGGGCGTTTTTCGGCAGTCGTCATACTCCGCACCTATGAGATCTGATAAAAGGCCGCACGACCGGGATAGCGTGCGTAGTCGCCGAGGTCTTCCTCGATACGCAAAAGCTGATTATACTTCGCAATGCGGTCGCTGCGGCAAAGGCTGCCGGTCTTGATCTGGCCGGCATTCGTCGCGACAGCCAGGTCGGCAATGAACGAATCTTCCGTCTCGCCGCTGCGGTGGGAAATTACCGCGGTCATATTGTTGGTTCGCGCAAGCTCAATAGCGTCGAGCGTTTCTGTGAGCGTGCCGATCTGATTGACCTTGATCAGGATCGAGTTCGCAGCACCTTCGTCGATCCCCTTTTGCAAGAATTTGACGTTCGTAACAAAGAGGTCGTCGCCGACGAGCTGCACCTTATCGCCGACCATTCGCGTAAGCTCTTTCCAGCCGTCCCAATCGTTCTCGGCCATGCCGTCCTCGATCGAGATTATCGGATATTTATCACACCAATCGGCCCAATACGCCGCCATCTCCGCGGACGAAAGCTCGCGGTTATCGCTTTTGCGAAAGACGTATTTCCCATCGCGATAGAATTCGCTCGACGCCGGATCGAGGGCGATCATTACGTCATCACCCGCGGTATAGCCGGACTTCTCGATGGCCTCTAATATCGTTTCGACAGCTTCGTCGTTCGATTTGAGGTTCGGTGCAAAACCGCCTTCATCGCCGACGGCCGTTGAATAGCCGCGGCTCTTAAGAACGCCTTTCAGATTGTGAAATATCTCGGCACCACACCGCAGAGCCTCGCCGAAACTTTCTGCACCGACCGGCATGACCATGAATTCCTGAAAATCAACATTGTTGTCGGCGTGTGCTCCGCCGTTCAGGATGTTCATCATTGGGACCGGAAGTGTCTTTGCGTTCGCACCGCCGATGTAGCGATAAAGCGGCATTCCCTGAAATGTTGCGGCGGCACGTGCATTCGCGAGCGATACGGCAAGAATCGCGTTGGCTCCCAATTTCGACTTGTTCTCCGTGCCGTCCAGTTCGATCATCGTCCCGTCAACCTCGGTCTGGTCAAGCGAATCGAGCCCTTCGAGTTCGCGGCCGATGGTCTCAATGACATTCTGAACAGCATTCAGTACGCCTTTTCCCAAATAGCGGCCTTCGTCGCCATCGCGGAGTTCAACCGCCTCATTCTCGCCGGTCGAGGCACCGCTCGGCACCGCCGCACGTCCCGACGTTCCGTCCTCAAGTATCACCTCGGCCTCGATGGTCGGATTGCCGCGGCTGTCCATTATTTCCCTTGCCCAAACCTGATCGATATAGCTCATTTGAAAAATATCCTTTTATTATTTGTTCTTTTCGATCCTGAAAATATCGTCGAGCGTTACAACGTAAACATGCGTCGCCGACAGAGCGATCTCGCCGTTAGTATAACCCGTATCCATCTTAACGGGCTCGCCGCCGGACATTGAAATCCGGTAAAGGCTGTAAAGCCCCATTCCCTCATTTGCAAAATAATAGAGATTCTCATCGTCCGCGATGAATGGCAGCTTAGCGGCATTTTCGACCAACGTTGCAGGTTCTCCACCCTCTATGCCGATGCTGCGCAACTGCCAATTCGAGTTGTCGCCTGCACGATGGCTAAAGTAAAGGCGGCCGCCGCTTACAATGAGGTGGTCGAAACCATCATTTTCGGCTGCCTTCAATACTATCGAAATACCGCCGCCTTTGAGCGGCTTTCGTACAATGCCGGCCTTCGATGTCCAATACAGGAATTCGCCGTCAGACGCCGCATTTGCGGCGAGCAATTGTTTCGCGACAAAGATCTCGGGCTTCCCGCCTTCGACGGGAACGGAAAATATATCCGACGGGCGAACAGTTTCGTCCGGAGCATAGTAGCCGTGATTCACCCAGTAGATCCGGCCGTTTGCCAACACCTTGTAAGCCCCGAGGCCAATATTTGATGTGACTATCTCGTCACGCACCGATCCATCGACCGCGTATCGCTGCATCGCACCTCCGGCGTTCCAATAGATGAATTTGTCATCGCGGATCAACGCACCTGCATCGGTCTGCGGGAACTTTTCGCCGTCGTCGATCTTGGTTATCTCTTTTGTTTTCAGGTCTATACGACGGACGCCATTGGTGCCGTCCATCTTGTCCGCGATCGTTCCGCCCATGGTCAGAAAGATCGCGTCATCAAATATCGCTATACCGGACACCCGCGAAAGGCCGTCGCTCTTGCCTGCGACCTTTTCGGAATTGGGCCAATTGTCCTTTTCGATCTTCGGCTGTTCGGCAGGACCGCCGCAGCCGGCGAGGGTCAGACAGACCGCCGCAAGTATCGAGATCAACAGAAAACGATCGGGGTTGAACGCGTTAGCAAACTTCATCATTCTTTAGAAAAAGCCGAAACGGCAACAGAAACCACACCAAAGATTATCATCAAACCGCCTAAGGGAGCGAGGAACACGGCCGGCCCCGGATCGCTGTCGTAATGCCAAATGCCGCCAAGCAGAAATCCGACGGGCATCAGGATCACGCCGATCCGCAATGCGAGCATCGCGATATTCGGGAATTTGGGCGAATAGATACGAATGTAAAACGCGGTACCAAGCAAAAGAAGATTCAGCACACCGCCGTGTGAATGTGCGAGCCGGAACATCTCTCGCCGGACCTCGTCTTGTAGATACGCCGGTGAACGGAACGCCAGCAGCCCTTCGAGCAGGAGGCCGAGCGTCATCCAAACTGCTATACTGACCCAAGCCTGTTTCAAAGCAGAGCCTTCGTTGATCGCCGGAGCTTCTGTCTTTTTGTTCGCCATTATTCTCCGACCTCCAGATCGACCTCCTTTCTGATCGCACGCAGAGCGGCCGCTGCTCGTTCGGTTTCGCGAACCCGGTCTCCATCAAATCGCCGTCGCCATTCGTCAACGACGGGTTTTCGCTCATCGGCAAAGAGTAGATAATCCGGCCGCTTCACCGCGGGAAACCAAGCCGAGAGCCCGTTCGCCGCGAAATAACGGACTATCGGATAATTATCCGTCGAATACGCTTCGAGCAAAAACGCCGCCGCGAGATCGCTATTGCCGTGTCGCAAAAGAGCGTCCGCCATCATTGCACGCGTCAATGCATCACCCGCGAAAAGGCCGCGGATGGTTTCGGGGCGGTCAAATTCGGAAAGAGTTGACGGTTTTGCGTCCTTGAAATACTCCGGCCACATTTCTTTCGAACTATTTATGGCCCAGTTGAGCGACATATCGACATGGCACTGGCTGCACGCGTTCGGCACTCCTTTGTCAGCGGTCATTTCGGGCCTCGGCACGGAAATTTGATGCGTCGGGTGAAACGTCTGAACACCGTAAACCACCTTCGGCATATGGCAGGCGTAGCAGCTGCTGCCGGCGGAATCGGCGTCGTGTTTTGTATGCTTCGTGACCGCTTCGGGAGCCTGGTATTCGGTGTGGCATTGCGTGCATGCGAGGTTCGTCCGCATATCGTCGGTGATCTGGCCTTTCACGTCGCCGCCGTGCATCGTGTGGCAGGAAAGGCAGTTGATGCGTGCTCCGGCTTTTCCTTTTGTGAAGCATGGTGATGCCTTTAGCCCCTGATATTCATACGCGGTCAGCCGCGGCGAACCGTCGGGCCAAAAGCGGGCCTCGAAGGTCATTTCGCCCAAATTCGAATCTGCGTGAATTGGTTTGTAGTATTTGGAAAGGTCGTCGCCCGCATCGAAAGGATCGCCTTTCGTAAGGATCTCGCGGATTCGGGTCTGCGGTTCGGGCATTCGCTGGCCGTGGCAATGGCCGCAGATCATCATCGAGCGGTCGGTATCAATTCCGAGCGGATCGATGATCTTCTTTTCGTCGCCGCGGCCGAATCGCCACAAGTTACGTCGCAGCGGATTGGCGGCGAGCTCAGCGTGTTCGGCTCCCTGTGCATGACATGCACCGCACGCGATGCCGAGTTCAGATACTTCAGTATTCGCAAGCCGCGTACGGAAATCAAAGTTCGGCTGAGCTTTGACGTTATGGCAAAAAACGCAATTCACGTCCCATTGTGCGAGATGCTGGTCGAAGTTGTTGCTGTCGGGATAAAAGAACGAGCCATTCAGGCTCATCCACCGGCGGTTCATCAGGTCGTAAGCGATGGGAAAGCGATAATACTGCCCGTTGTTCTTTATCAGGTACTGCTCGATCCGGCGTGAGCCGATCGTGCGTTCGATCTTGTGTTTTTCCCGGCTGCCGTCCGGATTCGTCAATTCAAAATGGAACCCGTTGGCATCGCGTGTCATCTTTGCTTTGACGCCAAGGTATTCCAGCGTATTCTCTTTTTCAAAGTCGCCCTGCACCGTTTCGCCGCCGGCTTCCTGCGTCATGCGGCTGTGGTGCGTCCGGCGCCAGCTCGTGTAGTGTTCCTCGTGACAAACACGGCAATCGGTTGACTGAAGATAGTTTTCGTCAGCCCTTCCCTCACGGGTTCCGACGTATTTTCCCCGCATTCCGAAAACGGCGAACGCGACGACCGACACCGCGGCGGCCGTGATCGCGATCGAGCGTAATACGTCCGAATTCGTCATTTAAACGAGGATATCAGTTTTTCTGTAAACGGACCTTCTTGATGCGTCGTCTATCTACCGTCTCAATGTGAAATGTATGGCCGTTGAAAGGCACCGCCTCGCCTTCATCCAAAATTCGCCCCGCTTCGGACATCAGGAAGCCCGCGATGGTCGTATATGCCTCAGAGATCGGAATGCTCAGGCCTAACCGTTTGTTCAGGTCGCGAACGGCAAGCCCGCCGTCGAGGATGTAACTGCCGTCCTTTTGTTCGTCGATCTGTTCGTTGACCTCTTCGTCATGTTCATCGGAAATATCGCCGACGATCTCTTCCAGCAGATCCTCGAGGGTGATGATGCCCTCGACACCGCCATGTTCGTCCACAACAAAGCCGAAATGGAATTTTTCTTCCTGCATCTGCCGCAACACATCCTCAAGCCGAGCCGTATCCACGACATAATGCGGTTTTTTCATCAGCTTTTCTATTTTGAACGACTTCGCATTTCTCAGAAAAGCGACAACGTCCTTGCTGTGTATGTATCCGGCGATGTCGTCAAGCGATCCGCGGTACACCGGCAGCCGCGAATAACCGCTCGCTGCAAATTTGTCCAAGATATCTTCAAGCGTGCTTTTGACGGAGATCGCGACGATCTCCGTCCGCGGGATCATCGCTTCTTTGACCGTAGTGTCAGAGAACGCAAAGATCTGGTCGATCAGCTTGTGTTCCTCTTCATTGAGGTGGCCGCTCGCAAGCGATGCAGAAAGCAATTGCTTGATCTCCTCTTCTGTGTAGCCGATCTGGTCCGTGTTCAACTTGCCCAGGCCCAAAAGCCTTACGGTCTGTTTGCCGCTCCATTCCAGCAAACGGATAGGATAAATGAATATCCGATAAAACAACCGCAGCACAGGAGCCGTCAGATAGGCGATCTTCTCCGTCTTTTCAAGTGCTATCGTCTTTGGAGCAAGTTCGCCGAATACGATGAGGAAGAACGTGACCAGCGAGAACGAGATGACCAGCGAGAACGTGTGCAGAACGACACTTGAGGCTATTACCGCAAGTCCGCTCTGTTCTGCCAGCCACAGAAAGATAGGCTGAATAAATGCGGCCACCGCCGGCTCACCGAACCATCCCAATGCAAGTGAAAAGAGTGTGATGCCCAGCTGCGTTGCTGATATATAGCCATTGATGTTCTTGAGCATCTCAAGCAGCTTTTGAGCTGCCTGATCTCCCTCGGCCGCTGCGGCCTCGACCCGAGAACGCCTTACCGCAACAAGTGCAAATTCACTTGCGACAAAAAACCCGTTAGCGGCAACCAAGACCGCGACGAGTAGAAGGTTCCACGCGGTCGATGCAGCATCGAACGGAACAGCCGAAGTCGTTTCAGCAAGAAATAATAATAAACTGGCGGGGTCGTCCATCGTCGGTCAGGCGGGAAATGTTGCGATCGGTCGGGTCATCTCGTAAGTCTGAAAGTATAGCACAAACGGCCTAATCATTTGTAAACATCACTGTCTGCTGATCGATGATCTCTTGGATCAGCATTCTGCATGAACCGCATCCTCCGCCTGCACGGCACTCCTCCTGAACTTTTTCCAAGGTGTCCGCACCATTTGCCGCTGCGGCCTCTATGGTGTCAACGGTAATGCTGAAGCATGTACAGGCAAGTGCTTTATCGCCGGATGCCGCGATCACGCTTTCGCGATACTCAGCGAGAGCTTCTCGCAGGGCAGAAAGTACGGCGTCCGAACACGCCGGCCTGTCTGATGCTTCGACTACGCCGACATCGGCTCGGACCGGAACAGCGTCCAGGCCGTGAAGTTCCGATAGAGCACAGCCGTCAAGACGCGTTGACAGCGTTTCGGCGGCCGCGATCATATAGCCGCAGCCATTCGATGTGAATCCGACCGCGGAAATACTGCCGTTCTTGATACGCAGAGCAAACCTTACCCATGAGCCGCAGCGTATATTTGCGTCGACACCTTCCGCGTCAATACGGTCGGGCTCGCCGCTGTGATTACACGACGCGATCATCTCTTCGATGTCCTTCGGATAGATGCCCATTAACTTCCTAGCCAAGTCGACCGCTCAGATGATTTTTACAAAAAAGCGGCCGCAAACTAAAATCTAACTATATGCGGAATTTACTGATATTTGTTTTCGCGATATTAATTCTGACGGCTTGCAGGCCTTCGGCCGCTCCTGTCGCTGTTTCGGACGCGCCGAGTTCAATCAATGATAGGCCTACGACGAACCTTCCGGTAGTGCCGACCAAGCCGATGAAAGATATGTCCTGGACCGACCTCGATGAAAAGGTCCACAAGCTTGGCGATTTTCAGGGCAAGGCAGTGATCCTGGACTTTTGGGCGACCTACTGCGAGCCATGTAAACGTGCGATCCCGCATCTGAACTCGCTGATCGAAAAACACGGGGCGGACAATCTCTATATCGTAGGCCTGAATGTCGGCGGTGAGGAGGACAGCGGGAAGATACCGAAGTTCCTAGAAACGACAAAGATCGACTATTTGATAGCATTTCCCGAGGACGCCCTAACGCGATTCGTTTTTGCGGAACGCAGCGACATTCCGCAGACCATCGTATTTGACCGAAAAGGAAATCAGGTAACGAAGCTCATCGGCTTCAGCCCGCCTATTCAAAAGCAGCTTGACGAGGCCGTCGAAAAAGCCGTCAACTCTCAGCCGTAAGGGGCAAATATGAGGGATATTCCCGTCGGAAACGGCAGCCTGTTGGTCAATTTCGACGACAAATATCAGATACGCGACGTGTATTTCCCGCACGTCGGGCAGGAAAATCATAGCGAAGGATTCCCTTTTCGCAGCGGTATTTGGGTGGACGGCGAGTTCTCATGGCTGCACGAGGACGGATGGCATCGAAGCCTGCGCTACAGTCAAGATACACTCGTTACCGACGTAACGCTGGAGAAAAAGGCTCTGGATATCCGCATAACCTGCTCAGATGCGGTTCATCCCGAAAAGAACATCTATGTGCGAAGGCTTTTGCTGACGAATCTCTCACAACATGATCGGGAGGTTCGTTTTTTTCTTCACCACGACTTTCGCATCTACGAGAACAAGGTCGGCGATACCGCTTTCTTTGACCCCGAAACGCACTCGCTGATCCACTACAAAAAGCACCGGTATTTCCTGATCGATACGGATCCGCACTTTGACGAGTTCGCGACCGGCCGAAAGGCATTTCGCCATCAGGAAGGCACGTGGCGTGACGCGGAGGACGGGCGTCTGCAAGGCGGAGCGATAACCGAAGGCTCAGTGGATTCGACGATCGCGGTCCATTTCGAACTCGAACCGAACGGAACATATGAATTTCATTATTGGATAGCGGCGGCCGTTTCATACGCCGATGTCGCAGCGTTGAACGGATTCGTTCTTTCTGAGCGCCCCGAGTCATTGCTTGTTTCCGCGGAGACGCATTGGACGGATTGGCTTAATGCCGGCAAGGCAATTTCCGATGAACTTTCCGGAGCGGTCCGGGATCTGTATTCAAGAAGCCTTTTGATCGTCCGCAGTCAGATCGATAACGGCGGAGCAATTATTGCAGCGAACGACCACGATGTGACTGACCGTGCGACCGACCATTACAGTTATCTGTGGCCGCGCGACGGTGCGTTCGTTGCGAATGCGGGCGATGTCGCCGGATTCGCCGACATCGGCCGGCGATTTTTTGAACTATGCTCCCGTATTGTTCATCCGAGCGGCTACTTTTTGCAGAAATACAATCCCGACGGATCGGTCGGTTCCGGCTGGCACGCTTATTGGGATCCACACCGCAAACGCGAACTGCTGCCCATACAAGAGGACGAAACGGCACTCGTGATCTGGGCTCTCGGCGAGCATCTTAGACTGTATCCGGACCGGTCGTTCGCCGAAGAGATGTACAGCAAGCACGTGCTTCGGTGTGCACGTTTCATGACCGAGTATCGCGATGTCGAAACAGGCCTGCCAAAACCGAGTTGGAACCTCTGGGAAGACCGCCGCGGTGTTCATACTTTCACATGTGCAGCTGTCGCCGCCGGGTTGCGAGCGGCTGCGGAGATCGCAGGCACTTTAGGGCACGATTCGGACGGGATCGAGTTTCAAAATGCATCTGACGAGGTCGTCCGCGGAATGCGCGAACATTTGTATTCAGCGGAACACGGCCGTTTTTTTCGGTCGCTACAGGCAAATGGTGACGATGAGCTGACACCCGACCCGACGATTGACGCGTCGCTGTTCGGTGTGTTTTATTTTGACTGTTTCGACGTGGCCCACGCTATGACCGCAGGGACCATGGCCGCTGTGGAAAACTCATTGCTGAATAATGAGGCTTTTGGCGGCGTAGCTCGCTTCGAGGGCGATGGTTATATGCTCGAATCGGCAGGCATCGCCGGAAATTCGTGGATAATTTGCACGCTTTGGCTGGCGGAATATTACATCGCTAAAGCAAAAACACTCGATGATCTGGCTCCGGCTCTAGCGATGATCGAATGGGTGGCTGAGCGTGCTCTTCCATCGGGAGTGCTCCCCGAGCAGATCGATCCGGTGACGGGCAAACACCTCTCCGTCTCGCCGTTAACATGGTCGCATTCGACGTTCGTCGCAACGGTTCACAGCTACTCGAATAAGCTGGCTCTGTTGCGCCGATCTTAAGTTACCGCATTAACATTGTCGGGCGAACAGCATACTGAGCTAGAATCGAATCAATGAGAAAAGCAAAGATATTGGCGACCATTGGCCCTGCGTCCAACGACCCCGCGGTCCTTGACGCAATGATCGCGGCTGGAATGAACGCTGTCCGCATCAACATGTCGCACGGCACCCGCGAACAGCATCAGGAGACGCTTGAGAACGTCCGTGCCGCCGCTGTGCGTGCAGGCAAGCCCGTTGCAGAACTGGTCGATCTTTCGGGGCCGAAGATAAGAACCCGTACGTTGTCTGACGGCAAACCTGTCTTGTTGGCGGCCGGCGAGCGGTTTGTGATAACCACCCGTGACATCGTCGGCGACGCTCATCAGGTTTCTACGAACTTCGCCGGTTTGCCGCAGGCGGTCGCCAGCGGTTCGCGGATATTGCTAGACGATGGTGCGATCGAACTCGCCGTTGAAGAGGTCGAAGACGGTGATGTTATTTGCCGCGTTGTGACGGGCGGCATTTTGAACGAACGAAAAGGCATTAACCTGCCGAACATGGCGTTACCGATCCCCTCACTGACCGACAAGGACCGAGACGACCTGGAATGGGCGGTCGAGCAAAATGTTGACTACGTCGCATTGTCATTCGTCAGGACCGCGGACGACTGCCGCGAGGTCAAGGACCTGATCAAGAAACTGAACAAACGGAAACTTGGCCGTGCCCTGCTCGTCGCAAAGATAGAAAAAAGCGAAGCGGTGGATAACTTGCTCGAGATCATCGATGCGACTGACGGGCTGATGGTCGCCCGCGGCGACCTTGGCGTCGAGACCAGCGTCGAACTCGTTCCCGTTTACCAGAAACGCATCATCGAGCTCGCCGTCGCGAATGACCGCTTCGTCATTACTGCTACACAGATGCTCCAGTCGATGATAGAGAATCCGTTCCCGACACGTGCCGAGGCATCGGACGTTGCAAATGCCGTGTGGGACGGCACTGATGCCGTGATGCTCTCTGCTGAGACCGCTAGCGGCAATTATCCAGTCGAGGCCATTGAAACCATGGCCCGCATTATCGACTCGGCAGAAACGATACGCCCGGAGCAGTTGAAGAAGCCCGTAAAATTCTCACAAGTGCCGACAGGGCGTACTAGTCAAGCACTGTGCAAAGCCGCCGCCGCGGCCGCGAAGGAGATGCAGACCGATAAGATCGCGGTCTTTACTGAATCGGGATTGATGGCACGGCGACTATCATCATTCCGCTCCGGGCTCGCGACGTTCGCTCTTACGACATCGGGCGATTCCTGCGGCCAACTCGCGTTGATCTGGGGCGTGACGCCATTGTTCGACGAAAGGCTTGTCGTCGCCGATCAGGAAAACAGCATTGGCGAAGGCACGATGCTGGACCTTATGGCTCCGGGATCAGATGCGACGGTTGATATGCTGAAAACAGGCGAAAAAACACTGCTGGATGCAGGCGTGGTCGAGAACGGCGAAACAATAGTCATGCTCGCAGGAAGGTTGTCGGGTCTGGGTTTGTCGAGTTCGGTGAACGTCTGGACCATCGGCGAAGACGTTGTCAGACGTTAGCCGACCGTCGTACCGAACGCGTATCCGACAGCTGCAGTTGCCAACATCGCAGCGGCGCCCCAAAACATGACCCGCCAAGCACCTTTCAGGAGGCTCGCACCGCCCATGTTCGCGGCAATGCCGCCAAGCAGAGCAAGGAATACTAGTGAGCTGACCGCAACGGCCGAGATGAGCATACCGCCCGCGAATATTGCCGCAACCGCGAGTGGCAATGCGGCTCCGATCGCAAAACTGACAGCAGAATAGACCGCGGCCTGCAGAGGCCTGGCACTCATGACCGTCGAGATGCCAAGTTCATCTCGTGCGTGAGCCCCTAACGCGTCGTGCTTTGTGAGCTGCACCGCCACTTCGCGTGCGAGTTCGGGCTCCAGACCGCGGTCCTCGTAAATGCCGGCGAGCTCTAGGAGCTCATGTTCCGGACTGGTCTCAAGTTCTTTTCGCTCACGTTCGATATCCGCCCGCTCGGTGTCTGCCTGAGAGAATACTGATACGTATTCGCCCGCGGCCATCGACATAGATCCCGCCACAAGACCGGCCATGCCGGCTAGCATGATCGAACCGAATTCCGCCTGCGCCGCAGCCACGCCGATTATCAGGCTGGCCGTCGAAACGATGCCGTCATTCGCTCCGAGCACGGCGGCTCGAAGCCATCCGATACGGTCAGTACGATGATATTCGCGGTGCCTCATTGGTGATGGGCCACTAGTGGCCTATTTAGAGTCGCGCCGAGCCTGATTCCGTTTATTCGTTGACGCCAGATGTGAGCGTTTCTTTGTGATCCCGCTGCGTGCTATGCGCGTCTCTTCGACCTTTGCCTTGGTCGAACGCGTTCTTGCGGCGGTCTGCGGCTTTTGAACCGTATCGACCGCAGGGTTCTTGGAGGCTTTCGAAGCGGTCGTCACTTTGGCTGAACGCGCGGGTTTCTTGATCGCTTTTGGAGCTTTCGATCTTGCTGCCGAAGCAAGAAGTTTCTTCGATGCTTCGCGTTCTTTCTCTTTCGCAGCACGCTTTTCCAAGGCTTCGAGCCTTGCTACAAAGATGTCGTGAACCTCAGCGAACATTTCCGCTTTTTCTTTGCTTCGGTCCGGAGCGGCAAGGCCGCGTGCGTTGGTCTTTTTCTGAGCTCCCCGAACCTGCGACTTTTTCACATCGCGAAGCTTGTCTCTCAATGTCCGGCTGCGCTTTACCAACCGCTTCAGATCCGCTATCGAATGTTTCGTCAGCCGCGGCGGACGAGCGTCGTCGTAGAGTTCAAGTTCTTTATCGTTTGTCAGTGCTTTTGCCTGCTTTCTGTCGAATTTCATATACCTCTAGGATACAGAACAGCCTCGAGGCGGGCAAAGACACTGGATCGGCTAACGCCAATCAGGAGGCTGGCGAAACGAGAAGTCCGGTTCGTTGGACGAGGCGTTTCCGCCGGGATTGCCCTCAGAAAATGAATATGCTTGGGGCGATGCCAACATTTCAGGATGCCGGGAATACACCTTTTTCCACTCTTCTCCCACAAAAAACCAAAGAGAATAAACAGCTGCCGCGGTTCCGACCGGTGCATTCATCGCGGCAAGTGCGGCCGCAATGATCGCGGCGACCCTAGCCCAAGACTTTTTCCCCCGCATCGCGTACCAGGCAATGAATGACGGGGCCGTCATAAAAATGTGGATCATCAGCACGAATGCGAAAACAACCGCCATCAGCGGGGCCGGAAAATCTGCATCGTCCGCACCCATTAGCAAGGCGAGTAAGAATATGGCTCCGATCAGGAGAATGACAAACGACTGGAAAAGAGCGTAGGCCAGAAAGGTCCAGGAAACGTAGGTGTTGTGCTGCTCTCCGCTCATTCGGTGTTAAGTATTTGCGCGACCGTATCCTTCTTGATGCCGCCACCATTCCGTTTGTTGTACTCCGCAAGCGAAATTTGCGGATCGCGCCACGCATCGAGGTGTCCCACCTGATGGACGCACTGAATGGTGCAGTTCGGCGCACACCATTTTTCCGTGATGTACTCACGCCGCATGTCTTCGTGGGTGTATTCCAGCAACGGAATTCCCGGCGTGCCTCGCTGCTGAGAGCACCAGCTAACGATCCCGGCCTCATCCACATAAAGATATCGGGCACCTGCACGGCAGCGCCATTCGTATTCACCGCCGTCCACCAGAGCGTCCTGAAACCAATTCCAGCGTGCGTAGGAACGTGCACCTTTAGCTTTGATCTCTTTGTAAACTTCTTTCTCGCGGGTCGTTATGCCCTTCAGCAGTCCGTCGCCGTCGTGAATGACGCCGACCGTTGACGAAAACCCAAGTTCGCGAGCACGATTTGCAATTACAAGCGCCTCTTCAGGATTGGCGACGCCTCCGCCGACCACGGAATTTATATTCACCTTGAATTTCGCATGCTCGCTCAGATTAACGAGTTTGGCGTCGAGCACCTTAAGGCTCTTTTTCGAGACGTCGTCCGGAGTGACGTTGTCGATAGAAATTTGAAGATAGTCGAGCCCCGCCTCGTTCAGTTTCTTGATCTTATCGACCTGAAAGTAATAACCGTTCGAGATCAGGCCGGCGATCATGCCGTGATGCCGAATACGGGCGATGATGTCGTAAATCTCGGGATGCATCATCGGCTCGCCTCCCGAAATGGTTATCACCGACGTACCGAACTCGGCGAGTTTGTCGATGCGCTCGAGCATCGTATCGATAGGCACCGGATCGCTCGTCTTGTCGTATTCATTGCAATAAGTGCATGAAAGATTGCATCGCCGCATGGGCACTATATGCACCAGAACGGGATGCTTGGTCGAGGCAAATGCCCGCACCGTATGGCGGACGCCCCGTGTAAATCTGCTGAATGCACTTGCCTTTGGCATCGAAACTCCAATCAACCGACAAACCCTAAATTATAGAATTCGCGAAATACTAATTCAAACCAAATAAAAAGCCTCGGCCGGCCGTTCTCGGCGCCGAGGCCTCTATAATGAGCCTGAATAGGCTACGCCTTGATCTTTTTGACGTTCGCCGGATATTTCAATTTGAATATATCGCCTTTCAGCGTGAGGTTCTTTTGGATGTTGGTCAAAAGCACGGTCGTCGAATCGTTGTTGTGTTCCACTATCTTCGCCTGTCGAGGCATTCCGTCACCGTCAACCCAAAGTTCAGCCATCTTGTAACTCGTCTCCGTCTTGGGAGTTAGTTCCAAACGCCACGTCGGTGTGCCTCCGCGGATCTGCTCTTCACCGATATATCGGACGTCATAATTCGCACGCAACTGATCGCGCGTCATGCTCATGAATGCAAGGGCACCGCCGACCGAAGCGTTGTTCTTCGCCTTTTGAACCTTACCGACGATCACCTGATTCAGACGCGGACGATATAGTTCATAATCGTCACCGATGACCGATATCTGCTCCTCGACAGGCTTTGTCCAGTCGATACGGACGTACATTCCCCGCTTCGGCGTTTTCGGGAGGTAGCTGGTCGTGCCCGATGTCGTATCCGAAACGTTCAACTGCGGGTTGTGCTTGACCATCGTGACTTCCGCACGCAGCGACTGCAGAGACTTGTTGTGAGTGTCCAGCCTTCGCAGTATCTCACCTAGAATGCTTTGTCCCTGCGCATCCGCTGCACAAATTGCCGTCAGAATTACAAGCAGAGCAGCCGAAACGATCTTCTGATTATTCAGTAGCCTCATAAAGATATAATTCTATAAAAATTCCCCGCATCAGTAGAACCGACGCAGGGCTAACCTGACATATGACGCTCCGCCGACGTTATTGGTTCGCCGCGGTTCGGTCAATTGAACCACGATTTTGGAGTGGCAAATATAAAAACTAGGATCAAAATGCAGAGAATATCCCACGGCAATGATCCGCGTTCATAGTTCCAATCAAGGATCCTTTTCATAGCATTAAACAACGTGGCCGTCACGCATTTGGATCGTCCGCGAACACACCGCCGCCGCCTCAGGATTGTGCGTGATCATCACGATCGTTTGGTTGAACCGCTCATTCAGCTGACGGAACATATTCAGCACGATCTCGGAATTCTCAGTGTCAAGATTTCCCGTAGGCTCATCGGCCAGAATTATTGCGGGACCGTTGACGATAGCACGCGCCAGGGCCACTCGTTGCTGTTCACCGCCTGACAGTTCCAGCGGCTTGTGGTGCATCTTGTCCTCAAGTTTCAACAGTCGCAATATCTCGCGGCGTTTTTCCGGATCGGGCGCCTTCTTGCCTAGGTGGATCTTTTCGGCCAGCTTCAGATTTCCCTCGGCCGAAAGTGTAGGGAAAAGATTGAAACGCTGAAAAACGAAGCCTATCTTTCGCCGGCGGATATCGGTGCGGCGTGCATCGGAAACAGTTGCAAGATCCTCGCCATCGATGATTATATTCCCGCTCGTCGGACTAAGCAGTCCGCCGAGCAAATGAAGCAATGTGGATTTTCCGCAGCCGGACGGACCCATTATAGCGACGAATTCGCCGCGATCGACCTCAAGATCGATCCCGCGAAGTGCAGGCACCTCGATTTTCCCTATCTTGTAGGATTTACGCAGGTCGGTCGTTTTTAAAATATGGGTCTCCATCCAAATACCTACTGGGCCCGCGGAGGTGTCGAGAATACTACAGGTTTAGCATTTCCGCTTTTCTGTTCGGCCAGCCTCGCGTCGAGGTCCACCTCTTCCAAACGCCATGAGTTCTGCAGCACGAACGCCGATACCGGGAACGAATTGCCGATAGTGACCGCCTCAGGGCTCTGATATGTCAGACGCATCGAATATTTCTCTTTCGGCCGTGTAACCTGTATCTCGAGCGGAAGATTTCGGAAATTGCCGGTATCGGTCAGATTGCCCTCGCGGCCGTAAACAATATCGGACTCGATCTCGCCTTTGGCGTCAAATATCTGCTGGCGAGCGAGCCTTATACCGCCGACGCGGTCAAACCAAAATCGGCGAACGACCTTCAACGCTCCGTCGTCAAGCCGCGCAAACTCGTCAAGCAGATAATAACCACGCATCACCTTTCGAAGCGGCGATTTCTGATCGACCTTTTCGTCCTCTTCGAGCTGAAAAATTGTGCTCTGGGCATAGACGAGCTCACCATTTATCGGACGCACCAGCATGGCATCCGTGAAGTGCTGCGGCCGCAGATTGGCAAATGCGTTGACCTTGCCTACGTCAGCGTCGGTTGGCTCATTCTGCAATTGTCGCTGAAGACCCGAATAGTCTGCGGCATTAGTACCCTTTACGAACTTCTTATATTTTCCATTGCCGCCGTCCTGCAGAATGGCGACCCTAAACGTCTCGCCGTCCGACGTCATCTGTGCGACGTCGCTCTTGATGATCGGCACCTGCACCTTCAGCATGATCATCGCTGGCCGTTGGACGACTATCTCGCCGTCAGCCTGGCGATACACCTCTTTGTTGCCGAATTCAGCAAAAGAATTGTCCTCGAATTTCAGGTCCATCTTTGCACGCAGCGAATTGACCGCGGCGAATCGGTTCACCTCGTTTTTCAGCTCTCCCGCGGTCGCGTCCTCTACTTTCAGCAGACGGGCCGTCGGCCGCTCCTGTTTGACGCGGATACACGCCGAGCCTGCCGCTGCAATGAACAGCAGAATGCTGAAGCGATAAAGGTTCTTGTTGCGAAAGAAGGACAACATTCGATTCAGATGTTACGAGCGAGCCCCCCGTTTACCGACATATTGCATACATGTCCGCGAAGCAGGCCAAAACTGAAATCATAGCATCCGCAATTTTGATTTCCTAACCAATAAAATACGCGGCAACAGGAAGAAAACGACCCGTTCCGCGTATTTGTTCGATCGATTATCCGCCTGATCAGTACGAAAAAACGCCCTGACCGCGCGTAAGGTAATCCTGCATCGTATATGCGAACATGATCGCCAGCCAAAAGAAGCTGGCGACAGCCGAAAGCCAAATAAGGCGCCCGCTCCAACGAACATGCATGAAATAGAGCATGACGAAGGCCATTTTGGTGAACGCTATAAGGAGTGCGACCAGCGTATTGGCACCCGCGAATATGAAATCCAGGTCAAACGTAGCGACATAATACGTCAATATCGTGCCGACGACGAGGATCGCAAAGACGCCGAGATAGCCCGGAATTCCGATGTGTGCCCCTTCTGTGTGATCGTGTGACATATGCAAATGCAGTTAGTGAATAAAGTGCCGTCCCAGCAGATACAGCAGCGGGAACAGAAAGATCCAAACAATATCGACAAAGTGCCAGTAGAGGCCCGACATTTCGACCGGAGCGAAATATTCAGCTGAGAAGGTTCCTATCCATGCCTTCCACAGTAGCCATGCCATCAGACCAAGCCCGACGATCATGTGCAGAGCGTGAAGGCCCGTCATTACGAAATAAATGAAATAAAAAAGGCGGATCTTGTCGCGGTATTTGTCCGGATCGAAAACGCCGTTCGAAAAATAGCCGATCTTTTCTGATTCGGTAAGAAAAGGCTTACCGGTCTCTTTTTCTTTCTTCAATCCGTAATCAACCAAAGCGGAGCCGTAATTCCATTGGAATTCGCCGTGAGGATTTGGCTTTTTAGCGTGAGAGTCGTGTTCTCCGCCGGCGGCCTCGGCACGGGTCTCAATGAAAGGGATCGCAAACGCCTTTTCTTTCTTATCGGCACCTCCCTTTAGATCGGCCTCGGTCGTCCTTTTGTTCCAGCCGGTAACAGGGACAAGGCCGCTGTTGTATTTGTCCGTGTATTCGATGACCTTGACGCCGAGAAAGACGGAGCCGAAGACCATGGTGAGCACGATCATGATCACCTGCAGATTGCGGTTGCCCTTCTGAGCATAATAGACCGCCAAAGCCATCGTAAGGCTGCTGACGATAAGGACAAGCGTATTCAGGCCGCCCCAGAACGCGTCGAGGTGGTTACTTCCTTCGGCAAACGCCAAAGGATACCGAAACCTGAATACCAAATACGCAGTAAACAGGCCGCCGAAGAACATTATTTCCTGCACCAGGAACATCCACATCCCGATCGAGACGCTTTCTTCCTGCTGCTTCATGTCCTCGAACTGGTGCTGCAGCCCCGGAGCATGATGTTCGTGATCGTGTGTTGACATTGTTTCTCTAAAAGCCAATGGCTACAAAATTATAGGCCGCAAGATAATTACGCCTGAACGGGAACCGAAGGCCCGCTTGCCTTTCGTGCACTTTCTATATCGAGGCCGTTCTCCTCTCCGAATTCGTAGGCTTCCCACGTAACGACGGGCATTTCTTCGAAATTCTCGGTCGGCGGCGGCGATGCCGTTCTCCACTCTAGGCCCGGCAGCATCCACGGATTGTCGCCTGCCCGTTTACCCGCGATGATTGAATGAGTGAAGTAGATCACCGGCAAGGTCAAACCGACGCCGAGCACAGATGCTCCGGCGGTCGAGAAGATGTTCAACACCTGAAACTCTTCGGGATATGCCGCGTAACGGCGAGGCATGCCTTGATAACCGAGAATGAACTGCGGGAAGAACGTAAGGTTGAACCCAACGAAAACCAGCATCGCCGAGATCTTGCCCCAAAATTCCGAATACATGCGTCCGGTCATCTTCGGCCACCAATAATGGATGCCTGCGAGATACGCGATCACCTGTCCGCCAACCATCACGTAATGAAAGTGAGCGACGACGAAATATGTATCCGTGAGGTGAACCGTCAGGCCGACCGAACCGAGGAACAGTCCTGTGAGTCCGCCGACAAGGAATAGGCCTAGGAAGCCGATGGCATAAAGCATCGGCGTGTCGTACGAGATAGAGCCCTTGTACATCGTCGCGGTCCAGTTAAAGACCTTGATAGCGGACGGGACAGCAACGACCATCGTCAGGAACGAGAACACAAGCCCCGCATAGATCGACTGGCCGCTGACGAACATGTGGTGCCCCCAAACGAGGAAGCCGAAGACCGCGATGGCGATGGACGAGAACGCGATGAACTCGTATCCGAAGATCTTCTTTCGCGAGAAGTTAGAGATGACCTCGCTGATAACGCCCATGCCCGGCAGGATCATGATGTAAACTGCCGGATGCGAATAGAACCAGAAAAGATGCTGGAACAAGATCGGGTCGCCGCCGATGGCCGGGTCAAAAATTCCGACCCGCGTCACGCGTTCGATCGCGAGCAAAAGCACCGTGATAGCAACAACGGGCGTTCCGAGGATCATTACCAGACTCGTCGCGTAATGTGCCCATACGAAGAGCGGCAGCCGGAACCACGTCATTCCCGGAGCACGCATCGTATGGATCGTAACGATAAAATTGAGACCGGTCAAAATGGACGAAAATCCATTGATAAAGATGCCCAACCCAACCGCCATCACGAACGAATTCGAGAATGTGGTACTGTACGGCGTATAGAACGTCCAACCGGTATCGACACCGCCCTGCATTAACGCGTACAGCGTTAAAATGCCGCCTACCCAATAGATATAAAGGCTCAGCAAATTGATGCGGGGCAGAGCGAGGTCTTTCGCTCCGATCATCAGCGGCAGCAGGAAATTCCCCAAGATCGCGGGTATGGCCGGGATCAGAAAGAAGAAGATCATCAAAATGCCGTGCTGCGTGAAGACCTTGTTATACGTCGCCGTTTCGAGAAGGTCGCTGGCGGGCGTCAGGAGCTCCAGACGAATGAACGCGGCGTAAATACCTCCCATGAAAAAGAACACTGATACCGAGATCAAATACATGATCGCGATACGCTTGTGGTCTTTTGTCAGCAGCCACGATTTCAGAGTGGAACCGTTGGTCAAATAGCTCGGCTTATCACCGCCGTAACCTGCTGAAATTGCATCTTGCGTTTGCATATTCTTACTTACTGCCTGTCAGAAACTCAATCTGCCCTAATTTCCCATCGGAGCCGGCGCCGCCGGTGCCCCTGTTGTAGCCGCCGCATTCGGTGTCAGGGACTTGATGTACGCCACCAAAGCGTTCAGCTGTTCCTCGGTGACCTGTCCCTTGAAGGTAGGCATGATCGGCTGAAAGCCTTCTACGACCTGAGCTGCGGGATTAAGGATCGAATTCCTCAAATAATCGTCATTAACTATCGTTGATCCGCCGCCTACTAATTTGACCTCTTTACCGAAAATGCCTTCGAGCTTTGCACCGCGTTGGTTTGCTCCGCCCGCGTGACACGAGGCACAACCCAGCTTGTTCTCAAACAGGTCCTTGCCCATCTCGACGGGAGTCTGAGATGAGGTATTTCCCGCAAGCCAATTATCGAAATCACGCTGCTCCATCACATTTATCCAGCCGACCATTCCCGAGTGGTTCAGGCCGCAATATTCGGCACAGTAAAGGTGATAACGTCCCGGTTTCGTCGCCTCGAACCAAAGATATGTATATCGGCCCGGAACGACGTCAGCCTTGGTCCTGAACGCAGGTATCGAGAAATCGTGGAGAACGTCCTCGGTGGTCATCGTCAGCTTTATCTTTCTTCCAACAGGTACGTGCAGCTCGTTGATCTCACGCTGTCCCGTGCTGTGCTGCGCCTTCCACATCCATTGCTTGCCGACGACATAGATCTCCATAGCGTCTTTCGGCATCGTGTATTGATTAAAATAGACGATGGCCCCGCCGATGAATATCGTCATAGAAATGATGAACGGGATAATGGACCACACCGTCTCAAGCACCATCGAACCGTGGATCTCTTCGGGGGTCGCAAATTTCTCCACCTCGCGGTATTTGACGATGAAGAAAAATATTGCCGCAACGATCGGGATGGCAAATGCCACGCTCACCGCGATGAGATAAAAATAGAGCAGATCCACCTGCCACGCGAAGGTCGAGGCCTGTTCAGGAAAAAATGGGATCCACGAAGAGTTTTGCATAAATCTATAAAGCTAAAAGGTCAGGCGAGGTTCGCATCGCCCTCCTTTTTCTTTCCACGTCTCCAAAATACGAATAACATTGCGCCAAGACCTAACAACGTCGCGATGCCGCCTAGCCGCATTACGTTCATTACCGCCAGGCCGTATTTCCCGGTGGACGGATCGTAGTGATAGCAATAAAGCATCAGTTTCTCGGCAATGTTCCCGACCTTGTTTTCGGCGGACTCCATGATGCCGAACTTAAGGTCCTTGGGTGAATAGTCAATGCCGAACAGATAGCGTGAAAGTTTGCCCTCGGGCGTCGCGACGATGATGGCCGCAGCATGAGCGAACTGCTGGCTCCTTTCGTCCCATTTGAAGCTGAAACCTGCCGCTGAAGTCACCGCCTTTATCGATTCCTCACTGCCGGTGAGAAAATGCCAGCCGGCCTCTGTACCGGGGCGGCCGTAGCGTTCCATGTAGGCGGCCTTTTTCGCCTTTGCAAGTTCCGGCTTGTCGAATTCGCCGGCGTCAAAGCTTATGGCGACAACGTCGAATTCCTTGCCCGCGTCGAACGACATGCCTTTCAAAGAGCCTGTCAGGCCGTTCAGAACTTGGCTGCAAAGCATCGGGCATTCGTAATAGACGAAAGCGATCAACACGGGGCGGCCCTTGTTGAAATAGTCGCCTAGACGCACGATCCTACCGTCCTCATCCTTCATCTCAACATCAAGAGGCAACTGTTCATTCAGCTTTTGTTCGATGCCGATCTCTTTCAACGGGCCGGGCAGGCCGGTAGTGGAATCCACATTCGGGTCATAGACACGCGGCGAATAGAGCGGCGAGTTGTAATGTTCGTTCTTTTGAGCGAGCGTCAGCGGCGCGGCGATCGAGATCGCCGTCATAACGGTCATTACGAACGAAAATGCCTTTGATCGCCTCATCTCTTACAACTACCTGACGGTGTGTGCCGCAACGCGCCCGGCACTTGCCTCTGTTATAACCTGCTGCGATGCCATTAGAAGCTGCTGTGCGGCGTCATCGCTTTTTGCCTTTACGCCCTGCTGGAGCATTGCGGCTTTAGCCTGTTCCATCGGCATTGCGATAACAGCGCCTGTCTTCGGGTCTTTTGCTCCTTCGTCGATCAGCTTGTCCCACTGACGCTTGAGCTCCCACCATTCAGCCTGCGGCGGACCGAGTTCCATGTTCACCCAGCCTTTTTCCCCTTCAACCCCAAAACCGGGAGCACCTTGCAAACGCGGTTCGGGCGGCAGGCGTTCCTTATCCTTGAGAGCAAGCGGATTCGCGGGCGGTGCATTCTCTTCGGCGAAGATCTCAAGCTGACGCTGAAAAGCCCACATCAGCGCGAACGTGATGACGATGAGCAGCATCAGGCCAACGCCAAAATACAATATTCCCTTCAGCTGAATATCGTTCTCTTCGTAAGGCTTGTTCAGGTCAACGACCGTGTCCGTATGCTTTGTTGACATAACAAAAATTCAGATCAATGTCCGCGGCCGTGTTCGACCGCTCCTTCAAAATAAGGATCTTTCGCGGGCACCAACGGCCGCTTCATCAATTCGCCAAAGAACCACCACAGCCAGATGCCGCCAACCGCCAACGGGGCAACGAAGTCCATCCAGCTGATGTAGAAAACTCCGCTCTCGACTATCGATTCATCCACACGCGGATTCGGTGCGATCAGATAGAACATATCCACGATACGCATCACCAGGATGAATACCGCGAGTGTCGCGAGCCATTTTGCACGCCGCTTGAAATCCTGCTGCAGCAGGATCAGAAACGGGAAAGCGAAATGGAACACTATGAGTACCATTCCGATAAAGCCCCAGCCGCCTGCCATTCGGGTGATATACCAGCCGGTCTCCTCGGGAATATTGCCCGACCAAATGATCAGGAACTGCGAGAAATTGAAATAGGCCCATACCATCACCAAGGCGAGCATCAGCTTACCGAGATCGTGGAAATGGCGTTTTCCTAAGATACCGTTCATCGGGGCACGGCCTGACAGATTTGCCATGATCGCTACCGTAAAGCACAGGCAGCTAAGCGCCCATCCGACAATGAAGAGGAATCCCCATATGGTCGAGAACCAATGCGGGTCGAGCGTCATCACCCAATCAACCGAAGCAAAGGTCACGACAAGACTGTATATAACGAGCGTCGGACCTGAAAAACGTGATGCCTTTTCGAGAACGAGCCGTGATTCCTCTACTGTATTCGTCTGATCTTGCTTGACCGACCAACCGTTCAGCAGCCGCATCATGATCAGGAACAGAACAAAATATATCACCGATCTCGCGATCCAGGACCACGGCAGCAAGTAGATCCAGCGGTCCTTGATGAAATGGTCGTCCGCCGGCAGATGCGTCCATTCGTAGATCGAATGAGTATAAACACCGATGGCCAACGGAATGAACATCAACGCTATCAGCGGCAATGTCCTCGTAGCGGCCTCTAATGTTCTACGAATGACGACGCCCCAAGCTCCGCCCGTAAGGTATTGAAGCATCAGCAGGCCGAGTGCGCCGATGCCGATGCCGCTCCAAAAAACATATCCGAGCAGCCACGAACGAAGCGCCTGCTCCGTATTCATGTACGCTCCAACCGCCCACGCAAGTAGGGCTATGCCGCCGACGCCCAGTGCGAGCGCCCGCCATTTGGCGATATCGGCAGGTGCCTTGTATTGGTCGAGGTTCTGCATTATTGCGTCTTGCCTCCCTCGGTGGTCGCCGGCTTATCTGCCGTCGTTTTTGGAGCTTCGGCTCCGGGAGAAGTGTTCATCTTCAATGCCCTATCGGGATCTTGGCTGACCTGTAAAGCTCTGATATACGCGACGATCGCCCAACGGTCAACAGGCTGTATTTTTGCGGCGTAACCGCTCATTCTGCCCCAACCATTAGAGATGACGTCGTAAAAATGACCAACAGGAGCGTTTCTCAGACGGTCGTCGTGATATGTCGGCGGCTTAACAAAGCCGCGGCGGACGATCATGCCGTCTCCGGCACCGACCGGGCCGTGGCAGACGATGCAGTAAATGTTGTAGCGGTCCTGTCCGCGGTCAATAAGTTCTTTCGAAACCGGGATCGGGAATTCATCGATAGCGTTCGGGAAACTTGATACGAGCGTATTTCCGCTCGGGTCTGTCGTCGTCTGCACAACGGCGTTTGGATTCGGATTCTCTATTTGGCCGGTGAAGAAAGCCTTATTGTCTCGAAGCTGGCCGCGCGGCACGGTGCCCTCAGGAAAATCCCTCGAGGCACGCTTGTCGGCAAAGAACTCCGACTTTTTATACGCCTTGTAACGCGGCTGATCCTGCATATCAAAACGAACGCCGCAAGCTGTCAGCAATAGACAGACAGCGATCATTAGAATTCCGGATCTGTTTCGTTTACTCAGGTACATCAAACACCTCCTGAGCTCCCAAAGTTTCCATGAACTTCCTTGTCTCCTCGTGATCGAACTTTTCGTCCGCGGCCTCAACAACCAAGAAGAACTTCTCCCTGGTCGCCAGGGCAAATCTCGGCACGTTAAAAACAGGATGATACGGCGAAGGCAATCCGTTAAGGAACAGCATCCCGAAAACAGCCACGAAGGCCGAGAAAAGAATGGTCAGTTCGTACGCCGGCGGAACAAATGCCGGAAGGCTCAAGTGCGGCCTTCCGCCGACGATGATCGGCCAGTCGATCACGTGGACGAAGTACTGCAGGCCGAAACCCGCGAGCAGGCCCGTGATGCCGCCGGCGAAGATCAAGTAGGGCAATATGCTCCGTTTGATGCCCAATGCCTCATCGATCTCGTGCAGCGGGAAAGGTGAGAACGCGTCGGTCTTTCGGTAACCGGCGTCGCGCACCTTTCGAGCCGCATCGACCAACTGGGTCGCGGTATCGAATTCAGCTAATATGCCATAGATGTTTTTGGCCATATCGTCTTAAAAGCAAATTCACCTGCGGGATCAGCTGTTCGGCGGATCCGTGCGGTCGTAAGTATATTCAACCTCGAGAACACTCTCGTCAAAATCCTGCTGATGCCCGTGAACATGTGCGTCAGGCAGCAGCGTCCTGACCTCGAATATCGAGATGATCGGCACAAATCTGACGAACAGATAGATCAGCGTAAAGAAGAAGCCGATGGTACCGATGAACATCGTCCAATCCCATATCTGCGGGCTGTACATCGCCCACGAGGACGGAAGGAAATCCCTGTGCAGGCTGGTCACGATGATAACGAAGCGTTCCAGCCACATGCCGACACTGACTACAACCGAGATCGTGAAAAGCCAGAATTCCGATTCGCGGAAACGTTTGAACCAGAGCAGCTGGATCGACAGGCCATTGCATAGGATCAGCAGCCAATAGGACCACCAATACGGGCCTTCCCAGATGCGGTTCTTCACCATGAAGACCTCATATTCCGCTACGCTGTACCAACCGAAAAAGGCCTCCATCGCATATCCGTAGCAGACGATCAGCCCGGTCGCGAGCATGACCTTGCCCATATAGACAAGGTGCGTATGCGTGATGAAGTCCTGCATACGGTACCAGTGCCTCAGCGGAATGCAAAGGATAAGCACCATCGCGAAACCGGCAAAGATAGCACCGGCAACAAAATAGGGCGGAAAGATGGTTGCGTGCCAGCCCGGGATCTGCGACACCGCGAAGTCGAATGAAACGATCGAGTGAACCGAAAGAACTAGCGGCGTTGATAGTCCGGCAAGGATGAGATACGTGATCTCATAACGATGCCAGTGGCGGGCACTGCCCCGCCAGCCCCACGCGAGAATGGCGTAAACGAAGCGGTAGTATTTATTCTTTGCTCTGTCGCGAAGCGTCGCGAAATCGGGTATCAAGCCCACATACCAGAACAGCAGCGAAACGGTCGCATAAGTGGAAACCGCAAAAACGTCCCAAATGAGCGGGCTGCGGAATTGCGGCCATATACCCATTGTGTTCGGATATGGGAAAAGCCAGTATGCCGCCAACCATGGACGGCCGGTGTGCAGCAGCGGGAACATGGCCGCGCAGGCAACCGCGAAAAGCGTCATCGCCTCAGCAAACCGGTTAATGGACGTACGCCACTTCTGATTCAAAAGCAGCAGGATCGCGGAGATTAGCGTTCCCGCGTGGCCGATGCCGATCCACCAAACAAAGTTGATGATGTCGAACGCCCATCCGACCGGCTGGTTATTCCCCCAAACGCCGATACCGTTCGCAAGCAGCCAAACCACCGAAAAGAGCAGTAACTGAGCGACCAGGAACGAGATGCCGAAGCCGATGAACCAGTGGAAAGGCGTACGCTTTTTCAGCGTAACGTCGGAGATCTTGTCCGTAACGCTGGCGAATGTGTGTTCGCCTTCGACCATCGCGGGCCTTAATTTTTGCTGGAGTTCTTTATCAACCTGCATATTTTCGGTCTTAAAGCGTCGCCGGCGGATCAGACATTGTCGGGTCCGCCTCGAGGGGCCCAATGAGGCTTAGTGAGCTTCGCCTCCTTTTTCAGCTTTCTTCTTGCCGATAACGTGGGGCTTTCGCTGTTCACGCTTAAGATAATCCGGCATTTCCTTGTTCGGATTCTTCAAAGCGGCCAAATATGTCGTCCGCGGCTGCGTATTGAGCTCATTGAGCAGCTTATAGTCGCGGTGGTCCTTCTTGGCCTTGTAGATCTTGCTTTCCTTATCGTGAAGATCGCCGAAGGTGATCGCCTCTGCCGGGCATGCCGACTGACAAGCGGTCGTGACCTCTCCGTCTCGGATCTTGCGGCCGTCCTTTTCAGCCTCTATACGCGCCATGGAGATACGCTGTGTGCAGAATGTACATTTTTCCATCACACCGCGGCTGCGGATGGTGACCTCAGGATTGCGCATCAGCTTGTACTGCGGCGTATTCCAATCCTGATACAGCAGGAAGTTGAACCTGCGCACCTTGTAGGGGCAGTTGTTCGAGCAATAGCGGGTACCGACGCAGCGGTTGTAAACCATGTCGTTCAGGCCCTCGGCACTGTGGACCGTGGCGTGAACGGGGCATACGACCTCGCAAGGTGCCTGTTCGCACTGCATACACAGTACGGGCTGGAAATGCGGACCGTCCGGAGCATTGATGTCGTCGCCCCCGTAGTAAGTATCGATGCGCAGCCAGTGCATTTCACGGCTACGCTCCACCTGCTCTTTGCCTACGACCGGAATATTGTTCTCGCTCTGACATGCAACCACGCAGGCGTTGCAGCCGACGCAGGAATTCAGGTCGATCGACATCGCCCACTTGTAATTCTGTTCGTAGAGCTTCTGATGCTCTTCGTACGGGTACATCGACTTCGGATATTCATCATGCTGATGCCCCATATCGGGATTCGCTTTGTAATCCTCGATATTCCAGACACGCAGCAGGTCGCGGCCTTCCATATTGAAATGGATCTGCGTTGAAGCGATGTTCGTCTGTTCGCCGGTCTTTGCAAGCTCGCCCATGCCGTAGCTCATGGCGTCCGAGCGTCGAACGTCGAACGCATTGTAGCCGAGCCCGGTTCCGACCTTGCCCGCACGAGTGCGGCCATAGCCCATGTAGATCGTTATCACGTCATCGGGCTGCCCAGGCGTGACCCACATGGGAACAGGCTTTTTGATCTCGGCTCCCTGATATTTCACGGTCACGAGATCGGAAAGAAGGTTACCGCCTTTTGTCGTCACAAAACTGATGCCGAGCCCGCCGCCGGCCATTTCACGCGGGTCATTTGCGGAGTTGATGCCGAGCTTTGCGGCGGTATTCGGACTGATGAGGCCGACATTTTCCCAAGTGACCTTGTTGAGCGGATTCGGAAGCTCCTGCAGCCATCCGTTGTTGGCAAAACGGCCATCGTAGACGCACGGGTCGGGACAGATCTGTATCTCAAGAGCACCGCTGCCTGCCGGCTTTGTATCCGGCTGCGAAAGGAAACCGGTGGAGGCTGTTACCGACTTGACGGGCGACGCCGAATTCGCGATGACGCCGTCGTGAACGGCCTTGCGCCAATTCGCGTCAAAGCCCGAAGGTACTGCCGTAGCCGCTGCAGGAGCGGCAGCTGCAGGCGTAGCCGCAGGCGCCGGAGCGGATCCGTTAGCAGGGGCCGTGACGTTCGCCGGAGCCGGAGCGGCAGCGGTATTCGCTGCTGCGGTCGTAGCCGCAGGAGTCGCGGCCGGCCGCGGAGCAGCACCGCTCAACCCGGTCTTTTGCCAAAATTCCTTGACGATATCAAGATCCTTTTTCTCAAAATTCTCTTTGAATGCAAGCTGGACGATCTCGTGGATGCTCTTTCCGCCGTAAAGCGGCTCAATGAGCGGCTGAACGATCGACGCGGTGCCGTCGTAGGCACGGGCATCGCTCCACATTTCAAGAAAATGCTTTTCGGGGACGTGCCACTGGCAGTATTCCGCGGTCTCGTCGGCATAAAGGCCGAGATGCACCCGCGTGTTCACCTTCATCAGCTTCTCGCCGTCGATCCTCAGATCGATGGGAGTGTTGTAAACGGGATTTCCGCCGAGTATGAAGAGCAGCCTGACCTTGCCGGCCTCGATATCGCCGAAAAGTTCCTTTAGCTGATCCAGCTGCGATACTTCCGCGTTGGGGGACAGCGGTTCAATGAATGTCACCGATTTGCCGACCGCTCCGAGCTTGTCGTTGATGGCGTTTGCGATGGCGTGAACCATCGGCGGCTGATCTTTGCCGGCGATCACCACACTCGTTCCCGGATTTGCGGCCAGATCCTTGGCCATTTCGGCGATCCAATCAGCATTCTCTGTATAGTCGGATTCCACTCCGCCGACACCGACGGCCTTTGCGACCGCCTTAGCGAACGCAGTCATTTGGCTCGGCTTCACTGCGATCGAATGATCCGCTTTTGCACCGGTCAGCGTCGGCGTGGTCTCGACCGCGTAGAGACGGTTCATTTCGGAACCTTCTTCGGAAACAGACCTGCCCTTTGCAAATTCCTTGATATTCGCAACGCTGAACGACGAAAAGATATCAGCACCGAGGGTCAATATACGTTTAGCACCCGCAAGGTTGTAAACAGGCTGTGCCGGCGAGCCGAATGCCATTTTCGCACCCGCAAGAACGTTATCGTTATTGACCGGCTCGTATTGAATCAATTTCGCGTTCGGAAGTTCCGCTTTCAACCGCGTGAATTGATCTATCAGAGTCGGCGAGGTGACCGTTTCAGCCAAAAATCTGACGCCCGCTCCGCCGTCAGCACGATTTTCTTCGATCGCGGTCCTAACGGCGGTCATGAAGGTCGCCCAATTGCTCGGGCTTCCGCGGAATGTGATCTGCTGCGAGCGGTCGGGATCATACATCCCGAGTATCGACGCCTGTGCGATGGCGTCGGTTCCGCCGCGGCTTCCCGGGTGTTCCGGGTTCCCTTCAACCTTGACCGGACGGCCCTCGTAAGACTTTGCTAAAAGCCCGACGCCTACTCCGCCAAGCGAGACGGTCGTCGCAAAATAGTTGGCCACACCCGGCAACAGCCCTTCCTGCGGCCTCACGTACGGCACAATCTGCTCAGGCGGCTGAATGACGCAGCCGCTCAGGCCGGCAAGAGCAAGTGATGCTCCCATCACTTTCACGAAATTTCGGCGGCTGAGCGAATTATCCCAGTCCTCGATCGCGTGCGGATATTCTTCCTTGACGGCCGCTTCGAACTCAGGAGCGTCAACGAATTCTTCTATGCTTCGCCAATACTGCTTGCCATCCTGGGCGAGGACCTTGTCCCTCAATGCGGCGAAACTGTTATTGCTTACCTTATTGGGCATTGTATTAAACGGGTACTTGCGTTCTCGCTATCTGTGACAAACTGAACAGCTTGTCAGCATTTCCTTACTCCTGATCTTGTAATCTGCCTTCAGCTTGTCACGGTCGGCTGGCGAAAGGTCCGAATCCTGCCACTGCATATTGAAGATCTCAGATTTCGGACGAATGAACTTCTCCGGCTCGCGGTGACATGCCAGACACCACTCCATTTGGAGCGTGTTCTCCTGATAGACCGCAGGCATATTGTCGATGGCTCCATGGCACGAAGAACAGCCTATGCCCTTAGCCACGTGGATGCTGTGGTTGAAATACGTATATTCCGGCAGGTCGTGAACACGCTGCCATTCAATGGGCTTATTTTCACGGAAGCTCTTTTGAACGAGCTCAAGATACGGGCTGTCCGCCCAGATCTGGCTGTGGCAGTTCATACACGTCTGCGTTGATGGCATACCGGCAGAAGCCGTGGTCTCCACAGTGGTATGGCAATATCGGCAGTCGATACCGTCATCACCGACGTGATGCTTGTGGCTGAACTGCACGGGCTGCTGCTTCTCGACGTATCTTCCCGTCAGATATGACGATCGAGCGATCTGCGTGTAGGCATAAAACGCCGTCCCCGCCAAGACCACCACCATCACCATACTTATACGGGCGATGTTGTTCGCGCTTTTGTTAAAAACTTGAGCCATTTAAGGTTTTTGTTGTTCCGCTGAGGCGCTGTATTAAACTTCAGCCTGACCTCTTTCCCTCATTTTGGGGCCGACCAGGGAAACAGGCCTCAGAACTGTTTGACCGAATTACGTAAAACTCTCAAGGATTTTACTAAAAGTTGCAAAATCCGCAAATCGCACAATAACGAAAGTAACGAAAAGTATGAATTTGGCCTATCAGGATACTAATAAGTAACGTTAATAAGACGGATAATCCGCTCGTATCTCAATGCCGGCCAAACTATCTTTCTGTCCTGCAAAGCAAGGCAGCCCCAAGCGCCGCGGCATTATCTCCGAGTTCACCGATAGCAAACCTTGTCGTATCGAACGCCGGTTCAAATGAAAGCTCACGTGCCCTTCCTTTAACAGCATCAAGCAAAAGCTCGCCCGCCTGCATCGTGCTGCCTCCTATAATGATCGACTCGATATTAAGCAGGTTGATCACGCTCGCGGCCGCGACCCCGACATAGGTTCCTGTTCGTTCGATCATCATTCGGGCAAATTCGTCGCCCTGTTCGGCGGCGATGATTATGTCGTCAAGCTCGATATTGTCCTCGCCCTTTTGTGCAAGCGACGTGGTGTTGTCCGTATGCAGTCGGCTGCGGGTTCTCCGAACGATATTAGCGGCAGATGCCATGTCTTCGAGCCTGTTTCCGTCGGCGTCGATCGGCACATAACCGAACTCACCGGCAAATCCTGCCGTGCCGCGCCAGATCTTGCCGCCAAAAATGAACGCACCGCCTACGCCCTCGCCCAGAGTGATATAAAACATGTCGCCGCTACCGCGGCCCGCACCGAGCTGAAGTTCACCATAGGCTGCACAGTTTGCGTCGTTCTCTAACAAGACCTCTTTTCCCGTACGCTCGGAGATCGCCTTCGCAAATTCAAGCCCGGAGTGCTCCGGGATCAAGGCTGAATGCGTAATACGGCCTTTTGCGGTAACGAGCCCCGGCACGGCGACACCGAGCCGGTCGCAGCCTTCAAGAGCTTTCTGCCATTTTGAAAGCGGCTCCTTTACTCGTTCGACCGGGTCAAGCGACTGGTCAAGCTCTTCGACGAAAGAGTCTATCAGCGAATCAGAATCGCCAATGCAAACGCCACGCAGCTTTCGTGACTCAATTGAAAGACCACAATATTTCATCTCGACGAGACCCATCAATTAACCCCGCTTTTGCAGAGATTCTAACACGACACAGTTGACAGTCAACCACACGAACGCGGTGCACGCCTGCGATCATCAAAGCAGGGACTGAATGCCGGCTATAACTGTTCCTATCGGAACATCCTTGACGCAGGGCGTCGGCTGGCCCGGCGGACGCTCTGTATAAATGCAGTTCCAACAGCAGCCAAAACATTCCATTTTATGCACTGCCGAGAATTGCCTGATCTTTCTGCCGTCCATTTCGTCGGGATACGGAAAAAATCGCCCGACATGGTTACCGGGCGTGATCACGACGACCGGTATATCCTCGGCTACCGCAATATGAGCCGCACTCGTATCATTCGTTACCACGATCCGCGCATCACCGATAAGGCGGGTCAGTTCAAGCAGGTCTGTTTTCCCTGTCATGTCTAGCGGCTTCGAACGGCACATTGCCCCAATGTCGGCCGCACGCCGCCCATCTTCTTTTCCACCGGCGATAACGCACCTCAACGCAAATACATCATTCAAATGGTCTATAACCGCCGCAAACTTTTCCGAAGGCCATCGTTTGTCCGCCAAATGGGCTCCGGGAAAGATCACCGCGAATGTTCCCGGCCCAAGGCCGTGGCCGAAGTGAGCCGGCATTCCTATGCTTGGCGGCCGGTGTGTATCCGGGACGGGCCTTTCCGACGCGAACGCGAGAAATTTGTCGTTCGATATACACTCGTGCTCACCCGTTTCCGGCACCGGCGTGAGCACATCGTACCAGCGGTCAGATATCTTCTTCTGCAAAGGCGTCATCCGGTTCGAAATGCCGTGCGTGCCGATCCGCTTCGCCGCTCCGCTGACGCGTATCACCGAATCGTTCCACAGAAACTCACGTGAAAGCCTTGGATTTACCGCGATCTCTGCACCAAATCCGCTGACCTGGCGCATGACCGAGAATCTATATATCGGGCTCGTGACGAACTTATGCTGATCGACAAAAACCGTCTTTTCAAAAAACTCTGTATCTACCAGGTCTTTCATCGATCTGTTTGCGATAAGTATTCGTTGATATTCGTCGCTCGGATAGATCGATCTGATCATGTCGAAACTCGAGGTCCAGATAACGTAATCGCCGATACCGTCGAACCTGACGAACAACACACGCTTTCTGCCGTCTGACGGCATAGCTTTCGGCAAGACGCGTGCAAGCACATCTACCTGATTCAATACCGCTGCCCAGTATAGGAAACGGGTGCTGTTGCTTCGTGTAAAATGTGAGGCCTTATGAAATCTCGACATGGAAAATACCGAAAATGAAGCCTAGATGATAACGCATCGCGTCCACAACGGCACAAGCCATGGGACGTCTCTTATCTTTGACTGCTAATCGTTTGAAAGCTACTCTCTAGAGTTAAGGCACAGTTAACTTCACGAAGGCTTCGCCGCTGAATGGAACATCCGGTTTTCGAGATCATTGCTCAATACGGCATATATGCCGTATTTGTGCTTTGCACCGTAGAAGGCGATATCACGCTGCTCATCTCGGGTGTTCTCGCTCATTCGGGCTTTTTCGGCGATTACAGCCTGTTGAAGGTGATGATATTCGGCACCGCCGGCGGCGTAATGGGCGATTCGATAGCCTATCTGATCGGCCGGGTATTTCACGAGAACGCAAAACATTACCGCTTCTATCAGGTCGCTCAGCCTCGGGTCGAAAAGCTGATGTCGAAATTCGGCGGCTCCGCCATTATCATCTCAAAGTACATTTATGGGATACGAATGGCCGTTTGCCTTTCCTACGGTGTCGCGAGAATGCCGTTTATTCGCTTCCTGATGCTCAGCACCGTAAGTTGTTTTCTGTGGGTGCTGCTGCTCGCCGGAACGGGATACTTCTTCAGCGGGGCCATCACCTCAATTATCGGCGATTTTCATCAGATCGGCATTGCCCTCTTCTTCATCGTGATAGTCGGTATCGCGGCATTCTATGTCTTAGAACGCTATTGGCTGTCTGAACGCGTCGAGGATGCCAATCCTGAGACGCTCCACAAGATCGAAGAGACCATCATCGCCGTTGAAGAGGCCGCACAGGAAAAATTTCACGATCTCAGCGAAAAGCTGCACCTGACCCGCGAGCCCAGCAAAGATGAGAAGGATGAAACGCCGCTTCCGCAGCCGGCCGACGTAAAAAGCACCGAATCCATATCTGCAAAAAATTCTAACTAGGACCAATTAATCAAGATCCGTGATCATCAGAACTTCAGCACCCACACGCGTTGACCTTGCTGGCGGGACCATCGATATACCGCCTTTGTTCCTTTTTCACGAAGGAGCCGCCACGGTCAATTTTGCCATCAGCCCGCGGGCATACTGCACGATCGAGACACGCGTTGATGATCGGATCATTATCGAGAGCATCGACCAAAAAGACACGCTTGATCTGACCTTAGCCGAGATCGCCGGGCTTAAGGACGAACCGAGATTGCAGCTGCTTGCAAAGCTGGTTTATTTTTTTCGCCCGGAACGCGGCTTCAAGATGGTCACAGAATCAAAGGCCCCCGCGGGCGCAGGCCTTGCGGGCTCCTCGACATTGAACATCGCCTGCATCGCAGCGTTGAATGAACTCGTGGGCGGCAGATATTCTCCGGACCGCTTTATTCCGATCGCTGCCGCCGTGGAATGTCAGGTCATCAAGGTTCCGACCGGTTACCAGGATTATTACTCGGCGCAGTACGGCGGGCTGTCGTGCATACATTTCGGCCCGGCGGGAATGGAACGCGAGGAACTTATCGCGGACGTTTCACTGATCGAGGAGAGATTTGCGATCTGCTACACCGGCGAGCCGCGTAATTCCGGTACAAACAACTGGGAGCTGACAAAACGCCATATCGACGGCGACCGCGAACTTTTCGACCTGTTCGACGGCATTCGCGACACAACGCTATCGGTTCGGTCCGCGATCATTGCAAACGACTGGGACGCGGTTGGCAGCATTTTGGCGGCGGCTCACCCACAACGTCAAATGTTGTCTCCCAACATCACAACGCCGCACATGGATCATCTGATCGACACCGCAATGGCGAACGGAGCCACCGCCCCAAAGGTCTGCGGTGCCGGCGGGGGCGGCTGCATCGCGTTTTTCTGCGAAGAAGGCCACAGAGGCGACGTCGAGGCCGTACTTGCACGCGAGGAAGGCTGCGAAGTGCTTGAATGGAGTTTTTCAGCGTCGGGACTTGAGATAGAGATCGAGGACTAACATCAGATCGACATCTTGCCGATCGTGTTCGCGAGTGAGCGGAAGATATCGCGGCCGTCGTTCGAACCTAGCAGCTCTTCGCAGGCCCGTTCGGGGTGCGGCATCATTCCCAAAACATTCCTTTCACGATTGCAGATACCGGCAATATTTGAACGCGCACCGTTCGGATTTGCACCATCGGTGACCTCGCCGTCGGGCGTGCAATATCGAAATACGATCTGGCCGTTCTCTTCGAGCTCGTTAAATGTTGCGTCGTCGCAGGTGTAGTTCCCTTCGGCATGAGCGACCGGGATCGACAGCACACGATCGCTGTCAACCAGATTCGTGAACGGCGTATTAGAATTCTCAACACGAAGATCGACGTGTTTGCATATGAAGTGAAGCCCGCGGTTTCGCATCAGAACGCCCGGCAGCAGCCCTGCCTCGCACAATATCTGAAAACCGTTGCAGATACCGAAGACGAACTTCCCTGCCGCGGCGAATTCTCTGACCGACCGCATCACCGGCGAAAACCTCGCAAGTGCTCCTGCACGCAGATAATCGCCATACGAGAATCCGCCCGGGATTAGCACCGCGTCAAAACCCGCCAGTTCCGTTTCCTGATGCCAGATGAAATCCACCGGCTGCCCCACGTGTTTTGAAATGACGTGGTAAGCATCGTGGTCGCAGTTCGAACCGGGAAAGACTACTACACCGAATTTCATTTCACGATCTCCACACGGTAGTCTTCAATGACCGGATTTGCCAATATCTCCGAAGCTAGTCGAGTGGCCTCAGCAAATGCCGCGGCCTCGTCTAATGACGGATCCAGAAATATCTCAAAATATTTCCCTTGACGAATATCATTGATGCCCGCAAAACCCAGACTTTCCGCAGAATGGTGAATTGCCTTTCCCTGAGGGTCGAGGACGCCGGATTTGAGTGTTACGAATACTAAGGCTTTCATTTGCAGCAATAAAATAAATTGTAGATTCTGACGGACTTTCTTGTTTTTATCAAAGTCTTGTGCTAAATTTCCCGTGATTTCTAACGCAATTTTGATTTCTACTCAAGAAAAAAGGAGAACTATATAGCTATGCAATATAACCCCGGCAGCAAAACCGCTTTGGGATTGGACGCAAACATCGGCGCGCTTCTGTGCTACCTTCCGGTCTGCCTGATCAGCTTAATTTACAGCATTATCGTGATCGCTACGGACAAAGAGAACACCTTCGTTCGCTTTCACGCTTTTCAGTCGCTTATGCTCTCGATCCTCTATATCGTATTGGTCGTCGTTCTGCAGATTTTCGGCAGCGTCGTCGCGATCGCTATGGATTCCGGTATTATCGGAATGCTGATCAGCTTGTTTGTGCTGGTCGTCGTCGTAGCGTTCCTCGGCCTAATGATCTTTGGAATGATCAAAGGTTACCAAGGTCAGATCGTGAAGTTCCCAATTGTCGGCGACATGGCCGAGAAATGGGCTAACGGCTAAAGACCCTCTCAAATACTGCCTCGACATTACGCAGGTAATGTTGCAGATCAAAAACGCGGGCGATCTCATCTTGCGACAAGTAGGATGAGATGTCCGCGTCCTTCATTACGAGATCTTTGTAATCGCCGCCTTCGTCCCAGACCTTCATCGCGTTTCGCTGAGTGTACACGTAGGCATCTTCGCGAGTTACGCCTTTCTGCGTTAGAGCGAGCATCAGCTGCCCGCTGAACACCAGCCCTCGCGTCAAGTTCAGATTCGCGAGCATATTTTCAGGGTAAACGACCAGCGTATCGAGCAGCGAAGTCGCCTTTGCAAGCAGATAATCAAGCGTACCAGACGAATCAGGCAGCACAATTCGCTCTGCCGAAGAGTGCGAGATATCGCGTTCGTGCCACAAAGCCACGTTCTCCAGCCCGACGATCGCATTCGCACGAACGGTTCTCGCCATGCCGCAGATACGCTCCGACAGTATCGGATTCCGCTTATGCGGCATCGCTGACGAGCCTTTTTGTCCCTTCTTGAACGCCTCTTGCGCTTCCCTCACTTCGGTCCGCTGCCAATGACGCACTTGCAGTGCGATCTTTTCCAGGCTCGAAGCGATTATCGCGAGAGTGCACATATACTCGGCGTAACTTTCGCGTTGAATGACCTGCGTCGAAGCCCTCGCCGCCTCAATACCTAGTTTCTGGCAAACACGAGCCTCAACATCCGGCGACAGATGTGCGAACGCACCGACGGCGCCTGAGATCTTGCCTTTCGAGACCGCAGACCTCGCCGCGACGAGCCGCGAACGGTTCGCTTTCATGTCCTCGAACCACAACGCCCACGTCAGCCCGAACGAAGTCGGCTCGGCGTGAATTCCATGCGTACGCCCGATCTGCGGCGTGTCCTTAAACTCGAACGCCCGCCGTTTCAGCACTTCCATCAGCGCATCGACTTTGGCGAGCAGAATGCCGCACGATTCTTTCAGTAGCAGAGCATTCGCCGTGTCCACAACGTCGCTCGATGTCAGTCCGTAATGCACGAACCGCGACGCGGGTCCGATATTCTCGGCCAGATTCGTCGTGAACGCGATCACATCGTGGTCGGTCGTCTTCTCTATCTCATTGATACGCTCAACCGTAAACGCCGCCTTTGCTTTGATCTCCGCCAAAGCGTCCTGCGGTATCGTCCCGTCCTCAGCATGCACCTCGCACACAGCGATCTCCACGTCCAGCCACTTTTGAAACTTGTTCTGGAGAGCCCATACCGCTCCCATCTCCGGCAATGTATAGCGTTCGATCATAAGTTAATCAGCCTCGGCCGCGACCAGCTCCGTTTTGTCGCCGAGTATATCTTCAATGTAAACCTTCTTTACCAGCACGACGATCATCGCGAGCAGCGGCGTCGCAAGTATCAATCCCAATCCACCGGTCATGCCGCCTAGGACGATCTGAAACACGACCGTCAGAGCGGGCGGCAATTCTACGGTCTCGCGTTCGATCAGCGGCGTAACGATGTTCGATTCAACGACCTGAATTCCAACATATAACGCCAACACATACAACGCACTTATCGGCGAATCGATAAACGCCAGCAGCAACGCCGGGATCGCCGAGATGATCGGGCCAAAATTCGGGATGAACGACAGCAGTCCTGCGATCAAACCGAGTGTAAGAGCAAGCGGAACACCGAGTATCGACAATCCGATCCATGTCAGTATCCCGATAAAAAACATTGATGCGAACTTGCCTATCAGCCACCAACGAAGTGTTTCATAGGTCGCGTGAACAACCTCCGCTGCTCGATCGCGCCGCCGCACGGGGAACAATTTGACTATTCCGGCCGAATACAGCCGCGGTTCGCTCGCAAAGTAAAGCCCCAACAGTGCGATGATCGCGATGTTGCCTATAACCCCCACCGTCGAAGAGAAGTAACCGCTGACGTTCGAAACCACGTCTGCAACAGACACATTTACCGAATTCAGCAGATCGTCCGGGTGGAGAATATGATCGATCATCGTCCGGCCCCACGAATACTGTGACAAAAATTCGCTCGCTTTTTGGGCCGATTCCGGTATTTTCGTCCGCAGCAGCTTTCCCTGTTCGGCAACGCTTGGTGAAAGCAACGCAATGCCTAAAGCGATAAACGTCAATAGGCATGAGGTAACGATCAGTACCCGCCATCCGTCAGCGATCTTGAAATACGGCTTTGTAAGATCGGCCAGACCGCGTAAAAATATCGCAACAAGAGCCGCCGCGAAGATCAGCAATAGTACGTCCGATACGAAATAAATGAACGCAAGAAAAAGAAGCGTCGCAACAAATATTGCAACGCCTGTTGAAACTCGCCGCAAAAACAGCCTTTCATCTGTTGATCTGTCAGACATCGAACTCAGGTCAGATAATGCCGCGGTCGATCAATAGTTCGGCGTTCAATATGGCCGAACCCGCGGCTCCGCGCACGGTATTATGGCTGAGGGCAATGAACCGGTAATCGAAAACATTGTCCGGGAACACTCGCCCGACGGTTATCGTCATTCCGCTGCCCGCATCGCGGTCGAGGCGTGGCTGCGGACGCGTCGGCTCGTCGGTCACCTCTATGAAATTCGCCGGTGATGAGTGCAGTCCCAATGACGGAAATTCCCTCATCGAGGCGACAACCTCCTCCAGCGTCCCCACATCGCGGAGCTTTACACGCACAGATGCCGTGTGGCCGTCGATCACGTTTACACGAAAACACTGTGCCGAAATGGTAAAGTCGGCTTTTTGGACGCCGATCCCTGTGAACGTGCCGATCAGTTTCTGTGCCTCCGTCTCGACCTTCGGCTCTTCGCCCGCGATATAAGGAAACACATTATCGGTTATATCAAGTGACGCAACGCCGGGATAGCCCGCACCGGAAATGGCTTGAAGCGTGGTGACGATAGCGGCTTCGACGCCGAAACGCCGATGCAGAGCGGCGAGCGGCGGAGCGAAACTGGCGACGGCACAATTCGGGTTCGTCACGATGAAGCCCTTGCCGAATCCGCGCTTTTCGCGTTGAATGTCTATCAAGCCGAGATGATCGGCATTTATTTCAGGCATCAGCAGCGGAATGTCCTCATCCATACGATAGCTGGAGGAATTTGAAATGACCGGATAGCCGGCACGTGCGAAGGCTTCTTCGGCCTCGCGGGCAGCCGATGAGGGCAAACTGGAAAATACGATGTCGCAGTCGAGCGGCGGTTCGATCGGCCGCACGATCAGATCGCGAACACTTTCGGACATCGCGCCCGGCAGCTTCCACGCGCATGCTTCCGAATAAAGCTTCCCCGCAGAGCGATCCGAAGCCGCCATCGCCGTTATCTCAAATTGCGGGTGGCCTTCAAGCAGCTGTACGAACCGCTGGCCCACTGTTCCTGTGGCGCCCAAGATGCCGACCCTGTATCTCTTGCTCATAAAGATTCGATTTGAGTTTAACTTCTGTTGGGTGAAATTAAAAGAACGCTGTTGTGAGATCACAACAAAAAAGGGCGGCGATTTCCACGCCGCCCGAATGAGTTTGCACTCTAAGTGAAGGGTATCGTTATTCCAAACCGACCAGGTCAAGGTCCGATATTGAGTCAAACACTTGAACGACCCTCGGCTTGAAACGGAAAGAACGCGAGTATGCAGATATGACCACGCTCTCGCCGGCCTCTATGCCGTCAAATCGGTAATACCCGAACGTACTGCTGACCGCTGTACGCGTGGAACCGTCAGGCCGAGTGATAGTAACCACCGCGTTCCTGATGCCTCGGCCGTCAGATGTCAGAACGCGTCCGGATATCTCGACACCGGCAGACGTCGGCGGAAGGAATTCAAGTCCCCAGCCTCCGGCAATGACGCCGTTGACATTCATCATAACCGGCAGGCCCGCGTCGTCTCGGACGAATAGCTGCCACGTGCCATTCGGGCTTGTCAGTCCAAATGCACCGAACATCGACTGCGTAACAGGCCTAGCAAGCACACAACCCGGCTCTACATACGGCCCTGCTGGTGCAGGAGCGGCAAAGCTGAGCACCGGCGTTTCGCAGCTTGTTGGCTTGAAAGCGTCTGTAAAAAGCGTAGCTGAATCAGGCAGAGTCTGCGCCGCAATATCAGAAAATGTAAGCGTTACGGTCGGGGGATCGTTTATAGCGAACGGCCCGCCCGTATCGGCCATCAGCACATATTTCGCACCTGTCGGGCCGACCAGCAGCACATCGATATTGTCCGGGAAGACATGAGACAGATCGTAAAGACTTACACGCATCGATCCGATCACCGTCGGTCCGCCGACGACGTTTATCGTCGATGGATTCGGGGAAGAGGGTGAACCAAGGATGATGTCGATCGGAACCGTGCTGCGAAACTGATTCGCAGTATCGTTGATGGTGAGCACCGCCGACGTTGGCGACCCAACACCCGCACCCGATATGTTTGTCAGCGAGAGGTTGACCGTCTCGAAAGCATCCGTGATCAGGTCTCCACAAAGTGGGACCGAAACGGTTTTTACGGTTTCGCCAATGCCAAAGCTGAGCGGCGTTACCGGCGTATTGATGTAATCCACGCCCGATGTACACGTCGGCCCGCCCGTCCCTGTGCCGTCCGACATATTCAGATCGACTGAAGCGGTCCCAGAAGTATCACCTGTCCTAACGACCCTTATGGTTGCTGACTGCGACTCGTCGTCGATATATGATGACGCCGAGAATTGGATCTGTGGAGCCACGTTAATAGTGATCAACCCGTCAATTGTCAGATCCTGAGGTATCTGCTCGTTGAATTGAAATGATGCCCAAGTGATCGGCGAAGAACTGCCGATAGGTCCGACCGCGTTGAACTTGAAGTTGAACAGTACGCCTGAACCGGTCAAAGGAGGAGCGGCTGTAAATGCGGAAACCAACAGCTGGCCCGGAGCGATCGGATTAAAGAAAAGTGCCATCCCGCTGCTCATCGTGCCGGCAAAACTGACGGGCGGATTCTGCAAGGTGACAACAGTTGGGTCATAGTTCATGACGAACTGATACGACAAGATATTGAGCCCGGTCGTATCCGACACCATCACAGGCGCGTCAAAGCTTGTCGCAGGCGATGCGGTCATGATCGGTGCGGTCACGACGACGGGTACTTGCTGTGCGCTTACTGAGTTCCTGTCAGCCGCTATCAAGGCCGCAGCAACGAGTAACACGGGAACGACGAAGGCCGCGACAGAGGTCGCCGTCCTGCGGCTCCGGGACGGATAAAGCTTTGTTGCCAGCCGGTAAAACAAGCCCGGCCGCGTCTGAGTACGGTTCATGAAACCTCCGTAAATTGGGAAAATAGGGGGCAGAAAATCTCCGCCCCCTCGTGTGGTCGATTATCGTTCGGCA
>JAHBSJ010000011.1 GCA_019639155.1 Acidobacteriota bacterium | reverse complement strand
ACCGCAGTTCTACTTCCGTACAACTGACGTAACGGGCGTAGCACACCTGCCGGCAGGCGTCGAGATGGTGATGCCGGGCGACAACATCCAGATGGAGATCGAGCTTATCGCTCCGATCGCCATGGAAAAAGGACTCCGCTTCGCTATCCGCGAAGGCGGCCGCACCGTCGGTGCAGGCACAGTGTCGGAGATCGTGGAATAGCAGTATAGAGTTGCTGTTCAGAGTTACGCGTTAACGCGTGATCACGCCTAAAGGCGTAACTCTGAACGAGCGTAACTCTGAACGAAAGATATGTTGAACGAAAAGATCCGGATCAAACTGAAAGCATACGATCACCGCGTTTTGGACCAGTCCACGTCGGAGATCGTCGAGACGGCGAAACGTACGGGTGCACGCATCGCGGGGCCGATCCCTCTTCCGACCGTGAAGAACAAATGGACCGTTCTCCGTTCGCCGCACGTCGATAAGAAGTCGCGTGAGCAGTTTGAAATAAGGACGCACAAGCGTTTGATGGACATTCTTGACCCGACGGCCGAAACGGTGGATGCGCTGATGAAGCTTGATCTGCCGGCAGGTGTTGACGTAGAGATCAAGGCATTCGGGAAGAATTAGTCTAGAGAGTCTAGGAAGTCTAGACGGTCTAGTGAGTCCAAAAAGTTGAAGAGGTCATGGCGAGGGGAGTTTCCTTCCCAGACTTCCCAGACTTGCAAGACTGAGGACTTGTTAAGAATATGATCAGTGGAATCATTGGAAGAAAAGTAGGAATGACGCAGATCTTTGCCGAGGACGGCACGGTAACACCCGTGACCGTTATTAAGGCAGGCCCGTGTGTCGTCGTTCAGACAAAGAGCGTCTCGGGACGCGACGGCTACAACGCCGTTCAGCTCGGGCTCGTCGAGGACAAGCCGATCCGTCTGAAGAACGTGACGAAGCCGCTGCAGGGCCACTTTGAAAAGACCGGAGGCGGCGTTCCGCCCACCCGCGTCCTCAAAGAGATCCGCCTTGAATCAGAGCCGGAAGCGGCCATCGGCGATCAGGTGAAAGTGGACGTCTTTGCCGATGGTGACAAGATCGAGGTCGTCGGCCGCTCGAAAGGACGCGGTTTCGCGGGAACCATCAAGCGCCACAACTTTTCACGCGGTCCTGAGTCGCACGGTTCGATGAACGTCCGCAAGCCGGGCTCGATCGGGCAGTCCGCGTACCCTTCGCGTGTGATCAAGGGAACCCGTTCGTCGGGCCATATGGGCGACGAGCGTGTAACGGTGAAGGGGCTTACGGTCGCTCGTGTAGATGCTGAGAACAATCTGCTGATGATCCGCGGAGCTGTGCCGGGAGCGAATGGAAGTTTGGTGATAGTAAAGAAAAGCTAAGAGTGTTTTACGCCCGAGGGCGTAACTCTGAGCTAACGGAGTGAGAAATTATGCCTACCGTAAAGGTTCGCAATTTAAAGAATAAAGAGGTCGGCGAGGTCAGCCTTTCCGATGCAGTGTTCGGTGCCGAATTGAACGAAGCGCTGATACACGCAGCGGTGAAGAATTTCCAAGCGAACGGCCGACAGGGAACATCTGCGACCAAGACCCGCGGCAACGTTTCGGGTTCCGGACGCAAGCTTTGGAAGCAGAAGGGAACGGGCCGCGCCCGTATCGCGTCGCTTCGTTCGCCGCTTTGGAAAGGCGGCGGAAACGTCCACGGACCACAGCCGCGTGACTGGTCATACAACATGCCGAAGAAAATGCGCCGCGGTGCACTTCGCTCGGCTCTTTCCGAGAGGCTGCGCGAAGGAAATCTGATCATCATTGATGAATTCGGTTTTTCGGCTCCCAAGACGAAAGATTTTCTGGCGGCCGTCGCTACGCTCGGGCTCATTGAGAACGATGCAAGGCCGAAGATGCTGATCGTCGATTCGTTGGATAATGAGAATCTGATCCTGTCGTCGCGAAATGTCGAGAAGACGAAGGTCACCAATCCATTCGGCGTGAATATCTACGATCTGATCTTTCACGAGAAGCTCCTGATCTCGAAAGCAGCGATCGCAGAACTCGAGCAGATCCTCGATCCAAATGCGGAAAGCTCTTTAGAGGGAGTCGCTCCGGTCGAAGAAAAGCCGAAAGCGAAAAAGGCCGTGAAGAAGAAGGAAGAGACAGTGGCAGATGCAGCGGCTGCAGAAGTAAGCGAGGGGGAAGCGAGCAATGAGTAAGATGAACGTCTGGGACATTTTGAGAACGCCCGTCATCACCGAAAAGAGCGTCATCCTCAAGGAAGAATCGACAGAAGAAGGCGGCAACCGCAAGGCGGGCCAGGTTTTGACATTCAAGGTCGACAAGAATGCGACGAAAGGCGATATCAAATCCGCGGTTGAAGAGATCTTTAACGTAAAGGTCGCCGCTGTCAGGACGATACAGTATCAGGGCAAGATGAAACGCCGCGGACGTATCGAGGGCAGAAGACCTTCTTGGAAGAAAGCGTACGTCACGCTGCGTGCGGGCGAACCGATGGTGGATTACGCAGAAGCGATCTAAGGAATGCGGGTTGCGGATTGAGGAATGCGGATCAGAGATCCGAAATCCGAAATCCCAGATCCAAAATTGAGATATGGGAATCAAAAGATTAAAACCGACATCACCGGCACGGCGGTATCAGACGTATCTGACCCGCGACGAGTTGACGCCGGGAGCAACACCCGAGAAATCGTTGCTTGAGCCGAAGAAAAGGATATCGGGACGCAATAACGACGGCCGTATCACGATACGCCGCCGCGGCGGCGGTCACAAGCGCTTTTACCGCGTTATCGATTTCAAGCGTGACAAGCTGGGCATTCCCGCAAAGGTCACTCAGATCGAATACGATCCGAACCGTTCGGCGCACATCGCTCTTGTCACGTATCTCGACGGAGAAAAGCGTTACATCATCGCCCCGGTCGGCCTCAAGGTCGGCACGATGGTGCTCAGCGGCGAAGGTGCCGACATCCTGCCGGGTAACGCACTTCGAATCAAGGATATCCCGCTGGGAACTGAGGTTCACAACATCGAGCTTCGCCCCGGAAAAGGCGGCCAGATGGTACGTTCGGCAGGCGGATTTGCCCAGATCGTCGCGAAAGAGGGCGATCACGCCCAGCTTAGAATGCCGTCCGGCGAGGTTCGGCGAGTTCCTGTCGTATGTATGGCGACCGTCGGACAGGTCGGCAACACCGAGCATGAGAATGTTTCGCTCGGTAAAGCCGGCCGCAACCGCTGGAAAGGCAAGAGGCCGAAAGTTCGCGGTGTCGCGATGAACCCGGTCGATCACCCGCACGGCGGCGGCGAAGGAAAGACATCAGGCGGGCGTCACCCGGTGACGCCGTGGGGACAGCCGACACGCGGCTATAAGACACGCCGCAACAAGCGCACGAGCAATATGATCGTGAAAGACAGGAGGAGGAAGTAGGTTCTAGGTCACAGGTTTTTGGTCTTAACAGGTCCGAAATCCATACTCTTAAATCTGAAATTTAGATATGCCACGTTCACTCAAGAAAGGCCCTTTTATCGATCTCAGCCTGCAGAAGGCACTCCGACGCATCTCGAGCGGCGGCCCGAAACCGCAGGCGATCAGGACCTGGTCGCGCCGTTCGACCATCACGCCCGACATGGTCGGGCTGACGTTCGGCGTTCACAATGGCAAACGCCACGTTCCGGTCTTTGTTACTGAAAACATGGTCGGCCACAAGTTGGGAGAATTCTCGCCGACCAGGCTGTTCAGAGGTCATCCGGGAACAAAGGCGGAGAAGATGGCGAAGAGGAAGTAGTGATTGGTAACGAGTGACACGCGGCGGGAAGTGCCCGTTCGCCTTTCACCGTTAACTGTTTACCGTTATGGAAGCTGTAGCTAAAACAAAATATTTGAAAGGCAGCCCTAGAAAGGCTCGGCTGGTGATCGATCTGATCCGCGGCGAGAACGTATCGCGTGCGCTGAACATTTTGAAGTTCACCGAAAAACGTGCCGCCGATCCCATCGCCAAATGCCTGAATTCTGCCATCGCGAACGCCACTTATAAGGCCGAGCAGGAGAACATCGCTATCGATCCGGATGATCTTTGGGTGCGTTCGTGCTTTGTTGACATGGGCCCGACCAAGAATCGCCGACGCATGCGTCCCGCTCCGCAGGGCCGTGCATATCGTGAGCAGAGGCATTATTGCCACATCACGATCGAGGTGACGAGCGAGGAGAAACCCAAGACCGAGGCCGAACTGCTTCAGGAAGAGCGTATCGCGGCCGCAAAGGCTCGTCGTGCCGCCGCTCCTAAGAAAGAGAAGAAGAAAGCAGCTCCAAAGGTCGAGGCGGAAGAGATAGCGGCAGTTGCAGAAGCATCGGCAAAAGAGACCGCGGAAGAGACAGTAGCAGCGGCAGAAGAGACCGCGGAAGAAACGGTGGCAGTTGCAGAAGCATCGGCAAAAGAGACCGCGGAAGAGACAGTAGCAGCGGCGGAAGAGACCGCGGAAGAAACAGTGGCAGTTGCAGAGGCAGCGGCAGAAGAAACCGCGGAAGAGACTGTGGCAGTAGCCGACGCAGCGGCGGAAGAGACTGCGGAGGAAACTTCGGAAGGTGCGTCGGCTGAAGAGGAAACCGAAGCCGCGGCTGAGGAGCCTGTGTCCGAGGAGGAAGGCGAGAAGCAATAGCGAATTTGGGGCATTCACCGAATGCCGAGGTGCTGAAAAGATAAGTTATGGGACAGAAAGTTCATCCATACGGCTTTAGGGTCGGATACAACAAGGACTGGCACTCGCATTGGTTCGCCAAGCGCGAATTCGCCGAGTTCCTCGCCGAAGACCTGAAACTCAAGCGCGAATTGAAGAAGAAGTTTGCCGGCGGCGGGGTTTCGCACATCGACATCGAGCGTGCGGCAACGCGTCTGAAGATCATCATCTACACGTCGCGCCCGGGTATCATTATCGGCCGAAAAGGTGCTGAGATCGAAGCTCTTCGTGAAGAGTTGTCAAGAAAGACAGGCCGCGAGGTATTGATCTCGATCCAGGAGATCCGCCATCCGGAACTCAACGCACAGCTTCAGGCTGAGAAGATAGCTCAGCAGCTTGAAAAGCGTATCGCTTTTCGCCGTGCGATGAAAAAGACGATGGAGGAATCGCAGCGTTTTGGTGCACAGGGCATCAAGGTGATGATCTCCGGCCGTCTTAACGGTGCCGAGATCGCCCGAACGGAATGGTCGCTGCAGGGCCGTCTGCCGCTGCACACTCTGCGTGCCGATATCGATTTCGGTTTTGCCGAGGCTCTGACGACATTCGGCATAATCGGCGTGAAAGTTTGGATCTACCGCGGGGAAATATTGGACCCGAACGCCTCAATGGCACGCGGCACCACGACCGACCCGATGAACGAGGTCAAGGTCGACCGCAATGCGATGAGGGACAGGCGTCCGCGAAGGGACGATCGTTAATGATCAATTGCCGGCGGGAACTGACCGCCGTCATCCGGAGAAGAAGTTATGTTGATGCCAAAAAAGGTCAAGCACCGCAGGGTGATGAAGGGCCGAAACCGAGGGAAAGCGACCCGCGGAGAAAAACTGAATTTTGGTGATTTCGGGCTCAAGGCTCTTGAGCCGGGCTGGATCACGGACCGTCAGATCGAAGCGGCTCGTATCGCGATGACCCGTCACGTCAAACGCGGCGGCAAGATCTGGATCCGTATGTTCCCCGACAAGCCCATCACGAAAAAGCCTGCGGAAACCCGTATGGGTTCCGGTAAAGGTGCCCCGGACCACTGGGTCGCGGTCGTCAAACCTGGCCGTGTGCTGTATGAGATTCAAGGCGTTGGCGAAGAGCTGGCACGTGAAGCTATGCGGCTCGCGGCACAGAAACTGCCCGTAAAGGTGAAATTTGTCACGCGTGCCGACCTCGAGGGAGGCATCGTCTAGAGGAAGAGATCACGCCCTTACTAACGTGCGGGCTTCTGAGCAAAGTTATGAAACGCAAGGAACAGCTTGACCAGCTGAAAGAAATGAACGCCGACGAGCTGAAGGAACAGGCGGACGCTCTGAAAGAGTCGCTTTTCAGGCTCAAGTTTAGGAAAGCGCTCGGTGTCGGCGAGGTCGTCAATGACATTCGACGTGAAAAGAAGACCTTGGCTCGCGTTTATACGCTGCTGAACGATAAGAAAGCAGATGTCCCGGCGACGTCAGGGGCAACAGAAACGGCAGAGGCCGAAGCATAGGTAACGAAGAAAAATGCCTACTAAGAATAACGAAGAAGAGATCGAGATCGCGGAAAACGCCGTCACGGAAGAGGCTGCTCCTGCAGAAGATACCGAGATCGCGGCTGCTGACGCAGAGACGGAAACGGCGGTAGAGGAAGCACCGGCTGAAGAAGCTCCCGTTGCTGATGAAGCTAAGCCTGCAGAAAAGCCTACTAAGGCGAAGGCTGCAACGCCGGCCGTTTCGGATGAAGACGGCGAAGCCAAGAAGGTCAGCAAGCGTGCCGAAAGGATCGGCATCGTTTCGTCGGACAAGATGACGAAAACCGTTACGGTCCGCGTCGACCGGCTCGTTAAGCACCCGATGTACCGAAAATACATCAAGCGCCGCAAGAAGTTCATGGCGCACGATGAACTCGGGGCACGCACGGGCGACAAGGTGAGGATCGTTGAAACACGTCCGCTGTCGGCAAAGAAGCGTTGGCGGGTAGTGGAGATCATTCAGAGAGCAGAATTGTAAGGTCAGTGGTCAGTTGCCAGTTGTCAGTTGTCGGATAAAACCGTGCTGACAACCGACAACCGACAACAGACAACTGGAGAAAGTTATGATTCAAATGCAAACCTCGTTGTCGGTGGCCGACAATTCAGGTGCAAAAAGAGTGGAAATGATAATGCCGGTCGGCGGTTCGACCAGTAAGATCGCACGTCTCGGCGATACCATCAAGGTGACCGTCAAAGAAGCGGCGCCTGAAGGTACCGCGAAGAAGGGCAAGGTTTACAACGCCGTGATCGTCCGCACCCGCAAAGAGGTCCGGCGCAAGGACGGAACGTATATCCGTTTTGACGAGAACGCCGCCGTTCTGATCAAGGACGATGGAACGCCCATCGGAACCCGCGTTTTTGGCCCGGTCGCACGCGAACTCCGCGAGCGTAACTTCATGAAGATCGTGAGCTTGGCTCCCGAGGTTATATAGGACCTTTCAGGCCGAACGGTCTTATTGGAATTGAGAAATGAAAGCAGCAGCTAAGACAGGAACAGTAAAGAGCAGGATCAAGCGGGGCGACCAGGTCGTTTTCATCGCGGGTAAAGAATACAACCGCTATGACAATGCCGGTAATCGCCAGCCGTACCGCGGAAAGGTCATTGCCGTAGATGCACGCAACGGAAAGGTCAAGGTCGAAGGTGCGATGATGGTGAAACGCCACGTCAAACCGATGCCTCAGCTCAACCGCGAAGGCGGCATCAAAGAGCAGGAAGCCTGGGTGAACATTTCGAATGTCGCATTGGTCGACCCGGAGACCGGCAAGCCGACACGCGTTCGATATGAATTTCGCGACGGCAAAAAGGTCCGCGTAGCAAAGAGCGGGTCGGTCATTGAAGCTGCCGGCAGCTACAAGCGAGTGGCGAAGCCGAAGATCGATGACGAAGCTCCGGCAGCAGCCCCGGAGACGGACGAAGAAAAAGATAAATAGGGAATTACGTTTGGAAACGGCTCGGCCGGGTCCCAAGCAGCAATAGGAGAAGGTCACAAATGGCCAGACTTAGAGAAAAATACAAAAACGAGATCGCGCCGGCCCTGGCGAAGGAGTTCGACATCAAGAACCCGATGGCGATCCCCAAGATCGAAAAGATCGTCGTTAACATGGGCCTGGGCGAGGCTTCGGCAAATTCAAAGATACTTGACGTAGCTACGGAAGAGCTGAAAGCGATAACAGGTCAGAAGCCCGTTGTCACAAAAGCGAAAAAATCGATCGCCGCGTTCAAACTCCGTGAAGGAATGAGCATCGGCACGATGGTCACGCTTCGCGGTGCAAGAATGTACGAATTTCTTGACAGGCTCATCTCGGTCGCTCTGCCGCGAGTACGCGACTTTCGCGGTATCTCGGGCAAGGCTTTCGACGGACGCGGCAACTACACGCTGGGCATCCGTGAACAGCTGATCTTTCCGGAGATCGATTTTAATAAGGTGGACAAGACGCGAGGAATGAACATCTCGATCGTTACGACCGCCCGCAATGACGAAGAGGCACGTTCGCTTTTGAAGGCAATGGGAATGCCCTTTAGACAGTAAGAAAATGGCAAAGATAAGCAAGATCGTAAAGAACGAAAGGCGTAAGGAAAAAGTAGCGCTCTACCGTGAGCGCCGCGCCGAAGCAAAACGGATCATCAATGATCCCAAGTCGACGCCTGAACAGGTGGACGCGGCAGTCATGAGGCTTCAAAAGATGCCTCGCGACGCGAGCCCGACAAGGGTCCGCAACCGCTGCTCGCAGACGGGACGCCCGCGCGGCTATCTGCGAAAATTCGGCATCTCACGTGTCGCCCTTCGCGAGCTGGCTTTAGAAGGCCAGATACCGGGAGTTGTGAAATCAAGTTGGTAGGAATAGGACAGGTTTGTCCCATTAATTGACGGAGTTTTTAGAAGATGACAGATCCAATAGCCGATATGCTTACACGCATCCGCAACGCGATAGCCGCGGGGCACCAGCGTGTCGATATCCCGGGCTCGAAGCTGAAGCTCGAGGTCGCCCGCATCCTTAAGGAAGAGGGCTATATCAACAGTTTTTCGACGAAAGGCGAAGGTCCGAAATACGAGATCCGGATCGCATTGCGATACGACACGAAAGGCATTTCGTCCATAACGCACATGTCGCGTGTGTCGCGTCCGGGCCGCCGCGTTTATGTAGGTTCGCAGGAGATCCCGAAGGTGCTCGGCGGATACGGAATCAATATCGTTTCGACGTCGAAAGGCCTGATGAGCGGCAAAAGAGCGCGTCAGGAACGCATGGGAGGCGAGATTCTCGCAGAAGTTTATTGATCAGTGGGCAGTGGGCAGTGGACAGTGGTCAGTAAAGCCACGGGCCACTAAACACAGGCCGCTTACGGATCACTGAGGTAGTTATGTCACGAGTAGGAAAAAAACCTATCCCCATCCCGGCGGGTGTAACCGTAAACATCGGTGACTCCGAGATGGAAGTGAAAGGACCGAAAGGCACGCTTAAGACGCCGATCCCGGCGGGCGTGACCTTTAAACAGGAAGAAGGTACGCTGACGGCCGAAAGGGCCGGCGACGACGTCGCGGCGTTCCACGGGCTGGCGCGTGCGTTGGCGAACAACGCCGTTGTCGGTGTGACCGAAGGTTTCACCAAGGACATGGACATTGTAGGCGTCGGGTACAAAGCGGACGTTCAGGGCAAGAAGATCGTTTTCTCACTTGGATATTCGCATCCGGTCGAATACGTTCTGCCGGACGGTATCGAGGCAAAGGCCGAAAGGGTCAACACAAAGACGTCCATCAACCAGTATCAGACGACCATCACGCTGAGCGGCATCGACAAGCAAAAGCTCGGCCAGGTCGCCGCTGAATTGAATCGGCTTCGTAAGCCGGATGCCTACAAAGGAAAGGGCGTCCGCTACGCTGACAAGTATTACAGGTTGAAGCCCGGCAAGACAGGTAAGTAAAAGTGAAAAGGGAAGAGCGAAAAGTGAAAAAGCCGAGCGGCAAAACCACTATTCGCTTTTGACTATCCACTATTCAATAAGAATATGGCACAGAAGAGCAGAGCAGACATCAGAAGAGGTGTTCATAGCCGCATTCGCAAGAAAGTGAAAGGCACGGCTGAGATGCCGCGGCTTGCGGTTTTCCGCAGCCTGAACCACATCTACGCGCAGGTGATCGACGATAAGAGCGGAAAAACGCTTGCGACGGCGTCCACCACGGAAAAATCATTCTCGGGTAAGTCCGGCGGCAACGTCGAAGCTGCACGCGAGATCGGTAAGGCAATAGCCGAACGAGCGCAGAAGGCAGGCATCTCGAACGTAGTATTTGACCGCGGCGGATATCTCTATCACGGCCGTGTAAAGGCATTGATCGACGCTTCGCGTGAAGCGGGCCTCAACAAACAGGAAGCTGCTGCCGCGAGCGCAGAATAAGTAGGTAAGATGAATAACAAACAGCGAATCTCACCGAGCGGATTGATACTCAAGGATCAGTTGATCTCGATCAACCGCGTTACAAAGGTCGTCAAGGGCGGTAAGAATCTGTCGTTCGCGGCACTCGTCGTCGTAGGCGACGAGGCCGGGCACGTCGGCTTCGGTACCGGCAAAGCAAAGGAAGTGCCGAACGCCATCAAAAAGGCGGTCGAAGCGGCGAAGAACAACCTCATCCGTGTTCCGCTCATCGACGGCACGCTGCCGCATGAGCTGATCGGCGAATATGGAGCAGGCCGCGTCCTGCTCAAGCCGGCGGCTGAAGGAACGGGCGTCATTGCCGGCGGTGCAGTACGCGCAGTGCTGCAGTCGCTCGGCGTTCACAACGTAAGAACCAAGATCCTCGGCTCGAACAACGCACATAACGTTATCCGTGCCACGTTCAACGGCCTGATGCGTATGAAGGATCCGATCGAGGTCGCACGCCTCCGCGGCAAACAGATAGACGAGCTGATCTAGAAACGCGGGATTTGGAAATAAGATTATGGCTAAGAAAACTGAAAAGGCCGACGGCCGCCTGACGATACAGTATTACCGCAGCATGATCGGTTATGCTAAGGATCAGAAGGCCATCGTAAAGAGCCTCGGCATTACAAAGCTCAATCAGAAGGTCTCGCTGCCGGATTCGCCGGCGACGCGTGGGATCGTGGCGAAGATTCCGCATCTTTTGCGGATAGTGGAATAGTGATCTGTAGATCAAAGGTCAATAGTTATGGCTTTATCATTGAATAATTTACATCCGGCACCGGGCTCGACGCACAAGAAGAAACGCGTCGGCCGCGGCCCCGGCTCCGGGCTCGGCAAGACGTCGGGTCGCGGGCATAAGGGCCAGAAGTCGCGTTCGGGCTACAGCAGCCGTCCCGGTTTTGAGGGCGGACAGATGCCTCTGCAGCGTCGATTGCCGAAGCGCGGTTTTACCAACATCTTCAAGAAGCAGTGGATCGAGATCAGCCTTGCAAAGATCGACGCCAATTTCAACGCGGGTGACGAGGTAACGCCTGAGATACTGCACGAACGCGGGCTTATCAAAAAGGCGAAGCACGACCTCGTGATCCTCGGCAATGGCGACATAACGAAGGCACTGAAGATCTCGTCGCATCGTTTTACAAAAACTGCGAGAGAAAAGATCGAAAAGGCCGGCGGCACCGTAACGGAGATCGTCAAGGCAAAGGACACGGCAGCGGAATAATTGCGGCCGGCGGTGTCAGCGTTCTCGGCTCTTGCCGTTGAATGCACGATAATCGCCGAACACCGAAAACTGACCACTGAATTATATGGAGAAGTTTGTAAGCGCGGTCCAAAATATGTTCCGAGTGCCCGAGTTGCGGAAGAGGATACTCTTCACGCTCGGACTGCTCGCCGTCTATCGCTTCGGAGCCCACATAACGGCGCCGGGCATAAACAGCGCCCAGTTGGAGCGTGTATGGGGCGAGGTCGCCGGCACGCTTCTCGGCGTTCTCGATCTGTTCTCGGGCGGAAATTTCCGCACTATTTCGGTATTTGCTCTCGGCGTAACGCCCTACATTACGGCGTCGATCATCATGCAGTTGATGCCGGTTCTATCACCCGCGGTCAAGAAGATCCAGGAAGAGGGCGAGGTCGGCAGGCAGAAACTGAATCAGTACACACGGTATTTCACCGTCATTCTTTGTGCGGTGCAGACGTTCTTCGTAGCGACATGGCTCAGCCGTAACGCGATCATCCCCGAAACTTGGTGGGCGACGGCGATGATCGTCATTACCCTTACGACAGGGACCGTGTTCGTGATGTGGCTCGGTGAGCAGATCACGGAACGCGGCGTCGGAAACGGCATCTCGCTGCTTATCTTTTCGGGTATCGTCATCGGCCTTCCGAGCGGTGTGATGCAGGTGACGGAGCGCGTTCGTGCCGGTGACCCGATGCAGACGCTCGGCGTTATCTTCCTCGTGGCGGTGATGGTAGCTCTGATAGCTCTCATTGTTTACGTGGAATCCGCCAGACGGCACATAGCCATCAGCTACGCTAGCCGTCGGGTCGGCAATCAGACATTCCGGGGCCAGGAAACGACGCTGCCGTTGAAGATCAACATGGGCGGTGTTATCCCGGTCATCTTCGCATCGTCCGTACTGGCGATGCCGCAGACACTGTTCTCGGCATTTCCGCCGGATCCGAACGACACGACGACGACCTGGGCGAAGGTCTATGCCTTCTTCCAGCAGTTTCACGGCGGCGACCCGTATTACGAATTCGTTTTCATCTCGCTGATCGTACTGTTCACGTTCTTTTACATCACCATCATCTTCAATACAGACGATGTTGCTGACAATCTGAGAAAGCACGGCGGATTCATCGCCGGTATAAGGCCGGGTGCCCCGACGGCGGAATATCTGAGCACCATCTTGACGCGGCTGACCGCGGTCGGTGCTCTGTATCTTGCGTTCGTGGCGTTCGCCCCGCAGCTTTTGCTGAGCGGTTTCAGGGTCGCTCGTCTGCCCTTCATTGGAACGGGATTGGATAATTTCCTCACCGCGACACCTGGCTTGAGCTGGATCCCGACAGGACTGGGCTATCAGTTCTTCTTCGGCGGTACGAGCCTTCTCATCCTGGTCGGCGTGGCGATGGATCTGGTTTCGCAGATCGAGGCGCAGCTTGTGATGCGCAACTACGAAGGGTTTTTGGGATCGGGCTCGCGTTTACGCGGACGCCGAAGTTAGTTCGTTTTTACCACAGAGAACACAGAGCACACAGAGTGGGTTTCTTCATTCTCTGTGAACTCTGTGTTCTCTGTGGTTAAGTTCTTTATGGAAAAGATCATCGTATTGATCGGAGCACCCGGAGCGGGCAAAGGAACGCAGGCGAGGCTGCTCGAAGAGCGCCGCGGCATTCCGCAGATCTCGACAGGCGATATGTTTCGCGAGATGAAGACGCTCGACACGCCGCTTGCAAAGGAAGTGCAGGAGATAATGGCGTCAGGCAAGCTTATTTCCGATGACATCACCTATCGCATCGTCCGCGAACGTACGTCGAAAGATGATACAAAAGGCAGCTACGTCCTGGACGGTTATCCGCGGACCGCGGTTCAGGCCGAACAGCTTGAAGAGCTCGCAAAAGAGCAAGGCAAAGAGATCATCGCGATCGAAGTTGACGTGCCGCGCGACGAGTTGATGAAGCGGCTGACCGGCCGGCGAAGCTGTCCGGAGTGCGGTGAGATATATAATATCTATTCGAAGCCGCCAAAGGCCGAAGGAGTTTGCGACGAACATCCGCAAACGCCGCTCTCGCATCGTGCGGATGATACTGAAGAAAAGGTCGCTGTCAGGCTTGCGACCTATGACGAACAGACAAAGCCCCTGCTCGAATATTATGCAAATTCGGGCCGGCTGACGAAGATAGACGGCACGGGAGATATTGAGGGCATCTTTAAGGACCTTGAGGGCGTGCTTTCCTAAAGGGGAAACTCTGTGAGCTCTGTGTTCTCAGTGGTTGGATCGTTTTTTCGCAAGAGTATGATAATCGCGAAATCAGCAAAAGATCTCGACAAAATGCGGGAGGTCGGCGAGCTTATCGCGGGCGTCCGCGAAGCATTGCGTTCGATGGTCGAACCCGGCATCTCGACGATGGAATTGAACAATGCAGCCGATAAAATGATGCGTGATGCCGGTGCGATACCGACCTTTATCGGATACCACGGTTTTCCTTACGCAATTTGCGCGTCGGTCAATGACGAGATCGTGCACGGTTTTTCCAAGACCACACCTCTGAAAGAGGGCGATATTTTGTCGATAGACATGGCGGCGACCTACAACGGATTTATCGGCGATACGGCGACGACCATTCCCGTCGGCGAGATAACAGACGAGCTGAAGCAGCTGATACGTGTGACCGAGGAATGCCTGCATTTTGGCATCGAGGCCGCACGCGTCGGTAATCGGATCGGCGACATTGGCTGGGCAGTGCAGCAGCACGCTGAGAAATTCGGCTACGGCATCGTTCGCGACTATACGGGGCACGGTATCGGCCGGCAGATGCATGAGGCGCCGCAAATACCTAACTACGGCCGGCCCGGTACGAAAGAGAAGATCCGGGCAGGTTATTGTTTTGCCATCGAGCCGATGCTGAACATGGGCACTCACGAAACCCGCACGCTTAGCGATAAATGGACGGTGGTGACGGTTGACGGTCTGCCGTCGGCGCATGCAGAACACACGATCGCGGTGACGGAGGACGGGCCGGAAATACTGACGCTGACGCGTGAACAGAAACAGCAGCTTCGTTCGGGTGCATCGGCCGGGGCATAACTGCTTTTCTCCACTTGAAAAGTTGTTGTCCAAACGGTAATATTTGAAGTTTGCCCAACTATTCAGTGGGTTGGCAGTGCTTGGACGCCTCAAATTGGGGCAATTTATAGGCTGGTGAAATGAAATGAAAGTACGTCCTTCAGTAAAAAAGATGTGCGATAAGTGCAAGGTGATACACCGCAGGGGCGTAGTGCGCGTCATTTGCGAGAACCCTAAGCATAAACAAAGACAAGGTTAAAATAACGAGTTATGGCACGTGTAGCAGGTGTTGACCTACCGCCCAATAAGAGGGCACAGATCGGGATGACCTACATCTATGGTGTAGGCAAATCACGCGCGACCGCGATATTGAACGAGGTCGGCGTTGATATTCATACGAAGATCCGAGATATCAGCGAAGATGATCTGAACAAGATCCGTACGCTGCTCGACCAGCAGGGCGAGATCGAGGGTGACCTTCGCAAGCGTATCCAGATGGACATCAAGCGTCTTATGGACATTTCGTGTCACAGAGGGCTGCGTCACCGCAGGAGCCTGCCGGTGCGCGGTCAGAGGACGCACACGAACGCCCGTACACGCAAAGGCCCGAGGAAGGCTGCGGTCGCTAAGAAGAAGGCACCGGGCAAGAAATAGTTGCGAGTGGAGAGTTGAGAGTGGAGAGTTATATTGGCTTTTCCCTTAACTCGCCGCTTTCTAGACGAAACTGAAATATGGCAAAAGCTGCAGCAAAAGGAAAGAAGACCTTTAAGAAGAAAGAGAAAAAGAACATACCTCAAGGTATCGTTCATATTTCGGCTTCCTTTAATAATACGCTCATCTCGATCACCGACACGCAGGGCAACCTCGTCGCTCAGTGCTCGTCAGGTGCACGCGGTTTCCGCGGTTCGCGTAAAGGAACGCCGTTCGCCGCGCAGCAGGCTGCGGCTGATGTCGCCAGAAAGGCGCAGGATGCGGGCATGCGTGAGGTCGAAGTTCGGGTCAAAGGCCCGGGCGGCGGCCGCGAGTCCGCGATCCGCGCGATCAATCAGGCTGGCATTCGCGTCACCTCGATACGCGACACCACGCCGATCCCGCACAACGGGTGCAGGCCGCCGAAACGCAGGCGTGTTTGATTTTTTTTAGTTTGATCTAAAGGAAGAAGGGGAGCTGAAGGTTTCCCGTAAACTTTTTCTCAGAAAGCCCGAGCTTTCTGATGAAGGCAGAAATAAATTATGGCTAGATATAGAGATGCCGTCTGCCGGCTATGCCGGAGAGAAGGCGCAAAGTTGTTTTTGAAAGGTGACCGCTGCTACCGTTCGTCGTGTGCGATCGAAAAACGCGGTACTAACCCGCCGGGACAGCACGGTGCTGCCCGCAGAAAGATGCTTGCCGGCTACGGCGAACAGCTTCGCGAGAAGCAGAAGGTAAAACGCATCTATTTCATCCTCGAAAAGCAGTTCAGGAATTACTTCGAAAAAGCTCGTCGCCAGAAAGGCGTTACGGGCGAGAACCTGCTTTTCATGCTTGAACGCCGCTTGGATAACGTGGTGTACCGTTCGGGCTTTTCGACCTCGCGTCGTCAGGCTCGCCAGCTTGTGAATCACGGGCATATCACGGTCAACGGCCGCAAGGTGGATATTCCTTCGTTTCAGGTCAAGCAGGGCGATGTAGTTGCGGTAAAAGGCCGTACGGTAAAGAACGTTCACGTTGACGGAGCCTGGGCTACATCAACAGGACGTGGACGCCCGCAGTGGCTATCTGCCGAAGGCAAAGAAATGGCTGTTACCGTTTCGGGCCTGCCGCGGCGTGAGGACATCGACAGCAACATCAACGAGCAGTTGATCGTTGAGCTTTACAGTAAGTAATTGATCAAGTTGCAGGGCGGCGAAGTTTCGGAGTTGCCGGTTTCGCCGCACCAACAACAGGCAGCTCACGGACAAAGAACATATGTCACAAAATAGCAATTGGTCAGGATTTCAAATGCCGAGCCGGCTCAACGTGGACAGCGAAACGCTGACGCCCACGTACGGCAAATTCTATGCTTCGCCCTTTGAGCGGGGCTTTGGCACGACGGTCGGCAATTCGATCCGCAGGGCTTTGCTCTCGTCGATCGAAGGTGCTGCGATCACCGCTGTAAAGATCGAGGGCGTCGAGCACGAATTTTCTTCGATTAAGGGCGTCGTCGAAGATGCGACAGACGTGATCCTCAACCTCAAGCAGGTGCCGTTCAAACTGCACGGACAGGGGCCGAAGACGCTTTACATCAATAAGAAAGGAGCCGGAGCGGTACTCAGCGGCGACATCGAGGCCGACGGCGACGTTGAGGTCCTTGACGGCGATGTTCACATCGCAACGCTCGGCCAGGGCGGGTCGCTCGTGGTCGAAATGAGGCTCAAGAAAGGCCGCGGCTACGTCTCGGCAGAGAACAACCTTGATGAGGACCTTTCGGTCGGATACATCCCGCTTGATTCGGTGCATTCACCGATCAAAAAGGTCAACTATACGGTCGATAAGACGCGTTCGGGATCGAACACGGAACTCGACAAGCTTACCCTCGAGGTTTGGACCGACGGTTCGGTCAAGCCGGAAGATTCTATCGGCCTTGCAGCGAAGCTGGTCAAGGACCATATGTCGATCTTCATCAATTTCGAAGAAGAGGAAGAGGAATACAAGTACGAGGACATCGCACGTCCGCCGCTGATGCGGAACGACCTGCTCGACAAATCGGTCGACGAACTCGAGCTTTCGGTCCGTTCGTACAATTGCCTGAAGAATGCGGACATCCGTTCGATCCGCGACCTGATCCGCCGCAGCGAAAAGGAAATGCTCGGAACAAAGAATTTCGGTAAGAAATCGCTGACCGAGATCAAGGATATGCTCCACGGTATGGGGCTCGATTTCGGAATGGACTTTGATGAGAACGGAAACCCGATCCCGGGAACGGGCGGAAGAGATCTGGATTAATTAGTCAGGGGAGTCGGGGAAGTCCGGAAAGTCTGGAAAGACTTTTCGACGTCCCGGACTTCCGAGACTTCCTAGACTGTTATGAGACATAGGAAAGCACATCGCAAACTCGGCAGGACGACCGAGCACCGCATGTCGATGCTTCGCAATATGGCGACGTCATTGATCAATGCGGAAAACGAATACATCGTTACGACGGTAGCAAAAGCCAAAGAACTGCGTCCTTTCGTAGAGAAGGTCATCACGTTGGCACGCCACGCCTCACAGTTGGACGGCGATGCGGACGCGGCAAAGGCGGTTCACCTGCGTCGTCAGGCGTCGAAATTCTTCCACGCGGGCAATCGCAGCTTTAAGGCCGAACAGAGCCGATTTCGCGGTAAGAAAGGTGAGGCCAAAGATGTGATCGAGCGGACTGCCGGCGTTAAGGCGGTCCAGAGGCTTTTCAATGACCTCGGCTTGCGCTATAAAGACCGTAACGGCGGCTACACCCGCATCATCCGTCTCGGCCGCCGCAGCGGCGACAATGCCGAAATGGCGGTTATCGAATTGGTCGATAACCCGCGAGAGGCCGCAGCTAACGGATAGTCGAAAACCTCCCGGAGGCTTGTCACTATGAGCGACATCACAGCTTCTGCAAAAGCGATGGAAGACGAAACCACGGTCGAAAAGAAACACGGCAACGGCAAGAAGGGAAAGCACTCCGCTGACGCCTCGTTGAATATGGACGAGCTGCGTGAGCTTGCGGACCTCGTCATTGACCGCGGATTTACGGATTTTGAGTTTGAGAATGAGAACATCCGCGTTCGTCTCAGCCGAATGACCCACGCTCCTGCCGTCGTTCATCACGCGGCTCCGCCGCCTGCGGCCGCACCTGCTCCGGCTGCCCCTGCATCAGCGGCAACTGAGGCCGCACCCGCAGCGGACGAGGACGAGGGCCTGCACAAGATCATTTCGCCGATCGTCGGCACGTTCTATCGTGCTCCGGGCCCTGACAAAGATCCTTTTGTGAAAGAAGGTTCTCAGGTTGGCCCTACAACGACCGTTTGCATTGTGGAAGCGATGAAGCTGATGAACGAGATCGAGGCCGAGGTTTCGGGCGAGATCGTCAAGATATATGTCGAGAACGGCCAGCCCGTCGAATACGGCCAGCCGCTCTTCGCAGTCAAGAAATAATTTTTTGAGCAGTAAGCATTTGGCATTAAGCAGTTTTGATCTGACTGCTTACGGCAAACTGCTTACTGCTAACTGTTTATGAGGGAAATTCGCAAAATTCTGATAGCGAACCGCGGCGAGATCGCCTGCCGGATAATGTGGACATGCAAGGAGATGGGCATAAAAACCGTCGCCGTCCATTCCGAGGCTGATCGCGAAGCTCTGCATGTCAGATTTGCGGATGAGGCTATTTGTATCGGCGGTGCCCCTTCGGCTGAAAGCTATCTGAATATACCGGCCATCATCAGTGCCGCAGAGATCACGAATGTTGACGCCATTCATCCCGGTTACGGCTTTTTGGCGGAATCCGCGACGTTTGCCGAGATCTGCGGCGACTGCAATATCAAGTTCATAGGCCCGCGTCCCGAAGTTATCGCCATGATGGGCGACAAGGTCGAGGCACGGCGAACGATGACGGCGGCCGGTGTGCCGATCTTGCCCGGCAGTCCCGACCCCATCGAATCGCCCGAAGAAGCTAAGGAGCTTGTCCGCAAGATAGATTTCCCGGTGATCATCAAGGCCGCTGCAGGCGGCGGCGGCCGCGGTATGCGGATCGTCCGCAGCGAGGAAGAACTCGAAACGAACCTGGAAACTGCACAGGCCGAGGCGCTCGCCGCGTTCAAGAACGGTGCTGTCTATATCGAACGATACATCGAACGGCCGCGGCACATAGAGATACAGGTTTTAGCCGACGAGCACGGCAACTGCGTTCACCTCGGCGAGCGCGAATGCACTATTCAGCGACGCCATCAGAAGCTACTGGAAGAAGCACCTTCCCCCGCGATATCCGCGGAACTTCGCGAACAGATGGGTGCCGTCGCGGTAAAGGCTTGTAAAGAGATAGGTTACTCAAGTGCGGGGACGTTCGAATTCTTGCTGGACGAGGACGGGAGTTTCTATTTCATGGAAATGAACACCCGCATTCAGGTAGAACATCCTGTCACGGAAATGGTCACGCTCGCCGACATCGTCCGAAATCAGATAATGATCGCGACCGGCGAGAACACGGGCTATACGCAGGAAGAGGTCGTCATAACGGGGCATTCCATCGAATGCCGCATCAACGCCGAAGATCCGAAGAAATTCACTCCGAGCCCGGGCCGCATCACGGCATTCAACATTCCGGGAGGTCCCGGCGTCCGCGTGGACACGGCTGTCTATCCGGGCTACGTAGTGCCGCCATATTACGATTCTATGATCGCGAAGCTCATCGTACACGCACGCACGCGCGAGTTTGCGATCGCGAGAATGAAACGTGCATTGGAGATGATGGTCATCGAAGGCATCAAAACGACCATTCCGCTACACATAAAAATCATGGAAGATGGGCGTTTCAAACGCGGTGATTTCTCGACCAAATTCATGGACGAGTTCGAATACGAGGTTGATTAAATACTTCGTTTAATTGATAATTATCGTTTGTTCGTGAATGAAATATCGAACAATCTTTCGCGGTTACCGTGCCGGTACACGGAGTTACTGCGAGCAATAGGAGAGGCTAATTGCAATAGCATTAAAATATGTCAACAGCAACAGAAGTAAAGCAGGAGATCGTTACGGATTTCCGTACGCATGATTCGGACACCGGTTCGTCGCAGGTGCAGATCGCTCTGCTCACGCGTCGCATCGTGGACCTGACGGAGCATTTCAAGATACATAAGAAGGATAACAACTCGCGACGAGGGCTTTTGAAATTGGTCTCGCGCAGGAGAAAGCTTCTGGATTATCTCAAACGTGAGAACATTAACGAGTATCACGAGATAATCAAGAAACTCGGTTTGAGAAGGTAACAAAGTGAAAGCGTGAAATGGTGAAAAAGTAACTTCATTTTCACTCTTACACTTACCACATTTTATATATAGACCGGCCGCTTCGGGCCGCAAGGAAAATAGGATCTTCGCGAAGAATTTCACGGCAGGCTGCTGAACGTGACAGCAACAAAAGCCGCCGTGCGAATGAAGGTCATCGTCAACTTAGGACGTACAGGGACGAAAGAGGGCTTCACGGTCAGCTCCTTTCGTCCTTTTTGTTAATAGAAAGCAATGGGAAAAAAATACTTAAAAGAGTCAATTAAATTTGGCAGCAAGGACCTAACGGTAGAAACCGGCAAGGTCGCAAAACAGGCCGATGGTTCGGTCATCATCCGCTACGGCGACACAATGCTGCTCGTAGCGGCGGTCAGCGCAAAAACGGCCCGGGAAGGGCTTGATTTCTTTCCGCTCACGGTCGAATACCGTGAAAATACATTCTCGGCCGGACGCATTCCGGGCAATTATTTCCGCCGCGAGGGACGTCCCAGCGAAAAGGAAGTGCTTACATGCCGGCTGATCGACAGGCCGGTGCGTCCGCTGTTCGCCGACGGTTATCGTTACGAAACGCAGATCGTCGCATCGGTGGTTTCGGCAGATACGGACAACGATCCGGACGTTATCGCGATCACGGGTGCGTCTTGTGCCTTGTATCTTTCCGATATTCCGTTTCACAACCCGATCGCTGGCGTCCGCATAGGCCTGATCGACGGGAAGTACCTTATCAATCCGACATACGACGAACGCCGCGATTCGACACTGAATTTGGTTGTTGCGGGAACTGAAGAAGCTATCTGCATGGTCGAATGCGAAGCGAATGAGGTCGAAGAGAACATCATGGTCGAGGCCCTGATGCTTGCTCACAGAGAGATCAAACGGCTCTGTGCCTGGCAGAAAGAGCTTTATAAGGCCCTCGAGATCACCAAGCGTGAATTCGAGCCGCCTTCAATTGACGACACGATACTTGCCGAGATCGAGAAGAACTACGGCGAACGCCTGCGTGAGGCTCTTGACACGACCGGAAAGGACAAAATATCGAGCTATGCCGCTGTTGATGCTCTGAAGAAAGAGGTCGTCGAAAGCTATCCTGAAGACGATCACGAGAAACGAGTGATGGCGTCGAAGGCGTTCGGCCACATGAAAGAGAAGATCTTTCGAGAGGACATCCTCGGCAAGAAGCACCGTCCTGACGGCCGCCGTTTCTCTGAGATACGTCCGATCACTTGCGAGGTCAGCTGGTTGCCGCGGGTACACGGCTCGGCATTGTTTACGCGAGGCGAAACGCAGGCCATGGTAACCACTACGCTGGGCACGAAGATGGACGAGCAGTTCATGGACGACCTGGAAAAAGGCGAGGTGAAACGCCGCTTCATGCTGCACTACAACTTTCCGCCGTATTCGGTCGGTGAGACGGGACGCTTTGGTGGTTCGTCGCGACGCGAGATCGGCCACGGAAACCTTGCACGACGTGCGATCCAGGCTGTACTTCCAGATGAAGCAGATTTCCCGTACACGCTTCGTATCGTTTCCGATATAACGGAATCGAACGGATCGTCATCGATGGCAACGGTCTGCGGCGGCATTCTGAGCCTGATGGACGCCGGTGTGCCTATCAAAAAGCCCGTTGCGGGCGTCGCGATGGGGCTGGTGATGGAAGGGAATCGATATGCGATCCTCTCCGATATCGCCGGTGCCGAAGACCATTACGGCGATATGGATTTCAAGGTCACCGGAACAGCGGACGGCATAACGGCCCTGCAGATGGATATTAAGGTCTCGGGCATCAACGCCGCGATCCTGCAGGAAGCTCTTGAGCAGGCACGCAAAGGCCGGCTGCATATCCTCGACAAGATGAAAGAGGCGATCGCCGAGCCGCGTGAGGACATTTCGATGTATGCTCCTCGTATCATCACGATCAAGATCCATCCGGACAAGATCCGCGATGTCATCGGCAAGGGCGGTTCGGTGATCAGAGCGTTGACGGAAGAGACCGGAGCCAAGATAGATATCGAGGACGACGGGACCGTGATGATCGCTACGAACGACGGAGCCGCCGCGGAAGAGGCAATTGCCCGCATCAAGGCCATCACGGCCGAGGCAGAGGTCGGCGAAACATATCTTGGAACGGTTTCGCGGATCGTTGATTTCGGGGCTTTCGTCGAGATCATTCCGGGCCTCGACGGCCTTCTGCACATTTCCGAGATATCCGATAGACGCGTCAAGGACGTCCGTGACGAACTCAAAGAAGGCCAGCAGATCCTCGTGAAATGTATAGGCAAGGAAGGCAACAAGGTCAAACTGTCCCGCAAGGCGATAATTGCCGAAGAAAAGGCCAAGAACGGAGGCGGCGAAGACCAGGAATAACCTTTCTCCAAATTCGGAAAACACCACCGGTTACCACTATCTAGTGGTAGCCGGTTTTTTCATTTTATCGGCATGAGCTGGAATGAAGGGATTTTGAAAAAGTTCAAAATTTTTGTGGAGAATGCCCGATATTCGACATTTCTTTGCGAAGATTTTAGAAAAATCACGTTTTTTGGGGTGATTTTAGAGGGAAATACCTATTTCCCAAGTGCATTTTGCCCGGAAATTTGCTAATTTCCATGTCATAGCCCCAAAAATTCGATTCGACAGTTGAGTGCCAATTGACTGCGAAACGCGTGAGCTTTCGCCGTAGCAAACCGTTCATTCGGGGTACGAACAATGAAGAATATGAATTTCAGGGTGTTATTGTCTGCGGTCTGCGTAATGTCGGTCCTCGCGGGCTTTTCGCGTATCGAGGCCGGACCGGTGAGGTTCGATCAGGTGATACAGATCGTCAACGCTCGTCCTGGCAAAGCCGATAGCGTTAATTTCACGCGGCTTCGGATAGCGGACGGCTCAATGGTCGCCGTTGTCGATGACGATGACGACAAGAAGAAGGCCAAACAGCAAGACGATCGTGTGATAACTGAAACGCGGACCGAGATCGTAGAAGATGATGTTTGCGACTGTGAGGAGGCAGAGGTCATCAAACGCGGTTTCCCGAAGTGGACGCTGCTGGGCCTGGCAGCGATCCCGATCGCCGCAATCTTGATAACCCGGAAGAAGGATACCCCGACGCCGACGCAGACGCCGCCAACGACACCGACGCCGACGCCCCAGGTGACGCCGACACCTACCCCGACGCCGGGCATTACGCCGACGCCGACCCCGACGCCGGGCATTACGCCGACGCCGACCCCGACGCCGGGCGTGACCCCAACTCCGACCCCGACGCCGCCGACGACGCCGACGCCGACCCCGACTCCGAAGGTCACTCCGACGCCGACGCCGGGTGTTACACCGACGCCGACACCGCAGGTGACGCCGACGCCGACACCGCCAAAGTCGCCGACGCCGACACCGCCGCCGGTAACTCCGTCGCCGACGCCGCCGGAACCGATCCCGGAACCGGTAACGATCTTGCTCTTCGGTACGGGACTGGCTTCTATCGGGTTTGCGGCACGCCGCAGGTTCGGCAGAAAGAAAGATATCGCTGAAGACGAAACGGAAGAATAGTGTGATTTGAACCGGCCGGGGCTCATAAAGGGTCCCGGTCGGGAATTTGCCCCGATTTTCTTTGAGTGCAATAATACCGGCAATGCCGGATAGGGAAGAGGAAAGTACGATGCGTACATTTTTGAACAGAACGATCGCAGTTTTGGTGGTAGCTTTTGTCGCCGGGACATTTGCCGCATACGGCAATGGGAAGGACAAGAAGATCCCGAAGGATCTGGGCATGCTGACGGTACAGACGACGCCGGCGGCATATCCAGTGAAGATCGACGGCGTTTATAAAGGAATGAGCGGTGTGGCCACGCCGGCAGAGTTTCTGCTGACGCCGGGATTTCACACGCTTGAGATCGAAGGGCCGAACGGCAAGAAATTCACTAAGGAAGTGGAGATACGCAGACAGTCAAAGCATTGTATATGCATCAAGATCGTCGAAGAGACCATCACTAAGGCATGTCCGTATCGCTTTTATCTTGAAGGCCCGGATCGCATCAGCGAAGGCGATCTAGTCACTTTTGCAGCGATAAATTCCGGAACGGCACCGATCCCGCTGCGATATGCGTGGACGGTTTCGCCGGGGTCGGCACGCGTGACAAGCGGACTCGGTACGCCGACCATAACTATCGATTCACGCGGGCTCGGCGGTCAGACCATCAACGCATCGCTCGATGTGAATGACGACGTTTACGACGACCGCTGCCGTCAGGTCATCTCGGTGCCGACGTTCGTTTCGAAGCTGCCGGATCCGGAACCGCCGCGTCCGTTCCGCTGTGACGAATTTGAGGCCCGTGCGGCCGACGAGGACAAAGCACGTTTTGACAACTGCGTCATTCAGGCTCAGAACATCCCCGATGCTCAGCTTTATGTGATCATCTATCCGGGCACCGACCGTGCGAGCACGACCCGTAATACTTATGAGCGTTTGTCGCAAAGGGCTTTGGATTATATGGTCAAAACGCGGCGTTTCGACCCGCGGCGTATCCAGATCGTCCGCGGCAGTCCGAGGACGAAATCCAGCTACGAGGTTTGGATCGTCCCGCCGGGAGCTTCGCTCCCTGTGGTTCGCTAATAGAGGGAACTTGTGATCATTCCTAAGGGACGGCTTCGGCCGTCCTTTTTCTTATTTCAGCTTTCGTTGTAACATCTTAAGTTCATAATTATGGCCGCACCTAATATTGAAACGATCGTCTCTCTCTCAAAGCGCCGAGGTTTTGTTTACCCTGCATCGGATATTTACGGCGGGCTTGGCTCGTCGTGGGATTACGGGCCGCTGGGCGTAGAGTTGGCGAACAACATCAAAAAGAGCTGGTGGAACTGGGCCGTTTATGAACGCGACGACATCGAGGGACTGGATTCGTCCATCATTTTGAACCGTAATGTATGGAAATATTCGGGACACGAGACGACGTTTTCCGATCCGCTGGTCGATTGCCGCGACTGTAAGACGCGTCTTCGCGAAGACAAACTCGATAAGAACGATGAGGGCAAATTCGTATGCTCGAACTGCGGCTCAACGAATCTGACCGAATCGCGTGCTTTTAATCTGATGTTCCGCACGACGGTCGGTGCCGCGTCGGCGGATGACGACCCGACGGCGTTGGCATATCTGCGGCCTGAGACGGCGCAGGGCATTTTCGTCAATTTCAAGAACGTGCTCGACACGTCGCGGCGAAAGCTGCCGTTCGGCATTGCACAGATAGGTAAGGCTTTTCGCAACGAAGTGACGCCGGGCAATTTTATTTTCCGCACGCGTGAATTCGAGCAGATGGAGATCGAATATTTCGTGCGGCCCGACGCCGCCGCAAGAGCACATCAGGAATGGATCGACGGCTTTGACGAATGGCTGCGGTCGCTCGGTATATCGTCGGCAAATCTGAAACATTACGAGCAGACCAAGGAAGAGCTTGCACATTACAGCGAGCGGACGGTCGATATTCTTTACCGCTTTTTTCCTGAACGCGAGGACGAAGCGAAGCAGTGGGACGAGCTGATGGGCATTGCGAACCGCACGGATTATGATCTTCGCGTGCATTCGAAAAAGCCCGAAGACGCCGAAGGCAACCGCCTGAATCCCGATTCGACCGAAGACCTTTCGTATTTCGATCCGCAGACGAACGAGCGCTTTTATCCTTATATCATCGAGCCTTCGACCGGTGTGAACCGAACTCTGCTCGCCGTGATGATGGACGCCTACACCGAACGGACGAACGACAAAGGCGAGACACGCGTCATTCTAAAACTCAAACCCGAAATTGCGCCGATCAAGGTCGCCGTTCTGCCGCTGGCGAAAAATAAGCCGGAGATCGTCGAGATGGCACGGAAGATAAAGAAAGACCTGCAGCCCTCGATGCGTGCCGTTTACGACGACACCGGCGGCATCGGCAAGCTCTACGCCCGCCAGGACGAGATCGGCACGCCGTTTTGCGTCACCGTCGATCACGAATCGCTCGAAGATGAAGCCGTCACCGTCCGCGACCGCGACACGTGGGAGCAGGAGCGGGTTTCGATCGATGCCTTAAAGGAGTTTTTAAAGACCCGCCTATAGAGCTTATGCTAAAATACGCGTATGACAGTGAGCGTTACCACATCTGAATTTGCCTACAATCGCACGGACGCAGGGGTGATGCGCATTGGCAGTACGCGGGTTTCCTTGGACTCCGTGATCATCGCATTCAATCAAGGCCATTCTCCTGAAGAGATCGCGTTGGATTTCGATTCGCTTACTCTGGGCGATGTCTATTCTGCGATCAACTATTACCTGCAGAACCGGAACGAGGTCGAGCAGTATCTTGCAGAGCGGGCCGAGCAGAACGAACATCTGCGGCTAGAGATCGAAGCAAGGTTTGACCCTCAGATCATTCGTGAACGATTGCTGTCGCGTAACGGTTCCTAACTAAAGAAAGGTAAGAATGCCGAAGTTTCTCGCCGACGAAGATCTCAACAATCGCATTGTGCGCGGTCTTCGTAGGCTATCGTTAGAGATCGATATCGCGCGAGTTCACGAGGTCGGATTGATCGGCGTAGATGACGTCGAAGTTCTTGAATGGGCGGCGGGCGAAGGCCGGATATTGCTGACACACGACGTCGCGACAATGATCGCTTTCGGGTACGATCGAATCAAGAACGAAAAGGAATTTCCGGGCATGATCGCGGTTTCCCAGAATGCACCGATCGGAAGAGTCATTGAAGATATCGCCAAGATCGCAGAAAATGAAAACATCGATCTAAGCGGCCGCGTCATCTTTATCCCGATTAAATAAAAGAAGCCATTGGAGTTTTATTCCGCGTCACCGTCGATCACGAATCGCTCGAAGATGCAGCCGTCACCGTCCGCGACACGTGGGAGCAGGAGCGCGTTTCGGTTGAACAATTGAGATCGTATTTAGAAGTACGATTATCTTACTAACGACCCAAGCTCAGCGACCCGGAGCGATCGGGTGCATGCCGTTGTTAGATTGCTCCGCGCACCGCCTCCGCAATTATTCACCTTCCCCGCGCTTCATCGAGCGTCCATAGAGCGTAAGCGCTCCATAAGTTATAAGTGAGTAAATGGGCACGCCTGCCAAAACCCCGAGGACGCAGCCAAAAAAACGATGGGGCTGCCCTCGTGGATGTCATTTTCCGGCGTGTGCACCACGAGTTGAACCAGACAGGCATGCCAGACGAAAAAGCAGACAGACCCCCTCGTCCCTTGAGATATGCCTACGGTGGTCAGGACAGTCGTCAGGATAACGCCGCAAGCAATGGATATAAGCACGCGCTTCATGTTCCTGCGCTCAGCTTTCAAGTAATCAATCTAACGGTTGAGTTGAGCGGCGCGCGCGCCGGTGTATGAGCTTGGCACTTTATCGTCCACGCGTCCGCTCCAACGATTTGTTAGACGCCGTCTACCGCGCAGGTAAAGTACGCCCTCTCCCGAAATAGATTCTCGACACGGTAGCTATTCGGCAAGGACTCGCCTTCGCGAAGGCTGACAATATCACCCGTGGCGTTGACGAAAGAGTGATTTATGACATCCGCGACGTCCGAAAACTCGTATCCATCAGGGAGCTGGAAGAACTCAGTGTTAAACGAGCTACCGTATGAGAACTGCCGGCCATCTCGCATTCGAAATACCCACCCTGTCCAGCCCATCGTCGTTTCACCATGGATCTGACGAAGCAACGACAGTGGAATCGCGTACTTAGAGTGTGACGACGAAGCGACATCGTAGTCGTTCACTCGATTCCCGCCTGCGACGAAAACAGTGACGATTTGGTCGTAAGGATCAGGTCCCCCGAGGTGCCCTCGTCCGCTCAACTCCTCCTTAAACCGCCGCTTCGCCAGATCCACCAGCCTTTGCCTTGACTGAATTACAGCGCACGGGAGGAAAGTGCCGTCCTTCAGGGTCAGCGAACAGCGGTACCGCGGGCCGTAGATCGAGTCGTTAATAGGCTCGACGGTGCGGGTGATGGCATTGATCCAGTCGTACATGCGGACTTGGGCGTCTAACGACCCGCATCACGGGGCGGCGGGAGTTTACGTTGATTTCACATTTCGCTGGCCACCGCCGCTCCCGTGCATGCGATGGTTCGGTGGCGCTGCGCTACGTTTGACGATCAATCATCAGTGATGATTGTACCGTTTTCCCAGAAGTCCATGACTTTACGCCAAAACTTCAGCGAAACCGGCCGAAGGAATTCTAGGAATTGATCGGGTTTAGTTTGTCCGTGCAGATTCGTGTTTTGTAGGTTTTCAAGGATTCCAATCGTAGCGGCTTCGCGAACATATTTGTCACCGTCAACGTGAAGCTGTTCGATCATCCTAAATGCCGTGATGAGTTCATCACGCTCGTCGTTCGCAAGGAGTTGGATCAGGTATCGTGAAAAATCCCCAAGAGGCAAGTAGTAAGGTAACTCAGGCTCGTCGGCCCATTCAGCAAGGAACGCGTCAAAGGTTGGCGCGAATCCCGGACACGCGACGATAAGCGATTCCATCATTGCGACGCGGTCAATCATGTTCATTTCGAGGGGGAAAGATCAGCCACCGAACTATTGATTAACTCCAACGCCATTGATAATACAAATTTGGGAGCTTATTATCAATCTTCACTCTGTCGCAGCCGCCGAAGTTCTAGAGTATTTTTACGTCGCCGGCAGGTCGGGTTTCCATGGCCGGATATCTGCCAGGAGTTTAGATAAAGAATCCTTGGCGTTGGAATCGTCATATTCCAATTGAAGGCCGATCCAAGAGTCTTCAGACATTCCGAAGTCGCGGGACAGACGAAGGCCGATATCGACCGTCACCGAACGCTTGCCCACAACTAACTCGCCGATCCGCTTAAGGCGATACGCCCTCGACCACAAAGAAGCGTGATCTGGATGCTTTGCGGCGGATCGGAGCGACCTCGCGGTACTCAGGTGAATTCCAGAATTTGTGTAGGGCAGCTATGTTAGGGAACTGAACAATTACGACTCGACCCGTAGGTTCGGCGCCTTCAAGTGACTCGGTCTTGCCGCCGCGTGCGATATACTGCCCGCCGTATTTTGCGACGATCTGTGATGCTGAGGGCATGTAGGCTTTGTAAGCCTCCGGATCCGTAACCTCCACCTCGGCAACGACATACACAGGCGGCGTGTTCTGTGCTCGCTGCACCTGCATTCCAACCGCACCAATGATGACACCGGCCACCGCGACTATTGCTAATTTCCAGAATTCTCTCATATGCAACTCCTTTTCATCGTCCCTTCAATAGAATTTCACCCAGACAGCAGAATGGAACTCTACGCATGATCCGCGATTCTAGCATACTGCGTTACAATTATTTTGTATGCAAAAACTCATCGAATGCGTGCCGAATTTTAGCGAAGGGCGAGACATGGCCTTGATAAAGCAGATCACGGATATGATCGAGGCTTGCGATGGCGTGAAGCTGTTGGATGTCGATCCGGGGGCGACGACGAACCGGACGGTGGTGACGTTTGTCGGGGAACCGGAGGCTGTGGTTGAGTCGGCGTTTCAGGCCGTTAAGAAAGCGCAGGAGCTTATTGATATGCGTCAGCACAAAGGCGATCATCCGCGGTTCGGTGCGACGGACGTCTGCCCGCTGGTGCCCGTGTCGGGTATTTCGATGGAAGAGACGGCGGAATACGCACGTCGGCTCGGTGAACGCATCGGAAACGAGCTCGGCATTCCGATCTATCTTTACGAAAATGCCGCGACGAGCGATGTGCGGCGAAATCTCGCGAACTCCCGCGAGGGCGAATACGAGGCTTTGAAAGACCGCATCTCATCTGCTGAATGGAAGCCCGATTTTGGCCCGACGGAATTCTCCGAAAGCGTCGCCCGCAGCGGTGCGACGGCGGTCGGTGCTAGAGATTTTCTGATCGCGGTGAATTTCAATTTGAATACGACATCGACGCGGCGAGCGAACGCCATCGCGTTTGACGTCCGTGAAAAGGGAAGGCCGAAACGGGAAGGCAATCCTATAACAGGAAAGCCGATCCTTGATGAGAATGGCGAGCCTGTGATGATCCCCGGAACTCTAAAAGGCACAAAGGCGATCGGCTGGTTTATCGAGGAATACGGCATCGCTCAGGTCTCGATGAACATCACCAATTTGTCGCAAACGCCGCTGCACGTTGCGTTTGACGAGGTTTGCGACAAAGCCGCCGCTCGCGGCGTCCGCGTGACGGGAATGGAGATCGTCGGGCTTGTGCCAAAGTCAGCGATCATCGACGCGGGCGAGCATTACTTGAGAAAACAGCGGCGTTCCCTCGGCGTCACGGAAGCCGACAAGGTGAAGATCGCGATCCGCTCGCTCGGCCTTTCGGATCTGAAACCGTGGGATCCGAACGAAAAGATCATCGAATACGTGCTGGCCGCAGACGAGAAAAAAGCGAGCCTCGTCGATATGACATGCCGCGGTTTTGCGGACGAGACGGCTTCGGAATCGCCGGCTCCCGGCGGCGGTTCTATATCGGCATATTTGGGTTCGCTCGGTGCGGCGTTGGCGGCGATGGTGGCGAATCTCTCGTCACACAAGGCGGGCTGGGACGAGCGTTGGGAGGAGTTTTCCGATTGGGCGGTAAAGGGTCAGGAGATAAAGGACGAGCTGCTTTTTCTGGTCGACGAGGACACAAATTCCTTTAATCGTGTGATGGACGCTTTCGGCTTGCCGAAAGGCACCGATGAAGAAAAGGCAGCCCGAACCGCCGCGATACAGAACGCGACCAGGTACGCGACCGAAGTGCCGTTTCGGACGATGGAGCGAGCTTTCGATTCTTTTGAAGTAATAAAAGCGATGGCGGAGCAGGGAAATCCGAACTCTGCCTCGGACGCGGGCGTCGGAGCATTGTGTGCGAGGTCTGCGGTGATGGGAGCCTATCTGAATGTAAAGATAAACGCCGCGGGACTGAAAGACCGCGAGTTTGCCGATGATCTGCTTACACGCGGCGCCGAGATCGAGCGGAAGTCGATCGAACGCGAGGCCGAAATTCTCGCGATCGTCAACGGCAAGATCTAATTACCGAATCCTATCGATACCGCCACGAAAAGAACGACCAACCCGACGAGATAAAAAAGTATCTGTAGCGGAAAAACCCAGCGAGCCCATTTTGTCCATGGTATGTTCGCCAGGGCGAGGCTGCCCATCAGGACGGGGCTCGTCGGTATGATCATATTCGTAAATCCGTCGCCCATTTGAAACGCCAGGACGGCCGTCTGCCGCGTAACGCCGACCAGGTCAGATAGCGGTCCCATCAGCGGCATCGTCAATGCCGCCTGGCCGCTGCCGGACGGAACAAAGAAATTGATGAAGGTCTGTCCGGTGAACATCACCATCGCGGCCGTTGCGGATGTCGTGCCTTCGAGCACGGACGCCATCGCGTAAAGGACGGTATCGATCACCTGCCCGTCCTGCAGGACAACTAAAATACCGCGGGCAAGGCCGATGATGACGCCGGTCACGGCAAGTTGGCGGACGCCTTCGGAAAACGCGGTCGCAGTGCCATTCGCCCCGAGGCCGCCGACAATTCCCATCAGCAGCCCGACACCGATGAACAGTGCCGAGATCTCGACGATGTACCAGCCTTGTCCACCTTGTTCTGCAGGCAGTACGCCCCAAACCAGCAGTCCAAGCCCGATGAAAAATATCACAAGAACGGCCTTTTGTCGGCCCGTGAAGGTCGTGTCGTCGTTGTCGAGATGAAGGCCTTCGCTGCGCCTTCGCTGGTCAGCTTCGAACATGCGGCTGCGTTTCGGAGCTTTAAGGACGCGGTGGCCGTACCACATGACGAACGCGATCGCGATGGCCGTAATGACAGCCCAAAGCACGATTCGAAATCCGGCTCCTGAAAACAGCGGCACTCCGGCGATGCCCTGAGCGACGCCGACCGTGAACGGGTTGAAGAACGCCGCCGCGAAGCCCGCCATCGACCCGATGATCGGAATTGCCGCTCCGGTTATCGAATCGTAACCGAGAGCGAGAGCAAGAGGAACGAAGATGAGGACGAACGGGACTATCTCTTCTGACATACCGAAAACGGCACCGCCGAGCGAAAAGATCGCCATGAAAAGCGGCACCATCAGAAAACTCAACGATTTCGACCGCCGCGATGCCTGCACCAGCCGCCGAAGCCCCGCATCGACCGCACCCGTTTGCTGAAGTATGGAAAACGCACCTCCGACCAAGAACACAAAAGCGATGACCTGGACCACATCCTTGTCCGTAAAGCCGAGGATCGGGGCTTTCAGGATCATTCCGGCTGAATGTATCAGCGAGGGAATGAAACCCTTGGTTTCGAGTTCGACAACCTGATAGGTGCCGGGAATTACGACCTCGCGTTTACCGACGCCCTGCACGTCCATCTCGGAACGCTCATACGCGCCGGCCGGAATGATCCATGTCATTACAGCCGCAAAAACAATGATGGCAAAGACTATGAGGGCCGTATCGGGCGATTTGAATCTGGATACAACGGTAGTTTCTTCGGTGGTTTCAGCCATAATATTGAGATGCCCAGGATTTTACGTGATGGTAAGCTCGGTAAGGTCCGGTGTCAAGACCGCGATGTGTGACGCTATTTCGCGATCTTCAGTTTTGGTGCTTCGACGTCCTTTAGACGCTTCCAAACGATGGTAACGTGTCCGGCATCGTCGATATCGACCACTCGGAATGCGACGATCAAATCACGGCGTTTGTCGAATTCGAGTTCGTCATACTGTACGCCCTCGATCGTCCGCAGGAATTGACCGCGATATGCTATCGAACGCAGCAGATAAACCGAATCTTTCTTGACGGGCCAGCCTTTCGCGTAACGAAAGCCGTTCGCGTCGTAGCTCTTGATCAGCTCTTCGTTAAAACGCATGAAATCATCGCTGTCCCTAACGTGCTTCAGATCGATCAGATGTTTCGCAGCGGGCGATGCGAGTGATATGTTATCCAGATCGACATCGCCAAGTTTCGTCATGATCACCTGCTGAAAGACGCCGCCCGTCATGAAGTTTCCGTCAACGACGATGATGTCTGCCAGACGAGGCAGGCGATAGGTAGCGGTGCGGAAAGAGAACGCAGTTCCGGAACCGGGCATTTTGAAGTTGATGCATTGCTCGCTCGCGACGATAACGTCCGAGTCCGAAACGCAGGACGATTCGCCGTTCAGTTTTACGATGCCGGTATTTTGTCCGCGAAGAAAGACGGCATATTTATCCAGATGTGTTTCAGAAACGGCAAGTATCGCGGTCTCTGCCTTGTTCGGTTTTCGATAAATACCTTTGTTGGGATCGAGCAGCGGATGGTCTTTCGCATTGTTGGGCTGGCCAATCATCTCGATCTTTCGAAGGCGGTCGTAGTGCTCGTTGTCGGCCACGGTGGGCGGCAGGTTCGCCTGACGCGTGCCCGGCCGCGGCGTCGGCGTGGGCGTCGGAAATATCTGCGCTTGCGCTGCAGCGGCACAAGCTAAAATGAAAAACGTCAGAAACAATGCCCTGTGACCAAACATCTGTATGCCTCCGAAGATTTTTCTAAGGATAACACCGTTCTTGCGATTTGTGATGTTAAATTTGCCCGGAACAAAGCCAAATTGATTCTTCGCGCCAAACACTTCAGAATTGAGACTTCACGGTTATGAGCGTCATTCCCGAAAAAGTTAGCGCACTCTCAATGGCGGTTCGCGATGCGGGCGGCCGGGCGATGCTTGTCGGCGGATGCGTTCGCGATGAACTGATGGGCTTGCAGGCGAAGGACTGGGATCTGGAGGTTTACGGCGTTGAGCCGGAACTGCTGCGAACGATAGTTGCGGAATTTGGCGAAGTGAACGCGGTCGGCGAGGTGTTCGCGGTTTACAAGGTCGGCACCGATCTGGACGTATCGCTGCCGCGGCGGGAACGGAAGACCGCACGCGGGCATCGCGGCTTCACGGTCGAAGGCGATCCGGATATGTCGTTCGAAGAGGCCTGTTCGCGGCGAGATTTTACGATAAACGCGATACTCAAAGACCCGCTTACCTCAGAAATAGTTGATCCTTTTGACGGGCAGGGCGATATCCGAAGCGGTGTTTTGCGGATGGTCTCGCGTGATACGTTCGCCGAGGACAGTTTGCGCGTGCTGCGTGCGGCTCAGTTCGCTGCGAGGTTTCGCTTTGATGTCGAGCCTGTAACGGCCGAACTCTGCAGATCTATCGATGTTACCGATCTGCCGCGAGAGAGAATTTGGGGCGAGCTTGAAAAGCTGCTGCTTATTGCCGAAGAGCCTTCGATCGGCCTGGAATTGCTTTATGAATGGGGCGTGATCCGGCAGCTATTTCCCGAACTGCAGGCGCTCGTCGGAGTGCCGCAAGAGCCCGACTGGCATCCGGAAGGCGACGTTGATGTGCACACGCTGATGGTCGTTGACGAGGCCAGGCAATTGATCGGTGACCTCGATCATTCGCGGCAGGTTGCGGTGATGCTTGGTGCCGTTTGCCATGACCTCGGCAAACCGCCGACAACGGAGTTCGTTGACGGACGCATTCGTTCACGCGGCCACGACGAAGCGGGCGTCGAGCCGACGATCTCGTTTTTGGACAAACTTGGCGTCTTTACGCTGGGCGGTTTTGACGTTCGCGAACAGGTTATTCAGCTTGTGCGGTATCATCTGAAACCGGGTGAATACTACAACGCCGAAAACCGCGGCAATCCTGTCGGCGAAGGAGCTTTTCGCCGTCTCGCGAGAATGGTCGAGCCGGACCTTCTCTATCGGGTGGCAAAGGCCGACAGTCTCGGCCGATATCCGGACGGCGACCGGAGCAAAATGATCTTCGGTTCAGAGGCGCAGGAATGGTTCATCAACCGGGCACGTTCTCTTGAGGTCGAAAAGAAAGCTCCCGAGCCGATACTGATGGGGCGGCATTTGATAGAACTTGGGTTGTCGCCCGGCCGCGATTTCAGGCGGATACTCGACGCTATCTATGAAATGCAGCTAGATGGAAAGATCACTGATCTGGACGGTGCGGTCGCAGAGGCGAAAACTCTCATTCATTGACGCTCACCGTTCTGTCCCGCCAAATGTCGATCCACATCGCAACGACACCGAAAACAAGCGTGAACATGCCGTAACCTGCAGTTCCCAAAAAGAACGACGGCTCGCCTATGCTCACTGCATAAAGGATCGACGGAATTATCAAAGCGCCCGCCTGGACGATCGCGGAATAAGCGAAGAGTTCAAAAAGGTCAGTGCTGAACTTTCTAAAGGCGAGAGCTAGTGATGTTGCCGCCACTACGAGCGGAATTATTACGCCTGCGAAAGGAAGGACACTCTCTGTCATCCTTACCTTTTCAGCCTGAATGATGAACGGCGTAAAAGCGGCAGGGTCATAAAGCCAGAAAGGAACGACGAGAGCCACAAAGACCAGTGCCGAGATGCCGCACAATATTAAGGCTCGCTTTACGCCGCCGATCTGAGCGATCGCTGAAAAGATCAGCGGATAGAGGAAAAGGAAATTGGACCGCGATGCCATCGCGATGCCCAGAAACGCTGCCCACGCTGTCGCCCGCCGCATAGAGCCGTCTCTAACGGAGACGACAACCATCCACATCGCGACCAATACATAAATCGTGTTTGCGAGATGATCCGAGCCGGTAAATATGACCTGATAGACGGTCGGGCTAAAGACGAGCAGTGTTAGAACAATGCCCAATGCCGGCACGTAGCTTCTGAGAGCCAAGCCGGCTGCCAGGAATAACGCGGCCAGCCAGAAGACATTTTGAAATTCGATGATGCCCGCGACCACCCAAGGGATAGCAAGAAACATCGTGCCCGGAAACGGCGAGAGCATGCCGCCGAGGTATGTCCGCTGATAGTAGGGAGATCGGCCTGCGAGTATCTCGTTCGCACCGATGATCATCGCATCGTCAATGTCGCTGCCGGGCCCGAGGCGGCCCGAGTTGGCAAGTTGGTAGCCGTACGCGGCCGCGATCGAAATAATAACGACAACTATAAGAAAGTATGCGATGCTGCGGCGGTCAGTCAGCTTCGAGAAAAACCAAGGCAAGCCGAAACGGTATGCAATGGATATTGCAGCTCCGCCTGCAGCCAGGTAAATGACCGTTCCGGCAAGCCCGCCGTATTTGGTGACAGTGTCGAGGGAAGTGAGAAGCAAACAGGCGGCAGCCGCGGTGAAAAGAAGCGAACTGCCGCCTGAATTACGGTCCATATTTCAGCAAAATCCGAGGATCATTTGCCTTCGAGAAACGCCTTTAGCCGACGCGAACGCGAAGGGTGACGCAGTTTGCGAAGAGCTTTTGCCTCGATCTGGCGAATGCGTTCGCGGGTGACTGCGAAATGCTGGCCGACCTCTTCGAGCGTGTGTTCGGAGCCGGTGTTCCCGAGCCCGAAGCGCATCTTGATGACCTTCTCTTCGCGGGGCGTCAGCGTAGCGAGCACCTCGTCCGTTATCTCCCGAAGATTGGTGAACGTGACGGATTCGGCCGGATTCAAGATGGAGCGGTCCTCAATAAAATCACCGAGATGCGAATCTTCCTCTTCACCGATGGGCGTTTCGAGCGAAATGGGCTCCTGGGCGATCTTGAGCACTTTGCGCACCTTCGAGACCGGTATCTCCATGCGCTTCGCGATCTCTTCGCTGGACGGCTCGCGGCCGAGCTCCTGTACGAGAAGTCGCGATGTGCGGATGAGCTTGTTGATGGTCTCGATCATGTGGACCGGAATGCGTATCGTACGCGCCTGGTCCGCAATGGCACGTGTGATCGCCTGTCGGATCCACCACGTAGCATAGGTCGAGAATTTGTAGCCGCGCCGCCATTCGAATTTATCGACGGCTTTCATCAGCCCGATGTTGCCTTCTTGGATGAGGTCGAGGAACTGCAGGCCGCGGTTCGTGTATTTTTTAGCGATCGAAACGACGAGACGCAAGTTGGCCTCGACAAGCTCGCGTTTGGCGATGTTCGTCTCAGAAACACTGGTAACAATGGTCTGATATGACCGTTTTATATCGTATGTCGGCAGCCGGTACTTTTCTTCTATGCCGGCCAGTACGGCCTTGCCCTCGCGAACCTTAGCGTTCAGCTCCTTTTTTACGTTCGCTGCAGGCTTCTTATCCAGTTTGGTCTTTGCTCTTGCTATCGCCTTTTCAGCAGTTACGATCTCGTCATTGACCTTCTTGATCGCGAGTATGAGTTTTTGACGCGAATTATCGGTCAGGTTCAGGCCCTTGATCTCGTTCTGAATGTTGACGCGAAGGCGACCGACCTTGCGGCGAAGCGTAAGCAAGCGTTTGCCGCCCTTTTTCCCTCCAAGCTTGGTTTGCTCGGCGATCAATGCGTTCCAAGCCTTGTTCAACGCCGCGAAATCCTGGCGGATATTCTCAATTCCCTCGATGGTCCAGCGAAGGTATTCCTCTGCTTTGTCTTCTTCGAGAGAGATCTCCGCCTGTTCGGCGAAAACGACCGTCTCGCGAATGCTCATTCTTCCTTGAGCAAGGTCATCAGGAAATTCGAGCAGCCTTTCGATCGCAATAGGCGAGCGGCCGATCGCTTTGTGAGTTTTTACCTGACCGCGTTCGATCCGTTTTGCGATCGATACCTCGCCTTCGCGATTTAACAGAGGCACAACGCCCATCTCACGTAGGTAAAGCCGAACGGGATCGTTCGATTTGTCGAGGACGCCGGCCGAAAGGTCGAGATCGAGATCCTCTTCCTCGGCCTCTTCCTCTTCGTCACCTCCGATGGTCAGTTCTGCGGCTCTTTCTAAAAGTTGGGCGTCGGTTTCGACGACACTGATATTCTCGCTTTCCAGACGCTCGAGAACGTCCTCGAGTTCGTCCGCGGAAAGCATGTTGGCCGGGAGTTCGCGATGAAGTTCATCAAGACTGAGCCCCTTTTTCCTTCTGCCGAGTGTGATCACCCGGTCAATTAGATCTTGTCTTTCGTCGTAATCAGGCATATCCGATAGGCTATTTTGATAAAAGCTCGCCGCCTAAACCGCTGCCGGCGAATGAGATATAACGTCATTCGCGGTAAAATGGTTTCAAGTCGGCCGCGCCGAAATCAAACCGAGAATTATATCACAAAGTCGCAGTGTGATGGTGAAGCGAACGCCGCAATTTCTCCAGTTCGAATTTTTCGTCGATCAGCGTAGCGACAAGTGCCGTATCGCCCGTCTGCTCCGCAATGGCGGTTTGCCGCGTTAGCTCCAAGATCCGGTTGTTGATCGCCATGTCCCGAAGTCCGCGGAGGCATTCCTCTGCACGGCGAAGTACAGAGCCTGGATCGTCACTGTTCGGGGCAGCGTCAAATATGCCTCTTATCCGTTCGACGTCCCGTTCGTTCCATTCTGCGATGCTCAATATTGAATCACAGGTGAGATCGCTTCCGGATTCATGCTGAGAGATTAAGGCCTCAAAAATATGCGAATTCGCGAGCCTCTCGAAATCGCTTGGCTCAAGCTGCGGCAAGATAATCTCACGAGCTTTCCCGTCGGTCGCAAGAAATCGCAGGAGATCGCGTTCGACAATGGTCTCTTTCAGGCCTGACGCGCGGACGACATGGTCCTTTGCGGCAGGGGTCATTGCCTGGTTCCCTCTGTGAATTGTCGTCCACAATTCACGCCGAACGCCGGTATCTTCGATGCCAAAATGGTCCATCGCCTGGTCGAATGTCGCACGCTGGCGGACGGTATTTCGGATCGGGCTGATCACGGGCAATATCTCTTCGACGGCCTCAGCTTTCTGCTTGGCGTCGTTGAGGTCGCGGCCTCTTGACACAGCATCGAGGCAGAAACGCAGGAACGGCAATGCCTTGCCACGGAGTTCGGAATAGCGTTCGGGACCGTGTTCGCGGACGTAATCGTCGGGGTCTTTACCTTCGGGCAGGACGAGGATCTTGATATCGAAATTTTGCGGCAGCAAGTGCTCGACGGCACGGCGTGCGGCCTTTATACCGGCGTCGTCGCCGTCGTAGTTGATCACTACGCGTTCCGTAAATCGGTGGAGCAATTTCGCTTGTGAATCGGTGAACGCCGTACCGAGGCTCGCGGCGACGTTCGTGATGCCGTGCTGAAAAAGAGCGATCAGGTCGAGATAGCCTTCGACAAGAATGACGAAGCGCTTCTTGCGGATGGCGTCCTTTGCCTGGAAAAGCCCGTAAAGATGATCGCTTTTTACGTATGCCGGGGTTTCCGGTGAATTTAGGTATTTCGGCTGATCTTCGGGCGTTAGGCCGCGGGCCCCGAAAGCCACCGGACGGCCTTCGATATCAAGAACAGGAAACATGATACGTCCCCGGAAACGGTCATAAGTCCTGTCTTTCTCTTCATTTACGGAAACGAGGCCGCTTTGGGCTATCAGCTTTTCATCGGCACCGAAATCACGTAATACCGACAGCAGAGAATCCCAGGAATCGGGCGAAAAACCTATACGAAACTGCTTCTGAATTTCTTCGGGAATGCCCCGCTTTTCCAGATATTCGCGGGCCTCTTTTGCCTTTTTACTTTTGCCTTTTAACTCTTTTTCCCAAAAATCGAGGGCGACCTGATTGAGTTCGATGACCTGCTCGGCAAGGAGCTTTTTCTCGTCGCGTTTTTTCTTGCTGCGTTTATAACTCTCGTCGTCGATCGGCTGCGGCAGCATATAGCCGCTGATGTCCGCGACGCGTTTGATGGCCTCCGGAAAGGAGATATTTTCCATTTCCATCAGAAAATTGAACGCCGTTCCGCCTTTGTCACAGCCGAAACACTTGTAAAAACCTTTAGCGGGATTGACCGAGAATGACGGCGTTTTCTCCTGATGAAACGGGCAGCACGCCATCCAATTCGCCCCCTTTTTTTTCAGATCCGGGACGTATTGCTGAACGATCCGCACCAGATCGGCACGGTTCTTCAGGTCGTCGATGACGTGTTGGGCGTAGAGCATCAAGTTATGCTGGCCTTTGCGGCTCGATATTCTTCCATGGACCGCCTACCTTTTCAAATTGGAATATTTGGACATTCCCGCAATGATCACATTTCAAAATCAGTACTCTCATGAATTGACCCGATTCAATATTGGCTGCTGGCAGATTATGATCCCGTCCAGCGAATCCTAAATTGTTTCCATATCGCAGCTCATACTCCTCAACCTTGCGGGTCTCCGGATTTAGAGGCATTGGGGCTATAACTGGCAGCAGTTGCGTCTTAGAGTATTTTCCGATCGCACAAAACAAACAGTCACTTGGAACGGTTGTGTCAAGGTAACGCCCCCCTTTTCTTATTCGTAGTAATATGCTTTCAACCGCCGAACCCAGAAGAGTTGCATTCTCAAATCGCTTTGATGGGTCTTCGACAATTGTCATGGCGAAAATTTCATCGTAAATCCAATTGACCTCCGGTTCGCTGATCTGTAAACGTAGATCCCAGCCATCGTTACAATGCTTCTCTCGATCAAATAAACGGCCAGCAAACATCCAATACAGAAGTTTCCCGAGTGAATAAACATCGCAGCTTGGCGTGACAATGTTAAGGTGGCCATCTGCAAGCTCGGGAGCCATAAAATATCGAGACCCCGCTTGCTCGTTGGCTTCCGTCATCCGTTCGAGTCCGGATTCTGTGTTCAAGCAGATTCCGAAATCAGATATGACCGGAATATCCGTGGAACCACGAAACAGGATATTCGACGGCTTTAGGTCGCGATGAATAATGTTCATTGAGTGGCAGTGCCCAATCGCGCCACAAATTCGAGAAAATATTTCCAGCTTTTTAATCGTTGAAAAACGTGAAACATTGTCGAAAGTTAATTCTCCTAGTTCGCAGTATTCCATCACGATGAAGGGAGGAGCATGCTCTAGGTCGGAGTCTACTAGCTCTATAATATTTGGATGTTTGACCAAACTGATAGCATCAAGCTCGGATTTGAACCGCGCTATTCTTTTCGGATTTTTCAAGCGTTTGAGAACCCTTAATGGTTGGTTGCTGTCAGTTACATCGCGAACGACGTAGGTGTATGCCTGTCCACCTTCGGGTAAGTCCCTCTCTACTTTCCATCGGTTTCCAAACAATTTCGGCATGAACAAATCTAATTTTTCATTTCGGCTATTGTAGCACCGTTTCCGCCTTGGTTGGATGGGGCGAAATCGGATCATCAATTCGATTCGATAGTTTTCAGTTCGTCGTTGATCAGGTCTATAAATTCAGACGGAGAGTAAACTGGCAGCGGTGAGTTTTCAAAGTCCTTTTTATTTCGAGTGACGATAGCATCTAGGTCATGGCCCACGGCCGATGCGCATTGAACGGCGTCTTCGTAATCATGGAATGAATAATTCAGCGCACGTTGAAAGGTCAATTCATCTATAGTTGCCACGTAGATCAGAGACAAAAGCTTTACCACTTCAGCTTTGGCATAGTGGTTATCGTGTACTTTTCCGGCGAAATAATGAACATTAAGCAGAGCAATGGCAGATACGTAACCGTCAAATTCTAGGTCAGCAAGGGCGTCGAAGATCTTCTCGGCATCTGAGAGAAACTCCTCGCGAGGGAGAACATAGTCAAGGACAACATCCGAATCTAACAGGACTCGCATCATCTATGCTTCTCGGTTAGGCGTCCGTAATACTGGTCTCTAACTTCTTGCCGGGTCATCGGAGGATTCGTCATCTTAATACTTCCGGCCAAGCTTCGGGCAATTGCACGCCTTGCAACGACATCTAGTTCTTTATTATTTTCAGATCGGTTGTCCACAACGTTATCGTCATAGACCCGCCGCAATTCTCGAAGCAATTCCGATTGAACAGAAGGTGGATATCCCTGAAATTCTTTTATGAGTTCTTGTCGCGTCATTATCAGTAGATCTAATTTCCTCCACTATTCTAGCGCTTTCCTTCGCGATCAAATGAAAAAAATCATAACCTCAGTTCTGCTATTGTAGCACCGTTTCCGCCTTGGTTGGATGGGGCGAATTCGTACTTTTCGACGTGCGGGTGGCCGTTGAGGAAGTGGCGGACGAAATTTTTCAACGCGCCGGTGCCGTGGCCGTGGATGATGCGGATGCGGCTCTGCGAAGCCATGTAGGCTTCGTCGAGAAAGCGGTCAAGCTCGTATTCGGCCTCCGCGGTGGTCATGCCTATGAGGTTGAGTTCGGCAGCAACTTCAGGCGCATCGATGGGCCGTGAGATGCCTGAATTACGCGGTGAGCCCTTACTGACACCGGCCTTGCCGCCCGCTGGCGCAGGCGGTTCTGACAATTGCAGATCGGCGAGTTTTTCACGGAGACGCATTCCGCCTACGAGGACCTCAGCCACATCTTTGTCCATTCGCTCGATAACCCCGATGTTGCCGAAAGAGGTGATGACGTGCGAACCGACCGAGAGAACCACCCCGTCATCAACGTCGGAAGCCGACGTTGATGCCACCCCTCGTTCTGGCGTTACAATACCGCCAGTGCCTTCGGCCGCGTAAGGAGGAGAGCTTTTCAGGGCCTCTCCGCGTCTTGGCGTCTCTGCGGTTGAAACCTTACGAATAACGGCTCTATTCAATTCGGCTTTCCGGGCGAGGCGTTCTTTGTCGAGTTTGTTTCTCAGGGCCTTGTCCTCGATGGTTTTCAGGAACGCCTTTGATTGGCGGTCGAAATCTTCGACCGTCTGAGCGAGACCGGCCTCGAATTCACGCTGGCGCATCTTTTCTCGTTTTGCGGCGTCTTTTTCGAGCGACGCGAATTTCTCGGCTACTACTTCACGTTCCTCTTCCAACGCAATCCGCAGGTCTTCGGCTTGCCGTGTCTCTGTTTGCAGCCGGCGAAGGTAATTTTCGGCTTCCTGAGCCGCGGTGTCGAGGTTTTCACGGGCCGTTGCGATGACATGGTCTGCTATGCCGAAACGCCTCGCGATCTCAAGCCCCGAAGATGCACCTGCAATACCTATCAGCAACTTGTATGTCGGGCGAAGCGTCTTTTCGTCGAATTCGACAGATGCGTTGATCACGTTCGGATCGTTCGCGGCGTACATTTTCAGCCCGCGATAATGGGTTGAGGCAATGACCTGAGCGCCTTTTCGGCGGAAATGATCGACGACGGCAACGCCGAGAGCCGAGCCTTCTTCGGGGTCGGTTCCTGTGCCGGCCTCGTCGAGCAGTACGAGCGAGGGCGGCTCGCAATCCCGGAGCATGCCGGCGATGTTCGACATATGCGAGGAAAATGTAGAAAGATTTGCGCTCAAAGATTGATGATCGCCGATATCCGCAAGTATCGAGCGATAGAACGGTACTCTCGCGGACGCCGCGGGCACCGGCAGACCCGAGATCGCCATTAAGCTGAGCAACCCGGCGGTCTTCAGAACGACGGTCTTACCGCCGGCGTTGGCTCCGGAGATGATCATGACCGAGCTCTCGGCGGTGAGCGTAAATGAGTTCGGCACAACGTGGTCAGAGCCGCCTGCGGTAGCGGGCGGCAGTTGCGACGACCCTCTCTCGGTCGATGTTTTTTCGGGCCCAACTTCATTGCCGCCCGCTGACGCAGGCGGCTCTGACAAGAGAGGATGACGAGCGTCGATGAGTTCAAGCGAGCCGTCGTCGGATATCTCGGGGACGACCGCGTTAAAGCTGCGGGCGAATTCGAGCTTAGCCTTTACGGCGTCCAGTTCTGTTACGACAACTACCGCCGATTCGACGGCGGGGAGCAATTCGCGGAGCTTTTCGGTGAGGCCGAAAAGGATCCTCGCAGTCTCGCGTTCTTCTTTACCTTTCAAGTTCTGGAGTTCGTTGTTCGCTTCGATGGTCTCGAGCGGCTCGATATAAACGGTCGCACCGCTCGATGAGAATCCGTGTGCAACGCCGCCGATCTTGCCGCGAAGATCGGCCTTTACGGGAATGACGAAGCGGTCGTTCCGCACCGTTACGATCTCGTCCTGGATCGCGGTTCCCGCGGCACGCATCGCGGATTCGAGTGTTTTGGTCAGGCGAGCTCGCTGGGCATTTATCTCGCGGCGAAGAAGAGCAAGTTCGGGCGATGCGTCGTCGTCCAATTCGCCGCCCGGCAGGATCTTGCGTTTTATCTCCTCAGCCGCATTTGTCAGCTCGCGGGGAAGTCCTTCGACGAACTGCCACAGCGTCGGAGCGTGATCTTTTTCGGGCTGCAGGGCGTGTTTCGCAAAGACGGCTTGCTCGCAGATACTAGCGGCCTCCAGCAGCGACAGCGGGTCGAGTGCGGCATCTCGGATGCGCAGAAGAACTATCTGTTGGGCAGGATCTTCGAGCCCGCTGAACGACCAAGTGACCTGTTTTTCTTCGCTCAATTTTTGGGCTTCTCGTATAGCGGAAAGCGTGCTGTCCAGCTCGATCCTGCCCGCAAATGGTGCGGATGCGCGAATCTTCTCGGCCCCCATTGGCGTCTGTGCATGACGCGATACGATACTGAGAAGCCGTTCAAATTCCAATGTCGCGGTCGAGTAACTCATTCTATGAACTTCGCTCGAATGTCGGGCGTCGGCATCATGCAGGCGTCCTTTTTTCCGAACAGCTTGTAGCGGTGTTTTGCGAAAAACTTATAAAAAGGATCGCGCAGGGCCGCGGGGAAGATTCCGAAAATGCCGAAAACGGACCAGACGCCTCCGAGTGCTTTTGCCATTCTGATGGCGGCTTCCGAATGAGTATAAGCCGCATTGTCCTCTATCAGAATGACAGAATCGATATCGTCGCCGATATTGAAACGCTCTTTCAGAGCTTGGCCTGCGGGCGACTGCAATGCGGCGAAACGGAATTTGTCGCCGCGGTCGCGTGCGATCAGGAAGTTCACAGAGCTGTCGCAGAAATTGCAGACACCGTCGAAAAGCACTATACGCCGCATCGATTAAATGATAACGCAGACAGCGGATGTAAAGCCATGAATGTAAGGATTTGTAAATGCTTCGATCACGGTTTTGACCGCTGAAACTTTTGTAATATCCTCTGCGTAACACGGCAAATTGAGATTCACTCTATTTACAAGTACAGAATTATGAGAACAAAGCTGATCTTGGTTTTGTGTGCGGTGTTTTGTATTGCGTTCAGTTCATCGGCCTATGGCCAGAGCTATGCGATAACGAACGCCCGCATCGTTACGGTATCCGGGCCGGCAATCGAAAAGGGAACCATCGTTGTACGTGAAGGCCTGATCTTTGCGGTCGGGGCGAATGTTGCGGTTCCGGCGGATGCGATCGTTTTCGACGGCACGGGAATGACGGTCTATCCGGGATTTATAGACGCGGTATCAAATCTCGGAATGCCTGCGGCTCCTCAACGTCCCGCCGGGCCCGGAGGCGGTGCTGCGGCAGCCGCCGCGGCAGCGGCGGCGCAGCAGGCGCCCACGTCAAATTCGAATTACCCCGCAGGCCTGCGGCCTGAGGACATGGCGGCGGACGATCTGCGTGCAGGCGATGGCCAATTCGAAGCCGCTCGTGCGGCCGGTTTCACAACTGCGTTGGTGACAGGCCGTTCGGGGATCTTTAACGGCCAGTCAGCGGTGATAAACCTGGCCGGCGACAACGTCTCAGGAATGATCGTCCGATCGCCGCTTGCACATCACATCTCATTTGCGACCATTCCGGGAGGCTATCCCGGCTCGCTGATGGGAACGTTTTCTGCATTGCGTCAGATGTTCCTCGATGCACAGCGTCAGATGGAGATCGAAAAGTTGTATGAAGCGAATCCTGCCGGAATACGCCGTCCTGCCGCTGACCGTTCGCTTTCGGCTCTTTATCCCGCGCTCAACCGCCAGATGCCTGTTGTTTTCAACGCTGTCACGGAACGGGAGATCGTGCGTGCATTGGATTTCATTCGCGAATTCAATCTTCGCGGCATCATTGCGGGCGGCCACGAGGCCGGTTCGGTTGTTGACAGGCTGAAGGCTCAAAATGTTCCTGTTATCTTTTCGCTGAACCTGCCCCGCCGAACCACTTCGGCGGCAGCGGACGCCGATCCGGAAACGCTGATGACGCTTCGTATGCGTGAAGCCGTGCCAAAGGCTCCTGCGGCACTGAATAACGCCGGCGTGAAATTCGCATTCCAGTCCGGCGGCCTGCAAAGTCTGACTGACTTTTTTGCTAACGCCGCAAAGACAACAGAGAACGGGCTCAGCAAAGAGGCCGCGATCAGGGCCATGACGCTGGGAGCGGCAGAGATACTCGGCGTCGATAAGCAGCTTGGCTCGATCGAGGTCGGCAAGATCGCCAATCTCGCCGTGGTCAAGGGCGACGTATTCGCACGTGACCGTTTTGTGTCACGCGTTATGGTTGACGGCAAAGTGTTCGAATTCAAGGAACAGCCGCGTCCGCCGCAGGGCGGTCCCAGAGGTCCCGGCGGGCCGGGCGGAAATCCCGGCGGCGGGGCAGGCGGGCCAGGCGGGCCGAGCGTTGCAGGTACTTACAACATCACAATAAACATTCCCGGCCAGCCGCTGCCTGCCACGCTGACGATCACGCAGCAGGGGAACACAGTTTCGGGAACGATGACATCGCAATTGGGCACGACCGCAATGACCGGCAATATGTCGGCAAGCGGTTTTTCGATGTCGGGCGGCATTGAGTTCGGCGGATCGTCGATCACCATTGTGATGCAGGGCTCGGTCGCCGGATCGCAGATCAGCGGCAATATCGATTCGCCGCAGGGGCAAATACCTTTCACAGGTACGAGAAATCCATAAATCAGTAAGTTCAACGTTATGAAGAAGATAACAGCTTTTCTTGTTCTAAATATCCTGCTGCTCGGCAGCCTCGGCGGCAGCGTTTCCGCACAGGCGGCAGGCGGCAGTGTCTTGATAAAGAACGCCACCGTGATGACAGCCATACGCGGCACTCTTGAGGCAACGGACATACTTGTCCAGAACGGCAAGATCACGCGTATCGGCAAGAACCTCTCGGCCCCGGCCGGCGTTCGAACCATCGACGCGACGGGCAAATTCGTGACGCCGGGCATCATCGACTGCCATTCGCATACCATGATGGACGCCGTCAACGAAGGTTCGTTCAGCGTCACCTCGATGACGCGAATTCGCGATGTGCTGAATCCGAAAGATATCGCCATTTATCGCGGCCTCGCGGGCGGCGTGACGGCCGCGAATCTGCTTCACGGCTCGGCAAACTCTATCGGCGGGCAGAATTCCAGTGTGAAGTTCAAGTGGGGCAAGCCGGTCGAGGACTTTCTGATCCCCGATGCGCCGCCGGGCATCAAGTTCGCAATGGGCGAGAACGTAAAGCGCTCGAATTTTCAGCCGCAGGGCGGCGTACAGCCGCGATATCCGCGTACGAGAATGGGCGTCGTTGAGGTGATGCGTGACGCATTCCTGCGTGCAAAGGATTACAAGCAAAGCTGGGACGATTTTCGTGCGAAAAAGACGAAAGTCCCGCCGCGTCGCGATCTGGAGCTTGAGCCGCTGGTCGAGATACTCGAAGGCAAACGCCTCGTCCACGCACACGGCTATCGATCGGACGAACACCTCAATCTACTGCGCATCGCCGATGAGTTCGGATTCAAGGTCGCAACCCTGCAGCACGGACTCGAAGGCTACAAGATCGCTCCCGAGATCGCGAAACACGGAGCGGGCGTTTCGATATTCACCGACAGTTGGAGCTACAAGCTCGAAGCGTACGACAACACGCCGTACAACGCCTACATAATGTGGAAAGCCGGCGTGAACGTTTCCATCAATTCCGATTCGAACGAGCGAATGCGGCGGCTGAACCTCGACGCCGCAAAGGTAATGAAATACGGCGGAGTTCCCGAGGAAGAAGCGCTGAAAATGATCACGCTGAATCCCGCGATCCAGATGGGCATCGGCAAGCGGACCGGTTCGATCGAGGTTGGCAAGGACGGCGACCTCGTGATATGGAACATGCATCCTTTCAGCCCGTATTCGCGTGTTGAGATGACGCTGATCGAGGGCGACGTTTATTTTGACCGAGCCGGCGATATCGCACGCCGTGCCGAACTTGCACGCGAGCGTGAGGCGTTGGAAAGACTAGAACAGAATCGCCCTGCAGGAGCAGGTGCAGCGGCACCGCGGCCGCCGAGCCAATTTGAGAATGGTCATCTCGACGACGCCGATCACATCGACGGAGGTAAGCGGTAATGAAGGCAAAAGGAAAAATGCAAAAAGCAAGAATAGCGATCGCGCTCTGTCTGTCGATCATCGTCGGTTCATTGTCAGCCAGCGCCCAAAGTGACGGCTCGGAGCAGAACAAGACCGGAACGCCGGGGACCTTTGCGATCGTCGGCGCACGCATCGTTACGGTGACCGGTGCGGTGATAGAGAACGGAACGATACTGATCCGCGACGGCAAGATCGCCGCTATCGGAACCAACGTTTCTGTGCCGTCAGGTGCCGAACGCATTGACGGAAAAGGGCTTAGCGTTTATCCGGGAATGATCGACGCGGCGACGAACATGGGACTGACCGAGATAGGGCAGGGAGCAAATGCGACCGTCGATATATCCGAGGTCGGCACCATGAACGCGAACGCCCGTGCGATCAAGGGCATCAATCCGCACACTTCGCATATCAACGTGACCCGCGTCAACGGCATTACGACGGTGCTTTCGCATCCGACCGGCGGCTTGATCTCCGGACAGTCCGCGATCATAAACCTGAACGGCGCAACGCAGGACGAAATGGCGGTGGTTGCCGACAACGCCCTTGTCATCAATTTTCCGCGTGTTGCGACGGGCGGCGGTTTCGGCGGATTCGCGTTTGCTCAGCAGGCAGCGGCACCTGACGTCAACGCTGCCGTTCGCAGGCGTGACGAGCAGGTCGAGGAACTGAAGAAGATCTTTCGCGACGCTGAAGCCTATCTGAAAGCACGCGAGGCAAGGCAAAAGGACCCGAGCCTGCCGCTGGTGGGCATCGACCTGAAGATGGAAGCGATGGCCCCGTACGTCCGCGGCCAGCGTCCGGTTCTGCTGCCCGTTCAGCGTGAACGCGACATTCGTGCGGCGGTCAAATTTGCCGAAGATATGAAGGTAAAGGCGATAATCGTCGGCGGACAGGACGCTTGGAAAGTGGCCGACGACCTGAAAAGGAACAACATCGCCGTGATCTACACGAACATTTACAGCCTGCCGGTGCAGATGGACGACCCTTACGATTATCTATTCGAGGTGCCGTCAAAGCTGCAGCAGGCAGGCGTGAAATTCGCGATCTCGACAGGGAATGACGGCTCGGAATCACGCGATCTGCCGTATCACGCGGGGCTCGCGGGAGCTTACGGGCTCTCGAAAGAAGAGGCCCTAAAATCCGTGACGATCTATCCTGCCGAGATACTCGGCATCGCCGACCGCATGGGCTCGCTTGAGGTCGGCAAGGTCGCGAACGTCGTCGTTACGGACGGCGATCTGCTCGACCCGCGAACGAACGTAAAGTACGTTTTCATCAACGGACGCAAACTGCCGCTGACATCGCGGCACACGCAGCTGTTCGATTCGTTCAAAGACCGTAAGTAAGAGATCGGGCCACAGAGCACTCAGAGGACACAGAGATAGGAATTTGCCTTTCTCAGTGTTCTCTGAGTGCTCTGTGGCTATCTTTCTTTTGCGGGATATCCGCGTCCTTCGAAAAGCCCCGATCTGCCGGCGGCTATCTCTCAGCCGGTTATAGTGGCGGATTCCGTTTCGCCCCAGGCGCCGACGGAGCCGTCCTGCATACGCCAGCGGAGCATATAATGGGCGGTCTGGCCGGCGTCGCCGGGTTCGTATTCGACGAGGTGCGGCGTTTTGCTGTCGAGCGTCAGGAACGTGCAGTCCTTTTCGTTCCCGGGCGGCGGATTGCCGAGTTTCACCCAGATCTCGCAGCCCATCACGCCGCGCGGCTTGCGTTTATTGCCAAGTGACGCTGCGTCGCGGAAATGGATCGTATGCCGCAGCCGGTCGCCGGTGTCAACCTGGGCTTCGGGGACCGTCGCGTTAGACGGAGCGGCTCCGCTCGAGACCGGAATGCCGAGCGCCGCCATATCCGACTCCTTGGTCTTGTTGGCCCTGGCGATGTTCCTGATCGACCTGAGAGCCGCCTCGAGAGACGTCCGCGAATCCTCCTTCGTCGCCGTCGCCGACTTCGCCGCCGCCTGTGCCGCCACGTGAGCCGTCAGATCTGTGTCAAAATCGCCCGTCAGCGTCGTCAGTTCTGTGACAACCGCCGCTGTCGAGCCGTAAATCGTCGGGTCCGACGTCATCGCCGCAATGACCTGCTGCGCCACGTCGATAAGCTCCGCATCCGAAATTGACTGTAAAGAATCTCCCATCTCAAATTCCTCCTGAATTATGTATTGATCGAGAACCGGCGTGCCCACAGACTGAATGCTTGCGGGGGCGGCTGTCAGCCACATTTTACTCCAAATCCGCCGAATTTTGCCAGATAAATCAAAAATGTCGCCGGACACAGCAAAAATATCACCGGATATTAAGAAAATATCGCCGGATATTAAGAAAATATCGCCGGATATTAAGAAAATATCACCGGATATTAAGAAAATATCACCGGATATCTAACAAATATCACCGGACATTAAGCTTGCGTCGCCGGACATTAACAGTTTATCGCCGGACAACTAGCAAATATCATCGGACATTAGACGTGTGTCGCCGGACATTAAGCTTGTATCTTAGGATCTTTGCGGGATTTCTTCGCCGTTGGGGAAGAATTCGAGCGAGGCGGAGTTGAGGCAGTAGCGTTGGCCGGTGGGCGGCGGGCCGTCGGGGAAGACGTGGCCCTGGTGGCCGCCGCAGCGTGCACAGCGGATCTCGGTGCGGCGCATTCCATAGCTGTTGTCGTCGATATATGCGAGATGTTCCTTGTCAAAAGGCCGATAGAAGGACGGCCAGCCCGTGCCGGAGTCGAACTTGTGCCGCGAGGTGAACAGCGGCAGCCCGCAAAGGCGGCAGGCATAAACGCCGTCGAGCTTGTTATCAAGCAGCGTCCCGCAAAACGGAGCCTCCGTGCCGTGGTTCAAGAGTATCCGGCGTTCCTCGTCGCTCAAATCGCCCGCCAAATTCTCAATAGCATCCGCGGCCAAAGGCGTAATGTCGTATCCCGATCCCGAAGTGCTCATAAATTTATGACAATAGATTAACACGGATCCTCGCAGATCATTCTCAAGAAATCTGTGAGAATCTTTGTAAATCCGTTGTTGTTATTCTTTCGTTTCGAAGACTTTCCGCTCGAGTTTCTTGAGCCGCTGGGCGAATTCGCCGAGACGGCGATAGGCGGCGGTCGAGCGGAGCCAGTCTTTGTTGTCGAAGCCGGGAATGCCGGAGATCACCTTGCCGGGTTCGACGTCGTGCGAGGTCGCGGATTTGGCGGTGATGACGGCGTCGTCGCCGACCTTCAAATGCCCCGCGATGCCGACCTGGCCCGCTAGTATCACGCGTTTGCCTATGACGCTCGAACCGGCGAGCCCCGTCTGCGAACAAATAAGAGCGTCTTCATCGACTGTGCACGAATGGCCGATCTGGACGAGGTTGTCGATCTTCGCACCGCGTTTGATACGCGTCTCGCCGACCGAGGCACAGTCGATGGCCGTGTTCGCACCGATCTCGACGTCGTCCTCAAGCACCACGCGGCCGGTTTGCGGTATCTTCAGCCAGCGCTTCTCCTCGTCCTTGGCGTAACCGAAGCCGTCCGAGCCGATGGTCGTGTTGTTGTGAATAATGCAGCGTGCACCGACCTCGCAGTTCTCGCGGATCGAAACGCCGCTGTGGATCGTAGTGTTCGGGCCTATCGAAACACCATCGTAGAGCGTGACGTTCGGCATTATCTTGACGTTGTCGCCGATTCGGCAGTTCGCACCGATGACGACGTTGGCGTGAATTTCGACGACTTCGCTTACCGTCGCCGTATCATCAATTACAGCGGAAGAGTGAATAAAACACTTTAACTCCGGATCGGGGAAGAATGCACGCATCGCGAGCGTATATGCGACGTACGCGTCCTTCGCACGAAGGATCGCGATGTCCTCGCGGCCGATATCAACGCCTTCGTTCAGGAAAATCGCCGACGCCCGCGTTTCGGCTACTTGCGGCGTGTATTTCGGGTTGGCGAGGAACGTAACTTTGCCGGCTTTCGCGATATCGAGCCCGGCAGTCGAGGTTATTTCCAGGTCCGCGTCGCCGCGTTCGATCGTTGCGTTCGATATGTTTGCGAGTTCGGATAGCTTCATCTAAGCCGATATTTTACTTGAGTGAGCCGCGAATGCACGAATAAAGTATTGATTCCTGCGAAATACGCAAAAGACACGAAAAGGGAAGAACTGCGAACTTGTTCATGCGTGCGGGATCTCGATAGTTTTCGAGCCAAATTTCTACATCAGATTCACCGGGTCGATCTCAACAAAGATCGTCCTCATATCGCAGCCGCGGTGTTCGGCATCGGCGAGAGCGGTTTCCAGCGTTTCACGCAGGCGTTTGCGGTTCGGTGATTTCAGAATGATCTGAAAGCGGAACTCGCTCTTTAGGCGTGCGATCGAGGCCTGTGCCGGGCCGAGTATTCGTGACGCTTTGTCGCGATTGGCCTTGTCCAATGAGCCGCGGAGGAGATTTGCGTTCTTAACGGCGTAGCCGGCGTTGCGGTGTTTTATCAGTATTGAGGCCAGCACGTAGAACGGCGGATATCCGAATCTTTCGCGGTACTTGATCTCTTCGGCGTAGAAGCCTTCGTAATCCTGCTCGCCGGCGTGCCGCAATGCGTAATGCTCGGGATAGTATGTCTGGATCAGCACGCGGCCCGGCTTTTCGCCGCGGCCTGCTCGGCCGGCGACCTGCGTGATCAGCTGGAATGTGCGTTCCGCCGATCGCAGATCGGGAAGCCCGAGTCCTATATCGACCGAAACGACGCCGACGAGAGTCACGTTAGGGAAATCGTGGCCTTTCGCTATCATTTGCGTGCCGACTAGCATATCAAGGTTGCCCGCAGCAAAGCTTAACAGCGTTTCGTCGATCTCGCCTTTGTGGGCCATCGTATCGCGGTCAACGCGTGCGATGCGAAGAGAAGGGAATTTCGCTGCGAGCTGGTCGGTGATATTTTCGGTGCCTTCGCCGACGAAGTAAAGGTACTCGCTTTCGCAATGCGGGCATACTTCCGGGACCTTCTCTTTATAGCTGCAGTAATGGCAGAGCAGCTTTTTGTCGCGGCGATGATAGGTGAGCGTGATGTCGCAGTTGCGGCATTTGAGCGATTCGCCGCACATACGGCACAGCACAAACTGCGAAAAACCGCGGCGATTCAGCAATACGATCGACTGCTCACCGCGTTCGTGCGTTTCGCGGATCGCATCAAGAAGCTCCGGCGAAAGTGCGACGTCCTTGCCGAAACGCTTGAAAACATCGCGCATATCGATCAGTTCTGCCTTTGCCAGGCCGCGGCCGCCGAAGCGTTCGGGCAGGTGAAGATAGGTATATTTGCCCTTTTTTGCGTTAAAAAAGGTCTCCATCGAAGGCGTCGCCGAGCCCAGAATCACGACCGCTCCCGCTTTGTGGGCACGCATCACCGCGACGTCGCGGGCGTTGTAAAACGGCGATTCGTGCTGGCGATAAGAAGGATCGTGCTCTTCGTCAACGACGATCAGGCCGAGATCTTCCAGCGGGGCGAACACGGCGGACCTTGTCCCGATAACAACACGCGCGTCTCCGCTGCGGATGCGACGCCATTCGTCGAAGCGCTCGCCGGCGGACAGATTTGAGTGGAGTATTGCGACATCGCTGCCGAATATCGACTGAAGCCGCCGCGAAAACACCGGCGTGAGTGAAATTTCCGGAACGAGCATCAACGCGGTGCGACCGAGAGAAAGGGCATGCTGCATCGCCCGAATATAGACCTCTGTTTTGCCGCTGCCGGTGACGCCGTGCAGCAAAAAAACATTAAAAGCAGCTTTAGGGGTTAGACTGGAAAGTATTGAATCTAAATGTAGTTGCTGTTCATTACTTAAAGTAATTTCTTGATATTTTCTCTCGCCTCCGTTCTTTAATGGATCGCGGCGAACGTCCTCTACATAGAGCTCGAGATATCCGCGTTTTGCCAGCGTATTTACGGCAGAAGCCCCGCCGCCTACAGACTCGATAACATCGGCGAAGAGTGCTTCTCCGCCGACCCCTCGAAGGGCCTCTAAGATGGCTTTTTGCTGCTCTGTGAGCGGTTTTGCATCAGTTGAGGGACTCCGATCCAGCAATCTGACAGCTTTGCGGCGTTTTGGACGCACTTTTCCGGAATTTAGGCCTGCCGGAAGCGATGCTTTCAGCATTTCGCCCCAGAATGAGGCATAGTAATCAGCTGCCCATTTGGTCAATTCCAGGATCTCGGGGGTTATTAAAGGCTTTTCGTCGAGAATGTCGATAATGTCGCGGATCTTTGATTCATCGATATCGAAATCGGCTGGAAGCACGTCGTGCAGTTCTACTGCATATGCCGTCAGAGTACGGCGGCCGAAAGGAACGGTCATTCGTGTTCCTATCGCGAGATCTTCCTGCAGGGCCGCCGGAACGCGATAAGTGAATGTCTGCCGCAAAGGGAGCGGCAAGGCGGCCTCCACATAGGCGTTTTGGGCAGTGATCTTTTGCTTCTTGACAGGCATTTCGAAGGCGGCTGACGACATCATACAATATTCAGCAGACCGGCCTCAGCAAACCGATGCCGGATCGGGGTCTTTTTTGGGGTAAAATCAACTTTATGGAAGAGATGTTCAAAACTGAGACGAAGCGGGGAAACACGAAGGTCTTTGCGATCGGCGGGCTTATAGGTGCGGTGCTTTTAGGAGCGGCGATCTGGTATTTGTCGCTGACCCCGCCGATGGAAGTCCAGATCGAGAATATCCTCGCAGGATCACATCGCGAAGGCACGCCCGAATATGATGAATTGAACAAGGATATTGTGATCTCAACCGATCCGAAAACAGTTCAATCGCCGACAGGAATGGGCACTATCGCAATGTACATACACGGAAATATCTACAACAAAGGCCCGCGCATTATAAAGGCTCTTGAAGTGAGGGCGGCCGTGGTGACGCAGTTTCAGGAAGTGTTGAAGGAGCGAAAGATGCTTGTCGTTCCGGTCCAAAAATCTGAGCTCGGCCCCGGAGAGACAATCCCAATAACATTGTCGATCGACGGTTTTCAGAAAAGTGACGACCGAGCGGACATACGTTGGAAGGTCACCGCGATACGAGCAGAATAGCCCCGATCAGTCATTGCTTTCGTTTACAAAAAGGTCCTCGAGCGACTGTTTCACAGGCTGAACGGAGATCAGGCTGCCGCCGTGCCGACGAGTGACGGCGAGAACAGCCTCTAGATCAGACTCATCGGAGATCTGAATTGCGACACCGTTGGGTTTTTGGAACAGTTCCGCTCCGGCGATCAGATCGACCTCGTCCTGTATCGCATCTGCCCGGACGCTCTGTACGTTGACCTCAAGTACGCGATCGCCCTCGTGCCCGGCAAGCAACTCCGCAAGGTCGCCGGCGGCCGCAAGTTTGCCTTTGCGCAAAATCGCGACCTCGTCGCATAATGCCTCAATGTCGGCGAGAATGTGCGTGGACATAAAAACGGTCGTGCCTTTGTCACGGAGACCTGCGATTAGTTCGCGTATCTCGCGGCGGCCGACGGGATCGAGCCCGCTCATCGGTTCATCGAAAAACACGACCTCCGGATCGTTCAGCAGTGCCTGAGCAAGGCCGACACGCTGCAGCATACCCTTTGAGAATTTGCGAAGCTGTTTACCGCGATCTTTCGGGTCGAGGCCAACGGCGCCAAGCAATGTCTCACATTTATCGAAGCGGTCTGATGAAGGTATTCCAAACAGCTCACCGAAATGCGAAAGCAGTTCACGGGCGGTCAGGTAATCGTAGAAATACGGATTTTCAGGACAATAACCGATGCGTTGGTGCATTTGGACGTCGGCGATGTCATGACCGAGTATGGTTGCAGAACCTGCAGTAGGGAATTGCAGACGCATCAGCGTCTTGATGGTCGTCGTTTTACCGGCGCCGTTGCCGCCCAGAAAACCGAAAATGATGCCGCGGCGGACCTTCAGCGTCAGATCCTCCAAGGCGCGAACCTTCTTCTTTCGCCAAAAGCCGGTCTCGTAGTCCTTTGTCAGGCCTTTTATTTCTATCGCGTATTCCATGATTCAGAAAGGCAGCTTGGTCTTTTCAGGGTCAAGCTGAACCTGGCATCGTTTGGGGTTCAACTGGTACGGAGCGTCGCTCGGATCGACGAGGCGGTTTGCCTTATCAACGCGAAACTGCCTGCCGCCGGGCAGCTTCACGCTCATCAGTTCGCGGGTGACCTCGCCGAAACTTGACGGACAGCGTCCGTTGCGTTCTAGAAACTCAGAGAGAATTGGGTTTATCGCATCGCGTTCGTCGAACCAGTCGAGTTCTGCAAGACGGCGTTCGGCGGTGATGCGGACGTTCGGGTCGTCAGAATTCTCCAGCATTTCGCTGAAGATAGCTCTAGCGGTCTCTCGGCTGCCGCCCTCGCTTCGCATCATCGCTGACATCATTTTCATGAAAGGCGACGAACCGGCGATCTGCGAACCGCGTTCGTATGTGTCGGCTGCCTTTGCGTGGTCGCCGAGCCGCCAATAAATGTAGCCAAGATGCTGATACAAGCGCCAGCTTTCGGGATTGTTGGCGATACCTTTTTCAGCGAGAGCGATAGCTTTGTGCGGGTCGATCGCCGGCAGGACTACAGCTCCATAGCTGTAGGCTGCGATGAACTGCGGATCAAGGTCGGTCGAGTTGTCGAGCAGCGGATGCAGCAGCCGCGGATTGAGCGAGCGAAGGTCATCGAGGTTTATATTCTGATCCTTGCTTCCGATGATCTTGTCGCCGATATACTGCAGTGACCGAATGAAATACCAGTCCGCGATCAGGCCTTCGGCTCCGAATGCAAAGCCTTTGGTACGAGCTCCCAGAAACTCGAGATCGTTGTCAACGTAAGTGTCAGCCAGGCGCGGGCGGCGTTCCTCGATATAGCCGGTCAGCCCGTAAACGGCGCCTAAACCTGCGGCGACAATGACCGCCGGCAGGAGAAATGTTGTCAGCCGGGTGCGTGTCATTTGAAATTTCGCCGCGAGAAAATAACGACGGTCACCGTGATCAGTATGATGTTGTAAACGACCGCGTAAACTATCGAACCGCCCAGCATCGCGGAATTCGGCGTCATGCCGTTCGCTGCTTCGGTCGCGAAACTGAAGTGGCTGAAATTCGGCATGATGTAATAAAGCCCTGAAAACAAAAGCCTTGCTGCTTCTGATGCCATATCACGCGAAAGTTCTCGCAGAGCCGTACTGAAATGGCCGATCACGAAAACCAGAAATGTAAGCAGAGCCGAAAGAGCGGGCGTAGAGAACGATGAAAAAAGTATGGCTACCGCGGTGATGATAGTGAGTTCTAGAAAGATCAGCAGAACCGTCGGCCAGATCGACGCGGCGAGCGACGTATTGCCGACATAAAGCAACGCGAGCGACACGCCGACACCCATCACGATGGTATTCAACAACAACGTCGCAGAAAGGCCGATAAATTTGCCGATGATGTATTCCCCGCGGCCAACAGGTTTCGAGAAAATAGCGTAAACCGTGCGTTTTTCGATCTCTTTCCAGACGAGGCTGACGCCTACGAATATCGCAATGAACGTCCCGAAGATCAGCATTGCCGTCAGGCCCAGATTCACGATGACGCGGGCTTCCTGGCCGGCAGTTAGTTCGCCAAGAAATATCGCACTCGCCGTGATCAGCAATACGAAAACTATTAGATTGTAGAGGACGCGGTCGCGCACGGCTTCGCGAAAGGCATTCTTCGCGACGGCCAAGATCCGGGGCAGAGATCCAGCAGACATTTTCGACATTGTTCTGAGAGCAAAGGCCCGAAAGCCGACGGGCAACGGTATTCTAGCAAAAATCGCGGCTATTGATAAGGTATCGGCTCGACGTATTGTGTTACGGCCGATGCGGGGCGAAGGTCCGCGGGTTTTGCTATATCAGTATCTTTTTCAGCGGCGTAAAACGCCGTAGTAGCACCGTCGCGTAGGAGGAGCAGCCAGCCGCGTGCCTGTTTTGAGTTTATCGCCAACGCTGCTTCCTCTTGACGACGAGCTTCGTCGGGACGGCCTTGCTTCCGAAGAAACTCAGCATATACGGCATGGAGATAGACCGATCGAGGATAAATTCTCAGACCACGAAGCAAAGCGTCCTCCGCGACATTGGCCGCTCCACTCATTTCATGTGAGCGGGCTAATTGAACGAAAGTGTCTGAGGTCGCGATACCAAGCTCTACTGACTTGCTGAAATTATTGGCCGCTGCTTCATTTTCGCCGTCGGCTGCCTTGCGGCCCGCAAGAATATAGTAGGCACCTGCATAGCCGGGATCGAAGAGAAACGCATTGCGGAATTGTTCTTCATAGTTCTGCGGCTCTGCCCGCTCTGCCCTATATACGAAATATTCGGCTGTTGCCCGAGTCGCGGAAAATATGCCGAGTGCGATGGATACGGCGATGACCAGAGCCGGAAGTGCCATTGCCGGCAGCCGCGTTCCAGTCCGCGTTCTTTTTTCGGTGTGACCGATGAGCAAACCTAAGACGATAAAAAACACGAAGCCGTTCTGTATCGAACGGAACGAAAATGAGCTAGTCAGCGAGCTGATAGCAAATGCCGAAAGACCGCCGATCGCTCCTGCAGCGAAGGGGGTAATACGAAATCGTCGCCGCCGCAGATAACCGAGAAAACGCAATTTGAAGATCGCAAATGGAATGCAGAACAAGATGAAACCGATGATGCCCAGCTCTGCCAATACCTGCAGATACTCATTGTGAGCTCGCTCGATCAAATAATCTTCGGCGATCTCCGTCGGCGGATTGTCAGGGCTGGCGACCCTGAACGCCCGTCTCGCTTCGGTTACTTTGACGCCGAAATTGTCGGCCCCGATTCCCAAGATCGGCTTTTGACGGAACATAGTGAACGCAAGCTGCCAAGTGAACTTCCGCATTTCGACATTCGTGTTATTCGGGTCCACTCTGCCGCTGATGTAGGCGGTTGTCGACGGAACCTGCGAGAAGAATGTGAAGGCAGCCTGAGTTCCGATAGTTAATGTAAGCCAGATCGCGGCTATCATCAGTGCCGGTCTTCGAAGCCTTTTGCCGCTGAATATAAGTACCGCCGGCAGGAAAAATGCCATTCCCGCGATGCCCGCGATGAATGCACCGCGGCTGAGCGAGAGCATCACGGCGAGCCAGTTCAACGAGGCGGCGGTGATAAGAAGCATTTTGAGCCGCTTGGTCTTGGACCATAGAGCGGCCGCCCAAAGCAGCGGCAAGACTGTCACGAGCATTTCAGCGTACTTGCCATAGCGGATTCGGATCGTGCCCTCGCTAAACGCAAAATCGACGACCGAGAAATGATCGACAATGGTAAAGAGAGAAATGATTACGGTGATGGAGATAAAGAGCTTGATCGCAAAGTCTGTTGTTGAAGCATTCGAGAACAGGAGAAGGACGAAGATGTAGAAAAGCCACAGAAGGGAATGGTGAATAACACCCGCCGTGCTGTCGGCCCAAAGTGAAGAGACCGCACTAAAGGCTGCAAAGATCAAGAAGCAGATCACAGTACAATTCAGCGTGATCGTAATAGCAGTGCCATTTCTGCGATATTTCGTCAGCAGTAATACTCCCGCAATAATTCCCAATGCCGACAGAAACAGCTCTACCTTGTACGGCTGCGCAGGACGGATCGAAGCGTGAGGATAGGTCGCAAGCAATGAACACAATCCTGCTGCCAGCAGAAAGGGATAGGCCCATGCGAGAAGATTGGAATCTGATCTGGAGGCAGATGGCGGCATTTGAGATAAATAGGCGGATCACCTATCGAGTGATAGTAACACGCCGCAAAAACATCAAAAAAAGGGAGCCCTTTCGGACTCCCTTTTCGAGGATCCTATGCCTCGTTTCTATTAGTTGCTGAGCGGGGTAGCCGTTGCAACGGTTGCCTGCGTGAATGCGGTACCGAGGTTGGCAGCAGCTGCGTCAGCCATCATTACACCGTTGGTCGCGATACCGAAGCGGCGGGCACCCGTTTGGGTCACACCACTCGTGGTCGTCGGATTGGCGGAGAAGAAGAATTCTGCAGGACTTGTCGTCGTTGCAGCAACGCGGCCGCCGACGAAGTTGTAACCGCTCTTCGTGCCGGTCGCCAGAACTGAATCGACGAGTCCCGGGGTTCCGAGGTCTGCAAGCGCCTGCGTCGTACCGGCACCTACATCACCGGCGTAGTTGCCGTTGCCATAGGTCGAAGCATATGTCATCTGAGCACCATGCAGAGTACGCATGGCCGAGATGGCGGAACCTTCGTTAGCCGAGCGGCGAGCCGCCAGCAGGTTGGGGATTGCGATCGCTGCGATGATGCCGATGATCACGACGACGATCAAAAGTTCGATAAGCGAGAAGCCTTTCTGATTTTTCATTTGGTTTACGATCTCCTAAAGTTTCGAAAAAATGTTGTACCTTTCCCAGGCCACATCTTTCCTAACAATAGCCGTGCCATCGTCCCCAAATATCCCTACAAAGCTGTTAAGTACTGTGTTCGTTTGATGTTACCGCGGAATCAGCAGACTTGCTTCAGGTAAAAATACGCTTGAAAACAGTGAATACTCGCATTAATTGTGAGAGCCGGACTGACATTAACTGTCAGAAACAGCAGTTTTCCGGTGATCAAAAAGATGGCGATCAGTCGGAACTGCGCATTTGTGCCGAAAGGCTGCGGATGCTGTGCTTGTCCAAAAGGTGACGCAAAGAGCGGACCGGCATCTGAAGCAATTCGGCCGCCCTTGTCTGATTACCGCCGGTTTGACGCAGAGCCTCCATGACGTAGGTCTTCTCGAGGTTTTCCAAGTGGCTCATCAGATCGATACCGTCGTCGGGAAGGCTGAATTCCGACCTTATGCGATCAGGGTTGTAGTTCGTTATGTGGGTTGGGAGTTGTTCGGGCTGTATCTCAGCTGAGCGTTCCAGTGCGACTGCACGTTCTATGGTGTGCTCCAGTTCCCGGACGTTCCCGTGCCAAGCGTAGTTTTCCAGAATTTGGGCGGTCCGCGGTGAGATCCCAAGGTCTTTGCCGGATTGGTCGCAGAATTTTCGGACGAAATGTTCGATCAACGCCGGTATATCTTCCTTACGGTCGCGCAGCGGCGGCAGATCGATCGGTATGACTGAGATGCGGTAAAATAGGTCTTCGCGGAACGTTCCGTCCTCCGCCATGCGTTTCAGATCGCGGTTCGTCGCAGCGATGACGCGGGAATCGACAGGTATCTCATCGTGAGCACCCACAGGGCGCACTCGCCGTTCCTGCAGCACGCGAAGCAACTTCACCTGCATCGCAGGCGACATTTCGCCGATCTCATCAAGGAAAATCGTGCCGCCATTTGCGGCTTCAAACAGGCCCTTGCGGTCGGTATTTGCACCGGTGAACGAACCTTTCTTGTAACCAAAAAGCTCCGATTCGAGCAGCGTTTCGGTAAAAGCTCCGCAATTTATTGATATGAAAGGCTTGTCCGCACGAGGGCTCATGCTGTGGATAGCACGGGCAACAAGCTCTTTTCCGGTACCGCTTTCGCCTGTGACGAGAACGGTCGATTGAACCTCTGCGACCGTCTCGATCATTTGGAAGATCGCGTGCATCTTTGCCGAACTGCCGACGATATTGCCAATGCTGCCGCGTTCACGCTGTGCACGTTTGAACGCGCGATTCTCGCTGACAAGTGCCTGTTTCTCCAGCGTTTTAGCGATGATGACCTTGAGTTCCTCAACATCGAAGGGCTTTTCGATGAAATCGTCCGCTCCGAGTTTGAACGCATCGCGAGCCGTTTCGACCGAGGAGTGAGCCGTCATCAGTACTACGCCGACATCGGGATTACGCTCGCGGACGTTGCGTAGAAGCTCAATGCCGTCCATGTCGGGCATACGGACATCGGTCAAAATGACGTCTGCCGGTTCTGCTTCGAGCATCTCAAGTGCCTGAATACCGTTGAAAGCGGTACGCACGGTGTAGCTTTCCTCGCGAAATACGAGTTCCAACACTTGTCTTAGGCTTTGTTCGTCGTCAACGATGATGATGTTCGGCATCTGATTAGGGCTAGTTTTTCGCTGAAATGATCGGCACAGGGACGTTAAACACCATTGTTACTGATAAATGTTCCAAATTCAAGAGTTTTCCGTCTCTTTTGCATTACGTACTTTCAGAAATTCGATTATCTTCGCTTTGCCGTCATCGTTATTAAGGGAGCGGCGTCCCATCGGAAGGTCGATGCTTATAGTTGTGCCGGAGCCTACTTTGCTGCGTACGTTGATCGCTCCGTTGTGGTCTTTGACTATTTGATAAACGATGGACAGGCCAAGTCCGGTGCCACCGGTCGTTGATTCGGAGAAAGGTTCGAACAGCCGTTCCACCTGTTCCTGCGACATGCCGCCGCCCGTATCGGACATTGTGATGCGAACTCGCTGATTCGGAAGTGTGTTCAAGCCTATCGTGAGCCTTCCGCCCTCGGGCATCGCCTGTAGAGCGTTGCGAGAGAGATTCCAAAAGATCTGCTTCATCTGTGCCGCATCAGCAGACACAATGATAGGACGTACAGGCAGATCGGCGGAGAATTCGTGGGTACTCTGAACATCAGGGCCGTGCTTAATTAGTGTTATCGTTTCTTCGATCAGGGCCACCATATCGACCTCCGCGAAGTCGGCCGCAGCCGGACGAGCGTAGTTAAGGAAATTAGTGATGATCTTATTCAGACGGTCGGACTCTTTAAGGACTATTTCCATCAAACTGTCTCGCGAAGCCTCCGAGATAGTTTTCGATCCGAGCATTTGGATCGCCCCTTTCATTGCTCCGAGCGGATTACGGATCTCGTGAGCGAGCCCTGCGGCAATGCGTCCGACCGCCGCGAGGCGATCTTTGCGTCGTATGCTCTCTTCCATGGAGCGAATTTCTGTCAGGTCCTGGAATGTGATTATCAGTCCCGAAGCCTCATTCTCTTTCGAGAAAAGAAGAGAAACGCTGAACCCGATGCGGACCGCGAAACCCTCCGGTGTGATAAGGTCAGTCTCGAAACGAGGAAGCTGTTCGCCTTCGCCGGCGGCTGCGAGCGACAGATCGATCTGCTCCTGAATATCGCCGAAGAGGTCACTGATAGGCCTTCCCTGCACCTGATCGAGCCTGTAACCGGTTATCTCTGTGGCCGCTGAGTTAAAGGTGTAGATGATGCCGTCCAGGTCTGTAGTTACGAGGCCCGAGCGGATGGATTCGACGATGCGTTCGTGCAAGGCTCGCAGTGAGGCCAGCGTTTTGGCGGTTTCTGCGAGTTCTTCGCCGGACGACCGGCGTTCTGAAAGGCGTGACGCCAAAAGCCCGACGACAAGCAAAGCGACCACTTGAAAACTTACGATCTGTATCGCTTTGCCGATCGCTTGCACTGTTCCCGAACTCTCGATCACCTCAGCAGCGGAAAGTGAACTAAGGACCACGAAACAGAATGAACACCAAACCGCAAGAAAAAGTGTCGGCATCGGGCGAAGGAAGAAGCTTGCGACGCCGATAAGAACGATATAAAGCGTGATATACGGTGAGGTCAGATCACCCGTTCGCCAGATCAGCCAAGTTATCAATAACGAATCCAGCAAGAATTGGATGGTAAGCTGTGCCGTATACGCCCGGCTGAGGCGAAGTATGAAGAAGTACGCGATTGTCAGTCCGACCGAGATCACAAAAACGATGAACAGGCCCTGCGGTATCGAATCGAGCGACACTTTCAGCGTGCCGCTGTGCCAATACCAGCTTGCGACCAACATCAGAAAGATGGCGAAAAGGCGCCCGATGATGAGCGTATGTATCCGCTGAACCTCGCGAGGATTGGATGTAGGTTCGATTTCGTCTAGACTGTTCATACGACAGCGGCTTATGGATTCGGCAGAACCTCAGAAAACGAAGAACGAAACGGTGAAAAAGCCTTGGGGCAGTTTCACTCAACTAGACTCGGGCGAAAATTTTTCGGTGAAACGGATCGAGGTCTTGCCCGGTTCGAGGCTTAGCTATCAGCAGCATAGCCGTCGTGCCGAGCATTGGTACGTCGTCCGCGGCATAGCTAAAGTAACACTAAACGGAAGCGATATTCTAGTCAGGCCCGGCGAGTCGGTCGATATAGGCGTCGGAGACAGCCATCGCGCCGAGAACATAGACGACAGCGAAACACTCGTCTTTATTGAAGTGCAAACGGGCGAATATTTCGGCGAGGACGATATCATCCGCCTAGAGGACGATTTCGGCCGAGCGGGCTAGAATTATCTCTGCCGCTTCGCCGAGGTCGTCTGTCACGATGTCGGCAACGCCGCTGATCGATTCAGAGTGTTCGGCCCCATAGCCGGTCCTTACCAGGATCGTTTGCACGCCCGCGTTTTTCCCAGCCTCGATATCGATCTTTTTGTCACCGATCATCCACGATGCGGCGATCTCGATCGCATGATCCGTTTCCGCTCGCAGGAACATTCCGGTTCCCGGCTTTCTGCAATCACAGCCCGCATCGGGAACATGCGGACAGAAATAGAATCCATCTATCAGGGAATTGGTCCTTTCCTGCAGAGCATCATGGATCGCGTGCATATCGGCCTCAGTGTACAGGCTGCGGCCGATGCCCGATTGATTCGTAACCACAATAAGAAGAAATCCCGCGTCCTTGAGCCGCTGTAAAGCATGTTCGGTGTAGTCAAAAACGCGGAGGTGTTCGACCTCGCTGAGAAAGTTCACCTCTTCGATCAGCGTTCCGTCGCGGTCAAGAAAGACCGCCGGGCGTTTCGTCATCTCTATCATCAATTTGGGTGAGTGCGGCCCGCGAAGCCTCGAATATCTCATCGACCGAGATACGCGTCATACAGCGGTGGTCGATAGGGCAATCGCGCAGCATGCACGGCGAACATTCTACATCTTTTCTCACTACGAGTGCATTCAGAGAAAAAGGCCGTGTGGTTTCGTGTCTTGTCGGTCCGAAAATGACTACGGTCGGTGTACCGACCGCGGCCGCAACGTGAGCAAGTCCCATATCGTTCGCGACGAGCAGATCTGCTACCGCGAGAATAGCGACAACTTCGGAAAGGGTTGTTCTGCCGGTCAGATCGATCAGCTGCGACCCGGAATGTTCCCGTACCTTGGCTGCGGCGTCCGAGTCTTCTTGTGATCCGACAAGGATCACAGAGGCGCCAAGTTCTCCGCTAAGTTTGTCGGCGAGAGCTGCGTAACGCTCAGCCGGCCAGCGTTTTGCGCGCGAATTCTGAGAGCCGATGCCGAGTGCGACGATCTGGCCGTTCGTTGCCACGCCTTTCGAAAGCAGCAGTTCGCGTGCGGCCGCCCTTCTGTCGTCTGATACGTCGATAGAAATGTCCGGCTCGCCAAGTGACTCGAAAGTCCGGCTGCCGAGTACGCGGCGTTCGACCTCGGCGGCAAGGTGCAGATAGTAATAGACCTCATGCCGGCGGTCCTTCCATTCAGGCACCGCTATCGGATCGGTCAGCAGCAGCCCGCGAAGATCTTTGTTGTAGCCGATGCGGCGGGGAATTTTCGTCAGCAGCGTCGTCAGCGCCGATTCGAACGAATTGGGAAAAAGAACAGCCAGATCGTACTTGTCGTCCCGAAGAAACCTTGAGTTATCAAGCACGTCCTTGATGACCCATTTGTGGCGGTCGTATGTGACGATGTCGTCGATAAAATCCGCGTCCTGGAACAGGCCTTCAGCCCACGAACGCGTATGCAGCGAGATGAACGCGTCGGGAAATGCACGCCTGAGCCCTTTGAGCGCCGGAATGCTCATCACCGCATCACCGACCCAATTCGTTCCGCGTACGAGAATTTTCATCGATAAAAATGATCAACGCAATGGCGCAAAGCAATGAGGCTTTGCGTTAAAAAAGTGTCTGCAATCCATCTTTAAGACCGATCTTAGGCCGCCAGCCGAGTTCGTGATCCGCAAGCGTGATGTCCGTGACGTAGTTCATCGGGACCGGATCGGGCAGCGGGTGTCCTTCATCTATCAATGCCTCAAGTCCCGAAACTTCCTCCATTTTGGTGACTAGTTCTCGGAGCGTCAGAGCATTCGCGGAGCCGCCGCCGATGTTGTAGAGTCCGTGGCGTATTGCCGAATCTGTAAATGCCTCGCAAGCTGAAGCAAGATCGTTCACATGCAAAATATCACGCCGCGGGCGTCCGCCGCCGGGCAGACGAATGCGTTCGCCAAGGTTTATCTGCCGTGCGTAATGGCCGACGAAATTCGGCAAATTGCCTTCCGAATACGGTGCGTAAACGGTCGAAAGCCGAAAGATGCAGGAACGGATATTCAATTGATGCGTGTAATATTCGACGTAGCGTTCGGCGATCAGCTTTGACCATTCAAGCGGTGACTGGCCGGCGTACGCGGTCGGACACGTCTCGGGAACCGCGTCGTAATTGTCGGCGAAACGCCCGTAAACGTCTTTGGTCGACGCAAGGATGAACACAGCGTTCTCACGCATATGCATCAACACATTGACGGCGCCTTCGGTGTTAGTACGGAAAATGGAGTCAGCGTTTTCGGGGCTTCGGTCCATCTCGGCAGCGAGATGGATGACAACATCATGGTCCGCCGCCATTGAGCAATCGGTTTCGTAAAGCACGTCGCGGCCCGAACGCCGCGAAAGGTCGTCCGCACCGAAATGCCTGACCAGATGCGTGCCCAGATAGCCGCTGCCGCCTGTGACGAGAACTTTCACAATTCAATTAAAGGCGATAAATCGCTGGACAGCAAGGGAGAGGTGTCTATAGAATTTTAGTTTGAGGCCTGCGAGGGCCGCTTGTCGTTTCTCTCCTGCTGTTCCGCCGCCCCCGGAAAATGCCAGATCAAAACATCGTAAAATCAGGCAGATCAAAATTGCCGCCCAAAGGTTGGGTGCGTGCTCGCCGCGGCATTGCATACAAGGCCCCGCCGCCGACGCGTTGGCAGCGTTTTCACCGAACTGTGTTCAATGTGTGGACGGTGTCGGCGGTGCTGTTTCTCGGCCTCGGCATCTTTTTGACGCTGGCGTATTTTTGGTTCGAGTTTTCGGATCGTATCGATCAGCGGCTGTTGAGCGGCGACGTTTTTACCGCGACGGCGGGAATTTATTCCGCCCCAAAAACGCTACGTGTCGGCGAACCTATATCGAAGAATGAGTTGGTCGAATACCTGCGTTCCGCTGGCTACATCGAACGCAACGACAAGGCGGACGCATCGCGAAGCCGCTATGCCATCGACGGCGACGTCGTCGGCATCGAGCCCGGCCTTACCGCGATCATCGACGGCAAGAAGGCATTTCCCGCGGTTTCCGTAAAATTCACCAAGGATCAGAAAAGCGTCGATGCGATCGGCGACCGCGACAGCGGCCAGCAGGTTCGCGAGGCTTTGCTCGAGCCGAAAATTCTCAGTTCCATCGCTGCCGAAGGCGATGGCCGACGAAAGACCGTCACGTTCAACGACCTGCCGCCGCACCTTGTAAAGGCCATCATCACGACCGAGGACAGAGCGTTCTTTGAACATTACGGCGTCAATTTCCGCGGCATCGCCCGGGCTCTATGGCGGCGTTACGAGGGCGACGATGGGTCGCCGGTCGCCAATCAGGGCGGTTCGTCCATTACGCAGCAGCTTGTAAAGAACCTGCTGCTTACACGCGACCAGACCATCCAGCGTAAGGTGACCGAAGCCTACATGTCGCTCATTTTGGAGACGCGGCTGTCGAAGCAGGAGATATTCACGCTGTATGCGAATCAGATCTATCTCGGCCAGCAGACGGGCGTTGCGATCTACGGAGTCGGCGAGGCGGCGAACGCGTATTTCGGCAAAGACGTCTCGCAATTGACGCTGCCCGAAGCGGCGTTCATTGCCGGCGTCATCCGCAGCCCGAACCGCTACACGCCGTATAAATATCCCGACAGAGCGAAAGAACGCCGCAACCAGGTGCTTTCGGACATGCTCGAAGCGGGCGAGATATCGCAGGCGGAGTTTGCAGAGGCACGCAAAACAGAGATCGTCCTGAAACAGATCTCAAACACACGCGACCTGCAGGGAATGCCGTATTTTTCGCAGTACGTCGTCGATCAGGTCCCAAAGGTCGTGAACGATCCGGAAGCTCTCCAGCATCTTCGTGTTTACACCTCGATCGATCCCGACCTGCAGCGTATCGCTTATGAGACGGTCGCAAAACGCCTGACGGCTCTAGACAAGAAGTTCCCGAAAAAGACGGGCCTGAACGCATCGCTCGTCGCGATCAAGCCAAAGACCGGCGAGATCGTAGCGATGATCGGCGGACGCGATTATTTAGAGAACCAATTCAACCGTGCGACAGATGCGCTGCGTCAGCCGGGCTCGGTCTTCAAACCGTTCGTCTATCTGGCGGCGATCAATTCGGCATACGATTCGAGCACGCGGCAGTTTACGGCGGCGAGTGTATTTAAGGACGAAAAGAAGACGTTCACGTTCGGAAACGACACATATTCGCCGGGGAATTTCGGCGACTTTTTCTCGAATCAGGACACCACGCTCCGCGACGCTTTGGTCAAGAGCAAGAACGTAATCGCCGTCGATGTTGCGATGCAGCTGAACATCGGCCGCGTGATGAACCTCGCCGCAAAGGCCGGCCTGCCGAAAGTTGAAAAAGCCTATCCTTCGATGGCGCTCGGCACCGCAGAGGCGACGCCGCTGCAGGTCGCGACGGGTTATACAGCGTTCGCAAATCTCGGCGACCGCACTGCTCCGATGCCGATCACGCGGGTCGCTTCCGGCGACGGCCGCACGGTCAATCACGTGATGCCCGACAAAAAGAACGTCGTCCGCCCGGATGTCGCATACATCATGAACGACATGATGAAGGACGTGATAAACCGCGGCACCGCGGCACAGCTCGGCGGCTGGGGCTTTCGAAACAACGCTGGCAAGACGGGCTTCGCGGGCAAAACCGGCACGTCGCGTGACGGCTGGTTCGCGGGATTCACGCCGGAGATCGTGTGCGTGGTTTACGTCGGCTTTGACAACGGCGACGACCTCGGGCTGAAAGGTTCCGACAGTGCGATGCCGATATGGGCGGATTTTATGAAAGAGGCGGTCCGGCTGCATCCCGAATACAACGGCGACTGGACGATGCCCGCCAACGTCCGCAAAGCCGAGATCGATATCCGCAATGGATCGCTCATTCGCGAACTCGACGCGACGCCCACGCCGGACGCCACGCCGCTGCCTTCGCCGAGCATCGATCCGGAACTTCAACAGTACATCGACCCCGAACCGACGCCGCCGGTCGAGGTTTTCGTGACCAATGTCCCTGCGGAATTTCGCCGCATCGAGCTATTCATTGCCGGCACCGTGCCGAACCGCTCTCTAATACCGATCGACGAGGTCGGCAACGTCCCGATGCCGAATCCGGACGCGTCCGCCACGCCTGTCACGCAATCCTGGCAGGACGCCAGCGAAGGCCGCACGCCGCCGCCGACTCCCGAACCCGACGACAACGATCAACCCGGCGTCACAGTCAGCGTCTGCTTCCTCACAGGCATGCGGGCGACCGTGAACTGCCGCGATAAAGAATCACGCTCATTCAAACCCGGCACCGAACCGAAAGAATTCTGCACATTCCACCGATGAGTTGAGAGTTGAGAGTCGTCGGACCGCAGGTTGCCAGCCTGCTTCTTGTCAGAACCACCTGCGGTAGCGGGTGGTTGAACGCCGGAGCGCAGTCCGCCGGCCTGAATTTTAGGTTTTGGAATTGCCGTCGGCTTTAGCCGACGGTTGAGATCAGGACAAAATATTCCCCAATATCTGCTCCAAAACGGCCCGAGCGTCTTCTTTATCGGCCGTTCTTGCCGTTGGCTCTGCCAGAGCGTGGATTTATCCGCAAACCCTTTGAAAAAAACGCTGCGGGGAGTGCGACTTGTGCAAAGTTCAATGACTTTGGCTCCAAATCGAAAAAATTTCAAGCGCATTTTCCGCCGAATGCTGCGTCGGAAACTTCTTTAAGTGTTTAGAAACCTTTTCTAAGTGCTTAGAAACCTTCTTTCAGTGCTTAGAAATATTCTTCTGCGGCTGAAAAACCTTTTCTAAATGCTGAAAAACCTTTTCCTGAGGCAAAAAAACATTTTCGGGAGGTGTAGAAACATTTTCGGGAGGTGTAGAAACATTTTCGGGAGGTGTAAAAACATTTTCGGGAGGTGTAAAAACATTTTCGGGAGGTGTAAAAACATTTTCGGGAGGTGTAAAAACATTTTCGGGAGGTGTAGAAACATTTTCGGGAGGTGAAAAAACATTTTCGGGAGGTGTAAAAACATTTTCGGGAGGTGTAAAAACATTTTCGGGAGGTGTAGAAACATTTTCGGGAGGTGTAGAAACATTTTCGGGAGGTGAAAAAACATTCTCGGGAGGTCAAAAAACATTCTCCTGAGGCCAAAAAACATTCTCCTGAGGTCAAAAAACATTCTCCTGAGGTCAAAAAACATTCTCCTGAGGTGAAAAAACATTCTCCTGAGGCCAAAAAACATTCTCCTGAGGTCAAAAAACATTCTCCCGAGGCCATTCCAACAACAAAAAAGCCCGCAAACACAGGCTTTTGGGCTCTGCGTGTGTACTTGCGGCTTGCCGCGGGTGCACTGCGGAGAGGCTCGCCTCTTGTCAGAACCACCTGCGGTTGCGGGTGGTTGAACGCCGGCCCGCAGACTGCCGGCCTGAATCTTATGCTTTGGAATTGCCGTCGGCTTTAGCCGACGGTTGAGATCAGCACACGGAATCGCGGGCTTCAGCCCAAAGACCAAATTGCAGAAGCCCGCACGTGAGCAAGGGCGATATCCGGAGCATGGTCAGGCGGAAAGTACGCGGGCAGAAGATGTGTGCGGTTTCTTCGTTTATGCCGGTCGTTCGCTATCGCCCTTGCTCACGCGCGGGCTTGTGCAAATAGGCGGCACGCCCGGCAGCCCGCGTTCCCGGCGGCAAAGTTTGCAGGCAAGGCTGCCTGCGGTCCGACGAATAAGAAGGCAGGCAGCCTGCGGTCCGGCTAGGTGCCGTTGTCGTCGCCGTTGCCGTTCGCGGGGAGCGGGCTGCCCATACGAAGGATCAGATAACCCAAAACGCCGCCGATGCCTGACGCGATAAAGATGCCGAGCTTCGCCTGCAAAATGTGGTCGGGATTTGTAAAGGCAAGCTCCGTGATGAAGATCGACATCGTGAATCCGATAGATGCAAGCAGCGACACGGCGTAGATCTTTCTCCACGTTACGCCCTCGGGAAGTTCTGCGATCTTCATCCAGACAGCAAGTTTACTGAATATTGCGATCCCGATGGTCTTGCCGAATGTCAGGCCGAACCAAACGCCCAGGGTCACGGGACTTGCGATCTGTTGGAACAGATCTGCCGTGAAGGTAATACCGGCGTTAGCGAACGCAAATACCGGAAGAACCACGAACGCAACAAGCGGGTGCATGCCGTGTTCCAGACGCTGGAGCGGCGTATCGACGGCATTCGTGTATTTGCGGATGCTGTCGATGGCGTGAAGCTGGTCGGGGCTGATGAGGTCCTTCGGGCCTTCTTCGGCGTGTTCGAAATGCTCGGCCTCGCGGCGAAGATTGGCGAGGAAGCCTTTTGCGTCGATCTTGACTGTCGCGGGAATGGTCAGCGCGGCCAGAACGCCCGCGATCGTCGCGTGAACGCCCGAAAGCAAGAACGCCAGCCACAATCCGCCGATGCCGACGATGCCGTAAAATACCGGCGAACGCACACCGAGCAAATTCGCTCCGATCAGCACCGCCATGAATGCGCTGCCGAGGGCGAGGCTGAACAGCGAGATGTCAGACGTGTAGAAGAACGCGATCACAAGCACCGCTCCAATATCGTCGCCGATGGCAAGCGCCGTCAAGAATACTTTCAAGGCAAGCGGAACGCGTTTGCCCAGCAGGTAGAGAATGCCCAGAGCGAATGCGATGTCCGTCGCCATGGGAATACCCCAGCCCGAGATGCTGTCCTTGCCGTAGTTGAATCCGAAATAGATCAACGCCGGCACTATCATACCGCCCGCGGCCGCCGCCAGCGGCAATGCGGCCTTTTTCGCGTTGGAAAGCTCGCCGCCGATGATCTCGCGTTTAAGTTCCAGGCCGACTACGAAGAAAAAGACCGACATCAGTCCGTCGTTGATCCAATGATGCAGCGATTTGGATATTTGAAGATCAGGTGGAAAACCGATCGTGAATTTGTATTTCCACAGTTCGTGATAAAACTCATGGAAAGGTGTATTCGCAACGATCATTGCGAGTACCGCCGCCGCAAATAGCACGATGCCGCCCGCGGTCTCGTTCGCGATGAACTTATTCACCGGGCGCAGTAAGATGTCGATCCTGTTTTTCTTCATTATTTAATTTAATTAAAGTGAGCCCTCTTGGCTATTTCATTTTCAGGTTCTTGAACAGGAATCCGAAGATGTCCGTCTGTTCCTCGATCTGTTTTGATACCGGTTTGCCGGCTCCGTGGCCGGCTTTTGTCTCGATGCGGATCAAGATCGGAGCATCGCCCGCCTGTGCCGCCTGTAGCGCAGCCGCGTACTTGAAGCTATGAGCCGGGAATACGCGGTCGTCGGTATCGGCCGTTGTCACGAGCGTTGCGGGATACTTTGTGCCGGGCTTTACATTGTGCAGCGGCGAATAGCTGTAAAGAACCTTGAACTCATCCGGATTCTTCGGATCGCCGTAGTCTGATTTCCAGAAGGCTCCGACCGTAAATTCGGTGAAACGCACCATATCCATCACGCCGACAGCCGGAAGGGCCGCGCCGAAAAGATCGGGCCGCTGGTTGAGCACTGCTCCGACGAGAAGGCCGCCGTTCGAACCGCCCTGAATGGCAAGTTTCGGCTGGCTTGTGTACTTGTTATCGATGAGGAATTCCGCCGCGGCAATAAAATCGTCAAAGGTGTTCTGCTTTTTCAGAACCGCACCGTTCGCCCACCATTCTTTGCCGTACTCTGCACCGCCGCGGATGTTCGCGAGGGCAAAAATGCCGCCCATTTCCATCCAAACGGCCCGAGAGACTGAGAAGCCCGGTGTCTGCGAAATGTTGAAACCGCCGTAGCCGTAAAGGATCGTCGGATTGGTTCCGTCGAGCTTGAGGCCTTTTTTGTGTGCGATGAACATCGGGACGCGTGTCCCGTCCTTACTGTTGAAGAAAACTTGCTTTACCTCGTACTTTGAACCGTCGAACTTCACCGGGGTCGTGCGGAAGACAGTGCTCTTGCCGGCTTTCATATCGTAATGATAGATCGTTGCCGGGGCATTGAAGCTCGAAAAGCTGTAAAAGGTCTCGGTCGCGTCCTGCTTGCCGCCGAAGCCGCCTGCGGAACCTATGCCCGGCAGTTCAACGTCGCGAACATGCTTGCCGTTCTTGTCGTAGATCTTGATGTTCGTATAAGCGTCTTTCAGGTAGTTCGCAACGAACTGATTGTTGATCATCTGAACGCTGTTGAGCGTATAGGCCGACTGCGGGATAACATCTTTCCAAACGCGCTCGCGCGCCAGGACGTTTACGCTGACCAGTTTGCCGCGTTCGGCATCTTTATCCGTGCGAAAGTAAAAGACAGGCCCATCGTTGCCGACAAATCCCCAACTGTTCGTCCGCTCGCTTATAAGCGGGACGATCGGGGAATCGGGCCGGGAAAGGTCCTTGAAGTGAACCTCGTTCATCCGCTGCGTTCCCTTCGAGGTCGAGATAACGTAAAACCTGCCGTCCTCAGTAACGCCGCCGCCCGATGTCAGTTCGCCATCGTCGTTGCGTTCGTAGATGACCTTATCTTCCGAGATCGGAGTGCCCAGCTTATGGAAATAGATCTTAGGAAAGCGGTTAGCGGCACGAAGCTCGGCACCTGCTTCGGGGGCCGGATACCGCTGATAATAAAAGCCGGAATTATCCTTTGCCCACGAAACACCGCCCTGGCGGTTCGGCGGAAGCGTGTCGGCAAGGTGCTCGCCGGTTTCCGTGTTCATGATCCGCCATTCGGTGCGGTCAGAACCGGACCGAGCGACGCCATATGCCCAGAGCTTGCCGTCGTCGGTGAACGAGGAGCCGCTGAGGGCAACAGTTCCATCGGCCGAGAGCTTGTTAGGGTCGAAGAATACCTTACCTTCGTCCTTGATCGACGATGCCCGGTAAAGCACGCTCTGGTTCTGCAAGCCGTCGTTTCGCGAATAGATGTAGAAGCCGTCCGTTATCTTTGACGGAGCCGAGATGCGTTCGAAATTCCAGATCTCTGTTAAGCGTTCGCGGATGCGGGCACGCTGCGGGATGGTCTCAAAGTATGAGTTAGTGAGCTTGTTTTGCGCCTCGATCCAGCTTTGTGTTTCGTCCGAGCCGGTATCTTCCATCCAGCGATAAGGGTCAGCGACCTTGATCCCGTGAAAGTCATCGACCTGATCGACGCGCTTGGCGTCAGGATATTTCAATTTCTGTTGTGCAGGAACCGCCGAAAATGAGAACGCGGTGAGTACAAAAAGAGCTGCAAACTTGCGAATGTTCTGGTTCATAGATACCTCGAAAAAACTGTAACCAACAGTATAAACGCCACAATTGCGCCTGCCAACTGTTTACGAAGTATCCATTTATTGTCTGCATACTTTGTATCCAAATCAGTAAAGCATTGAAAATAAGTACGTTAGCGAAAAAGGCGGGTCTGATCGTATAAATGGTATACACTTTTCTGCAACGCAAAATATTCAATTCGATCGAAAATTGAGTTCGTCTAAACTATTGTAAACAAACGCATTGTGATTTTTCTTTTCGGTTTGGCATGCCGTGGCACGCTCCTTGACATATAGAAGGTCGAAACGAAGCAATAACGCTTCAGATTTACTGAAAATAACCTTTTGGAGAGGAGAATAAAATGAAAAAGACAATCACAACGGTCACCTTGGCACTCGTAATGGGTTTCACCGCGACTTTCGCAAATGCAGGAATCATCGTCAGCGACGGCATCATTGTCAGCGACGCTAGGAAAGGCTGCCAGTCGAAAGAAAACGGCGGCATCATCGTTTCGGATTTCCTTCGCTCGGTCATCCGCTACATCGAAGGGATCATCGTCAGCGACGGAATCATCGTCAGCGATTCGAAAGGCTGCACGGACAACAACAGCCGCGAAGGCATCATCGTCAGCGACTAGTATTTGACCTCCCACCGGGAGGAATGTGGGCCTCGACGGGAAACCGTCGGGGCCTCTTTTTTTATGCGGATCTTCCGAGTTTGCGAAGCGTCTCGACCGCTGCAGGAATGATCTCAGCAATGCGGTCGATGTCGTCAGAGGTGTTGAACCTCCCGAGGCTGATCCGCAACGCAGAACGGGCACGGTTGTCGTCTTCGTCCAAAGCGCGGATCAAGGGCGACGGTTCGAGCGTTCCCGATGAACACGCGGAGCCTGTCGATACGGCGATGCCCTGCATGTCGAGAATGATCAGCAACGCCTCGCCTTCGGTGCCGAGGAAAGAAACGTTGGTAATGTTGGGAATTCGTGATTCGCGGCTGCCGTTGAAGATGATGTTCGGCACGGCGTCGGCGATGCGGTTTTCGAGATCGTCACGAAGCTGCTTTTGCCGTATCGCTTCGGCCTCCATTTCGACCGCAGCGAGTTCACACGCTTTGCCGAGAGCCGCGATCAGCGGAACGCTTTCGGTTCCGCCGCGACGGTTACGTTCCTGATGGCCGCCGATATTTTGCGGGTGCAGGCGGACGGAACGCTTGATATAGAGCGCACCGATGCCTTTGGGAGCGTAAAGCTTGTGCCCCGAAAGCGAAAGCAGATCGCAGCCGAGTTCGTTCACATCGACAGGGATCTTGCCGACAGCCTGAACCGCGTCGGTGTGGAACCAGATCTTTCGGCCCGAATCGCGAAGCTCTTTAACGAGAGTTCCGATCTCTGCGACGGGCTGCAGCGTGCCGATCTCGTTGTTCGCCGTCATTACGGTTATCAAAACTGTGTCATCACGGATCGCTGAGCAAATGTCATCGGCGTTGACAACGCCATCGGATGATACGGGCACATAGGTCACGTCGAACCCGTGTTTTTCCAGATCCGCGCAGACGTTCTTGACGGCTGAATGTTCGATTTTTGTCGTGATTATATGACGGCCGTGTTGCTCGTTCGCCTCAACGAGACCACGAATGGCGAGATTATTGCTTTCCGTCCCGCCAGATGTAAAAACGATCTCGTTCGGGCGTGCGTTTATCAGGCGTGCGACGGAGTGACGGGCTGCATCGACAGCGGTGCGAGCCTGCTGGCCGAAATGATGAATACTTGATGCGTTCCCATACGTTTCTGTCAAAAAGTGGAGCATTACCTCGACCACTCTCGGATCGACGGGCGTCGTGGCACTATTATCGAGATAAACGCGGCGGAACATATCAACATCTTAACCGTTGTATTACATTGCTGAAAGTGCTTTGAATACGATACATTTTAGATGGCGAATTGTGCCGATAGGGCTGCGAAGGAAACTGCCGCGGCAAAGGAATAATAATGGATTTTGCGACCAAAGAGATATTTAAGCGATACGCGAGTATACTCGTGGGCCGGCCGATCTCGCCGGTGTTTTTGAACATACTTGTAACGAGCGTCTGCGATATGCGCTGCACGCATTGTTTTTTCACCGAGGAGCTCGACGACCGCGGCCGCAAGAAACTGCAGATGAAGTCCGATGAGATCGCGAAGATCTCGGAAACTCTGGGCGGAAATCTGGGCGTTCTTGTGCTGGCAGGCGGCGAGCCGTTCACTAGAAAGGACCTGCCGGAGATCGTGCGTGCGTTCTATGAGAACAACAAGCTTGACAGCGTTTATCTGATGTCAAACGGTCAGATACATCCGCGTATCTTTCCTGATGTCGCTCGGATCATGGACGAATGTCCTAAATTGAATGTTTCTGTCGCTCTCGGCATCGACGGTATGAAAGAGGCTCATGAGAAGATCCGCCGCAAAGACGGAAGCTGGGACAAGGCCATTCACACCGCACGCACGCTACAGCAGATGAAGCGCGAGCAGTATCCGCAGCTCGATATTCAAACGTGCACGTGCGTGATGCACTCGAACGAAGACACGATCTTTGATTGGTACGATTTCCTTAAGTATGACCTCAAACCGGACAAGGTGAACATCAACTACATCCGACCGCCTTCCGCGGATCCGAATGAGTTGAATTTCGACCACAGGCGTTACGAGCAACTTTCGCAGATGATACTTGAGGACACGCGTTCGGCAGCACTCAAAAATCACTACGGGGGCAAGTCGGGCATCTTCAAGGCCGCGGTCGATATCTACATGCACGACGTCATCGCCAAGACCAAGGCCGAAGACAAGGCGCAGTTGAAATGCTACGCAGGCAGTGCCGGTGCGGTCATTTACGATACGGGCGATCTGTCGTCGTGCGAAACCAAGACCGAGGTGCTGAATCTGCGTGATTACGACTGGGATTTCCAGGCCGCGTGGAACACCGATCTGATGAAAGCTCGCCGTAAAGAGGTCGCGAACGGCTGCCACTGCACACACGAATCGAACTGCTTCTATCCGTCGCTGCCGTTCAATCCCGGGCATCTTGTCAAGATCAAGAAGCTCGAAAAGGAAATGCGAAAGGCTGCGGCATCTAACGGCTTCGCCGCCGCGCGGGAAGTGGCGTTGAAGGCTTGAATAATGCGAAATCTCACATACATCGTTAACGACGTAGGCGAACGTCTTTTCGTGCAGCTTCCTGTCGAAGAATGGGACAAGCTGATGTCCGAGCGAGACAAGCTGATCGCGGAAAGGAAGTTCCGCAACGGCCTGCGTGCCGCGTTGAAAGATGCCGATCGAATTCATCGGGGAAAAAAGCGGGGCACCACGCTGAAAGAACTTCTGCATGAAATGTGACATAGTCACGGTTGACAACTTTCGACGTGAGGCAAAGCGTCTCGATAAGAAGTATCGGTCATTGAAAGGCGAACTTGAGGTACTCGGCGAAAAGCTGGCGGTTGAACCAAGAACTGGAACCTCGCTCGGCAGCGATATTTACAAGATCAGGTTAGCGGTCAGGAGCAAAGGAAAAGGAAAGAGCGGCGGGCTCAGGGTGATCACGCGGTTTATCGAGCTTCAAATACGAGTTGTTGATAAGGAAAAACAAGGCGTCGTTTATTTGCTGTCGATCTGCGACAAGAGCGAGATGCCGGATATCTCGGACACGCGTTTAAGAGAGATCGTCGAGAGTCTTACCATTCCAAATTAGATGTCGGCAAACACCCCAAAGGTATTGATCATCTCCTCCGACACCGGCGGCGGGCATCGCAGTGCCGCGCAGGCGATCGCGGACGGGCTTGAACGCTTTTGGAAGGGTGAATCGGCGGCCGTTCGGATCGTTAAGGCCGTCGAGGAATCGCATCACGTCACGGAAAAGCTCGTTGCGGTTTACAACTGGATGCTTCGCCACAGGCAGAGCTGGATGAAATATCTTTACTGGGCCGTCAACAAGATCCGTCCGGAAACACGAGAATTCTTTCACAAACGCTGCATCGGTTTTGTCCGCGAGCAATTCGAAAAATGGTGCCCGCACATCGTCGTCAGCGTACATCCGCTGACGCAGCACATCTTCGGGCGAATACTTCGCGAACTCAATCTCGCAGGCCAGATACCGCTCGTAACCGTCGTTACCGATCCGTGCTACGGCTTTTGGAAAGGCTGGGCTTGCGACGACGTTTCGCTTTATCTGGTCGCGAACGAGGACGCAAAGCGGCAGCTTGTCGATTACGGCGTGTCGCCCGAAAAGATCAAGATTTCCGGAATGCCGGTGAATCCTAAGTTTCGCGTCGCCGATGAAAAGGACGCACAGGCGGCGCGGCAAATGTTCGGGCTCGATCCGGAAAAATTCACGGTCTTTGTAAACGCGGGCTGGGTCGGCGGCGGCAATATACCAAAGATCTTCCGAGAGCTTGTACGCGGCGAGCTCGACGTACAGGCGATCTTTCTCGCCGGCAAGAACGAGGAATTGCGAGCTGAGGCCGAGGAGATCGCAAAGTCGGCGAAGTTTCCCGTAAAGGTCATCGGTTACTCCGAAGATATCGAGAAATTGATGCAGTCGGCGAATGTGATGGTGTCTAAATTGGGCGGCCTGACGACCTTCGAGGCACTTGCGTGCCGATTGCCGATCATCGCTGATACAACGACGCCGCCGATGCCGCAGGAAGCCGGCACCGTCGATCTGCTGTCGCGAAAAGGTGCGGGAATACTGCTGAAAAAGCCGTCAGAGATAGTGCCGATCATTCGCGAGTTACTTTTGGATAACGGGAAATATACGCGAATGCGTGATGCTACTGCAGGATTGACGATGCCCGATTCTACGGAGCAGATCATTCGCGAAATTGAAGCATTGCTGCCTAAGGTTCAGCAGGCAGACGCCGCTGCGGCCGCTTAATTCACACCGCTGCTTGTCAGCAACAACCGCATCTATTAACCTTGTCAATTGGTATTTTCGAACACTATAAGTGTCGGCAGAGGTGAGTTAACTTGAGTCTTTTACTCGAAGGAAAACGTGCGTTCGTGTCGGGCGGCACGCGCGGCATAGGAGCGGCGATCTGCGAGATCTTCGCACGCGAAGGAGCGGATGTCGCGTTCAATTATCATTCCAGCGAAGACCTGGCGAAAGAGGTCGAGGCTAAGATCGAGGCACACGGCCGCCGTGCGTTGAGCTATAAGGTATCCGTGACCGACCGCTACGGTATGAAGCACGTTGCCCGCGAGATAAAGGACGCCTGGGGACCGATACAAATACTTGTCAACAACGCCGCGGTGAACAAACCCGACAATTTTGCTACGACCACCGACAAGTCTTGGGATTGGGTCGTCGACACAAATGTAAACAGCCTATTCGCCGTAACGAAACCTTTCTACAAGCAGATGCTCCGTGAACGCCACGGTCACATCCTGAATATCACGTCGGTCGGTGCGATACGCAGCCTGCCGACTTCGGTTCACTACGCGACGTCTAAGGCAGCGATGATCGGCTTTACAAAATGCCTGTCGCGCGAAGCCGCGAACTTTGGCATCTCAGTTAACGCCATCGCCGCCGGGATCTTTGACACCGACCTCGGCCACTCACTGCCTGAAAGACTAATTCAGATGCACGATTTTTGGGTACCGAAAGGCCGCAAAGGCGACCCGAAAGAGCTCGCGGAATTCGCCGCCTTTATGTGCAGCGACCGCAACAGCTTCATGAGCGGCGAGATCGTGATCGTTGACGGCGGCGCAATAACCTAGCGAGTTCCCGCGAAAAACACGAAGGCCGCGAACGATGAAGTTGGTCACACTCGCTTTTTTCGTGTGTTGATTGCGCTACTTTCCTTCCAATCTATTTTTTGCTTTTTCCATGAACACGCGGATCATGGCGGAGACGCTTTTCGTCATTTCGGCGCTGATGAGGGCCTCGCCTGCCATGCCGGCGAGAAAATGCAGCTCGCGTGCCTTTTCGCGGCGCAGTTCGACGTGTTCGGTGAAGCGCATTTTCGTAAGGTTCGCTTCCGGGTACTCGAAGTCGGCCGAAAACCGCAGCAGGTTGCCGGATTCAATATTTGTCGGGCCCCATTCGATGCGGTTTTCGTTGCTTTCTTCGAGTTTTACAGCAAAATTCTGTTCCATCTTTCCGACGACCGGAATTTCGGCCGCAACGCGCCAATGTGCAACGCCGTCAGCGTCCATTCGGATCGAATCAACGCCGGGCATCAGCTCGGCAAAATTTTGCAGATCAAGGAAAAATTCGCGTACGCGGGCACCTTCGGCCCGAATCTCGATGTCATCAGTGAAACCCGCTTTTATAGTAAACATAAAGAGTCTAGAGAGTCCGGATAGTCTGGGAGGTCTGACCGGTCCGGTATCGCAAACTAAAAAATACCGTTGAACGCGATGGCGTTAAAGAACGGCCGTGTCGCCGCACGGGTCATCCCGCGGTAGAAAGGGTCTTCGGCGAAAAGAACTATCTGGCCGCCGCCCATCTTTTCACCTATGATGTACGACGTGCCGGACAGAAGGCGTTCCGTATTTCCTTCCCAGACAAAGCCTGAAACGGTGAGCGGCGTTTTTGGCTTTTCGTCGAAAACGAAAGCGTTCGTGCCTTCTTTCGAGTACCGGAAAAAGTAGCCGCTCGCAAGGAGGACCGGAAGTTCGTTACGTTCCATGCCATACGTCAGATAGGTCGTGCGGTCGATGGTCGCACGGAACATCGCACCGGGCAGCGGTTCGGGAACCTTGTTGGCATCGGCTGACGGCGACGCGATCGGCGGCAATCCCGGAGCGATCCATTCGTAACGGTCAACAGGCTGGCCCGTGATCGGCTCGGGCGTCGCGGCGGGCTGTTCTGTCTTTGCAGTGCCGGTGTCTTTCGGTTTCTGATCGTCATCCTCACTGCCGACGAGTTTTGTCGAGGTCAGCGCGACATCTTTCAGAGCGGCAAAGACCGAAGAACCGCTGATCGTGATGATGGTGCCGCCGTTCGCGGCGAAATCCTTCAACGTACCAACGCCCTGCGGGCCGAGCTGGCGCATGTACTGGCCCGGTTGGCCGTCGGGCAGGATCAGGACATTGAAGCCCCGCAACCCTCCGCCGCGTATCGACGAGAACGCCATCGGCGTGAATTTTATGCCGTATTTATCGAAAGTCCACCAGATCGAGCCGAACGATTCCTGACGCACGCCTTCGTCCGCAGCGACGACGATCTTCGGCTGCACCAGCGAAATTACGTTCTCACCGCCGACGCTGGTGTCGCCTTCATCAGAGTAGCCCGAGTTAACGGCGACGACATTAACGCCCATTTCACGCGAGAACTGAGCGATCGTGTCGTGAACGGTGTTCAGATTGCGGGAAACTCGTAGGACGAACGTGCCGGCGTTCCAGTTGCGGCCGCCTGCGTTCAGGCGACGCGTAGCGACGGCGACCTTGTAGCCTTTCTGCATCAGCCGAAGGACCATCGCGGAAGCAGCGTCCGTTTCGTAGGGAATCAGATACGCGATAGATGCGCGGCCTGAAACGCCACCGCGTTTTTGTGCCTCAACATACGCATCGTCCACCATTCGGGACGGGATCGAACTCGTTTCGTCGGACCACCAGGCGTCAACGCCAAAGGAAAGCGGCATCGACCAAGCAGTGAGGTCGTAGAATCCGTATTCCTCCTTCGGCTGGCCTTTGCCGCGCATCTGATTGCGGCGAAACCGCGCCATATTGTCCTCTACGAACGCCTTGTCCTGCGGCGTATCCTGCTCAAGAACCGCCTTCAAATAGATACGCTGCGGCTGATCGAGATCGATCACGTACGTGCCGGCAGGGAATCGACGCGACGCGGGCCGAGCGTTCTTTTCCAGATAGGATCGTGCTGCAGGCGATGTGAAAGGCTCGGTAGCGACCTTGACCTCGGCCTTTGAAAGCCGCAGCACCTCGATCATTTCGGCTGCCTTTACACGGTCGCTTGTCGGGTCGATGATGACGCGTTTGAGCGGCGACCGTGCATGTTCGGCCATGGCACGCGAGCGGAAATCGTAAAAATCCTTTATGCGGTCGGTCTTGAATTTGCCGTTCGTTTCCAGCGTGGTCATTGACGCGACGTAATGTTTTGCGATCGACGATCTGAACGTGACTATCGTGCCGTCGTCGCGTGTCCAATTCAGGCCCTTGAAGCCGCCGCCGTCGGTTTCGTAGGTCATGCCTGACGCCCCGTTCAGCGACGGATACATATCCCAATAGCCCGGATAGAATGCATCAAAAATATCGCGGACGTAATAATCCCAGTTTTGTTTATCGAATGCCGCAGCATTTGCACGGCCGTAAACGTCGAGCCATTTGTTGTATTGCGGCTGGGGCAGATTCGGGTTGATCGGCAAGGCGACAGGCGGGAAGAAGTATTGCGACGGTTGTCCGTGATGATCGACCGCAAGCTGCGGATTCCATTCGAGATATGCCCGCTGCATGTTCCGCGATTCCTTCTGCGTGAACGCAAGCGTGTCGCGGTTCAAGTTAAAACGGTAGTGATTCACGCGGCCCCAAACGGACCAAGGCTCGCGGTGCTCTATTGCGAAGCGGTTCGCGTCCCCGATCGCGACGGAGTTGTACCATGTGGCGAAACGTTCGTGCCCGTCGGGGTTCATTCCAGCAAGGATCAGAACGACGTTGTTCTTTAAGATATCGAGCGTTGCGGGCTCGTCCGACGCGGCAAGCTGATACAGAACCTGCATAAAAGCCTCGAACGATGACGACTCGTTGCCGTGAACGGTATAGGACATCCACGCGATCGACGGATTGCGTTCGGCGATAGCGGCTGCCTCGGCCGTCGTTGTTCGGCGAGGGTCGGCAAGGCGTGCATTCTGTTCGCGGATATCGTCGATCCGCGCCATATTCTCAGGCGACGAAACCGCAATGACGTACTGCATCCTATGCTCGTTGGTCAGGCCGATCTCGTAGATCTTTACGCGTTCCGGGGCCGCCTTTGCAATCGCAAATATCACCTGCTCCATCTGCCCGTAGGTCGTATGATGTTCGCCTACGTCAAAACGCAATATCTTCTGCGGCCGCGGCACATTTTCCCTGTACGGCCCGCGAGCGTAGAAATCGAACGCCGGTTCGGTATGTGTAGCAAAGGATGTCGATTGAACAAAGACGAACGTAATCGTTACTACCAATAAACGAGATGTCACGCGAATGAATTCCATTTAGGCTCCTTGAGGTCTCTAACGTCGGGTGCAAGTGTAACAAAAATCACGAAGGCACCGAACCTGCAAAATCAAAAGAAAAAAGCATCGCTAGATTCCGCGATGCCGATAGAGTTAAAGACGTTCGAAATATCCCTGCATATATTGATGCAATCCTATCGAATTAGGGAGTAGCGACCTTAATACGTTTGTCTTCGTCGGTATAGACCGTTATCTTCGTTCCTTCCTTGATCTCTGCATTCTTGCCTTTTTTTAGAAGTCCAACAGGACCCAGCAAAACGGTTAGTGCAATGGTCGTACCTGTTTTATTCTCGCCTTCCCGACCACGGGAGGCGCGGACCTTTATTTTCTGTCCGTCAACTGCGGTAGTGGTTTCCAGTCGCATATTCAATTCGCCGCCTTTACCCAAAAACCCAGCTTTCTTTGCATTAGAGATTATACCTTTGACCAAAGTTCCCTTCGCGATGACAACGGCACCATCGATAATCACATCTTCTTCGACTTTGAAAGTAACCGGATCATCGACTTGAGCTGACTTGCTTGATATGGTCTCGGTAAGTAGTGCGGTTATCTCGGTTCCGTCGGGTATAAGAACCTCGCGAAGTTCATCTGCTTCGATAAAGTTCATTGGCAAAGTAACCAAGAGTGCCAGGTTGCATGCGACTATCGTGGCTAACAGCCTTTGTATTTTCATAAATGTTAACCTCCTCTGAAAATCTACGGAAAGTGTTGAAATTCTTGATGCTTCGGAATCGAAATGATGATACAGCTATTCGGTAAGAACTCAAAATGTAGAGCTGACCACCTCCTCGAAGGTAGAACGAACCCCAATCCTCATAGGGAACAGAACATTTATCGTGAAATGATCATCATGGGGCGAAATTCGCGTTGTCCGTCCATTATTGACACGAGTAAAATGGTCTATCGCTGAAAGTATTGCATGCCCCCGGCGGAGTGTTTCGAGGGCTTTGCGTGAGACGCCTGAGTCTGATGGGAGTTCCTTAATAAGGCGATCGATGATGTGGCCGGTCGAGCGGTCGTCGCCGGTGTCGGGGATGTTGTAGCGAAGCTGTAGATACCGCGTTGCGAAATAGACGTCCAGCAGGCCGCCTTCGCCGTATTTGATGTCGATCTCGTCCTTGCGGCGTGAGCGGGCACGGGATTCGAGGGCTTTGCGGATGCGAATGGTTTCGCTGCGGAGTTCTTCGGGGTCGCATTCGAGAGCCTTTCGATGAATTATCTCGCGGGCACGCAGTTCGACCGACTCGCCAAGTTTACGGTCGCCGCCCGAGGCACGCAGTTTGACGAAAGCGAGATATTCCCAGATCTCCGACTTTGTTTCTAGGTAATCCAGAAAAGCATCGGCAGGCATCGCTATCAAGCCTTTGCTGCCGTACGGCCGCAGCCGTAGATCAACGCGATACATGCGGCCGTTGCGTGTCATCGCTGAAAGAGCGTTAACAAATATCTCGACCGCCTTAGCGTGTTCTTCATAGCTGCCTTTCTCGAAAACCAGCACCAGATCCAGATCCGAATGATGGTCCATTCCGCGGCCGCCAAGCTTCCCCAAAGCTAAAACCGCAATATCGCGTGCGGGCTCGGACGGCAGGCCGCGATGTCGCAATTCGATCTCAGCAACGAGCAATGCGGCGTCGATAGACGCCTCGGCGAGCGATGTCAGGCGGCGTTTTACCTCGCTTACATCTATATCGCCGCGGCACTCGGCAATGACGATGTCGTAAACATGTTCATTCCATACGGAGCGAAGCAGCGTCAGGCGCTCATGCGATGTTTCCGCATCACGAACGGCATTTGCCAAGCTCTCAGCATAAGTCTCCGGTGTGCTGGCATCGGCACGAGAATCGCCGCGATCGAGCATTCCGAGCGATGCGAAATATTCGGCAAAAAAAGGTGTCTTAGCTCGGAGCAATGCCGCAGACGGACTCACAGAAAGAATTGAGCCATCATCATCAGCCTTTCTTGCGGACGCTATCGCGGGCCGTGACGGCCGATCTGTCGTTTCTGCCGAGCCAAGCACGCTGTCGAAAATGCGTTTCACATTCGCTGTATGCCTTTCCAGAAAAGGCTCCAGCGGCTCAGACATCGCGAACGTCATTCGATCCGAAATTATCCGCTGTTTCACTGCATCGTCGGGTACAACGTGAGTTTGCAGGCCATTCTCCATCTGCAGAATGTGTTCGAGCTGACGCAAAAAAGTATAGGCGGCGGCAAGCTCTGAATGTTGGTTCGGTGTGATAAAGCTGCGTTCGGCAAGGCGTGCAAGGCTGATCAACGTATGCGGCGTCCGCAGCCATTTGTCATCGCCGCCATACGCTAGCTGCAACGCCTGAGCGATGAACTCGATCTCGCGAATACCGCCGCGGCCGAGTTTTACGTTGTAGCCGCGTGCAGAGCCCACTTCGGCGTCGATGCGTTCTTTTGATAGGCGGACGTTCTCGAGAGCTTCGCCTACGCTTTGTCCCGCAACAAAAACGAAGTCTTCAACCGCTGAGAAGAAGCGGCGGAAAAGTTCTCCGTCGCCCGCTGAGGAGCGCGAGCGAATGAGTACTTGACGTTCCCAAGGCCGTGCTTCCGTTTCGTAATACTTCACCGTATCGGCGAGCGACATCGCGAGCGGGCCCATCGTACCGTGCGGCCGCAGACGCAGATCGACGCGAAATGCACCTTCGCTGCCCGGGCCGCTGACCATTTTCGTGGTCAGTTCGGCGAGCTTGACGAAATATTCGCGGTTGGTAACGCTCCCGCGGCTGCCGCCGGAGGTTGTGCCTTCGCCGGAATAGAAAATGACAAGATCGATGTCGGACGAATAGTTGAGTTCGCGGGAGCCGAGCTTGCCGAGGGCGGCAATGCAAACGGTCGAACGCAGCACGCGGCCTTTTTCGTCGGTTTCCTGCGGCATTCCAAAGCGGCTGTCCGCTTCGTTCAATGCAAGCTGCAATGCGGCTTCGAGTATGGCGTCGGCGAGGTTCGATATCTCTTCCGTGATCTCTGCGATCGTTGCCAGGCCGCGGATGTCGCGAAGAAAAATGCGGAGCAATTCGCGGCGTCGAAAGCGTGAATATAGCGTCTGCGGCTCGAGCTGCGAATTGGTCAGAGCGAATCGGGCCAATGATTCCAGCAACTCTTCTTTGCTGCGGACGGCCGTATTTTTCCGTTCGCGATCGAGCCACGTTATGTATTCCGGATGCTGCAGCAGCGTCGTTGAAAGCAGCGGCGAAAATGCCGTGATAGCGGCAACGTCGGAAAACAGCGGCTCGTTTGCACGCAGCTTCTTGTATTGCGAAGGCTTTTCCGCTTCGAGGCGTCCAAGAAAACGCCGTGCGGCGTCGGCGTCCGGCAAGGAATCTATGATGTGGCCGTCTTCGGTCATCTCTTGAAACGCCGGGCGTCGATGGCGTATTTCTTAATCTTATATCCGAGAATGCGTTCGGTGGAATCCAGCATCGATGCGGCACGCGCGATGTTGCCGCGTGTAGATTTCAAAGCGTCCTGTATTAGGTCCTTTTCAAATGCGGCGATGGCCGATGCGAGCGTAACATTGGCCTCTGTTCCGCTTTCTTCCGCTGTTTGCAGCGTCGGCGGCAGATGGCGGCCGTGGATCACATTGCCATCGCAGACGGCAACAGCTTTTTCGATGACGTTCTCAAGCTCACGGACATTTCCGGGATAATGGTAAGCAGTAAGCATATCGATCGCCGGCGTCGAGATCCGCAATATGTTCTTGCCGAGCTTTTTCTGATATTTGGCAACGAAATGCTCCGCCAAAAGCAGCACGTCTGACCCGCGGTCGCGCAGCGGAGGCAGCGAAATGGTGAAATTCGATAGCCGCTCGAACACCGGCATTTCAACTGAAGTGTCGTTGCCGCGGCCGGTCGCGGCGATGACGCGAAGATTCGGCAGGCGTTCGGTCGAAAGCTCGCTTTTTAACGAACGCGGTGTTGAGATGATCGCGAGCAGATCGGCTTGCAGCCCGTCCGGCAGGTCAGCTATATCCTCGATGAAAAGCGTTCCGCCGTCGGCAGAAGCGAAAATGTCGCGTTTGTTGTAAGACGCCCCGAGCGTAGCCGTATCTAGTTTTACGAACGAGCGATTCGAGCGAAGGCTTGAGAAATGTATTGCTTTGGCAGCGAGGTCTTTGCCGGTGCCGTGTTCGCCGCGGAGAAGAACAGGAACGTTCGAGCGGGCTACGTTGGCGATCTGATCAAGGACGCCGCGCATCGGTGCTGATGTTCCCACAATGGTCTCGACGGCAAAGCGTTCACGCATTTCCTGTTTCAAGCGTCTGTTTTCTTCGGTTAGCTTGCGGCGCTCTTCCCCGGCGGCGTGCTCGACGCGAAGCGAGTGAGCGAAGAGGGAAGCGAATGCCGCTAGAGTTTCGATCGTGACGCTCTCGTCGAACTGTTCTTTGTCCGAAAATCCCGCGGCGAGCATTCCCGCACATTTCCCGCGAAACATTACAGGAACGGCCGCCACTCTGCGGGCGCGCGTCGAAAAAGCAAGGAAATCGAGCCGCAGATCGGAGCGGAGTTCGTCTATCACAAGCGGCTGGGGACGGGAGATCATCGTCCAAAGAGAACTCTTGGAAAGGCGCGATTCCAAACGGCGAAAGTCAGCGGCGGCGAGGCCGGAACTTGCGATCACTTCGGCGATGGCAGTGTCTTCACGCGGCGCGGCGAGAAAGACGAACGTTGGAGAAAGAGCTTCCAGAGTACCTGCGGCGACGGCTTCGCCGCATTCGCGTACACCGGAAAGGGAAGCGAGCTTGTTCGCGGTTATTCCGAGCGTTGTGAATCGGTCAGCCATTTCGTGCCACAGTTCCTACAAAATTGTAGGGTGAATGGCTTCGATTCACTAACAGCAACGGGAAAATATTTTCAGTTAGGCGTAAAATCCAACTATGTTGAGCAGATACGAGTTTGTCGTCGAACCCGATTTCTCCAAGTATCGGCTTGAGGATTATTTGCTCGATAAACTGCCTCTTTTCAGCAAGATGTATCTGCGGCACACCATCCGCGACGGCGGATGCGAGGTGAACGGAATTCACGAGAATATCGGCAGGCGCCTGCGTGCAGGAGATTTTGTAGAGATCACGCTGGACGAAACACGCGGCCGGGCGATGCGGCCCGAACGGATCGCCCTCGATGTCGTTTTCGAGGATAATGACCTCATCGTTGTCAATAAACCCGCGGGAATGCTGGTTCATCCATCGCACCGAGAGAACAGCGGAACGCTGCTGAATGCGATCGTTCACCATCTGAACGCGGATGCGTCGTCACAAGATTCAGTTGTGAGGCCGGGCCTGATCCACAGATTGGACAAGGATACGTCGGGGCTGATCGTTGTCGCGAAGAATGCCCGAGCGCATCGGATCTTGGCCCGGCATTTTATGAAGAAACTAGTAACGAAACGCTATCTCGTATTGGTCGAGGGAATTGTCCGGGAGAACGAAGGCGACATAGTGGCTCCTATCGGCCGATACGATGAATTAAAGCACTGGAGCGTAAAAGCCGACGGCAAATATTCAGAGTCGCGGTTTTGGGTCATCGAACGCCGTGCGGATACCACGCTGATCGAGATGGAGCCGATAACCGGCCGCACGAATCAGCTGCGGATACACTGCGAGGCGATGGGGCATCCTATCGTCGGCGATGTGAAACGCGGCGGGCGTGAATTCAGGCGTCTTTGCCTGCACGCGTGGAAGCTGGAATTCCCGCACCCGAACGGGACCGGCAGGATCGAATTTGAATCGCCGGTTCATCTCTGACGTCGAATCAGTTTCGTCAAGCCGCGTCCGGTGCCCGGCTGTCGTGGAGTGGGCCGCGGAGTTCGATCGGCGGTGCGGTGCGTTTGCGGAGTTTCATGTTAAGAAACTCGACAAAGACCGAGAACGCCATCGCAAAGTAGATATAGCCCTTCGGAATGTGCACCTCGATGCCTTCGACGACCAGCGTGAAGCCGATCAGCAGCAGGAATGCGAGTGCAAGCATCTTGACGGTCGGATGCCGCTGTACGAACGCTCCGATCGGCCCCGCAAAGAGCATCATCGCTATGATCGAAATGACAACGGCCGCGACCATCACCGCGATCTGATTGACCATACCTATCGCAGTGATGACAGAATCAAGTGAAAAAACGATATCCAACAGTCCGATCTGGACGATGACCATGCCGAAAGATGCATAAACCTTTTTGGCTGCGTGACTCTCTTCACCTTCGAGCGACGTATGTATCTCGTGCGTAGATTTTGCGATAAGGAATAATCCGCCAAGTATCAGGATCAGGTCGCGGCCGGATACTTCGTGTCCGTAAAATGCGAACAGAGCCGCCGTCAGTCCCATCACCCACGAGAGCGAGAAAAGCAGTACAACGCGCATGATAAGTGCGAGTGCAAGCCCGATGAAGCGGGCTCGCGGCTGCTGTTCCGGCGGGAGCTTTCCGGCCAGGATGGAAATAAAGATGATGTTGTCGATGCCGAGGACAAGTTCAAGTACGGTCAGGGTCGCGAATGCGATCCAGACCTGCGGGTCGTAGAGGAGTTCCATGTTTTCACCCGTTCAGTTCTTGTTTTTGCCGAAGCCGAAACTATTCGTCTTCGTATGAAAATTTACAAGGCTTTGCCGCCGATGCGTCAGCCAAGCGGCGTGCGACGGCGTTCTGATTGGCTTGCGGCCTTACGACATCCGTGACGCAAGAGCCGTCGCGAGTGATCTTCGACACTACAAGCAGCGATGTTATCTTGCGGGTATCCTCCGGGTTTTCGCTGATGTTGAATCGGACGATCAAAGCGAAGGGAACACCGCGCCGAACGCGCCACTCGGCCTTATTTCCGACATATGAGAAAGCACTCGATACATCCCAAAACTTAAGCTGCCGCTGTCCGCCTCCGGGCGAGATCACGTCGATCGACTGCCGGAGGTCGCCTTCGACGACGTGGAGTTTATAGCCGCCGACGCCTTTGCATTCACCGCGGTAAAGCCCGCCGCCCTCTTCGTCGACCTCGATCGTCTTGCATTTGCTTGCGTCAAGGTCTGTATAAACACTCGTGACCTGTGCAGAGGAATTCGCCGCGGCAAAAAGGATGATCGCCGAGATAAATAAAAGGAATTTCATATGAATATTTCAGGCCTGAAAGACCAATTTTCCGCCTACAAATGTCGCGACCGCACGGCCCGTAAATTCCCACCCGTCGAATGGCGAGTTTCGCGAACGTGAACGCGATTCGGCGTTACTATACGTCCATTTCGCTTCAGGGTCAATCACCGTAATATCGGCAACCGAACCGGGCCGCAGAGTGCCGCGTCCTTCGAGGCTGAAAATGCGTGCAGGGTTGGCTGAGCACATTTCTACAAGTCGTTCGAGGCTGATGATGCCTTTATGAACAAGCTCATTGAAAGCCAGCCCGACGGCGGTTTCCAAGCCCGTGATTCCCATCGGTGCTCGGTCGAATTCCAGAGCCTTTTCATCGTGATGATGCGGTGCGTGGTCGGTAGCGATAGCGTCGATGGTGCCGTCCTTGATGCCTTCGATGATGGCTTCGAGATGCTCTTCAGAGCGAAGCGGCGGAGCCATTTTGTAATTGGTGTCGTAGCCTTCGACGAATTTATCGGTCAGCGTGAAATGATGCGGCGTAACCTCGCAGGTGACGTTGATGCCTTCATTTTTCGCACGGCGGACGGCATCGACCGCTCCTTTTGTCGATACATGAGCGATGTGGACGTGGGCTCCGGTGTCTTTCGCGAGAATGATGTCGCGGACCGCGTCGATGTCTTCGGCGAGAGCCGGCATTCCTTTGAGGCCAAGCAAAAGTGAGACGCGGCCTTCGTGCATAACTCCGCCGGCAGAGAGCGATTTGTCCTCGCAATGATCGATCACCGGCAGCCCGAAATCCTTTGCGTACTGCATCGCACGCCGCATGATGCCGGCGTTCGGGACGGGCCGCCCGTCATCCGACACCGCAACGGCACCGGCGGCCTTCATCTCGCCCATTTCGGCGAGTTCCGCACCGTCAGAAGATTTCGTGATCGCACCGATCGGGAACACATTTGCGAGGCCCGCGTGTTCCGCCTGCTCGATCATGTAGCGAGTGATCGCAGCGTTGTCGTTGACAGGATTCGTATTCGGCATCGGGCAAACTGACGTCCAGCCGCCCGCAACCGCCGCCGCAGCACCGCTTGCGATCGTTTCTTTATGTTCCTGTCCCGGCTCTCGCAGATGAACGTGCAGATCGATGAATCCCGGAGCGACCAACAATCCGCTTGCGTCAAAAACCTCGCAGCCCTCAGGCGGCTTCTCATTCGGCCGCAGCCAAGCAGAAACTTTGCCGTCCTCGATGAGGACGTTCATGCCTGTATTTTCCTGTGCGGCCGGATCGATCAGATGGCCGTTCGCAATCAAAAGCTTCATAGAAATTACGTTGGGGCGGAGCCTCCGGTTGCTAGATACAGCACGGCCATCCGGACGGCGACGCCGTATTTTACCTGGTCGAGTATCAGTGAGCGAGAACTGTCGGCGACCTCGGACGCGATCTCGATGCCGCGGTTCATCGGACCGGGATGCAGGACGATAGCGTCTTTTTTTGCGAGGTCAAGCCGTTCGTTCGTCAGGCCGTAATGGATCGAATATTCACGCAGCGTTGGGAAATATGCGGCGTCCTGCCGTTCGCGTTGGATGCGTAGGATCATTACGACGTCGGCTCCGCGGATGGCGTCCTCAATGTGCTCGCAGACTTGGAGCTGTTGAGGGAGAACCACCCCATCAGCGGAGGCCGCAGCCACCCCTCCTTCGTAAGGAGGGGAGCCTGAGGGTCTTTCGCCTAGGTGAATCAAATGTTCAAATCCGTTCGGTACGAGTGTTCCCGGGCCGGCGACGCGAACACGCGCACCGAGTTTTGTGAGCAGATGTATATTCGAACGTGCGACGCGGCTGTGCAGAATATCGCCGACGATCGCGACCTCGAGGCCGTCGAATTGTTTCTTATGTTCGCGGATCGTCATCGCGTCGAGCAGAGCCTGTGTCGGATGCTCGTTCGAGCCGTCGCCCGCGTTTATGATGGCCGCTTTGCTGACCTTAGCAAGCTGATAAGGCACCCCCGCCGATCCGTGGCGGACGACGATGCAGTCGGGATTCATGGCGTCGAGATTCAACGCCGTATCAACGAGAGTCTCGCCTTTGCTGAGGCTGGACGACGCAACGCTGATGTTGACGGCATCGGCCGAAAGGCGTTTTGCTGCCAGCTCAAAAGATGTACGCGTGCGGGTTGAGTTTTCGAAAAAGAGATTGATCACCGTCTTTCCGCGGAGCGTCGGCACTTTCTTGATCTCGCGGACATTGACCTCAAGAAAATTCTCGGACGTATCGAGAATGCCCTTGATCTCCGCGGCGGAGAGTTCGCGGATGCCCAACAGGTCACGTCGTCTAAAAGGTTTCTCCATCGGTGTTGGTTAAAAAAAACAGGCCGTAAGGCCTGAATCATTTACGTTCAAAAATACCTACTGCTTCGACATCGTCGAACTCTTTAAGCATTACCTTTATTATCTCGGCCTGCTTTGTCGGGACGGTTTTGCCGATGAAGTCTGCCTGAATGGGCAGTTCGCGGTGTTCGCTGCCGCGGTCGATCAGCACGGCGAGCTGGACACGCCGCGGGCGGCCGAAATCCATAAGCTGATCTAACGCAGCACGAATGGTACGGCCGGTGTAGAGCACGTCATCGACCAGGACGATATTCTTGCCTTCGATATCTTCGGTTAGTTCGGTTCGGTTGACTATCGGATTGGCACCTACGGTCGAGAGGTCGTCGCGGTACAGCGTGATGTCGAGAATGCCGTAGAGCGGACGAACGCCTTCTATGGCCTCGATCTTGTCCCGTATATGTTCCGCCAGGGGCACGCCGCGGCGGCGAATACCTACAAGGTACAGGTCTTCTGCACCTTTATTCTTTTCCACGATCTCAGTTGCCAAGCGCCTGAGAGCACGATTCATTGCCGCCGCGTCCATGATCCGCGACTTTTCTACCAAATTTAATTCTTCACCCATTCGTAGCAAATCGTAACAAAGGGCGGGGCGAAGTTCAAAGTTTACGCCCGCAAGTTTGGAATGCGGCGTGCATTAAATAGAATCTAAATTTCGATGTCGGGACTTTGGAACACAATCGTCAGGCCGATAATGTTCGCGTTGGACGCCGAGCGTGCACACGAGCTCGGTATGCGTTCATTGCGAAGCGGATTCGCGAGTCCGTTTTACAGCGATGAGGTGTTTCCCGAGCTCGAGACGGAGGTTTTCGGGCTGCGGTTCAAAGATCCGCTCGGCATTGCTGCCGGTTTCGACAAGAACGGAACCGTCGTCGAGCAGCTTGCTTCGCTTGGGTTCGGTTTTGTCGAGGTGGGCACGGTCACGCTCAAGCCGCAGCCCGGGAACGAGCGGCCGCGGATGTTTCGATTGCCGGCCGACAAGGCGCTGATAAACAGGCTTGGCTTTAATAATGACGGTGCGGAAGCAGTCGCGGAAAGATTGGCGAAGATCAAAAGGGCGTGCGTTGTGGGTGTGAATATCGGAAAGAATCGCGATGTTGCTATCGCGGACGCGGTTGAAAATTATATTCGGACATTCGACATCGTCAGGCCTGTGGCGGATTACGTTACGGTCAATATATCGTCGCCGAATACGCCGAATTTACGGGAACTGCAGAAAGGGGAGAGTCTCGACGAATTGCTGTCGGCACTAACGGGAAGGAATGCGGACAAAACGAGAAAGCCGCTTCTGGTCAAGATCGCGCCGGACCTGAACGATGCGGAGATCGACGCTGTTGTTGAAAAATGTATGGAATACGGCATCGACGGGATCATCGCGACAAATACCACCATTTCTCGTAAAGGCCTGAAAACAACAGACGTTGAAGCCATCGGTGCAGGCGGACTGAGTGGCAGGCCGCTGACCAATCTTTCGACGGAAGTGGTCCGGCGGATTTTCGAATTTTCCGATGGAAAGCTCCCGGTCGTAGGCGTCGGCGGGATATTCGATGGGAATGATGCGTTTGAAAAGATCGAGGCGGGAGCTTCTCTGGTTCAGGCCTATACGGGCTTCGTTTACGGTGGCCCGACCTTCGCAGCGGATGTTTGCAGTGGATTGGCAAAACGCATAAGAGATAGCGGGTTGAGGACGATCCATGACGCCGTCGGCTCCGGGTTAAGTACCCGTTAGTTGGTTGACACTGTCGGTCTGCACGTTATAATTACACTTTTGCCGTTTGCCCGGTGATAGAGACCGTGCGGCGGCAGTTTTTGACAATGAAGATCAACCTCGACCACGTTTCCGTTCAGCCGCGTCAGATAGACGAGAGCTTTGGGCAGGAAGAGGTCAGGTTGGACGACGATGCGAAGCTTGTCGGCGAAGCGGTTTTTTCCGGGACCGTCCGAAAAGAAGGCGTGCGGGTTTTCGTCGAAGGCAACGTTACGGCAGACGTCGAGTTGCCGTGTTCTCGGTGCCTGGAAGCGACGACGTTCACGATCAATGAAGACTTTGTCGATGTGCTCGTCGATGCCGAATATGAGCCGACTGATGCTGAGTTGCAGGTAACGGACGATGGTCTTGACGAATCGCTGGTCGTCGGCGGCGAAGTAGAGTTGGCGGAGCTTGCCCGTGAACGGATACTGCTTGAGCTGCCTGAGATCTGTTTGTGCAGCGACGATTGTAAGGGGCTTTGCCCAAAATGCGGGGTGAATTGGAACATTGACTCGTGTGACTGTTCCGGCCGAGAGACAGACCCCAGATGGGCCGCATTGCAGAATTTGAATTGAATGCCTGCAAGTTGGCAGGTAACTAATAAGAGGTAATAATGCCAAATCCAAAACGAAGACATTCACATGCGAGAACTCGGCAGCGTCGAGCTCATGATGCGCTGAAAACGCCGCAGTTCTATATGGACAAAGACACCGGCGAAGCGAAAAAGCCGCATCGTATCGACCCTAAGACCGGCATGTACAAAGGCCGTCAGGTCATTGAGCCGAAAGAAGCCGAATAGCAACATCTGATCCTCAAGCCCCGACATGACGGAATATAACGCCGGTATCATCGGAATGGGACACGCTTATCCGGAGGGCATTCTAACGAATGCCGATCTGGAGAAGATCGTTGATACCAACGATGAATGGATCACTACGCGCACCGGCATCAAGCAGCGTCACAAAGCGGCGGAAAACGAATACACCTCGCAGTTCGGTACAAAGGCCGCACTGCAAGCTATCGAAAGGGCGGGCCTAAAGCCTGAAGATATCGACATTATCATCTGCGCGACTACCACGCCGGATCAGATAATGCCGTCAACAGGTGCCTTGATACAGGCACAGATCGGTGCGGTGAATGCCGCCGGCATGGACGTTTTTGCGGCGTGCTCGGGATTTTTGTACAGCCTGACGATGGTCGAATCGATGATCCGAACGGGGCAGATCCGTTATGCTTTGGTCATCGGTGCCGAAGTTCTCACAAAATACGTCGATTATACCGACCGGGGAACCTGCGTTATTTTCGGTGACGGCGCCGGAGCGGCTGTTGTCGGCCCTGTAGAAAAAGGTAAGGGAATCCTTGCGACGAAGATCAGATCCGACGGCCGTTACGAAGAGCAGCTTTATGCTCCGGGCGGCGGCACAAAGCTCGGCACTACCCACGAGACCATCGACGAACGCCTGCACTTTTTCAAGATGAAGGGCAATGAGCTTTTCAAGGTTGCGGTGCGTTCGATGGCGGATATATCTGCCGAAATGCTCGAAAAAGCAGGCTACACGGTCGATGACGTAGATATTGTGATCCCGCATCAGGCTAATCAGCGTATCACTGACGCGGTGGCATCCAGGCTCGGCGTGCCGGAGGAAAAGGTCTATTCGAACATCGCAATGCACGGCAACACTTCATCCGCGTCGATCCCGATCGCGATGGACGAGTGCATTCAATCGGGCCGAATCAAAGAAGGGAGCCTCGTTCTGCTGACCGCGTTCGGCGGCGGCGTTACATGGGGCGGAACGGTTATCCGTTTTTGATGAGTATCTATTAACCCGAAGTCGCTAAGCCTTCGAGATGCAATGAAGATATTTGCGGCCTCTCGGGCTCTGCGCCGAAAATAGCTGATGGGCAAGATCGCATACATATTTCCCGGCCAGGGAAGCCAATCTGTCGGAATGGGAAAGGCTCTTTACGATGCCTTTCCTGCATCTCGAGAAGTTTTTGAGATCGCCGACGAAGCTCTCGGTTTTTCGCTCTCAGAGCTTTGTTTTTCGGGTGATGAAGAAGAATTGAAACTGACGGCGAACACCCAACCGGCAATATTGACGACTTCGGTAGCGGCATATAGAGCCGCTGTCGCTGAGGGTCTGCCGAAACCAAACGTTGTTGCGGGGCACAGCTTGGGCGAATATTCGGCGTTGGTTGCGGCGGGTGTACTCGATCTGGCGGATGCAGTGCGGACGGTGCGAAAACGCGGCACCTATATGCAGGAAGCGGTTCCCGTGGGCGTTGGAGCAATGGCAGCGATATTGGGCCTCGACGAGGCGACCGTCGCCGCGGGCTGTGAGAAGGCCGCCGAAGGTCAAGTTTGCAGTCCTGCTAACATCAATTCGCCTTCGCAGATCGTCATTGCCGGAAATACGGAAGCGGTCGATCGTGCATGTGAGATATTGAAAGAAATGGGTGCGAAACGTGCGATAAAACTGCCCGTTTCGGCTCCTTTCCATTGTTCGCTGATGATGCCCGCTCAGGAGCGGTTGAGTGAAGACCTTCGCGGTTTGGAATATGGCGCACCTGAGTGTGCGATCGTTCACAATGTTGACGCATTGGCGAATTTTGACGCCTCGGCTGTTTGCGATAAGCTAATCCAACAGGTTTCGTCGCCCGTTAGGTGGCTGCAGACCTTGGAACTTTTGCGTCGGGAAGGCGTAACAAGGTTCGTCGAGATCGGACCCGGAAAGGTGCTCTCAGGCCTGGTTCGCCAGATCGACCGCGAGGCCGAAACGGCGAACATCGAAGACCCGACGAGTTTGAGCAATACTTTAGCAACTATTTAATAATTTGAGGAGAAACTATGTCAGACGTACAGGATAAGATCAAACAGATCATTGTAGATGAACTCGGTGTCGATGAGGCCGAAGTAACTGAAAACGCACGCTTTATCGAAGACCTCGGTGCCGATTCGCTCGACCTCGTGGAGCTAGTAATGCGTTTTGAAGAGGAATTTGACATCGAGATACCCGATGAGGACGCAGAGAAGATCCAGAGCGTTCGCGATGCTTACGCATACGTAGAGCAGCACAAAGGGTAATGTTCAGAGTGCGCGAGCGATCGCGTTCTTTACGGGCTGAAGCCCGCACTCTAAACCTATGAAACGTCGAGTTGTAGTAACAGGGCTCGGGTTGGTGACGGCGTTGGGAAACGACGTTGATTCGACCTGGGCCGCAATGATGCGCGGTGAGAACGGCGCGGACGGCATCAAGAAATTTGATGTCGAGGGCTTTCCCGTGCGTTTTGCGTGTGAGGTCAAGGATTTCGATCCGCTGAGCTTTCTGGATAAGAAGGAAGCACGCAGGATGGGAGCTTTCACGCATTTTGCGTTGGCGGCCTCGGACGAGGCGATGAAACACAGCGGACTCGTCATCGACGAGTCTAATGCCGATATGGTCGGGACGTACATCAGTTCCGGCATTGGCGATTTCTGGGCCATCGAACGCGAGCATGAAAAGCTGCTCAATTCCGGCCCCGAACGCGTTTCACCGTTCTTTATAGTTTCGGCGATCGTCAACCTTGCTGCGGGCAACGTCTCCATTCGTCATGGTGCGAAAGGGCCGAATTCGGCCACGGCGACGGCATGCTCCGCGGGTGCTCACGCTATCGGCGACAGTTTTCGCATCATCGAACGCGGCGACGCGGATGCGATGATCTGCGGCGGTGCCGAAAGCGCCATCACACCGATGTCTGTAGCGGGATTCGCTTCAATGCGGGCACTTTCGACACGCAACGACGATCCGAAACGGGCATCGAGGCCCTTCGACCTCGACCGCGACGGTTTCGTTATCGGCGAAGGTGCGGGCATCATGATCCTCGAGGAGCTTGAGTTCGCAAAGGCTCGCGGAGCGAATATCCTAGCGGAGATCGTCGGCTACGGAATGTCGGGTGACGCGTTTCACGTGACGATGCCGGATGAATCAGGATCGGGTGCTATTCGCGTAATGGAAAGAGCGATCAAGGACGCGGGTATCTCACCCGAACAGATCGGCTACATCAACGCTCACGGCACTTCGACGCCTTACAACGACAAGTTCGAAACGCTGGCGATCAGAAAAGTTTTCGGCGAGCATGCCTACAAAACGCCTGTGAGCTCGACCAAATCGATGACGGGGCACGCTCTCGGCGCCGCCGGCGGGCTTGAGGCCGTGTTCTCCGTAAAGGCGATCACAGAGAAGATGCTGCCGCCGACGATAAACTACGACACGCCGGATCCCGACTGCGACCTCGATTACATTCCGAATGCCGCACGCGAGGCGGAGGTAGAATACGCTCTTTCGAACAATTTCGGCTTCGGCGGGACGAATGCGTGTTTGATCTTCAAGCGATTTAATGACTAGTCAGAACCGCCTGCGGTAGCGGGCGGTTGAGGCTGATGAAGTTCCGGCTAAAATATACTGGGATTACGATTAACCACCCGCTACCGCAGGTGGTTCTGACTTTGAGATGAAGATAATAGTCTTAATGAAACAGGTCGCCAATAAGGATGCGGTGCTACGTATCGCGGGCGACGAAAAATGGATAAACGAGGCGGACGTGGCGATGCAGACGAACGAATCTGACGGCTACGCTCTCGAAGAGGCTCTGCGAACGGTCGAGGCGAAAGGCGGCGGCGAGGTCGTAGTTTGCTCTCTCGGGCCGCAATCGGCAAAAACGGTGATCAAGGATGCACTCGCACGCGGTGCGAACCGTGCTATTCACGTTGTGGTCGAAGACAGCAAGTCGCTGTCAGCGTATCAGATCGCAAAGACCATCGCCGATGCGATCCGCGATGAGAATGCCGACCTGATCTTTACGGGCTTACAGTCCGATGACGCGAGCTATGGCCAGACGGGTGTGATCCTCGCCGAATTGCTCGGCATTCCGCATGCGACCATCGTTATCGAGGTCGATCGCGAGAGCCTAGGCGAAACGCTGCGTGTGAAACGTGAGCTCGAGAGCGGCTGGTATCAGTGGTTCACTTACAAGCTGCCTGCACTTTTGACCATTCAGTCGGGAATTTCGCAGATCCGATACGCTTCGCTGAAGGGCATTATGGCTGCGAAAAGCAAAGAGATCCGCGAGGTCACGCCGGCGGTCGAGGCGTTCGCATCGGCCGCTGCGGTGAACAAGGTTTATATGCCTCTGAAAACGAAACAGACGCAGATACTCGGAAACGGCAACGCTAAGGCCGGTGCTGTTGAACTGGTCGAAAAGCTCAAGACGGAGGTGCGGGTAATATGATCTTAGTATTCATCGAACACAAAGACTGCGTTTTGAACAAGACCTCGCTCGAGGCGATCACCGCCGCACAAACTATCGGTAAGGATCTCGGACTTGGCGTAGCGGCGGTACTGCCCTGCGATAAGGAATGCTCGCTCGCTCAGGAGATCGCGGGCTACAACATAGAAAAGGTCATTGTCGCGAAAAGCGAAAAACTCGGAACTTACACGCCTGATGCTTACGCCGACGTTTGGGAGCAGGTCATCAAGGCTGTCAACCCGCAATACGTAGTGATGTCGCACACCTATCAGGTGCGTGATTTTGCTCCGAAGGTCGCGACGCGTTTCGGCCGCGAAATGGTCGGCGACTGCATCCGCTATCGTGCCGAGGGCGGCAAGCTGGTGCTGACACGCCGGATATTCCTCGGAAAACTTGACGCTGACGTTACCATCGGCGGCGATGCACCGTATTTTGTTACGTTCCAGTCGGGTGCGTTTCGCGGTGATGCCGCGGAAAAGGGAAGTGCGGCGGTTGAGGTGATGGACGTAGCCGTGGGCGACGTTCGGATGACGCCCGAAGCTCCGTTCCAGGAAGCCAAGGCATCGGTTGACCTGACCAAATCCGAAGTGATCGTAGCTATCGGACGCGGTATCAAGTCTCAGGAGAATATCGCCGTCGCAGAACAGCTTGCAGATGTTCTCGGTGCTGACATTGCCGCGTCGCGGCCAATTTGCGACAGCGAATGGCTGCCTATCGACCGTCAGATCGGGTCCTCGGGGCAGACGGTCGCTCCAAAGCTTTATATCGCACTCGGTATCTCCGGCGCGATCCAGCACATCGTCGGAATGAAGAACTCATCGACGATCGTCGCGATCAACAAAGACGCCGAGGCTCCGATATTCGATATCGCCGATTACGGCATCGTCGGCGACCTTTTTGAGGCTGTTCCGGTATTGGTCGAGGAGATCAAGAAGGCTAAAGCGTAAACATCTACGACAGAGAACACAGAGGGCACTGAGAATGTATTTCTCAGTGCCCTCTGTGGCTTTCCTATTGTAGTGAAGCGGTGATCGCAGCGTCGAATATTTCCAGTGCGACGTCAACGTTCTCCTTGGTCAGAACGAGCGGCGGCGACCAGCGGATGGTGCTTGTGCCGCAGCCGAGGATGATGAGGCCGCGTTCGTAACAGGCGTATTCGATGCGGTCGCGAAGCTCGGCATCGGGCGAATCATCCTCTTTGACGAATTCCACACCAAGCATCAGCCCAAGTCCGCGAACATCGCCGATGCAGGCATACTTTTCTTTAAGGCGATTCAATCCTGCTTCGAGGTAAGAGCCAACCTCGCGGGAATTCTCAACGAGGCCGCCTTCGAGCAGTTCTATGGTCTTCAGAGCGGCTGCGAGTGCAACAGGATTGCCGCCGAAAGTCGATGCGTGGGCACCTTTGTGCCAATCCATGATGTCGGCACGAGCGACGCAGGCACCGACAGGCATTCCGGAGCCGAGTCCTTTTGCGAGACACATTATGTCCGCTTTAACGCCTTCGTGATGATCTAGGGCGAACATCTTGCCCGTTCGTCCCATTCCCGACTGCACTTCGTCGATGATCAGCATAATTCCGTGTTCATCGCAGATGCGGCGGATCTCGCGGACGACCTCAGGCGGGGCCGGAACGTAGCCGCCTTCTCCCTGGACGACCTCAAGGATAATGCCGGCGACCTCTTCGGGCGGCGTCGTTGTATTGAACAACGTGTTCTTGATCCAGTCGGTCGTGCCCATGCAGCAAGTACCGTCACCGCATTTACCTTTATTGAACGGGCAGCGGAAGCAGTTAGGATACGGAACGTGAACCACGTCCAACGCCTGCCGCATAAAACCAAGCCGCTGTGCACGTTTTGAGCTGGTCAGCGACAAGGCACCGAGCGTGCGGCCGTGAAACGAGCCGAAGAACGAGATGAATTTCTGCCGCCGCGTGTGATACATCGCCAGCTTCAGCGCCGTCTCGATAGCCTCGGCACCGCTGTTGGCGAAATGCGTCTTTGTGGGGCCTTCGATCGGGACGATCTCGTTGAGTTTCTTGCCGAGTTCCGGCATGTGGCGGTAATAATAATCAGTACCGCAAAGGTGAATAAGTTCTGCGGCCTGTTTCTGGATCGCTTCCACGATCTCAGGGTGGCAATGGCCGGTCGAGCACACGGCGACACCGGCGTTGCAGTCCAGAAAAACGTTCCCGTCCGGATCGGTGATCCATACGCCTTCGGCGCTTTCAGCGACGAGTTTGTAATCGGGACGCGGATAGCTCGGCGTGACAAATTGCGCGTCGGCGTTGATGATCTCAAGCGAACGCGGTCCGGGCAGTTCGGTCTTGATGATCGGTTTTTTCAATTCCTGTGTTGGCATCATAACTATAACTCCTTCAAACAGTTAAGCAAGCGGTTTGAAACCGCAGAAAGAATAACGGACGACTCTCGCGGCCGTCGGCTTAACGGGAATGATGCGGTCTAGTCGCCGCCGAAAAGGTGAGCACGCTGCCATGACGGTCTAAGTTTTGCTATGCAGCGAGGTGTCATAATAATGCCAATAATGTATCACACGTGCCCCGAAAGAAGCCATTGGCGGACGGTGGCTGTTGTTCTTCAGTTCTCAACTTCTTAGATTCATCGAATCCAAGATCTCAATGTACTCCGGATCGTCACGAAGGAATTCGAAGACCGGCTCGAGAAGCTGGAACGGAAGGTAAAATTTGCGCATAGCCGCCAATTGGCGGAGCTTTGCCAACGTAGTTTCACGGTCCTGTTCGAAAGCCGATATGGTCGCTGCGACTTGTATGTAGTCGGGGTCAGATTCGTGATCGGAACTGAGATCGTCGCGTATTGCCAAGGACACGCCGTTCAATTGTTCCAAGACCTGACGCTCTTCAATTGACATTTCCCGTATCCCATTGGCAAGCCTTTCCGAACGTCTCTTGGCAATTTCCGACATATGCAGGAAACTGTGGGCACTGGCGCGGTCGGTCTGCATTGTAATGGCCATTGAAAATTGGGAGTCTGCTTCCTCAAAACGTTCTTGAGCCAAATATAGCTGGCCAAGATCGGTCAAGATCGGGACCGAGGTTGGGTCGAGTTCCAATGCTTTTTGTAACTGGACCTCAGCCTCGGCAAACCGTGACCGGACCATTAAATTGTTGCCATACCATTGATGAGCGAGGGAATTATTAGGATCGAGCCTGATCGCCGTTTCAAAGCTTTTCGCACCGGCTCTCCAATCCCAATCATGAAAGCTCAGAACAAAACCGCGTATGCAATGGGCCTCGCTGATGTTCGGATCGACCTTGTCTATCTCGTTCAGGAGAGAAACGATCCTTTCACGAAAGACAGGATTAAAGGCCATCGCCTTTGCCAAACCGATCTTTGCATCTACAAAATTGGGGTCAATTTCGATGGCACGCTCAAAATAGGCCATCGACAGCTGAATATCTTCCGGATTCCTTTTTAGAAAGCGAAAACGGCCGTGAAGATAATTGTCATAAGCCTCGTTATTCGAGGTTGGCCGTTTGCGAAACCCTGCTGTTTGCAAGTCTGCGAAGACGGGCCTCAATTCATTCAAAAGAGCAGTAGCGATAACGTCCTGTAGATCAAGCAATCGATCGTGCTGCCCATCAAATTGCTCTGACCAGAGATGTTCGCCCGTTTCTACCGAGATCAGTTGGAATGTGATCCGCAGCCGCCCTGCCTCACGCTGCATTCGGCCGGCCAAAACGGCATCTACTTTCAATTGCTTCCCCGCCTCGACGGGATCGAGATCGTTAGAGGCCATTCTCACGATCGATGTCGTGGGCGAGACGGGGACGACGCCGGTAGACCCGAGCCGCGTAATAAGAGAGTCGGTGATCTTCAATCGAAGGGCCTCGTCGTCAGAAGACGCTTCAAATGAGCCTATTGGCAGAACGGCGATCTTTCGAATATTGGCAAACTTCGATCCCGTCTTCGACGCTGAATAGAACCAAGCCCCGGTACCTATAAGCACCGATAAAAGCAGGCCTAGTACGATAAGGGCCGGATTACGATGCCAAGAGAGCTTAAGATCGGGAAGCATTCGTTCCCGGTTCCGGATAGGCGTTGATCTCCCAGGTTCGGGATCGCGTTCGTCGATCCACACCTCCTCAAGGACGGTTCTTACCCGCTGATCCGGTCGATCCGGAATTAGATCGGACATGTGCCGCTCGACCGGTGCCAAAAAGCGGAATCCTCGTCGAGCGATAGTTTCAACATACTTTTGGGAGTCGTCGATCTTAGAAAGAGCTTTTCGCAGCCGGAATACCGCATAAGAAAGCGAACCGTCCTCGACGAACGTCTCAGGCCACAGTTCGGTGAACAATTCATCCTTCGTGACGACCCTTCCGTCCGACCTCACCAGACAGACAAGAAGTTGAAAAGCTTTCGGCGGCAGGTGCACTACCTCATTCTCATGGGTAAGGACGCCGGAATCGACATCGAGCACGAAGGTGCCGAATGAATATATCTCATTGTATTTGTAAGAGTTAGCGTCCCCCATAAAAAGCCTAAGAGTTTGCTAATAGTTCACTAAAGACAAATTTGGAAAGGTTTGACGATGATAGCAGAGGTTCACAGGAAAATCGACAGGGAACTTTAGGAACTAATGCGATTGATCAGAAGACGGGTAACGATCGACGGTCCGCCGGTGGTTTGCAGTGCCGCAAATGGGGGCGAATCGACCTTTCGGGTCGAAGTTTGGTCAAACGCATCAGCCGAGCCAACGAGGGTGTATCAATGCACTCATTTGGGCTCGATCGAGGTCGAGGAGCTGGACGGCGGCGATATTAGGCTGATCGGGCGTGCGGAATCGCCAATTCCATCGTAGTGCGATATTGAGGGCCAAAAAGCGGGAAATGTTCAAGCGATCTTCCAACGGCCTCGAATCCAACAAAAAGGTCCGGAAGGAAATTAGTAAGAGGGGAAAACAAATATGACAGGTCGGCGCTTCGTTTCGCATTCAATCGTTATTTCTTTTTGCTTGCTATTTGGGGTTAACGCCTGTTTTGGACAGTGGACTGCGCAAATTTCGGATGCGGCCGCCCAACGAATAGACATTCACAATACTCGCTTGTTGATCTTTCTTAAGGACATCGATGATATCCGATCAGCGATCGGCCGTGAGCTAAGCTCTGTCTTGACGGGCGGCCGGGTGCAGCGTTCATCCGGATCAGCATTCGGCGGCTGTGCGGAGAATGCGGTCATTGACGGAGCCGGTAATGTGGATCCGGCTCGGGCATTTTCTGCTTTCACGAGAGGAACTCAAGCCGCGTCGATCCCGATCTGCAGTGAACCCGACGGACGTCCCGCATCCGAGATGCTGACTTCAGAAACGTTGGTCGAGTTTGCCGGCGGGAGCCTGACCATCACGGATGGGAACGGCGGGAATACGAATGACACCATCACGGTTTCTTGTGCGGCGGGGAATTTGATCGTTAATGATCCGAGCAACACGGTCGGCGGCGGCACCGGAACGACACAGATCGATCCGAACACCGTAAGCGTTCCGCTGGCGTCGATAACGGGCAGCATTACGGTCAACACGCTCGCGGGGAATGACACGCTGACCGTTGATCTTTCGGGCTGCAATGTCATTCCTGCGGGCGGGATTTTCTACAACGGCGGTTTGCCTGCGACGGCGCCGGGGGATCGTCTGAATATCGTCGGCGGCGATCAGGGAACCGTTACTTACAACTACATCAACGCAAGTGACGGCAGCGTCGTGATGTCGAATTTCGGCGCGATAAATTACACGGGCCTTGAGCCGATCTCAAATACCGGCACGGCGGCGGATGCGATCTTCAATCTGCCTGCAGGACCCACAGATCCTGCGACTCTGTCAGACCTCGGCGGCGGTATGTCGCGGCTGGCGGGAGCCACTTTCGAGGACACCGATTTTATGAACCCGACAGGCTCGGTTTCCATAAATCGCGGTAATGCAGCCGACGTATTGGTGGTGAACGCTCTCGCAACCGGATATCCGACACTAAACATCGGTACGGATCTGTTACCGCTCAGGGGACTCGTATTTACGGGACCGATAACCTTTGCGGCAAACAGCAACCTGTCGGTGTTTGCAACAAACGGGATCATTTTCAATACACCGACAGCCGATATTGTCGCGAGCGGTACTGGGACGATCTCGCTGACGTCGGCCAGGAACATAACTTTGTCTGCGGGATCGAGCCTGCAGGTGGAGAACGGCGACCTGACGATGAACGCAAATCAGCAGGCGGTTCCGACACCTGGATATTTTTACGGCGTTGATGTTTTCAGCGCATTGGTGCAGACCGTAGGATCGGGAAATATTCTGATCAACGGAAAGGGCGGCAGCGACACATTATCTGCTCCTACCGTGATCTCGACGGTAGGTGTGGCAGTACGCGGTGTCGATTCTGCCGTCAGGTCGAATAGTCCATTGCCGGGAGCGGGCGGCATCACGATCAACGGGATAAGTGGAAATGCGGGTGCAACATTCACCTTTGGTGTATTGATCTCTCAGGGACTCGTTACATCTGTCAACGGAAATATCGGTATCGATGGTGTCGGCGGCACAACTACAGGTAACACGCTCGCTGAGCAGACTGCGTCAAATGGCGTGAATATCGGCGCAACCGTAAGCACGACAGGCACCGGCGCTCTGTCGATAAGCGGAACGACCGGCCAGGTCGGACCAAATCCTGCCTCAACGAGAGGAATGCAATTGAGCGGATCGATCTCGACACTCAGCGGCAACCTTTCATTAAATGGCCAATCGGGGAACGCAGCCGGAGCCTCTTCGTACGGCATTACGAGCACCGCGGCAATTGCATCGACATCCGGCCAGATCGACATGACCGGCGTCGGCGGCAGCGCGGCGGGAAATGCCGGATTCGTAACATCGGCCGGTATCAATTTTTCAGCCGGCGGGTCGATGTCCTGTGGAAACGGAGCGGGCTGCACGTTTTCAGGCACAGCCGACAATGGAGGTATCGGAGCGTCTCAGGGCTATCGCCAAGACAGTCCGATGACATCGACCGGTTCGAATGTCAGCATCACAGGCACCGGCGGAACCGCGGAAACAGCGAATTTCGGAGTTTCTATTCGAAACAACATCACGGCAAGCGGAAATGCGAATATCTCGATAATCGGAACTGGCGGTAATGGAAGCTCGGGATCGAATCACGCGGTTCAGATCCGCGGCGGTGCGGTTGTTTCGACGACTAACGGCACGATCACCGCGGAGGCAATCCCCGGGACCGGTCCTGACAATGTCGCGTTCAATCTGGCACCGACAGGAACAGGCAACGGTACGTTGACGGCAGGCGGCGGCAACGACGTCATGATCATCGCGGATTCAATGTTCTTTGGTCCGACGACAGCAGCGGTAAATGCTGCGAACTCGGTCGTAACGTTGCGGCAGCGAACGAACGGGGTCGCGATCGACCTCGGAGCCGTGACCGACCCTGCAACAGGGCCGCTTGGCCTGAACGATGCTGAGATCGACCGGATCGCTGCGGCGCATCTTCGTATCGGGAACGCGAACAGCGGCCCGATCAGCTTTTCGGGGCTGGTTCCGATCGTTGTTACGGACACTCCATTCATACCGGTCCTTTCGCTGACGACCGGCGGTGCGATCAACTCCAATCCGTCGCCAGGTGTGCCTGATGTTGTTGCAGAGGTGCTGAATCTGTCGGCGTTGACATCGATCGCTGTCGAAATGAACGCAGAGACGGTAAACACCGTATCGGGTGGGCCGCAGAACCTTCGGGAACTGGATTCAGTATTGGTCGGCAGTAATGCGATCAATGCGGGCGGCAATATCTTGACGCTTTCGGGCGGCAGATTTAACACGACCACGGGCGGCGGAAATATCATTGCAAGCGACGTCATTGCTCAGTCAGGTGCAGCCATCGGAGGCGTAGGATCCGTTGTGACGTCCGGATCAGGTATCGACGCACAGACCGGCTCGGCGATATCACCGGGTCTGAGTCCCGGAATTCTAACTACTAACAGCGTCGCATTTGCGACGGGATCGATATTCGATGTTGAGGTCAACGGAACGACGGTCGGGATCGGATATGACCGTTTGAATGTTGCAGGAACCGTCGACGTCACAAACGCGACGCTCAGCGTTTCGGGGGCACATGTCCCGACGGCAGGCGAGACTTTTCTTATCATTGCCAACGATGGTACAGATGCGGTCGTCGGAACGTTCAACGGCCTGCCCGAGGGCGGCACGATCGTCGGCTTCCTGGGTTCCGGCCTTGATGCAGCCATCACCTATATCGGCGGCGACGGGAACGACGTCGTCATCACCGTCCAAGCGGCTCCGACACCAACCCCGACGCCGACACCGACGACGGAGGTGCAGTTTGCGGCGGCGA
>JAHBSJ010000010.1 GCA_019639155.1 Acidobacteriota bacterium | reverse complement strand
TCTCCGCGAGGTCCGGAGATGTCTCCGCGAGTCCCGGAGAAGTCTCCGCGAGTTCCGGAGATGTCTCCGCGTGTGCCGGAGAAGTCTCCGCGTGTTCCGGAGAAGTCTCCGCGAGTTCCGGAGATGTCTCCGCGAGTTCCGGAGATGTCTCCGCGTGTGCCGGAGATGTCTCCGCGTGTTCCGGAGATGTCTCCGCGGCGTCCGTAGATGTCTCCGGCACAAGCAACCATCCTGTTTTTACGGGCATCTTGGTCGATAAAGGCAGTATTTTCCTTTGTATCAGCTTCGGCTCTCATAATTAAACCAAAGGAGGAAAATACTTATGCCGGATAAACCATTTCCACGCTCTGAGGGAGGCGTCGAGCAGCTTCTTGACCGCCTGGCGGACGAGCTTCCGGGTGCATTAGGGCCGTTGTTGGGGCTTTCGTCCGACGATCTGACCCGACTGACCGAATCGCGCGACAACTATCACTACGTCCGAGACATCGGGCAGGAGATAATTGCAAAATCGCAGACCTATTCCGATTTCAAAGACGCGATGTTCTACGGGCCGGAAAGCCCGAAGATCGAAGCCCCGACGTTTCCCGTCGTCAGCCTGCCGCACGAGCAGGATCAGGGCATCATTCCGTTCATGAAGTACTTGATACGGAAGCTAAAAGCCTCTGAGAACTACAACGAAGGCATCGGAGAGACGCTCGATCTGATCACGGACAATCCCACACAGCCCGATCCTGAGAACATGTTCCCCGAATTGACACTTCGGCCGCTAAATAATAGCGTTGTGGAAGTCAAATTCTCGCGTTCCGGCCAAGATGCTCTCCGGTTAGACTGGCGGGCAAAAGGTGATAACACCTGGCTTTTGGCCGGCATCTATACGTCGTCGCCCGGACTCCATACGGAACCATCTCCGAACGGCGACCCGCAGGCACGCGAATATCGCGGGATATTGCTGAAGAAAAATCAGCCCGTCTCGCAATACTCGCCGACTTACAATGTGATCACGACACCGTGACCGCACACTTCTCGCAACGACCCGGACGCCGTAACAAAATGCGGCGTCCTTCCTTACATAAAATTGACCCCACGAAATGCCGATCGCCTTTGACTGAAGCCGAAACAGGTCTATAATCACCGCATCAACCACTTTTCGGCACGAAAACTGTAATTTCGCAGAAATCGCCGGCTTTATAAGCCGAAGGTCCGGAAATACGAGAGCCAAGTTCAATATTGGAGAGACCAAGCATATGTCAAAACGCCGCCTGTTCGCCATTACCGCAGCCTTTTTCGTTACCGCCGCCGCGTTCGCCGCCACCGCTGCGTCATCCGGCGCCGCCGGTGTCAGTATCTGGAACATCATCGGTTCGTCAATCACGAGCGGTGAATTTCCATTAGATACGTCCGACATCCCGCAGACCGACGCGGTCATTTTTAACGAAGATATTGGATCACCCAGTGGCACGACGGCGATCGCTTCTTACACAGGTTGGAGCAATCCGACATTTACCTTCTCAGGAACGGGCGATATTCGAAACACCTCACCGTCGTCAGGATATACAGGGGCATCAGGTTCCGGCAACGCATTTCTGACCAACAGCGGCACATCGACCTTTCAAATCGCGGGTATTGATACCTCAGGCTACACGGCAAGTTCATTGGTACTGAAGTTTGGTCAGCATAAATCCTCAACTACTGCCAATGGTACTGAAATGACCGTCGAGGTAAGTAGCGACGGCACAACGTATACGCTCCTGACTTTTCCACCGAGAGCGACAGGGGCCGGCACGGCCAATTGGGCATTGATCACCGCATCCGGAAGTATTCCCTCTACAAGTAATTTAAGAATTCGTTTCACAAACACAAGCTCCACGACACAGTTCCGTGTAGACGACATTCAACTCGATGGTGACGCCACTCCAACGCCGACTCCGACTCCGCCTACTTGCCCGGCGGGATCGTGGTACAACGGCACTTCGTGTGTCGCGGCAAGCCCCGGATTCTATGTTCCTCTGCCGGGAGCCACATCGCAGACGCCGTGCTCGGCCGGCACGTATCAGCCGAATTCGGGTTCCACCTCTTGCCTCTTCGCCCCTGCAGGCACTTTTGTTTCGACCACCGCCGCGACCTCGCCGACGCTCTGCTCCGCGGGAACATATCAGCCAAGCACCGGCCAAACGTCCTGCATCAACGCTTCGCCCGGCTTTGTCGTCCCCGCTCCCGGCGCCACTTCGCAGGTCCAGTGCCCCGCCGGAACTTATCAGCCAAGTTCGGGTGCGTCGACCTGCATAAACGCACCGGCGGGCTTTTTTGTATCTGCTCCCGCCTCCACCAGCCCGACCCCATGCCCGCTGGGCAGATACCAGCCGAATTCCGGATCGACATCCTGCATATTCGCATCTGCGGGTAATTTCGTCGGATCGACGGCGCAGACCTCGCAAACGCCATGCGCCGCCGGCAGCTATCAGCCGAATACCGGCCAATCGTCCTGCATACTGGCGAGCCCGGGCTTTTACGTCCCCGGCACCGGCGCGACCGCACAATTGGAATGTCCCGCCGGTACCACCTCAGGCACAGGCGCGACCGCCTGTACGCCGCTCATCGGCCCGCCCACTGTCACGACCAACGCCGCGACCGGCGTTTCGGCAAATGCGGCGACCGTGAACGGTTCGGCAAATCCGAATGGATCGTCCACGACGGGCTGGTTCCGCTATTCGACGGCCGATCCCGGCACCTGTAGCGACAGCTTCGGCACGCGTGCCCCTTCATCCGGCGGCACGGACCTCGGCAGCGGCACTTCGCCCACCGCCTATAACCGCTCGATAGCCGGCCTCAGCCCGGCGACGACCTATTATTTCTGCGCCATCGCTCAGAACGCCGAGGGTACGTCATTCGGCAGCGTGCTGAACTTTACGACGCTGCCTTTGGCTCCGGCCGTGACGACCAACGCCGCGACCAGCGTCACCCCGACCTCCGCCACGCTTAACGGCACCGCGAACCCCAACGGCGACGCGACGACCGGCTGGTTCCGCTATTCCGCCACGAGCCCCGGCACGTGCAACGATTCATTCGGCGCGCGCACACCCGCGACCGGCGGCACGGACCTCGGCAGCGGCACCTCGGGCGTACCCTATTCTCAATCTGTCAGCGGACTGACACCGGGCACCCCGTACTTTTTCTGCGCCATCGCTCAGAACTCAGGCGGCACGTCGTTCGGCGCGTTGCAGACGTTCACTGCCGCTGCAGCACCCGACGTGACCACAAACACCGCGACAAGCGTTACGGCAAGTACGGCAACGCTGAGAGGTTCAGCAAACCCGAACGCAGCGGCTACGACAGGATGGTTCCGCTATTCAACGACCGATCCCGGAACCTGTAACGACACATTCGGTACACGTGCTCCTTCGACGGGCGGCACGTCGCTCGGCAGCGGTACGTCCGCTGTCCCATACAACCAGGCGATCGCAGGCCTGCTGCCCGGCACGACGTATTATTTCTGCGCTATCGCCCAGAACGCCGAGGGCACGTCGTTCGGCAGCGTGCTGAACTTTACTACGCTCGCCATGGCACCGGGCGTCGTTACAAGCGCACCAAACGCATTCATCTCAGGCGGAGTCACGCTTAACGGCACAGCAAGTCCCGGCGGTGCAGCCACGACCGGCTGGTTCCGCTACTCCACGGTCAGCCCCGGCACCTGTAACGACAGCTTTGGAACACGCGCTCCTTTGACCGGCGGTACCGCTCTAGGCAGCGGCAACTCTTCCGTCCCGTATTCGCAGGCCATCACCGGCCTCATCACCGGTGCGACGTATTACTTCTGCGCCATCGCGGAAAACTCCGTCGGCAAGACTTTCGGCAGCCTTTTGACCTTTATTGCTCAGGATGCCCCGACGGTGACGACCAACGCGGCAACGTCGGTCACCACAAGTTCCGCGTTGCTGAACGGTACGGCGAATCCGAACGGCGCCGCGACGACCGGCTGGTTCCGCTATTCCAGCACGAACCCCGGCGTTTGCAGCGATAGTTTCGGGATACGTGCTCCCGCATCGGGCGGCTCATCGCTCGGCAGCGGCACGTCGGCTGCCCCATTCGGCCAGGCGATCTCAGGCCTGCTGCCCGGCACTACATATTATTTTTGCGCTATAGCTCAAAATAATATTGGAATTAACTTTGGCAGCGTACTGTCATTCACAACGAACTCGGCCGCACCTGTGGTTACGACGAACGCTGCGACCGGCATCACGGATTCGGGCGCTACGCTGAACGGTTCGGCAAACCCGAACGGCGAAACGACGACGGGCTGGTTCCGCTATTCAACGGTCAGCCCCGGTACGTGTAACGATTCATTCGGCACGCGTGCCCCCACGTCGGGCGGTACGAACCTGGGCAGCGGCACGTCGGCAGTGCCATACAGCCAGGCGATCATAGGCCTGCTGCCCGGCACGACGTATTACTATTGCGCCATCGCTCAGAACGTCAACGGTACGGCGTTTGGCGCGGTGCAGTCGTTCATCACCGCGGCCGCACCGCCTACCGTGACGACGAATGCAGCAAGCTCGGTGACGGCGAATACTGCGTTGCTCAACGGTTCGGCAAATCCGAACGGCGCCGCGACGACCGGCTGGTTCCGCTATTCGACGACCGATCCGGGCACGTGTAATGACCTTTTTGGCACGCGTGCCCCTTCATCCGGCGGCACGTCGCTCGGCAGCGGTACGTCGGCCGTCCCATACAGCCAGGCGATCGCGGGACTGACGCCGGCGACGACGTATTATTTCTGTGCGATCGCTTCGAACGCGGAGGGAACGAACGTCGGCAGCGTGCTGTCGTTCACAACGAACGCTTTACCGCCGACCGTGACCACGAATCCGGCGTCGTTGGTGACAAATTCGTCCGCCCAGTTGAACGGATCGGCCAACCCCGGCGGAGCCGAGACGACCGGCTGGTTCCGTTACGCTACGGCGAGCCCGGGCACGTGTAACGATTCATTCGGCACGCGTGCACCGATAACCGGCGGCACGTCGCTCGGTTCGGGAACGTCAGCGGTCGGCTACTCGCAGGGCATCACGGGACTCTCTGCATCGACGACATATTACTTCTGCGCAATTGCTCAGAACTCGCTGGGAACGTCATTCGGAGCGGTGCAGAGTTTTGTGACCGATCCCGATCCGACGCCGACACCTACGCCGACACCGACGCCGGAGGTGCAGTTCTCATCGGCGAGTTATATGGATGATGAATCGCAGTCTGCGGTGATCACGGTGACGAGGACGGGCAGTTTGTCGGGCACGTCGAGCGTAGATGTGGTGCTGACGGACGGGACGGCGACGGGCGGAGCTTCGTGTGCGACGCCGGGTGTGGACTATGTTTACACGGGTCCCGTGACGCTGAACTTTGCGATCAATGACGATTCGGAGTCGTTCAGCGTGCCTCTGTGCGGTGATCTGGTCAACGAAGGAACTGAGACGGTCAACCTGTCTCTGACCAATAACGTCAACGCTGACATCGGTTCGCCGAATACTGCGGTCCTGAGCATCAACGACACCGCATCGCAGTTCCGCAATGCGACGGCGATAGATATGTTCCTCGGGACGGCAGGCTCACCGAACCCCTCGACCATCAACGTCACGGGCGGGCCTACGGTGATCGGATCGATGCGGGTCACTCTGTACGATCTGTCGCACGACTTCCCCGACAACATAGACATACTGCTCGTAGGGCCGAACGGTGCGGAATACGTGCTGATGGGCGATACGGGCGGGCCTTTCACTATAGACGTCAATTCGCCCGTTACATTGAGCTTTACTGACAGTGCCGCAGCGGTGCTGCCTGATTCGAATGTGCTGACGACGGGCACATACCTGCCTACGACCTGCGAGACGCCTGTGACGAACTTCGCACCTCCTGCACCTGCGGGCCCGTACATCGAGCCGGGCTGCGTCGTCTCAAGGCCCATTACACAGTCGATGTTCGGTGCTTTCGGCCTGACAAGCCCTATGGGCAACTGGAACCTCTATGTACGCGATGACAACGGCTCACCGCTAACGATGACCGCCATCGGGACCATCGCAGGCGGCTGGGGAATAGAGTTCCTGCCTCCTACTGCGGCAGGTGTCGAAGTGTCAGGGCGTGTACTCACTCCTGACGGCAGAGGCCTACGCAACGCCGTTGTCACAATGACCGATGCTAACGGCATCACACGCACCACTGTCACATCGAGCTTCGGGTACTACCGCTTCGAAGGCGTGCCTGTGGGAGATTCGTTCGTGATGACCGTCAACTCACGCAGCTACCGATTCGTCCCACGCCTCGTCAACGTCCTCGACAATATGACGGATGTTGATTTCGTCGGGCTGGAGTGAATCGTCGGGGCGCAGGCTGCCAGGGTGGTTGTCCGCCGGGACGCAGTCAGCCTGCGGTCCGACTCATTTGCCCCGCTCTTTAGAGCGGGGTTTTTGTTGTTCACAAACAAGCGGCCTTCAGCACAAATGATCTGTAGGGCTAAAGCCCACATTTCAATCGTGCATGTCAACCGTCGGCTGAAGCCGACGGCAATTCTAAGAAGGTAACACCAGGAGGCAGTCTGGCTGCCTGCGGTCCGGCTCAGGTGCCGATCGACGAGAGGTCCACTTCTGTTCGGGATGAATGTGTAGGTTTGTTCGTGATCTAGAGATGTGTTGTGTTTAGGATCACGACCTCTCTTCGCAATTCGCCGCCCGAGTAAACGACGCGTTTGCTATCGGGTGAGAAATCGAAATGAAAGACCCGGCGGTTTTCGTTTTCGGCGAGTTTTGAGCTTATTCCGGTATCTAAAGACAATTTCCAAACTCCCCTAACAATATCCTTGCATATAAGATGTTTGCTGTCGGGTGACCATTTGACGCGGTTGAAGAGAGCGGCGTTTACGTTTGCCTCGATAGTCTGCAGCGGTACGACGTTGACCAGGTCATAGATCCGAATCTTCTTTCGATCTCGATCCGGAAAGCCTCGCATAGCGGCCGCCACGTATTTGCCGTCGGGCGAAACGGTAGGCCATTCAACATCGTCCTCACTTATTTGCCGCAATTCAGATCCATCAAAAGACATCTGCCAGAGCGATGCCGTAGTGTCTGCGAACTTTACAAAGACAATTGAATTATCGTCTCGGACAATGGCGGGCTGTGCATTACCTCCGCCGGTCGTCAATTGGGTCAAACCTGACCCGTCGATCGCAATGCGCCAAATTTCGGACGATCCCGATCGATTCGACTGAAAAACAATGTGCCTTTCGTCTTTGGTAAGAGATATCTGCGAATCGCGTAAATGTTCGGCAGAGGGCGTTATTTGGCGATGGTCGGTGCCATCTGCGTTCATCGCCCAAATAGCCTGACTGGTCCCCACAGTAGCCGTGTAAAAGATACGTCCGGTGCCGCCCGCCGCGATTCCCTCATGTCCCTCTCGACGCGAGCGTGAGCCGGCCAAAACCAGCCTTTCATCCTTGCCGTTCAGGTCCGAGGTCCAGATCTGAGAATCCGTCGAGGCCGAAAGCAAGGTGATCAGGCCATATTCGGAAACCGAAAGATTGTAGGTGTGGTAATCTGATGTGTCTTGCGTTACGCGTTTGGCCTCGCCGGATGAGGCATTGACGAACCACAATTGTGTCTCTGCGGGTTCGAGCTCTTCGCGGCCCAAAACATAGATACCCGTTCCGTCGGCTTTCCAAACGGCATTTATTCTACCTTTCCACGCGGCTTTTCCGATCCGAGTTATAGAACGTGTTTGCCGATCGACCTTTGCCAATCCAACGCGTTGCGACGCCGCATCAAGCAGCCCAAAGGCGATCGAGTTCCCATCAGGAGACCAACTGACCCCGAGCGTGTTGAATGGTTCGTTAGGCTGACTGATCGCCAACTGATCTTCGTTTTCACCATCCGGATCGGCGATCATAATAGCGGTGCGCCCTTCCTTCTGTTTTCTAACGAATGCGATCCTGCCGTCAGCCCGCGAAAACGACCACGCACTGTGCACTTGATCGATCAGACGCCGCACGGGGCCGCCAAACATCGAAACAGAATAAAGCGTCCAATCCGGGTTGTCCTCGTCGCGACCGGTGAAAAGGATGGATCGGCCGTCCGGAGAAAAGGAAATGAACTCGAGCAGGCGTTCTGACGGCGTTGTTATCTCAACAGAGTTCCGGGTTTCCCGATCGCCGACCCAAATTGAATCCCGTTCTTTCAGCCGCTGTACGTAAACGATGTGTTTGCCGTCCGGGGAAATTGCTGCTCTATGCGGAATACCGCCGGAAGTAGTGAACTTTTCGATCTTGATCGGCATCACGGGCTTTACCGAGCCGCTCGCATTGCCGCTTGCAAATTGATCCCGGAAAACCAGGGAACTGGTCAGAAAGACAATTGAGATGAATGCGAGCGACACAAATAGCCTTCGCTCGATCAAAAGTCGAAACATTCCCGATCCGGCGGTTGGCGGTATCGTGGCGTATTGATCCCGTGGCAGTGAGGCGGGATCGTCTGGTGATCCCGCGAACAGCGCTTCCTCGCGTTCAGTCCGGCTGCCAACAAGCAGTTCGATATTACCGACAAAGCTGTATCCTTTTCCCGAAACCGTTGTGATCAATCGAGGCGGCTTGTCATCAAGAGCTTTCCTGACAACGGAGATCTGTACTGTAAGATTATTCTCTTCGACGAATTCATTTGGCCAAACCCCATCCATTAGCTCGGATTTCGAAACGACCGAACCGTGCCGCCTGACCAAAAACACAAGCAGATCGAATGCCTTGGAGCCCAACTCGATCGGCCGGCCGTTTTTCGACAATTGCCGTTTAACGGGATCCAACTCAAAGTCGTCGAACTTTATTCGTTCTGCCTCGATCATTTGATTATCAGTTGATTCCTTAATTTAACAGATTCATTTTGCCGAACAAAGTATTTTTGTCGGGCAGGCAGCCAACCGGAGCCCTGTTATCGCGGCCGTCAAGTCGGATGTTCGGCAGTTTCGAAGTCAGAATTAGCAAAATTTAGCTGGATTTTAAGGATATTTAGCGAACTTTACCTTCAGAATGTCCCAATGAACAGGAAGCAATGTCCCGCGAAGGGTTTTCGAGCTATCGCAAACAGGCGTTTAGCATTGGCGTTGGTAATTGTTTGCGGTATCGCTTCTCTTGTGTACATCGAAAGGGCCGATGCAGCGTTCTCGAACGGTCAGGGCAGTGTCCCCAAAGCACAGCAGACCGAAGGGGGGAACCGGTCGATCGGTGAGATCCTGGATGCGAACGGCAGGATCCGAAGCGGATCCAATGGCAGTTTTGATGTAAGAGGCTTCGAAATGCTGCTGGCTCCTGACGGTTCGCCTAATTTTTTCCCAAAAGCCTTAGGGTGTGACGACGGTTGGGATGACAGGTTCGAAATTAATGCCCCCAATGACCTCGTGTCCGCCATCGCAATTTCGGGAACGGATATATACGTTGGCGGCTACTTTACGTCGATCGGAGGTATGTCGGCAAATCATGTCGCAAAATGGGACTCTGTCGCCGGCTCATGGTCGCCGCTCGGCAGTGCCGAGCAGAACGGAGTAAATAGCTGGGTACTCGCACTCGCGATCTCCGGAACCGACGTGTTCGTTGGGGGCAATTTCACAACTGCCAGCAGCGATTCTCAATTAGATATCTCTGCAAACCGCGTAGTTAAGTGGGATACGACATCGGCAACCTGGTCGCCGCTCGGCAGCGCCGCACAGAACGGAGTGAACCAACAGGTTGCCGCGATCGCCAGATTAGGCACCGACGTCTATGTCGGGGGATATTTCGGGACAGCAAGCAGCAGTACGCAGTTGAATATCCCCGTGAACTTCATCGCCAGGTGGAATACTTCGACCTCCACATGGTCACCACTTGGGAGCGCCGAACATAACGGGGTTGGCAATATCGTCATCGCCATCGCGGTATCGGGGACAGATGTATATGTCGGCGGGAACTTCCTGTTTGCGGCCAGCAGTGAAGTAGATAATATTAACGCCAGGCGTATTGCTAGATGGGATACGACGACGTCAAAATGGTTCCCGCTCGGGGGTGCATCTCAGAACGGGGTGAACAATTGGGTCTATACGATCGCCATTTCGGGAACTGACGTCTATGCAGGCGGCGCGTTTTCGACGGCCAGCAGCAGCACCCAACCAATTATTTCAGCAAACCGGGTCGCCAGGTGGAATACGGCGACTGCCACATGGGAGCCGCTTGGGAGCAGTACTCAGAACGGCGTGGTCTTCGGTTCCTTTGGATTTGTCCGGTCGATCGCGATCATGGGCACGGATGTTTATGTCAGTGGAGAGTTCATTACAGCAAGAAGCAGCTCTCAATCAAGTCTTGCAGCAAATAATATCGCCAGGTGGGATACCGCTTCATCCACATGGTCGGTGCTTGGCGACCCCGCACAGAATGGGGTAAATGCATGGATCACTACCGCCGCGACATTGGGAACGGATGTGTATGTCGGCGGTGAGTTCTGGACGGCGGGCTGCCGCATATCAAACAAATTTGCAAGGTACAGCGAAACGCCGCCGCAACGCACATTGACCGTTGGTCTTGCGGGCGAGGGAACGGGCACGGTGACAAGTGTCCCCGGCGGCATCATTTGTCCGGGAACATGTTCGGCAAATTTCGACGCGGACACTGTCGTAACTCTATCGGCGGCGGCCGGCGGGGGTTCGGTATTCGCAGGTTGGTCGGGCGAAGGTTGTTCGGGAACGGGAACGTGCGTCGTGACGATGTCCGAGGCAAGGAACGTCACCGCGACATTCGATGTCGATCCGATCACGGATTACGCGGTTACCATTACGGGGGCGACGATGACGGTCGAGGACCTCAATGACAACGGCGATGTGATGAACGCTATCGAGCCGGTCGGCGGGTCCATTGAATTCACCGTGCCCGGCAGGACGTTCTCGGTTAACGGAGCTCCGAATACTTTGGGCACGTCCGGCCTGCTTGACCTCGTGCCGATCGAGCTTGTCGTGATGGAGCTTCGCGGCGGTAACGATACTTTCAATTTCCAGGCGTTCAATACACCGCTGCCGAGCTTTGAGATAAACGGCGGAACGGGCGACGACACTATCAACGTGATCGGCCAGCGGACATTTCGGCCGAATTCCTTCTTTGATATCGATCTGCAGAACGATGACGCTGCGCCGGGTGCTGACAATGTCGCGTTTTCCGGTGCGGGAACAACGCAGCTACAAGGCGCAGGCAGCGTCGCTATAAGAGCAAGCCGTGCGGTGTCGTTCATTTCGGGAGCAACGCTTGCGACACAGAACGGCAACATCCTCATCGAGGCAAATCAGCAAGCCGTGCCGACCGCAGGCAGCTTTGTCGGTGTTGACGTAAATAATGCGAATATCACGGCAACCGGGTCGGGAGAGATCTCGATATCCGGACGCGGCGGCAACGACGCCGGAGGAAGCCAGCATGGTGTACGTATCCAGGGCGGCGGCCAGGTCATCGGCGGCAGCGGCCAGGTTTCAGTCACGGGTATCGGCGGGCCGAGCGTAGCATCAGGAAACAATGGCGTAGTTGTTACGGACGATAATTCAAAGATCACATCGAACGGCGGCGCCGTACTGGTCGAAGGCAATGGTGGGGGCTCCGGAAGCAGCGGTGTCAATTGGGGAATACAAGTGTCTGATGCCGGGTTTATCACGAGTGCCGGGACGGATATCACGTCGAGTGTCACGGTCAAAGGCACCGGGGGCATTACAACGGGTGATTTCAACGTCGGCCTAGTTGTCAGCGGAGCCAACTCGTCGATCACATCCGGCGGCGGTCCCGTTGTCGTTGAGGGAACCGGCGGCGGTTCCGGCAACAGCAGCAGCAATCACGGGGTTTCGTTGACCGGCAATGCAGAGATCGCGAACTCCGGAACCGAAAGCACGTCTACCGTGACGGTAATAGGCAACGGCGGCAACACAACCGGCTCGGGAACCGGTAATCTCGGCATTACAGTAGGCGGCAGCAACACGCGGGTAACGTCCAATGGCGGGGCAGTTTTGGCCGTGGGCACAGGCGGCGGCTCCGGAACGAGTTTTGGCAACACCGGCGTAAGCGTGTCGACAGGGGGTCAGATCACAAATGGCGGTGCATCAGGCACTGTAACAGTAAAAGGAATCGCCGGAACCGCAACCGGACCGTCAAACTATGGAGTAGTTGCCTTATCCGGATCAATGATAACCTCCGGCGGCGGTTCGGTGCTTGTCGAAGGAACCGGTTCGGGCGGGGCCGACGCAGTGCGGATCGTCGGCACGGGAACGATCTCGACCGGTGGGAACGCGGATCTGTCCGTCCACGCCGATAGCTTTGCATTCTTCGGAGACGGCGGCAGCGTAAACTCAGGTAGCGGGACGACGGCGTTCGTTCCGAAAACTGCGGGCACTTTGATCGACCTCGGCGGTCCCGACGTCCATTCCGGCAGCCCGTTGACACTTGGCTTGACCGACGCGGAACTAGATAAATTCACGGCCGGCATGCTTATCATCGGCGACGCGAACAGCGGCCAGATCAACGTCACTGCCGATATTACCCGTCCGGCAAGCACGAATATGCAGCTAGTGAGCGGCGGCGATGTCGTTATCAGCGGTGGTCAGATAGATACCGCCGGCGGAACGCTGCTGCTCGATCCCGGCGTATCTCCCTTTTCGGTCAGGCCGACCAAAGCAGGCACGGACGTATCGGCCGCAACACTTTCATTCGGCAGCGACCTCGCAATTGTGATAAACGGCACCGCGGTCGATACGCAATACACGCAATTGAACGTCGTCGGCGAAATAGACCTGACAGGCGTCAATTTGGTATTTAGCGGATCACACACGGCGATGCCGGGTGACAGCTTCACGATCGTCGAGAATGACGGCAGCGACGCTATCATCGGCACGTTCAACGGCTTGCCGAACAACGCCATCATCCCGTCGTTCCTCGGTTCCGCGTTTGACGCGCAGATCACCTACACGGGCGGCAGCGGAAACGACGTTGTTATCTCTATCCCTGCTACACAATACACGCTGACGGTAACGCTTGACGGCACCGGCACGGGCACTGTCACAAGTGTGCCGACGGGTATCAACTGCCCCGGAGATTGCGCCGAGGATTTCAATGGGAATACCGTCGTAACTCTATCGGCGGCGGCCGGCGGGGGTTCAGTATTCGCAGGTTGGTCGGGCGAAGGTTGTTCGGGAACGGGAACGTGTGTTGTGACGATGTCCGAGGCAAGGAACGTCACCGCGACTTTCGACCCGGCACCGGAACCGACACCCACGCCAACGCCCACGCCCACTCCGACGCCGACACCCGAACCGGCGACCGTGCAGTTCAGCTCGGCAACGTATGTCGGAAACGAATCACAGACGGCAATGATCACGCTTACCAGAACGGGCGACCTGAGCGGTTCCTCGAGCGTGGATGTCGTCCTGACTAACGGCTCTGCGATCGGCGGGCCTGCTTGTACGTCAAATGTTGACTATATTTACACAGGGCCGATCAACGTCAGTTTCCCGGTCAACGATTCGTCCGCATTCTTCAACGTTCAGCTTTGCACCGATACGTTGTTTGAGATCACGGAGACCGTCGAGCTTTCACTGACGAACGTTGCCGGTGCAGAGATCGGTTCGCCGGCAGCTGCGACGCTATTGATCGTCGATGCGGCGGCTCAGTACGTCAATACTACTCCGATCCAAATGTTCCCCGGAACGGTTGGGGCTCCCTTTCCTTCGGAGCTAGTGGTTTCAGGCGGGCCGTCGGTCGTTGGCTCCATTCGGGTAACGCTGTTCGGCCTGTACCATATTTTCCCCGATGATCTCGACGTTTTGCTGGTCAGCCCGAACGGCAATAGGTATGTTCTGATGGCACACGTAGGCGGGCCGATGTCGATACCGCCGGCGTCGCCTGTCACGCTCACCTTTTATGACATAGCTTCGCAGATATTGCCCGACGACGGCCCTATCACGACTGGCACCTACATGCCGACAACCTGCGACACACCGGTCATAAATTTCCCGGGCCCGGCTCCTGCGGGTCCGTATATCGAACCGGGGTGCAGCTTGACTAGAACCGTCGGACAGACGCTTTTCGGAGCATTCGGCTTGACGATCAGCAACGGAACGTGGCGGCTGTACATCCGCGACAGAGGCCACCCGTTCGCACCGGATTCCGTTAGCGGAGAAATACTTGGCGGTTGGGGTATCGAATTGCTCCCGCCAACCGCGGCAGGAGTCGAAGTGTCCGGGCGTGTGATGACGCCCGACGGACGCGGATTGCGTAACGCCACAGTAACGATGACCGACGGACAAGGCGTTACGCGATCCGCTGTCACTTCCTCGTTCGGCTACTACAAGTTCGAGGGTGTCACCGCCGGCGGTAACTACCTGATGAACGTCAACTCTAGACTCTATCGCTTCACACCGCGTGTCGTACTTGTAAGCGACACGCTGACGGACGTTGATTTCGTCGGGCTGGAGTGAGGCGTCGGGGAGCAGGCTGCCAGCGATCCGGCGTGCCAAGCCACCCACTGACGCGGGTGGTTTTCGGTTCTAGTTATCGGAAATGTCGATCAGATTGTTTGAGAGTGCGACATATCGCGGGTCTTTTGACAGCAGGGTTGCGGTCGGGTCAACGGCGAAGAACAAGAAGTCAAGGTCGCGGTTTTCAAATGCTTTCTTGAATGAATCCAAGGCAGCCTCTTTGTTGTCGAGCCGAGAATAGTATTGCCCCAGTCGATACGCCGTTGAGCGGCTGCTTTTCAAAACTTCGATTCGCCTTTCCCAAAACGCGCGAATTCTGGCAGTGGCGAAAACGGTGCGAACGTCTTCACTATCCAACAGATTTTCCTGCGGGATCAACCCAAGCTTTTCCATAATGAAATATCGGTCGATCGCCTCGTCGTACATGCCGAGAGCGGTAAATATCTCGTAAAGATATTGATGTGCGTTTATGAAGTTCGGATCGATCTCAAGCGTCCGACGGCACTGTTCCACTGCCGAATCATACCGCCGAGCAAAATATAGGATCTGGCACATGTCGGCGTTGATGGCTATCGATGAAGGTTCGAGCTCAAGAGCAAGCCTTATTTCGGCCAGAGCCAAACCAATTCTGCCGCGAGATGCCAAGCTCATCGCATACCACTGGTGAGCGGTCGCGTAGCCGGGGTCTATTGCTATGGCACGCTTGAAATGTTGCTCGGCCACTTTTGGCTTCCACTGCCAGAATGTGCGAACAAATCCGATGGTCGCGTGCGGCTCTGCAAGCGATGGATCCAGTAACGCTGCCGTTTCAGCCACAGATTCGGCTTTTACCCAACTAAAATAATCAAACGCATACGCATCGGCGAGAGCGGCATGGGCACGCGCGAATTGCGGGTCCTTTTCGACTGCCTGCTCGAGCTTGATCGTTGCGTTATGGAGATCCTCGGTAGCACGCGTTTTCCAAAGTCTGCGGCCTTCGGCAAAGAGTTCGTAAGCTTCTGCGTTCTCGGTACCATGCTCTTTGAGGTTCGGGGCAAATGCCGCCGCCGAACTGTTTCCGTTGAAATGCCGCCAACCCCAAACCGCGGACATCGCTCCCACACCGAAGACAAGAACTACGATCACTAATGAACTGACGGACATGGCAAGCCGCGACGTTTTGACGGTCTCGGTCACCTCGTTTATCGCAAAGCGGTATTGAGTGCGCGTCTCCGCGACAAGCTCACTTTCCTCAACGCAGACCTCGCGAACCTCGCCGTTAAAGCGATAGCCGCGTTTCGGCACTGTCGTGATCAGTTTGGAATTTCGATGACTTTCACCGAGGAGCCTTCTGAGCGTCGAAATGTGGCGGTTCAGATTCCCTTCGTAAACGTAGGTTTCCTGCCAGACGCTGTTCATCAGGTCCTCTTTTGTGACCGTTCGTCCGCGGTTCTCTACAAGTACAAGAAGCAGATCAAAATCCTTGGGGGCAACTGCGACCTGTTCGCTTTCCCTGAATAACAGGCGTTCCTCGACATCGATGCGAAAATCATCGAATTCAATAAACCGTCTGTTTTCAGTAGTTTCCACAGCCAAATAGCCGATTTCGGAAAAATTACCGATTTTTGTAAGGATTTTCAGGCCCTCAACCGCTTAATTTGGGAACGAACAATATATTAGACCCATTTATTAGTTTTGGCAAAGCAGCAAACAACGCAACGATCCCGGTTATTCGAGATCAGTTTTGAAAAGGTGGAGACCGTAACGGTCAGCCGCCGCCGCGAGGCGTTAGTGGTATCGAAGGAGCATGAAAAAAGTACGGACGAGGCATCAATACAGACTTCGGCTATTGAGGTTATGGCAAGCGAGGCCGATGCAGGTCTCAACGGCTCAAAGCCGAATAGCAGCGAGGTCTAGTGGCAGAAATTGGAGGAACGAATGAGATCACTGAAGAATACCGTCGCCGCCGCCGTAGCGGTTCTAATTTTCGCGGCTGTAAGCAATGCAGCTACATTCAACGTAAATACTACCGCCGACACGCAGGATGCAAATCCCGGCAACGGTATTTGCGCGGATGCTTCGGGCAACTGTTCGCTGCGAGCGGCTATCACTGAGGCAAATGCACTTGCGGGAGCGGATATGATCATCTTGCCCGCGGGCGTTTATACTCAAACGCTTGTTTCCGCGAGTGACAACAACAATGCCGGCGGTGATTGGGATCTCAATACCGACATTACCATCAGCGGCGCAGGTCCCGGCGTGACGATCGTCCAAGCAAACGCAAGTGCCGGCGTCGCGACCGAGCGGGTGTTTCACATACGATTCATCACGGCGGGATTGACCGTCACTCTTGAAAACATGACCATCCGGAACGGCAGAAACGCCGGGAATGTGTTCGGCGGTGGTGTGCGTGTTGACAATGGTGCGGGCACGGCAAATTTCACCAACGTCGAGTTCAGAGAGAACCTGAACGCATCCAGCGGCGGCGGCATCGCAGTATCCGGTGCGGCGAATTCGACTGTAAACATCACCAATTGCAACATCATTGCCAACCGTGCGGGCTCTTCAACGGCGGGCACCAGTGCGTCGGGCGGCGGCCTTTTCTTCAACAATGCGGGGACTTACACGATCACCGGCACAACGATCTCCGGAAATGTGGCCGAATCTGGCGTGACAAGCGCGTTCGGCGGCGGCATCGCAATTCCGGTGAACACGACCACCAACATCATCAGTTCCGGGATCACGAACAACATCGCAAATTCGACCTTTGCACAGGGGGTCGGCGGCGGGATCTACAGCAATACGACACTCACGATAACAGGCTCGTCGATAAATGGTAACGGTGCCTCCAGCACGGTCGCTGAGGCCTTCGGCGGCGGCATTACCTTGCTCGGCGGGACGACCACCTTCAATAACTCAACTCTCCACCAAAATACGTCCATCAGCATGCAGGCCAACCCCGGACCGGGTACGGGCGGTGGATTTTTCAATCAGAACGGAACACTGAACATCAATGATTCGGACATCACGCAGAATTTCGTCACGCGGTCGGGCGGCGGCGGCGTAACCGTCGGCAGCACCGGAAATGCGACGACAAATATCGTCAGAACGACAGTTGACAGAAACCGATTTCAGGATCAAGGCGGCGGTCTCGTCAATGCAAATCTCGGCAATTTCTCAACGATAACGAATATCTTTGATTCAACTATCTCGCGCAACGAATGTGATTGTCTAAATCCGCTAATGTCGGGGCTCGGGTATATTGAACTACTAGGCTCGAACAATCGCGGGCAAGGCGGTGGAGCGGCAAACTCTAATTCCGGCAGTGGAACGGCTAGAACCAATATTCGCAACTCGACCTTTAGCGGAAATAGAGCTCGTGCCGGCGCAGCTTTTTTGCTAGAGGCACTCTCAGGTGCGTCGCTGATTGAGATCTTATACTCAACATTTACTGTTAACGACGCAAGCGAATTCGGCGGAGCTGTTGCAAATTTGATCGGCAGCCAATCCCTAACGTTCGCGGGCTCGATCGTTTCCAGTAACACGGCCCCGGCAGGTCCAAACATTTTCGGTCCCGGGATATCCAACGGCGACAACAACCTTCTCGATCCGTCCGGAAGCACAGTCATTACCTTGCCAAGCGATCAGATCGGCCAAAGCCCTCTTCTCGGCCCGCTTCAGAATAACGGTGGGCCGACTGAAACTCACCAGCCCGCAGCGACGAGTCCGGTTATCAATTCGATCCCCGCAGGAACAAATGGCTGCGGTACAACGGTCACAACTGACCAACGCGGCGAAGTGCGACCGGCTAATGGGAGTTGTGATATCGGCTCAGTCGAGGTTCAGGGCGTGGCGACCCCGACGCCAACACCTACGCCGACTCCAACGCCGACACCAAATCCGTCGATATCGCTGACTAAAACGGTCGGAACGACGCCGGGCGTATGTGCTGCGACGTCGATAATAAATGTCCTGGCGGGCACGACGGTATATTATTGCTATACGGTTACAAATACCGGTAACGTCGGATTCAATATTCACGACCTCACCGACGATCAGCTTGGCAATCTCTTTGTTGGCGAGTTCGCGGAACTGCCGCCCGGGGCATCGCTGACCACGGTGCAGATGGGATTTTCATTCCCGGCGGTTATAAACTCCACGACCACGAATGTCGCCACATGGACCGCAACGATATTCGGCGTTTCCGCTCAGGCACAGGCTTCGGCCACGGTCGGCGTAACGCCGGTCGAGACACCGACACCGACGCCGACACCGACGCCGACACCGAATCCGTCCATCTCGTTGGTCAAAACAGTCGGCACGACGCCGGGCCTATGCGCTGCCACAAATAATATTACGGTTCCGGCCGGGACGACCGTTTACTACTGCTACACGGTCACGAATACAGGCGATACTACGTTCGATACTCACACTCTGTTTGATAGCCAGCTTGGCGAGCTTTTCCTTCTCGAGCAGTACGTTCTCACGCCGGGAGGTTCTATAAGCACCGTGGAATTGAACTTTCAATTTAGTGCCGTGATCAATGACCAAACGACGAACGTAGCATCCTGGACGGCATTTGGCGTTGGCGGCACGGCCGTCTCTCAGGCATCAGCGGTCGTTAACATCGCACCGCCGGAATCGCCGACGCCGACGCCCACGCCGGCGACGATCGTTCAGTTTTCGGCGCCGTCGTATCAGGACGATGAATCGCAGCAGGCAAGAATTACCGTAGTACGTTCGGGCGATCTTTCCGTGTTTTCGAGCGTTCGCGTGGACAGTACAGATGGAACCGGGCTAGGCGGACCGATCTGCGGGTTTGGCACCGATTTTGAAGAGGTTGTCTCACTCGGACTCAACTTCATTCCCGGGCAGGACAGCGCAGACTTTGATATCAGGCTCTGCGGCGATCTTATAGACGAACCTCTTGAGACCGGCTACCTCACGCTTTCTAATCCGATCGGAGCCGTCATCGGACCGCAGATCGAGACGGAACTTCGGATAAATGACACAGCGAACCAATTTAGAAATACCACGCCAATAGACCTTTTCTCCGGCAGTCCGGCCGCGCCTTACGGCACTAGCGTGATCGTATCAGGCATCACGGAGCCGACGTTCAGGGTCAGGTTTTCTTTGTTCGATTATTATTCCGAAACACCCGATCCTGTCCGTGTATTGCTGGTAGCACCGGACGGCGCGACATTCGTGATAATGGCGGATGTGGGCGGAATGACGCCGATACCGCCGTCATGGCACGTCACGCTCACTTTTGCAGACTATTACACCACACTGCTACCGGACAATATTACTCCGATGACCGGCAAGTATTTAGCCACGAACTGGACCACGCCTATCGCGTCATTTGCCGTACCTGCTCCGCCGGCTCCCTATACCGAGCCGGGCAGCAGCACGATCCGCACATTTGATCGTACGTTCTATGGCACGTTTGGCGGCGGGCTGCCAAACGGCCCATGGACGGTTTATGTGTTAAACACGACGCCCGCCCCGTTCACTACGGTGCAGAAAGGGGCAATAGACGGCGGCTGGGGGCTCGAACTGCTTCCGGTGACCGCCGCGGGTGTCGAAGTGTCCGGGCGTGTGATGACGCCCGACGGACGCGGATTGCGTAACGCCACAGTAACGATGACCGACGGACAAGGCGTTACGCGATCCGCTGTCACTTCCTCGTTCGGCTACTACAAGTTCGAGGGTGTCACCGCCGGCGGTAACTACCTGATGAACGTCAACTCTAGACTCTATCGCTTCACACCGCGTGTCGTACTTGTAAGCGACACGCTGACGGATGTTGATTTCGTCGGGCTGGAGTGAATCGTCGGGGCGCAGGCTGCCAGCCTGCTTCTTGTCAGAACCACCTGCGGCGGTTGCCGCTTGCGGCAACACTGGCACGTCTTTTGTGCCAGAACCGGGTGGTTGTCCGCCGGGACGCAGTCAGCCTGCGGTCCGACTCAATTGCCCCGCTCTTGATGAGCGGGGTTTTTGTTGCCGTTTAGAACGCGGGCTTCAGCACAAATGATCTGTAGGGCTAAAGCCCAAATTTCAATCGTGCATGTGAATCGTCGGCTGAAGCCGACGGCAATTCTAAGAAGGTAACACCAAGAGGCAGTCCGGCAGCCTGCGGTCCGGCACTGTGCAGGCAAGCTGCCTGCGGTCCCGCTTTTAGAAACGCATATTCTTGCGGATGGTTCTTGTTATTTTGTCTTCTCGATGTATTTCACGAGGTCGGCGGCCTTGTTGCGGGCCATAAGCGGGAGCCGCTCGTCCGATGCAAGCTGTGTGAGGAAAGGAACAAGATTTTTCGGATCTGAGATATCGTTTCTCTTGACGTAGCTTTCGATCAAATTCATCAGGCCGGGTGCCTGCAGCGGCTGATTGTCGCGTGCCGATGCTATCTCGAAACGCCACGTGAATTCATTCGCGATACGGCGATATTCATCCATCAACGCTTTTGCCTGTTTGTTGTCCGTCCAGTTGTAGCGTGCCGTGCGTTCGCGGCCCATCCGGCGAAGCGTCAGCTCGATCGTGCCCATATGCGAATAGTCGCGAGGGACCTGATAGCTTTCCGTCGAGTTCAGAAAATCGAGTGCTTCGAACGCCGAACGCAGCGTCGCCATCGTTTTCGCTTTCAGCGACAGCGGGTCGGTTATCTCTTCATCATAGCCGAGTTTTTTGAATGTGAATGTTCCTTTACCGTCGTTGTCGTGTTCGATGACGACGCGTTCGTACGTAAAACCCGGACGAATGAAAACGTAAGTATATTCGGGCTTTTCTTGCTTGGCGGGAGCGATGATCGGTTCAGACAACGGAGCCGCAGGAGCCGCCGCGGGCCGCGAGTTCTTTTTCGGTTCCTCTTTCGTGGGCTCAGTTACGACAGGCACCGCTTCAGGCTTAGGAGTTTCTTCAACGACCGTCACCGCGGCTTTTGCGGGCTTGCGTTTTGCCGCTTTTGCCTTTGTCTGCGAAAGAACATCGGCGGCCGACACGAATACGACACCCGCGAACACCGCCGCGCACACGATTCCGTTTCTTGTCGATCTGTCAGAATATCTCGCCATTATTCCAATGCCCTGGGCCGCACCTATGATGCGGCGGGCAAACAGGAAGTTTACAACATCGGTGTGCAGTTTATTCAAACTTGACGGAGACAATCTTCGAAACGCCGGGCTCCTGCATCGTGACGCCGTAGAGCGCACGTGCGGCCTCCATCGTCTTTTTGTTGTGTGTGATGACGATGAATTGCGTCTTTTCGGACATTTCGGCGACCTTGTTTGCAAAGCGGCCGACGTTCGCGTCATCGAGCGGGGCGTCAACCTCGTCAAGCAGGCAGAAAGGCGACGGACGGTATTTGAAGATGGCAAGCACGAGAGCGATGGCCGTCATCGCCTTTTCGCCGCCGGAGAGCAGCAGGATGTTTTGCAGGCGTTTGCCGGGCGGCTGCGCGACGACCTCGATGCCTGCGTCGAGGATGTCGTCCGCTTCGAGAAGCGTCATCTCGCCCTGGCCGCCTCCAAAAAGTTCGCGGAAAAATTCCGTGAAATTCTGATTGATCGCTTCAAATGCCGTCTTGAAACGCTCGCGAGAACGCTGCTTGATCTCGCGAAGAGCCTCTTCGGTCGCCGCGATGCTGTCAACGATGTCTTGCCGCTGCGAGGTGAGGAATTGATGCCGCTCTTCTGCCTCGGCAAGCTCCTCGAGCGCGAGCATGTTGATCGCGCCAAAGCCTTCCAACCTGTCGCGGAGGTCGTCCGCGTGGCGGCGTGTTTCGGTGAGGTCCAGGTCTTCAGGCAGTTCGACCTCCGCCATCAGGTCGTTGATCGCGACGTTCAGTTCGTGGGCGCAATTCTCCGATACGTTCTTCAGCTCTGTCGCCGCCTCTGCCTGCCGCACCTCTATTTCGGCACGGCGGTCGCGTGCCTCCGCGGCTCGGCGATTGAGTTCGGCTAGCTCCTCGCTCGCCCGGTCCGATGCTTCGCGTGCTGCCGACAAGGCCGCGATCGCATCGGCGATCTCAGTATCCTCGCGTTCCACCTCGACACCTGAATTCGCGATGCGGTCAGTGATCGCTGTGATCTCTTCGTGCAGCGAGCGTATCTTGCCCTCGGCTTCGGCCAGTTCGACCGACTGCAGATTCAGGCGGCTTTCAAATTCGCGGCTTTCGTTCTCGACACGCCGCAGAGCGTTCACCGCTGCACGACGGCGTTCGTCGGAGGTCGCAGCGGTCATACGCTTTTCATTGAGAACCGCATCGGCGGCGTGCGTTCGCGAACGTGCCTCCGCCAATGATCCGGCTAGTGCCTCGATGCCGCTGCTCGCCTCTGTCAGGGCTTTTTCTGCTTCGGTCTTTCCGCTGAGGGCCTCGGCCTTACGTTCTTCGATCTCGGCGAGTTCCGAGCGTATCTGGCCGGCCTCGTCAGCGACCAATTTACGGTGGCGTTCCGCACGTTCGATCTCTTCTTTTGCCGAGTGAACCTGGATCTGCAGGCCGTGAATGCCGCGATCGACCTTGATGATCAGCGACTGCAGATCGACCATTTTGCTTTCGCTCTCGATCAGGCGGCTGCGGGCCGATTCGACCTTTGCGACGGATGACTCGATATCGCCGACCAGCCGCCTTGTGTCTTTGGCAAGCTGCGTGAGTTCGCGTTTGAAGGCAAGCAGCGACTCATTCTGGCCCGCGGCATTACGGTCACCGCTGATGAACAGCCGGCCGCCGATCAAGATATCGCCGGAGCGGTCAACATAAACTCCGGTCCCTGCATTTCCGTTTGACGGCAGAGCGTCAACGATCTGCGCGGACATCTCACGGGCGAAAACGCCGCTGAGAGCATCGGCCGTTCTCTTCGAAATGCCGAGCACGCCCGCGATGCCGTCCGCGGGTTCTTCGTTCTGTTCCGAGGGCGGCAGCACGACCATCGCCGCACGGCCAATACCTTGGGACCGCATCCAGGCGGTCGCACGCTTTGCGTCCTCGACGGACTCGACACAGATCGCCTCGAGCCACGGGCCGAAGAGAGATTCGATCGCCGTCTCAGCATCCGATGCGACACGCAGACGGTCGGCCAACACGCCGTGAAAACGCACGCCGATGTCGTCCGCGGCATTCAATATCTTTTGAACCTGCGGTGCGTAAACGGCACGCTTTTCTTCGAGCTCCTTCAGCGTTTCGAGGCGGTGTTTCTTTGCCGAATGCTCTTCCTGCAGAGCCTGCAACGCCGATTCGGCGGAACGGAGAGCGTCCCGGTCGGCCGCAGTTTCCGCCATCAGAGTTTCCTTTTCGGCGTTGAGAGATGTGAGTTTTGTCTCTTCTTCCGCCAGGCTTTTCACGAGTTCTTCGGCGGTCTTCTGATTTGCGGTAAAGGCACCGGCCGCACGTTCGCCTTCAACATCAAGGCCCGCGGCACGGTCGATCAGACGACGAATGTTGTTGTCGAGCTGTTTTGCGATCTCGTCAAAGCGTTCGGCTGCGGCCGTGTGTTGTATGAGATGCGTCCGGAGTTCGTCGAGCTTTGTCTCGATCTCGGCCAGTGCCGCCGCCTCGCGTGCGTGCACCTCTTCCGCATGGATGAGTTCCTCGTGGACCTGCTGATAGGCCGCGGTCTCACGCTGTTCATCTTCGCGTAGACGCTCGATCTCTGTCGCCAGAAGGTCAATACGCTGTTTGCTCGCCGCGATCTCGCCGCGGAGCGATTCACAGCGTGAATTCAGCGAAACAAGCTGATCTGATTTATACAGATGCTCACGCTCTGCACGGTCACGTTCGAGGGCGTTGTGCGAATGTATCTTTCGCAACTCCGCAAGGCTCTCTTCTGCGGTGCGCGAACGATGGGTCTGTTCCTTCGCCGTATTCTCCTTGTCCGCGAGCTGTTGGTGCAGTGCCTCTTCTTCTTTGGTCGCTTCAGCGAGACGCTGCCTAAACTCGTCGGAAAGCTGTGCAAGATGACGGCCTTCGGCTGCGTAAAGCGTGCGGAGCAGCCCGCGGAATTCTTCCTGCAGCAGCTTGAATCGGCGAGTTTTGGCGGCCTGTCGGCGGAGAGAATTCACACGCGTTTCCACCTCGGAAACGATGTCGTAAATGCGGGCGAGATTGGTCTTTGCAGATTCCAAACGAGATTCGGCGGCACGCTGGCGGGCTCGGAATTTTGAGATACCGGCTGCCTCTTCGATCAGGCTGCGGCGGTCTGCAGGTTTTGCGGAAAGTATCTGCCCGATCCGTCCCTGCTCGATAATGGCGTAGTGTGCGCCGGAAAGCCCCGTGCCGGCGAACAGATCCGTAATGTCGCGCAGGCGGCACGTTTTGCCGTTGAGCATATATTCGCTCTCGCCGGAAAGATAAAGCCGACGCGTGACGGAAACCGCCTCGCCGGGAGCGAAATCCAAAGCGAATGAACGCGGCCGCCAATGGCGTTTTGTCTTTACTTTTGTCTGGACGACCTGAGCGGAACCGACGGCAAGAGCCTTTACGGTCTCGACAGATCCGGTTTCAACCGCCTCGTCGTCGTGAAAACCGTTTGTTTCAGGGCTGACTTCTGTTTGCTGATCGCTGACTGCTAATTCCGGCTCGATCTCGTCCATATCGACCGATGCGTCGTCTATGGAACTCAGCCTCTCGTCGATGTCGCCTAGTTCATCCTCGTCAACGTCAAACGCAGAGTCGTCGCGTACAAGATGCAGCACGACCTCTGCCATGCCCCCGGGCTTGCGGTCTTTCGTTCCGGCGAAAACGACGTCCTTCATCTCGCCGCCGCGAAGCGATTTCGCACGCTGTTCGCCTAAGACCCACGATATAGCGTCCGAGACATTCGATTTGCCGCAGCCGTTCGGCCCGACGACGGCGGTGATGCCGTTGCCGGTAAAGACTATCTCGGTGTGGTCGGCAAAGGACTTGAAACCGGTGATCTCGAGGCGCTGGAGCTTAAACATTCTATAGTGCTCTTAAATCAAGAAAGCACTATATTTTGTAGTATTATAGGCGAAGTGTCAATAACGTTGAGGTTTTGGGTATTGGGTTTTTGGCTTTTGAAAATGATCGAAATATGGCAAAGACACACTTTGAAAATCTTCGAGTTTATCAACTTTCAGAAACACTTTCGGATGAGATCTGGGTGATCGCCTCGAAATGGGATCAGTTCGCCAAAGACACAGTCGGCAGGCAGCTTGTTAGGTCAGCCGACAGTATCGGGGCCAATCTCGCTGAAGGAAGCGGGCGTGGAAGCGATACCGAATATCGACGGTTCATCCGCATCTCTCGCGGCTCACTATATGAGGCACGCCACTGGTTAAGACGGGCTTATAATCGCGGCTTTCTTACAAAGACGCAGATCGACTCGCTTACTGCGATATTGAATGAGCTAACGCCGACTCTGAATGCCTATCTGCGCTCTATCGGAACATTCAAGAACAAGGGTTTAGAATCGGAATAGAAACCTAATACCTAAAACCAAATACCCAAAATCCGAAACCGCAGGTCTTCACAGCATTTCACTGCCTACGTCACGCAGCCCCTGCTTTTCGGCGCGTTCATTGTCGAGTTCGGTCAGGATATCGAGCAGGAAATTGGTATTGCTCGAGACAACGATCACAACGGGGAATTCCTGTTCCGAGGTGGAAAATTCAAATGTGCCGCTGTTGATCTCGATAAGTTCTCTGAACGCCGTCTGTCCGTTGTGGCCGTTGCATTCCGCATCGACGATCTTGCCGTCATTGAATGCGACGTTGCCCATGTGCAGGTCGGATTTAATGACCAGCAAGCCGGTCATTTTCGCGCTTTCGATCACCTGAACCGCGTCGAAAAGGCTCACGTAAGCGAGGTTTCCGGCAAAAGTGACATCGGTGCGTATCTGCTGCGGTTTGCGGTCGCGACCTTCTGCAAACTCGGGCCTGCGTGCACGGCGTATCGCCTCAAGGCCCGGAGCGACCGAAATTCGCGGGTCGAGCAGCTTTGCTTCCTGAAGCCGGTCGTAAGCGACGTCGAAATCCTCGCGTGCGATGTATAAGCTGACAAGAGCCAAACATTGCCGTGCCGCCTCGCTCAGATTTTTTTGCCGGACGCAGATGTCCCGCATCTTTTCACGCAGCGGTATCGACCGCGGACTGCGTTCGATCGAAGCGCGGAGCAGGTCAAAAGCCTTTTCAGGCGAGCTGTATTTGATGAAGAGATCCGCGTCGAGCAGCACGGATTCGATCGTGGTTTCGGTGACGGGCAGCGACGGGGATTCGAGGACCTGATTCATAAAAGACGGGGTGAACAAAAATGTTCAACACCTGATTTTAGCACAGTAAACACTGTGTGTAACCAAAATTTTCCGCAAAAAAAGAGGCTGCCAATTTGGACAGCCTCTGAATAAAACGATCCGCGAAACGACTTAGAAATCGAAACGCATTCCGAGACGGATCTGTCGCTGACGATACGTACGTGTCGGGACAAGGAAAGCTTGCTGCGCTGCAACGTTTCCGACCTGTGCCAGGCCGCTGAAATCGATAAAGCCTGCACCGTAGGCAAAGACAGCAGCGTTCAGGATGTTGTCGAACTGAGCGACCGGCCGTATACGGAAACGCTCCTTGAAGCGGAATTCGCGGGTGACGTTGAGATCGAATGTGTAGAAGCTCGGGCCCGTTCCCACATTGCGCGGCAGGTTACCGCCGCGGGCACCGATCGGCGGAAGCGAGAACTGTGCGATCAATGCGGTCGGAATGGGTGAACCGGGCGGCCTCCATTTGATGTCAGAGAGATTGCCGGCAAAATTCGGGCGATCCGTCGAATTGTCGTCGAGATTGCGGTCGCTGCCGCCGTTGCCGAGGCTGAACGGTGCAGAGCTTCCCCAGCGGACGAGCGGCGAGAACCGCAGTTTGCCCATCCACCACGGCGTATCAAAGGTGCCCGTGAAGGCTATGCGGTGCCGGCGATCCTGCCGTGACCGTGCCCATTCCGAATCAAAATCACCATCTATCTGAGCATTTGATGTATTGTTCAAGCCATCATCTTTGGTACTTGAAAGCGTATAAACGAAACGGAACGACGAGCCAAATCCGTAACCAAGCGGACGATACCGGCGGCGAAGCTCGACCGTGAGTCCCTGGTAAAATGCGTTGCCGATAGAGCGAATGACCGACTGCTCGCCGAAATTGGGATTCGGCCTGAACTGAGCGATCGCCGCCTTGGCAATACCGATCGGGCCGCCTGTGGCGTTGTTGTTATTACCCGGCGACGCCGCGGCCGGAGCGGCTGTCGATGTGCTGGTTGAATTCAGATTGACAACGCAGGTATTTGGACCGTTAGCAAAACCACAACCCGAAACACCACTTGTATCGTTCGTCGCTCCCAGCGTGAATACATAGGTGCGGAGAGTGCCGTCAAAGTTAGTAATAGAGAAGCTGTTTGCGAGCAGCCACTGCGTCCAGTCAGCAAAACCTGCGGGCAATTTGGCCTTGTTGCCATTGGTATCACGCCACAGATGCACTGTTTTATTTACAGTATAGTTCGTCTCAAATATCCAGTGGCGGCGAAATTCACGCTCAAACCCGATGTTATATTGATAGCTTTCGGGAATGACCAGATTCGGATCGACCGTTCTTAGCGGGTTGCCGGTGCTGGTCACGCTGCCGAGGAAACCTGTACTGGTCGTACACGGAGCCGGCGGATTGGCGACCGTCGGGCATACCTGTGAGAGCATCGTTCGGATCTCGTCCGGCGACGGGAACGCATTTGGGAAATTCTGTGCAATAGCCTCAAGGACCGCAATGCGGCGAGGATCGGTGACGCCCGTTCCTATGAGATTAGTATCGAACGAAACCAGATTACCGCCGGTGTTCTGAATTGAATCCGCAACTGTCCTGAGCAGAACGCGGTTATAGAAAATACCCGCACCTGCGCGTATCACGCCGCGGCCTTTTGCGAACGGCGACCAAGCGATCCCGACTCGCGGCCCGATATTATTGTTATCCGAAACCGCAGTTTCGCGTTCGTAACGGACGCCGAAATTGAGCGTCAGATTTGACCTGATCTTGAATTCGTCGTTAAAGAAAACGCCCCAATAGGTATTGATAACGTCCGAACGCGTGCCGAAATTCTGACGATATCGGGCAAGCCTGTTGATCTGGAAATTGAGTATGCCCGTGAAATTGAATGTCCCGGTCGCATCGCCGAGCCCCAACGCTTTCGAACGAACGCGCATGATGTCAAAGCCCATCTTCAGGCTGTGCCGCCCTGCAAGATACGTCAGCGAATCCTGTATCTGTATCCTAGTTTCGCGGCGATTCTGCGGAAAGCCCGTCGCATCGCCAGTGATCGCCGCAGTAGAATTTCCCGCGATAAGGGTCTGTGTGCCGCCGAACTGTGGGTTCTGATAACTGATCAAAACGACGGGGCCGGTCGCATTATCGGTCTGGAAACTAGGCTCGTAGATAGAATACTGGCCGCGGATCTGGTTGACGGCACGGGCGCTGAAAACATGATTGTTCGTAAAGTTGAACGCGTCCGTGTCGATGTTCCTGACCTGAAGAGCGTCATCAAGCCGCGTGGTCGATTGGAACGTCGTACGCCTGTTCGCACGGCGGCCGAACTGATAACCAAAGGTGGCGTTGTTACGCTGCGAAAAATTGTGATCAACGCGGGCTGTCAGCCGGTGGGCCAGGTTAGGCGTTGCAACTATCGCTTGGTAAGGCAATATCGGTGTCGGCGGCGAACTGCTCGGATCGTTGCAGGTCACGCCTGCGGGACACTGCAAATTCCCCTGCGGCAGCGGGAATCTCGGGTTGCTGCCGACGGGAAGCCATGTATCAATAAAGGTCGAGTCCTGAACGTTCTCGTATTCGTAGGCGACCGAGAAAAAGGTCTTTCTGCGGCCGTCATAGAATGGCAGCCTAACGGGACCGCTCAAGAAAAAGCCGGGATTGTACTCGGTCAGTGGCTGACGCGAAAAACCTCGGCTGTTGTTGTACCAGCTGTTAGCGTTCAGATTGTCGTCTCGGAAGAAAAAGAATGCACGGCCGCGGAAACGGTTGGAGCCGGCACGCGTTCTGATGTTGATGCGGCCGCCCGAAGCCCGCCCGTATTCGGCCGAAAACTGGTTCGAAATGACCTGAACCTCAGCAATACCTTCAAGCGAAGGCTGGAATCGTTCACGCGAAGAGCGGTCGTCGTTGTTATCAAGGCCGTCGATCGTAAGATTGTTCGAATAGGCAACGCCGCCGGAAAGCGAGAAATTTCCCTGCTCAAGCGGTGCTGTCGGCGAATTCTGGAATCTGTCGTCGGAGAGGCCGCTGGTCGACAGCTGCTCTTCGGAGGTGCCGCCAAGCGTCAGAACCAGATCAAGGGCATTTCGTGTGTTGTTAGGCAGCTCTTCGATCTCACGTTCGGTGATTGTGCCGCCGACGATGGTGCGGGTCGTGTCAACAAGCGGGCCGTCGTCCTCTGTCACGGTGACCGTCATTTCTTCGCGAATGTCAGCCGGTGAAAGTTTGAAATCTTTTAGAAGGTTTTGCGCTGACACGGTAGGCGTCGGCGGCGTTTCGAGCGTGCCGAAACCGCTTGCGGCAGCGGTGATCTTGTATGTACCGGGCTTTAGTTTGATCAGCCGGTATCTGCCGTCATCGTCCGTGACGACCGACCGTTTTTCGCTTGTCTCGACGAGCGTCGCGGTGACGGTCGCACCGACGACCGGCAGCCCATTAGCGTCGGTCACGCGGCCTGAGATCGTGACATCGTCGAGATCCTGAGCAAAAGCACCAATTACCAAGAACATCGAGCACACAAGCGCGCTGATGATCCTTCTAAATCCATGAACTGACATTTCAAAATACTCCTGAAAACTATGTTACGAATCAAAAAATCGTAACTCAGAAGCAAATCGAAAGCAATTCAATACAAGGCCGAATTAATGAATGGTCAATCTCCGTTTTCCGAGGGCTCGCGGCGCAAAGCGCGTATCCGGGAAACAGGTATGAGGGCTTCGCTGGACGCAAGTTCCTCATTATGGCGGGCAAATTCGGTGGCGTGAGAGCGGAGATAGGCGAAGAATCGTTCGAATTCGCTCTGCATCTCGGCCATTTTCTCGCGCATATTCAGGATGATCTCAACTCCTGCCAGGTTGACGCCGAGGTCGCGTGTTAGCGAAAGAATGACCTCGAGACGTTCAAGGTCGCTGTCTTCGAAAAGACGCGTGTTGCCGTCAGACCGCGACGGTTTCAGCAACCCCTCGCGTTCATACAGCCTCAGCGTCTGCGGATGTATGTCGTACATCTCGGCAACGGCACTGATGGTATATGTTTTGACGCGCTTTTTCATAGAACTTTGAGTTACAGAGTTAGCAAGTTATAGAGTTGCGGAGTTTTCACTCAAGGACCTTTCTTTTCATTCTCACGGAGAAATCTTGCAAGAGATAAAGTCATCTTTGAGACCTCGTCTGCAAGACCGTACATCTCTCGAAAATCACCCTCATTGCAATAGTGAAGTGCTTTTGCAATATGTAAATGTGACTGCACTTCGGCTGCGGAGCCTCGCGCCAAATTCAAAAAGTTAGCAAACTCGGAATTCGTACGGCGTCCGTGTCCCTCGGCAATATTAGCCATTGTTGAGACAGCAGCACGGCGGATCTGATCACGCAGGCCAAAATCCTTTGAGATTAAGCTTTCAGATGTCATTCGATAACCACCGATCGTCAGCTCCAACGCTTTCTGCCATGCCTTTATATCCTCGAATCTTGCAAAGCTCGCCATAACTCCGTAACTCTAAAACTCCGCAACTCCGCAACTCTGCAACTCTGCAACTCTGCAACTCACTCCAGTCCCATCGCTTTTCGCGGATTTTCCGGATTCAATTTCTCGAACTCGCGCAGAAGTTCCTTGGTTTCTTCGGATAAAACACGCGGCAGCGTTATTTTCACCTCAACGAACTGGTCGCCGCGAAGGCTCGGATTTCTCAGACTCGGGAAGCCGCGTTCCCGCAGACGAAACTTCTGGCCCGATTCCGTTCCTGCGGGAATTTTCAATTGAGCCTTTCCTTCTACCGTTGGAACTTCGATCCTCGCTCCGAGTGCTGCCTCAGATACCGAAATCGGAACTGTGACGTAAACATTGTCGCCCTTGCGTGTGAGGAAAGGGTGTTTTCCTACATTGGTCAAAATGAACAGATCGCCCGGCTCCGCTCCGAGACGCCCGCCGTGGCCTCTTTTCGGTATTCGGACACGCGAACCTGTATCGACGCCTGCGGGTATACGCACCTTGACCTGCTCGGTTTTCGGGGTCGTGCCTTTTCCGTTGCAGAGCGAGCACGGCTGACGTCGGCGTCCCGTTCCTTCGCAATCGGGACAGCCCTGCGAGAATTGCAGCCTGCCGCCGGTGCGCATTACCTGGCCCGTTCCCTTACATGAACTGCATTGTACGACCGGACCGCCGGTGTCGCCCGCTCCGTGACAACGCGAGCACTGTTCCGAACGATTGACGGTGATGTTCGTCGTCAGGCCTGAAAATGCCTCTTCAAAACTCAAAGCCAGCGGCATCTCGATGTCGCGGCCGCGTTTCGGCAAAGGCCGCGGCGGCTCAGGCTGCGCTTTAGCACCGCCGCTGCCGCCGAACAGATCGGAGAAGATATCGCGAAAGCTCGATCCGCTGCTCGTCGATGTGCCCGGATCCCAAGAGAAACCTGAAAAATCAAATCCCGCAGCACCGCCCGCCGCACCCGCAGAGGCTCCGAAAGGAGAATCAGGATCGAGATTGTCCGCATAATATCCGAAACGGTCGAAAACTTTCCGCTTTTTGTCATCGGAAAGTACGTCGTAGGCTTCCTGGACCTCTTTGAATTTGTCTTCCGAAGCTTTGTCGCCGGGATTCACGTCAGGATGAAACTTACGCGCCAAGCGGCGATAGGCCTTCTTGATCTCGTCAGCCTTAGCGTCCTTTTTGACACCGAGAATTTTGTAATAGTCCTTTTTCGCCATGCGGTAATGAGAGCCAAACGCGAGTCTTGCCTATTCTACGAATGTTCGGCGGACAATCAAAAGCGGCGGCAGTGAACGGCTGCTCACTGTCCGCCGCTCACTGCCTGTCGGACAATTAGTCCTTCTTCTCTTCTTCGACGTCAACGTATTCAGCATCGATCACGTTATCGTCCGATGCAGTACCTGACGAATCGCCTTCGGCACCCGCAGATGCAGATGATGCCTGTTCCGAGCTGCCCGCATCATCACCGCCTGCCGCGGTCTGGCTGTAGAGAACCTCTGCCAGCTTGTGCGAAGCCGACTGCAAACGCTCGAACGCATTGTTCATTGCATCGACATCCTCACCGCCCAACGCCGTTTTGGCATCGCTGATGGCCGATTCGATGTCGCCGGATGCAGCAGCGTCGAGTTTGTCCTTGTGCTCGCTCAGCGATTTTTCGACGCTGTAAACGAGCCCGTCCAGACGGTTGCGTGCCTCGATGGCCGCTTTCTTCTTCTCGTCCTCTTCCGAGTGCGATTCGGCGTCCTTCATCATCTTGTCGATCTCTTCTTTCGAGAGTCCCGACGAAGCTGTGATCGTGATCTTCTGCTCGCGGCCCGTGCCGACGTCCTTCGCCGAGACGTTCACGATGCCGTTCGCGTCGATGTCAAACGTCACCTCGACCTGGGGAACACCGCGTGGTGCGGGCGGAATACCGACCAGGTGGAACTTGCCGAGCGTTTTGTTGTCGGCTGCCATCGGCCGCTCGCCCTGCAGAACGTGGACCTCGACACTGGTCTGGTTATCCGACGCGGTCGAGAATATCTCGCTCTTTCGTGTCGGGATGGTCGTATTCTTCTGGATCATCGGCGTCATTACGCCGCCCAGCGTCTCGATACCGAGCGAAAGCGGCGTCACGTCAAGAAGCAGGATGTCCGTCTTCTCGCCGCCCAACACACCGGCCTGAACCGCCGCTCCGAGAGCAACTACCTCATCCGGATTGACCGATTTGTTCGGCTCCTTGCCGAAGTATTCCTTGACCATTTCCTGGACCTTCGGAATACGGGTCGAGCCGCCGACCAGAACGATCTCTTCGATATCTTTAGGCGTCAGGCCGGCATCTTTGATGGCCTGTTCGACAGGCGGCATCAGCCGCTTGAGGATCGGCTCGACGAGCTGCTCGAACTTTGCACGCGTGAGCTTCATCACCAAGTGCTTCGGCCCCGACGCATCCGCCGTAATAAATGGCAGGTTGATTTCGGTTTCCATCGCGCTTGAGAGCTCGACCTTTGCCTTTTCGCCCGCTTCTTTCAAACGCTGAAGCGCCATCTTGTCATTGTGCAGGTCGATGCCCTGATCCTTTTTGAATTCGTCGATGATCCAGCCGACCAGAACTTCATCAACGTCGTCACCGCCGAGGTGAGTATCGCCGTTCGTCGATTTCACTTCGACCACGCCTTCGCCGACCTCGAGGATCGAGATGTCGAACGTGCCGCCGCCGAAATCGAACACCGCGATGATCTCGTCCTTTTTCTTATCAAGTCCGTATGCGAGAGCCGCAGCCGTAGGTTCGTTGACGATGCGCAAAACTTCGAGTCCAGCGATCTTGCCGGCGTCCTTCGTTGCCTGACGCTGAGCGTCATTGAAATATGCCGGAACGGTGATCACGGCCTGATCGACCTTGCTGCCGAGATAATCTTCGGCCGCCTGCTTCAGCTTCTGGAGCACCATTGCCGAAATTTCCGGCGGGCTGTACTGTTTGCCTTCCGCCGCGATGCGAACGTCGCCGTTCGATGCCTTTTCTACCGAATAAGGCACCTGCTTGATCTCGCCCTGGACTTCGTCGAATTTGCGTCCCATGAAACGCTTGATCGAGTAAAGCGTATTCTCAGGATTGGTCACGGCCTGCCGCTTTGCGACCTGGCCGACCAATCGATTTCCGTCCTTTGTAAAAGCGACCACCGACGGCGTCGTCCTGCCGCCTTCGCTATTTGTGATCACGATCGGCTCGCCGCCTTCCATCACCGCTACGACCGAATTCGTCGTTCCCAGGTCAATTCCGATTATCTTTCCCATTATTCTGTCTCCAATAAGCTATTATTGCCAATAAATTACTGTCTTTTTGCAGCAGGCCGGCAAACGGCGAGCCACTTGAGCACGACATTAGAATAATAGTTGAGTGCGTTGTTGTCAAGTTATAATCATTTCGTATTCTTGCGCAGCAAAAGCGAAACTAATTCAGACATTTGAGCATCGAAAGAACCGTCTGATATAGTATCGATTTTGTTCTGACAACTTTTACTAATATGAAACACACCTTGTTTATTCTTGCCTTGGCCCTTGCGATCGGAATCTCGGCCGATCCCGCGATCGGTCAAACCCAAAAATCAAAAGCCGACTACCTCAAGGAGATAGCGGCCCTGTCGAACACAAAGCAGCCGGAAGACAGCCAAAAGGCATATGATCTTGCCAAAGAGTTTTTGACGCGTTTTGGCAACGACGCCAAAGACGAAAATGTGAAAAAGGTCCGTGCATGGAAGGACGCCTACAGGATGGACCGCTTCTTTGACGCTACGGACGCTCGCGACTACGACAAGGCATTTGCACTTGGCGGCGAGATCCTTGCGGAAAAGCCTGAAAGCGTCGATGTGATGCTCAATCTTGCGTATTCCGGGTATATGTCAACCGGCAGCGGGACCCCGAAGCATCGAGACGATGCGGTCAAGAACGCACGCAATGCCCTGTCGATGATGGGTGCCGGAAAACTGCCTGGGTCGTTCGCTCCGTTCAGCAATCAGGCAGAGGCCTCGGCATACATGTACTTCATCGACGGAAGCTTGTCGATGGAAAAAGAACCGAAGCAGGCCGCCGAGAACATTTTCAGGTCGCTGCAGTACGAATCGCAGCTGAAGAACGATCCGCTGCCGTATTATCTGATCGCATCATATTACGAAGATCTGCAGGCATCGCTATCGTCGGCTTTGAAAGCCAAGGCGGAAAAGAACACGATGTCCGATGCTGAGTTCAAGGCAGAGAACGACAGGGTCGCAAAAGCTATCGATCTTTTGATGGATTCGTACGCCAGGGTGATCAGAAGGGCCGAGGACCAAAAACACCCGAATTTGGCTGAATGGAAGGCCCGTCTGGAACAGATCTATGAATTCAAGAACAAGACGAAAGAAGGCTTGCCCGAATTTATGCGATTTGCGAACACTCGGCCGCTCGCAGACCCGTCGAAATTTCAATAACTCGTAAACATAGAAAAAAGGCTGTCCCTCCGGGACAGCCTTTTTTTTGAATGCGGCCAAAAGCCCTGAACGTACAGATGCAGGAAAACCGCTATGGACCTTTATACTGCTGTGGAATGGGCGTGAACATCAGATCATCGATGTTGTCCTGAACCTGTACCATCTGCGGTGTGAATTGATAGCGATTGGACGAAACTGTGATCACATAATTAGCACCGGACGGTATGTTCTCGAAGATGAACATTCCGAATGAGTTCGTACGGGACATCTTAGCCGCACCAAACGGATCAGTGATCCTTACAGCCGCACCGCGCAAACCCGCGCCATTTGCTCCAAACACACGGCCTCCTACGTTTACACCTGCCGAAGTAGGCGGCAGTAGCATTACGCTGCGTCCCGAGAATTTCGTGGAAAGAGCATCGGCCGAACCGTTGCTGATCTCTTGTAATACAGGCGAATTGCCGAACCCAAACATTGTCGTCGCCGGTGCGGTCATCGCCACGGTGAAATTCACGGTCATGATGAGGTGAGTACCGGCCGGATACGGATCGTTCGCAGCCCTGTCAACCACAATGCCCAGCTTGCCTAGTCCGGACTGTGTGGTATTCGACGTCAATACAGCGGAACCTGAACCGTCGCCAAGAACGATACTTGTCGGATCGCTCAGAATGGACGGATCATATTCAAGCGTGAAGCTTGCCCCCGTCTCATCTCCCTGTGCTTGCAGTTCGACCCCGATCGTCACAACATTGCCCGTTCGTGAGACAAAGATCGGCCGGATCTCGCGCCCCGAGCTATCTGCGATGGCTTTTCCTGTGATGGACGCCGCATTGAAAGACTGAGCTTCATTCGGACCGGCAGCGGCCCGTTTTGCGTCCAGTCCGGAGGCATAACGCCGTGCCTGCATTACGTCAGTCACCGACAAGGCTCCGTTGCCGTTGGTCGTTCTGGGTGCTGAGTCTGCTCGCTGAAACTCGTTAAACAGCAGATCCGTGTCTAAGCCGGCAACAAACCTGCGGACCTGCGTCACGTCATCAGTGGAAACCTGTCCGTCATTGCCATCGGGACGAGGTGCAACGTCCGCTTCCATGTCGCCGCCGCGAACTCTGATCGTTGCGTCAGGCAAAATCGGCGGTTTTTCTATATTCCCGGCGCTATCCGAAGCGATCGAGTAAAAACGGTACGTCTTGCCCCATTTGCCGATAAAGGCGGTCGATGTCTCAGGCGTATCGCGTATAAGCGGGAAATACGGGCCGCCATTTTCTGAATAATAGATATCGTAGCCGCGGAACCCCGAACCGTCCTCATCGTCAGTTCCGGTCCAGGCGACCGTAAATACCGGCAGATCGCTGGTTGCCGGCAGCGGCAAGACCGTGCTGGTGGGAACGACGGCATCCAGAAGATTGGTTGTAGGATCTGTTATGATCGCTTCGTTGTCGTCAAATATTATGGTCGCAAAGTTGTTTATGACCGTTCTGCTTGGGAAATTGGATCTGGCCTCGACAGTAAAGATCACATAGCCTTCGCCGTCTTTGTTTTCATTGTTTGGCGGCAGCAGGCCGACAAGCGGATCGATCGGCAATTCACCCGTCTGCGGATCGATGGCCGTCATATCCCAGAATATTTGACCGCTGACCAGATCGACGCCCGCGACAAGATCGGCCTGCAGATTGCTCAGATCCGTGCCGAGTTGAACCCGTGACTGATAGAAGGCTTGATTTGGCGGAACAACATAGCGGTATTGTTTGAATCCGATCTCCTTTAGCCTGACGGTACGCAGGTCAAGGGAGGGCGGCAGAACGTCGGTGATCGAGATCCGCTGCGCTGGAGCAGTTGCGGTTGGCAGATTCTCGAAATTGATCCGATATTCGAGGGGCTGCTCGACGGGAACGAACCTTTCCGCTCCGAATCCTTCGGGCCCGATCTTTTCGTTGGGATCCCAAGATTGCGGACGACTAATGCCGTAAAGCGGAATTTTCAAGCAATCCGCCAGCTTTGCCATTAGGTTCTTGATCGTATAAGCGAACGAGATAAGTTTTGGAATAGGTGCGCTCATTGCAAGACACGATGCTATATCAGTTACAAGACCGAGGGTCGCATTCGCACCATTTTCAACAATGTCTTTCTGGCCATAAGAGCCGTCACCGGCATAATTGCTCAACGCTGCTCCCGTGGCGGCGTCGGCAACGAACGTTGCTGCTCCAAAAAGGACCCCCAAACACGCATCTGCCGGACCAAACAATCCGATCACCGCAAACGCGAACTGACGGAAAAGTTCGGCGTAACATTCTTCCTCTGTCAGAACTCCTTGGCCTACCATACGGAGCAACTCCTCGGGCGGCTCGTTCGTAGTGAGATCTCTAGCCTTTGCCAACATCTCTTTAAGTGGCGGATAGACAAAGAATCCGATCTGAAAATCACCGCTCGCAGGCGGAAAAATGTCGAGATTTATGATCGCACTCGAGCGGCTTCGAAGTATGGGTATATTGAAGAAAAGGACTCGTCGGCCATCAATGTCCTGAGCAAGCGGAACGTCTGCGGGATTCATTCCGGGCGGCAGCAATTCGGAAGTAGTTTCGAGATAATTGGCGGTATCAAGCTCAAAATTCATTCCTTCAGGCAATGTGATCACGACCGGCACGTCAATGGCATCATTCAGGCCATCATTGATCGCCGAAAATGTGTAGCGGGTTCTGCCTGTAGAACCCGGCCTTATTGCTCCGGGACCGTTGATGCTTCGGCGCAAGCTGTGACCACCGCCATTTACGACCTCAAATCCGTCCTGTAACATTACCGACTCGTTGTTCGGATTTGTTACCACAACGTCATAATCGCCAGCGGATCTGCCCTTTAGATCAAAGATCGCAGCGATCTTTGTCGTTCCATTTCGCGATTGCAATGACGTGAGAGTTTCCCCGTTCGGAGCGATGAGGGTGATCGTGGCTCCGGGTTGGTATTTCGCTCCGTCGGCGACGATGGTAGCGTAGCCGTCATTTCCTGCGCTTTCCGGCGACACGCGTTGTATCGAGAAAGGTATTATCTTCGCCTCGACGGTAATGTCCTGCGGCGGGGTCGGCGGCACGGCGGGCGGAATGGGTTCGGTCGCCGCCATTGTGTAATATGCGCCGGGTTCGGTGTTGTCAACCTTGTTTTCCTGCGGGTTAAAGGTCGGAATTCCCTGCAGATCGTAGTTGGCACGGCTGACCATCGAACCTGCTTTTGTAAACAGCTCGTTCTTTCGGCCTGCATCACCGAAAAGCGTGATCAGCATTGTTTCATCATCGGGCGGATCGGTTTTGAAGAAATAGTTTCGCCCGATAGACGTGGTTACGAACGGAATACCCATTTCCAACGTTTGGATTGAAACGGTCGTCGGCGAAACCGCGGTCGCCGTGTTATTCGCTTCATTCAATTCGCGAACCACATTTCTGGAATCGGTTCGAATGATGACGTAATACACGCCTTCCTCGATGGGCGGTATCGTGGTCGTCAGCGATTCTGTGTATGTCGCATTAACGCCGAGCGACTGCTGCGTGTCTTTCTGGCCGACCAGGTAGTCGGCTGGATCCCAAAAAGCGTCTCTCGAAAAATAGACCGAATCACGCCATTGCCCGCTCGTTGAGTTTGGACCGGAGTTTTGAACTGTCCACGAAATGGTCGTATTCAGCTCGCCCATTGCAACGGCCGCAGGAGCCGAGATATTGGTGATATTCAGGTCCGCGGGCGGCGCTAGTTGGAGCGTTGCCGCATAGGCGGGACTCGTGTTGTTGTTATTGTTGCTTTCGACGATCTGATTGTTGCGGTCGGTCACAACAAAAATGAAATATTCACCGGTCAGGCCGTTCGGAATATAGAAGGGCTTCATGACCTGATAGCTTTCCCCGCCGCCGAGGACGCCGGTACGCTGTTGGAACCCGAGATGCGTGTCCGTCGTGTCGAGGATCGAATCACGCGAAAGGAAGACATGATCCGACCACGAGGAGCCTAGCGTCGAGCTGCTGCCCACATTGCTGACCGTCCACGTTATATTCACCATCGTCCCTGAATAGGTCGGTGTTTGAACGCCGTTCACTGCTGCCGTAAGGTCAACAAGCGGTGATGTGACCGAGATCGGGATCGAATAGACATTGTTCTGCTCCGAAGGCGAGCTATTCACGCCTTCGTAAATATTGTTCGCCGAATCGGCCTTGATCAGCAGGTAATAGTTACCTGCCGTGAGATTGCCGGTATTGACCGAAAGCTGCCGTTGATACGTTTCATTGGTGCCGAGATTCGCCTGATTGATGATCGAGCCGATCGAGCGATCAGAATTGCTTAGGGTCTGATCCGTTGAAATATAGACCGTATCCCGCCAGCCCGTGACCGTCCCATTCAGCGGCTGCCCCGCATTGCGGCCGAGCCAGGATACGTTGAACAGCTCACCGGCGACCACCATTCCCGGCGCGTCTGCTGTATCCACCACCAGGTCGGGCAGTATCGATGCGATCCCGAATTGTGCCGAATCGACCATGTTGTTGTTCTCGGCAGCACCGCATTCGGCAATGTTCGAATTTACGTCTGTCGTAAATCTGATAAAGCTGTCACCAAGCAAAAATGTTGGGATCGCAATATTAACGGTCGCTGTGTAACTCGCCCCGGGCGCAAGAGGGCCTTGACGTTGAGCAGAGGCAAGCGTAACGGGATTAAATCCTGTGGTGTGCACCGCTGCTCTGTCTGTCCAGGCGCCGACCGCCGGCCCTGCACCCGTGTTTGTAACTGTCCAACTCAGCGAAACGTTCTGGCCTGCGGTCGTTATCGGAGGCGTGATCTGAAAGTTAGTGATCTGTAGATCAGGAGGTATGGTTGTGAGTTCGATCTCTTTAACAGGACTCGCGTTATTTGCCTCGGCGTTGAAACCGGGATCGAATTCCGTCAAACGGTTGTCATAGTCAGCAAGCGCGATGAGATAGTACGTGCCGTTGAGACAATCCGGTATCTTGACGTTCATTTCGGCGACATACTGCTCGCCGGGGCCCAAACCGCTGCGAAAGACATACCCGAGAAATGCGTCGTTGGCGTCGATGGTCTGATCGGCGGAAAGGTAGATCGCGTCTCGCCAGCCGTTTGTCGTTGCGAACGCACCTTGATTCTTGACAGTAAAGCTGACGGGAATGAATTGCCCGCCGTTCGCTGTCGCAGGTGCGGTCGGCTGATCTTGGATGACGAGGTCCGGCGGCGTGATAAGGATGCTCATCGGCGAGCCGGGCTGAACGCGGTCGTAATCGGAATTGTTGTTCTCGTTGTTAAATTCGTAAACGCGATTGGTCTGATCGGTCAGGACGAAAACATACCAGTTGCCGGAAATATTCGCCGGTATCTTGGTTGTATTAACTCCATTTTGGTCTAGGATGACGGTCGTCCCGCTGCGATTGCCGCCGGCGGGAATGTGGTTCATCGGCGCGCCCGTAAAGATCGCAATATCGTTTGCATCAAGCGTTGTGTTTTGTGAAAGGAAGACGCGGTTCACGAAATTCTGAGACACGTTGTTCGCGCCCGGATCACCGCTCGCCATCGCGGTGCCGATGTTGTTGACCTGCCACGTTATCTGTATCGGCTGGCCCGCAAAGACCTGCGCAGGCGCCTGCACGTTTGAAACCGTAAGGTCCGGCAGCGGCGGTGCCGACAGAGTTACCGTCTTGTTTGCCAGATTATCGTTTTCGTTGCTCTCCGGCACTTGGCTTCCGGAATCGGTCTGAACCAAGAACCTATAACTGCCGACAAGTCCGCGAGGTATCTTGACGGTCACGGTGGCGATGTAGCTCTCGCCCGCGTTCAAATAGCTCACATTCGAAGAATCGGCAAGTTTGGTGGCGCCGGAAAGCGTCGTTCCCGTTCCGATGTAAACAGAATCTTTCCATACCGGCGTGTTCGTCGCGCCCGATCCGCTGTTGGTCACCGTCCACTGCACCTGAACTGTCTGAGCGAAGAATGCCGTTGCTGCGGCGGTGATATTAGAAACGGTCAGGTTCGGCCGCTGCGTTTTACGGACGCGCACAGGATGAAAACGAATGTTGTTATTCTCGTTCGCACCTTCGTTCACGGCGTTGTTCCAATCGGTCTGCACATAGACGTAGAAGTTCCCGGTCGCGGCGATCGCGTTAAAAGGTATCGAGACATTCTGGATACGTTCAACTGACGATCCTGCTGCCAGACCGCCGGAAAGCGGGAAAGTGCCAAGCAAGGTATCGCTGCCGACCGCGTTGTCCAGAGAAAAATAGACACGCTCGGAAAAGGCTCCGGCGTCTTTGTTGCCGGTGTTAGCGGTGGTCCACGTCAGCGGGAATGCGACATCCGTATCAACATCTGCGGCCGACGATGCCGCTGTGACCTGCAGGTCGGCGGCGCGATAAAAGAACTCAGTTGGCTGAAAATGGACGTTGTTTGCCTCGGCCTGGCTCCTGATGTGGCCGCCTTCGATAACGCTTCCGCCGTTATCCGTTGCGATGTAAAAGAAGTAATTACCGTCAGGCCGCACCGGAAGCGTTTGGATCGTCGCATTGCCGGACCGTGTAAAAGATGCTCCGGCAGCGAGGTTGCTGCTATTGAAGGACTCGATAAATATGTCGTCGCTATTACCGCGAATATTGTCCTGCGACAAATAAAGTACATTTGAGAACGTGCCCGTTGCGGTTCCGTTACCTACATTCCGCACAGTGTACGAGAAAGGGAAACTGGTGCCGGTTTCGACTTGGCCGGGCAGCGAGATATTCTCGAGCACAAGATCAGAGGTAACGACGTTGACCTCGACGGGTCGCACGAGAGTATTGTTCGCGTAGCTGCCGTTCTCGAGCGTAACGCGGCTGTCGTTGGTGCTGAAGATCAGATAGTACTGTCCGCTCACCGGTGCATGCTGTGTCGTTATTTGAAAGTTAGAAGTTCGATTGACGGATGCTCCGGCCGCAAGCGTTGAGCGCCTGGTTTTCTGGATAACCACATCGGTGTCATCCAGCTGATCATCGACCGAAAGATAAACAAAATCGTCATAACTGAACGCACTGACCGAACCGATGTTTTCCAGTGTCCATGACATACTGAAAAGGGTATTTACATTTATCGATGCGGGTGCGGTGAAACTGACCGCGTTCAGGTCTGCCGATGGAGTAGCGCCGGGCATGATCACAACGGTCGCCCGCGCCGTATCGGCACCGAGTTCTGCGAGGATATCGACGCTCGTAAAGACCGACGATGGAGCTGCGTCCACCTGAAAAACAGCTTCCGACTCACCAAACGGAATGAACACACTCGACTGCTGAAGCGTCGCCGTCATTGGATCACCGATCAGCGACAATTGAACGGTAACTCCCTCAACCGGAACGAGTGCAGGATCTACTTTGACAGTGCCTTGCGTCACGGCACCGCCCAGGACCGTTGCAGGAGCAAATTTTAATGAAACAGCATATTGAGGCACCGCAATACCTCTCCAGGCCATGGCATTATGAAAATAGTCGATCGGCGATGTATAGACCTTTTCAACTGTACTGCTGTTCAGGTCAAAGATGCTGAGCTGATCGTTATTGAATAACCAACGGTCATTGTCAAAGTAAAAGTCAGAGGCGAAATATGCGATCTTTGTGCCGTCAGGCGACCAGGTCGGCGTTGTTTGAAAATTCTCCGGACGGAAAAAGCTGATCGGGGTGCCGTCGGCATTCAGGATACGAAGGCCTTTGGTATTGACGATCCGCCCCGTATACGGATCGCGGACCGGAATGCGGTCAACCAGTGCGATCTTTGATCCGTCGGGTGAAAAACGCGCCTGGGTTTGACTGTAATAGGATGAAAACAATTCGGTACAGGTTTGGGATGCAACATCGAAAACGCTAAGATCACCGTACCAACCCACCAAGATCTTTGATCCATCCGGTGAAAAATTCGGGGTATCAAAGCCGATATCACCCGGAACATGTCCCAGCTCACCGCTTGCTACCGTCTTTCGCTCTCCGTTTGGGCGATAATAGCCGCAAACAGAATCCTCATTGAATAGCAGGGTCTTATTGGAACCGTCCAGCTCGATGGAAAAAACACCCAATCCGCTGAACTCCTTATCGGCATAGTCGGTGGAATATATGATCTTTGTGCCGTCGGGTGAAAATGTGGGCATTGAGTCCCAGAAGTTGTCATAAGTAAGGCGGCGGCGATTAGTGCCGTCCGAATTCATTATGAATATCTCGAACCTGCGAAAGACAAACGCACCGTCGTTGCCGCCGACCTGGGATACAAAAGCGATCTTGGTGCCGTCGGGCGAGATCGCAGGTTGAAAGTCGCTGCCCGGAGATATCGATGTAAGCGTGCTGTTTGCAGCGGGCGACGTTAGGTTCAGATCAAGAAAATACTCATCGTCATATCGCGACAGTCCGCGGCTGACCAGAAGATCTTCGGTGCCGATCAGAGGATCTCGTCCCTCTGGCGCCTTCTTGACCATCGGCGGCCGCGGTGTTTGCGGCCCTTTATTGCTGCTGGTCTCGCTACGGTCCTCAGCACTTGCTGACGGCGTGATATAGGCTGAGTGCGGGAATATGATATATCCGCCGACCGAAATTACAATTGATAAAGCCAAGATACTAAGGCGCCTTGAAGATCGCATCGTCTTTTACTCCGGGTTAAGGTTTGCAATTTGGCCGGCGTACCGGCCGAAAGTGTTCGTAAATGCTGGAAACTGAAAGCAAATGCGAAAGATCGGCGAAAATTTCGCCAAATTTCGGCTGAATCAATCTGCGCGGCAAAAATTTTGAGTTAATATTGCGATATTTGAATCTATTTAAGTCGTGATATGTCTGAAGAGAACACGGTGGAGATCACCGAGATACTGAAGGATTGGAGCGCCGGTTCTGAAAACGCGAAAGACCGGTTGTTGCCCTTTGTTTACGCTGAACTAAAAAGACAGGCCCGAATGATAATGTCCCGGGAACGTTCGGATCATACGCTGCAGCCTACGGCGCTTGTACACGAGACATTCATCAGAATGGCCGAACGATCGGGCATCGATTGGCAGGACCGGCATCATTTCTATGCCATCAGTTCACGACTGATGCGTCAGATACTCATCGATCACGCACGCAGCCACGCCGCGAGGAAGCGAGGAGGCGACCAGATAAAATTCTCCCTGGACGATATACAGATTTCGGTCGATGAACGTGCAGCTTCTTTACTCGCACTTGACGAAGCACTGAAGCGTTTAGCCGAACTGGACGAACGCCAGGCCAGCATCGTGGAGATGCGGTTTTTCGGCGGTATGACCCTTGATGAGATCGCCGGGACACTCAAAACTTCGCAAAGGACCGTCTCACGAGAATGGGAGACGGCTCGGCTTTGGCTTTATCGTGAATTGCAGCATTGAATGTTTCGATATCCGAACTCTGGCGAGCGATCTTGTTGAATTACGCATTAGAAAACGGTATGTCGCAAGTTAATCATTCACCCGAAAGTTGGAACCGAGCAAAAGAGATCTTGGCCACGGCACTCGAGCTTCGCCCCGAACACAGAAAGAGCTTTGTTGCGGAACTGGATATCGATACCGTGCTGCGCGGTGAGATCGAGGAGTTGCTCGATCTCACTGCCGATTGCAATGAATTTCTAACAATACCGGCAGTCGAGATCTCAACCGATTTTTTCAAAGAAGTCAGTGACGGAAACCGGTCGGCACATCAACGGTTAGGCCCGTATGAGATAGTCGGCGAATTGGGCACAGGCGGCATGGGTTCTGTGTTCCTCGGAGAGAGATCGGACGGGAAATTCAAGCAAAAGGTGGCGATCAAGATGCTCCGTCGCGAGTTTGACACTGCTTCGATCCGACGCAACTTCGAACGGGAGAAGGAGATACTGGCCGGACTTTCTCACCCGTCAATTGCCGGACTCCTTGACGCCGGTCAGACTGATGACGGATTCCCCTACCTCGTGATGGAATACGTTGACGGCGTACCCGTTGACAAGTACTGCTTTGAGAATGATCTGTCACTGAATGAAAGGCTTAAACTCTTCAATCGGATATGCGATGCGGTTTCTTTCGCCCATCGGAAGCTCGTCGTTCACATGGATCTGAAACCGTCGAACATTCTGGTGACCGGTGAAAAAGTTCCCAAACTGCTCGATTTCGGCATTTCAAAGATACTGGACGACGATAACCGGAACACCCCAACCACACTGCACCGGGCACTGACGCCGGAATACGCATCTCCGGAGCAGATAAACGGCGATGGTATCTCGACGGCGACTGATGTTTACAGCCTGGGCATTGTGCTTTACAAAATGCTCACCGGTACGCTTCCGTTCTCACGCAAAGGCAATGGCAGCAACGGCCTTTTTCAGGCAATTACTGAGGACGACGCTCCCGCTCCATCGTTATTGGCCGCCAGACACGAGAATACATTGAAAAGCGTTGAGAGATTGGAGCAGGCGATAGAAAGTGTTCCGAGAAGCTGTGTCCCCGCGTCCCATCTTCGCGGTGACCTGGACAACATTATTCTAAAGGCGATCCAAAAGGATCCGGACGATCGGTATGGGTCCGTGGAACAACTATCAGCAGATATTTGGCGTTACATCGACGGAAAGCCCGTTGAGGCTCGTTCCGCAACGCTAGGATATCGGCTGCGTAAATTTTATACGCGAAATCGAGTCTCGGTTGCCGCCGGCATTCTGATAATTACTACATTGATCGCCGGCGTTGCAGTATCAGCGTGGCAAACGAAAGTTGCACGGGCAAATGCCGCGGTCGCAGTTGCCGAGTCGGAGAATGCTAAGGCCGAACAGCAAAAAGCTGAGAAAATAAGCAGATTCATGATGCGGTTCGTACGCTACGCAAACCCGAATTGGTATGCGGAGGGCCACCGGTTTGCCGGCGACACGCGTGTGGTCGAGGCACTCGATGATATGGCGTCAAAGATCGACATCGAGTTGGCAGAGCAGCCCGACGTTCTCGCTGAACTCCACCACCATTTCGGAGACGCGTATCTGTCGAGGAAGGACCCCTCTCGGATCGAACAAGCGAGGTTCCATTTCCGCCGGGCGTTTGAGCTGCGTCGGGCACATTACGGCGACTGGCATGAATTAGTGGCGAAAGACATGGCATATCTTTATTGGTCTCAAACGCCGCCGCGCGGCGAAGAGGGCGTCCGTTTGATGTCTGATGCTATCGTCATGATGCGCTCGACGAACCCCATGAATCTGAATCTTCCGTATATGCTCGAGGATTATTTCCAACATTTGTACAACCCGCTCTTTGAGAATGTACACGACCTGTATCTTAGAAATGTCCCGCAGCCTGCTTCGGACAATAAGTTCCTTGCGGCCGAACAGCTTTATGACGAGATGGTGGGACTGCTTCGTCAACATTTCCCGGAAGACAGCGTCCAGATAAATACACAAAAGTGTGAAGGGATAATGTTAAAACTTAAAGCAGGCCGGCGAACCGAGGCTGAGGAACTCTACAACGCCTGTTCAGCAGCGAGTGAGCATTCGGCCGCGTCCGGAACCCCAAAACCAAAGTGGCAAGAGATCTTGCAAACCTACGAAACAGCTGTCCGCTGATCGAATGCTAATCACTATTTTCCGGTTGATGCTGTTTCATCAACTTAGCAACGTGGAAAATGTAGTGAACGCCTGAGAACACGGCGAAGGCGACGACAGTGGTGTAAACGGTAGGAAGATAAAAGCCGCGAAGCTGCGGATAGGTCGCTGCGACCAGGATCATTATCACCGCAACTACCTGAACGAAGGTACTCGCCTTGCCGAGCCACGACGGAACAAAATCGCGAAATCCGGTCATTACTGTGATCGACGCGGCCACTGTTACGATCAGCACATCTCTGCCGATGACCGTTGCCGTTACCCAAAACGGCACGGGCAAAAACCGCGATACTTCAAGTACGCCCGGCCACGAAAGCATAATAAAAGCCGTCGTCATCAGCAGCTTGTCGGCGATCGGGTCGATGATGATGCCGAGCTCGGATTCCTGTTTGAAACGGCGTGCGACGAAACCGTCGATACCGTCCGAAACGCCGGCGATCGTGAACAGTATGAGTGCCCAGCCTTCGCGATTGTAAACAAGCAGGATGGCGAAAAGCGGTATCAGAGCCATCCTCAAAAAGGTCAGCAAGTTGGGAATAGTGAGGATCTTCGTTGAAACCTGGGAGTCGCTCATTTTGCGGCCTTGAGTTCGAGAAGCGAGATCTCCGGCGGACATTGATATCGAACCGGGACCACGACCGTGCCGATCCCGCGTGTTATATAAAGCTGCGAACCGCGGTTGCGATGAAGGCCTGCTTTTCGGCGACGGGGAATGATCCCTTTTTCTGCATCGCGAACGCGGATCTGCCCGCCGTGCGTATGTCCGCTCAGCGTCAGATCGACGCCGTAACGTGCGGCCTCGCGAAAGATAATGGGATTATGGGCGAGCAGCATCTTCATCTCGTCCGGGAACGAGCCGAGCAGCGACGCCGGTACGTCCGTCTTTCCGACCATGTGATCATCGACGCCTGCCAGCCAAAAGGCCGCTTCACCGACCTCAAGCCGAAAGCCTTCATTCACCAAAAGATTGATGCCCTCATCGCGAAAATGGCGTATTACCAGATCGGCATCGGTCCAATGATCGTGATTTCCCAGGCACGCGTGAACGCCGTGCGGTGCCTCTAGCCGTCCGAGCAGCTCCGCCACAGGTGCAACGTATTCCGTATGATGCGAAACGTAATCGCCCGTCAAAACGATGAGGTCAGGATGCAGTCGATTCGTTACCTTCACGACCCGCTCGATGTGTTCGACGCCGGTGAACGGACTGTGATGAATATCCGAAAGGTGAATTATTCGAAATCCGTCCAGCTTTCTCGGCAGGCGTTTCAATTCGATACTGACCCTTTCGAGCGACAGGCTGTTTGCCTCTTCGATAGCCTCGCGAGCTTTCTTGGCCCAATTGTCAGCCAGTAAACGCAAAGGCTTTTCCGCCGCCACGTAGGCGTTGATGCGTTCGCGAAGCTTTACACGTTTGACTGCGGTGCGTTTCATGAGGGGCGAAATGGATTATATCCTCAGGCCAGCGATATCACAAACTTTTTTCAGGCGGCGAGAACTTTCAGAAACTTGCGTTTGCCTACCTGCAGCACAGTTCCGTCACCATCGATCTGAATCTCCGCTGCCGTTGACGACGCTTTCTCGCCGTTAACCTTGACGCCGCCCTGTTCAATAAGCCGACGAGCTTCACCTTTAGATGCAGAAAGTCCCGTGTCGGCAAGCAATTGTGCAAGATTGTATGTGCCTGCGGCAATTGACCTCGCTTCTATCTCGTCGGGCACTTCCTTTTTGACAAAGCGGCGGTTGAAATCTTCCTCCGCGGCGTCAGCATCAGCAGCGGAATGGAAATCCGTGATAATGAGCTTAGCCAATCTCACTTTCAAATTTCTCGGATTCTCGCCTTTTTCAATTTCAGATCTCAAATTTGAAATTTCAGTCGTCGTCAGGTCTGTCAGCAGCTCATAATAACGCCACATCAGCTCGTCGGAGATGGACATCACCTTGCCGAACATTTCGCCCGGCGGCTCCTCGATGCCGATGTAGTTGTTCAGCGATTTCGACATCTTCTGCACGCCGTCCAGGCCTTCGAGCAGCGGTGTCGTCATGATGACCTGCGGCTCCTGGTCGAATTCACGCTGCAGGTTGCGGCCCATCAGCAGGTTGAATTTCTGATCGGTGCCGCCGAGTTCGACGTCCGATTCGAGCGCAACGCTGTCATAACCTTGCGTCAGCGGATACAGCAGTTCGTGCAGCGAAATGGGCTTTTCCTCCTGCATTCGCTTTGTGAAATCGTCGCGTTCGAGTATCTGTTTAACGGTCGTTTTCGCACAAAGTTTGACGAAATCCGCGGCGGTGAACTTGTCCATCCATTCGCCGTTGAATCGCAGCTCCGTCTTGTCAGGATCGAGCAGTTTGAACATCTGCTGTTTATACGTTTCTGCGTTGGCGTTGACCTCATCACGCGAAAGCGGCGGCCGCGTGACATTCTTGCCCGACGGATCGCCGATCATTCCCGTGAAATCACCGATCAGGAAGATCACTGTGTGGCCGAGGTCCTGAAATGCCTTCAGCTTGCGTATGACGACCGTGTGGCCGAGGTGAATATCAGGCGCTGTCGGATCGAGGCCCAGCTTCACACGCAAAGGCTTGCCTGTCTTTGCCGAACGCTCAAGCTTCTTGCGCAGATCTTCCTCGCGGATCAGGTCCACCGTGCCTTTTTTTAGAAATTCGATCTGTTCGTCGATGGTCATACCGAAAGCCGTTATTATAGCCTACGACACCCAACATGAGTATGCCCAAGGCCGCCGGAAGATGATTGACATGCAGATGCGCCCGGATATAAAATAGCTTGGCTAGCCAAGCTAGCCAGAAGTGCAATGAAAAGAGTCTCGATCCTGGAAGGGAAAAATCAATTTAGCCGTGTCGTCGCGGATGCGGCGAACGGCGAACCGCAGATCATTACCAAAAACGGCAAGGAAACCGCCGTCGTGATATCGATCGAAGAATACCGCCGTATGACGAACAGCGGCAAGAATTTTGTTGAATTTATGCTGGATAATCCTTTCCGAAGATATGGCATCGAGCTTGACCTTGATCGCCCCAAGGACTACGGACGACCACCGATAGATTTTGGTGAGGATGAATAGGGTCTGATGGCGTTCCTTCTTGACACGTGTGTGGTTTCCGAGCTCACTAAACATCATCCCGAACCGAACGTAACGGAATGGTTTAGCCGGCAAACTCCGGAGAGTCTTTTTCTCAGTTCCATAACGACCGGTGAGATCCGTAGAGGTATAGAGCGTTTGCCGATTTCGCGTCGTCGCAATTCGATCGAAAGTTGGTTTTGGTCCCTTAAGGACGAATACATATCTCGGATCGTAAGCTTTGACATGGTCGCGTCCGAGATATGGGGACGTCTGAAAGCGGATTCCGAAAAACTCGGGATGCGAAAATCCGATACGGATCTGCAGATCGCTGCGATCGCGATTCAACACGGTCATGTCCTGGCGACAAGAAACATTAAAGATTTTCGGGATACGGGCGTTAATATCATTGATCCGTGGACGTTTGGTTCGTAAGGTAGAAACATGTCGTCTGATTTAAAAGAACTTAGTTTGGCATTCATCGGCTGCGGCGTGATGGCGGAGTCGATAGTTGCGGGTTTGCTGAAGAACGGCATTGTCGATGCCGCTCATATTACGGCGAGCCATCCGCGTGAAAATCGGCGCGATGAGCTGAGAGAAAAACACGGCATCGAGGTTTTCAGCAGTAACTCTGAGGCCGCAGGTGCGGTCGCGGGCCACGAAAATTCCGCTGTCGTGCTGTGCGTCAAACCGCAGCGGCTGAAAAAGGTGCTTGCTGATCTGGACGGCGTTCTGCATCCGAATGACCTCGTTATTTCGATCATCGCAGGCGCTCGTATCGAGCAGCTCGCCGAAGCATTGGGAACCGCAAAGGTCGTCCGAGCGATGCCCAACACGCCCGCGCAGATCGGTGCCGGAATTACGGCGTGGACCTGCACCGAGGCCGTCGGTGCGGATGACCGCGAGAACGTTAGACGCATTTTGACCGCTCTCGGCAAAGAGCTTTTTGTCGAGACCGAGAATATGATCGACATGGCGACGTCGCTTTCCGCGACCGGCCCGACATACATTTTTATGGTGATGGAGGCGCTGACGGACGCGGGCGTTCACCTCGGATTCTCGCGCGATATGGCGAAAGAACTCGTGCAGGAAACGATGCTCGGCTCGGTCAAATTCGCGATGGCGTCGCACAAACACCCCGCCGAACTCCGCAACATGGTCACCTCGCCCGGCGGTACATCAGCCGAAGCCATTTATCAAATGGAAAAAGGCACGCTGCGTACAGTGCTGTCAAAAGCCGTCTATGCCGCTTACAAACGCGCGGTCGAACTGGGCAGGAAGTGACAATCCGGGTTTTGCGGGTCGTAGTTGATGCGGTTTCGACACGTTCAAGGCTTTAGTGACAACTCTAAAACCTGGCGAATATATCTTTGATAGGGCATTTGCCGTTTCTTCGCTTCTTTTTTTACTTCCTCTAAAAGTCCGGCAGAAATGCGCAGATTCACGATCTTTTCCTTTGTTTGAAATTCGAAGGTCATCGGTCGAAGGTGCTCTCCAACGAGATACTCGCTGAGGTCATTATCGAGAAACTCTTCGACCTCACTATCACTTCGAAATTTCGGCAATCGTTTTTTCATATTTTTGAAACTCCCGCTTGTGCATATAGCGAGCAGTAATTGGCCTTATCATCGATCCTTTCAAGCTTTCTCGTAACGTAAAGCCTACGAATACCCCGCGGCCATTGGAAAGCCTGCCAACGGCAATGAACCTTTTCTCAGCTTGCGAATGCTTATCGTCGCCGAGTATAAAGAGGTCACCCGAAAATAGTTCTTCGATCTGATCTGTGGATAGGCCGTGCTTTCTGCATTTTTCGGTGTTTCCATCATCCCACTCAAAACCGGCAACCTCTTTTATCATATTTGCTTGTATTACTTTTGTCTATACAAAGTTGATGCGGTTCGGCCGGCCATTTCGTTCCGGAACAACCCTATTTCAAATACCTATCAAACCAATCCAGATTGCTCTGCATTGTCGCGATCTGGAGCCGCGGTTCCTGGATGCCGTGCGGCTGACGCGGCAGCACGATCATTCGCGTCGGCACGCCTTGACGGCGGAGAGCGTTAAATAGCTCGTAGCCTTGAGCGATCGGCACACGCAGGTCGTTCTCGCCGTGCTGGATCAGCGTCGGCGTCCTTGCGTTCTTTATGTTGAACATCGCCGAGTGTTTCGAATAGATCGCGGGATCGTTCCAAAACTCGGCCTCGAAATAATCGGGCAGGAACGACGGAATGTCCGCCGTACCGTTGAAGCTCATCATGTTCGTAACGGGAGCACCGGCCGACGCCGCCTTAAATCGGTTCGTTTTTGTGATGATCATCGACGTCATATAACCGCCGTAGCTCCAGCCCATCACGCCTAGCCTGTCGGGGTCGGCCACGCCCATCGCTATCACGTAATCGACGCCTGTCATCAGGTCATCGTAGTCGCCGCCTGCCCAATCGCGGATATTCGCACGGCGAAAATCAGTTCCGTAGCCCGATGAGCCTCGTGGATTCGGCCGCAGTATCGCATAGCCCTTTGCCATAAAACTGGCAAGCGGATATGAGCCTCGGTTGCCGACATACGACTGCTGAAAAACGCCCGCCGGTCCGCCGTGGATATTCAGGATCAGCGGCACTTTGGTGCCTGCTTTATAGTCATTCGGATAATGGAGCAGTCCTTCGATCTCCTTTCCGTCTTTGCTTTTCCATTTGATGACCTCGGTGCGTCCGGTCGGGATCTTTGCGTTATCAGCATTGGCATTCGTGACATTGCGCGCCTCAACAACGCCGTGTCGCCCGACGAAAACCTCAGGCGGCGAATCCGACGTTTGTTTAACGAAGGCATACCAGCCGTCGTTCCCGGCGAAAGGAGAGCTGATAACGGCATCCTGGGCGTCCATCATCTGGATCGTGCCGGCGTTTACATCCGCAGCGTATAGGGCCGTTCCGGTACCACGTGCTTCGGTAAACAGGAGGCCGCGGCTGTCAGGGTTCCACGCCACAAACACCGGCTGCGCGTCGTGCGAACGCTGCATCACTCGCGGCTGGCCGCCGGTCGCTGGATATATATGGACGCGGTCGCTGCGAGCCCAGCGGACGGGCAGTTCGCTGACGCGTGCGGCGATCAAGCGGCCGTCGGGTGAGAATTTCGGATTCTCCTCGGCCGCCGCGGTCGAGGCAAATGGCGTAACCGCGGCTGTGCTGACATCAACGATACTGATATCAGCGGTCGGCCAATAGTCTGCCAGCGGCCCGCTTACATGAGAGAAGGCGATCCGTTTCCCGTCCGGCGACCAGTCGAAAGTATTAACATGGCGATCAACGGCTGTCAGTTTCTTGACCTCACGCTTGCCGTCGGCTGCTTTGTCGAGTGGTGTGATGTAAAGCCGTGCGAGTTTTACATTTTCCTCGGCCCAGCGAAAATCGTTGCGTGCCTTGTCGTTCTTTTCCTCTTCGTCAGACTTTGGATCGGTCATCGTGTATGCGAACCACTTTCCGTCAGGCGACCACTCGAAATTACCGACTCCGGACTTTCCGTCGGTGATCTGCTCGGCCTCGCCGCCGCCCAAGCGAAGAACGAAGATCTGATTGCGGTTGGCGTTGCGGTTTGATGTGAATGCGATCATCGAACCGTCCGGCGACCATTTCGGATTGGCAGAGGAACGCTCGCCGAACGTAAGCTGCCGGTTATCTGTACCGTCCGAATTCACCAGCCAGACCTGCGATACGAATTCGCTCTTGTCGGCTGTCATCACCGCCTCGTTGACCGTGTAAACGACACGGCCGCCGTCGGGCGAGATACGCGGTGTTCCGGGAACTCTAACTGTTGCCTGTTTCTCCGGCGACCATACGGCATTTTGTGCAAATGCCGAAAGCGAAAGACTGAATGTGAAAATGACTAATGCAAATATGCGCAGGGCTTTCATTTTGAGCGTCTCCTAAACTGTTGGAATTTCGAGATGCCCTATTGTGCAACACTTTACACAGCGGGCAAAGTGTTGACATCGGACCGGCGGAGCGTGAAACGCCAGATCATACGGCGTCGCTCTTCGTCGAAAACGTATTTCCCTTCTGCAACGAGCCAGTAACCCATGAACTGCCAGCGGTTTACGCCGAGTTTGCAAAACAGCGGAACCTCATGGCCGGTATCGACGGCGTCCAGCAAAGCGCGGTTCTGTGCGTCAAGCTTTTGATCGCCGCGGCGGCCGTTGCCGGTGTAAATGATGGTGTTTTCGTCGCCCGCGTGATGGTCGGGATAGCAAGGATTTATCTTTCCGAGGTCGGTCAGCAGCGAAACCAGCCGCCCGCGGCTCTGATAAATGCCGATGCGGACACGATGAACGCGGCTGACCTCCGCCCAAGAAAATACCCGTCCGGCATCTTCGTGCGTGAACGGGTAATTCGCGGTCATCTTTCTAAGATATCAGGAATTCGGAACGGCATTCAGCGCCTCATCGACGACGCGGCGGAACGCCAGGCCGTCGCCCGAAACGCCGACCTCGATAATGCTGTCAGGTTCGAGGTCGCCTTGAATGAGAGCTTCTGAAAGCTCGTCCTCGACATAACGCTGCAAAGCACGCTTGAGAGGCCGTGCTCCATACTTGCGGTCGGCACACGTTTTGTCGATCAGCCAGCGGCGGGCATCGTCACTTAAGAGGACATGGATGCTGCGGCCGGCGGTGATCAGATTCAGCCGCTGGACCTGCAGATCAAGGATCTTGTAAAGGTCTTCGTCGGTCAGTTCGTCAAAGATTATCATCTCGTCGAGGCGGTTGATGAACTCAGGCGCGAACATCCGCTTTACCTCGCCCATCACTTCGCTTTCGACGCGTTCTCGGTTTGCCGACGAACTCGCCTGAAAACCGAGCGATGCGGTCTTTTGGATCGCACGAGCACCGAGATTTGACGTCATTATGAATATCGCGTTCTTGCAATCCACTGTCTGGCCCGTTGCGTCGGTCAATACGCCGTCCTCGAAAACCTGCAGCATCACGTTGAACAGATCCGGATGAGCTTTTTCGATCTCGTCAAAAAGCACGACGGAGTATGGCGAGCGACGCAGCTTTTCGGTCAACTGTCCGCCTTCGTCGTGGCCGACGTATCCCGGCGGCGAGCCGATGAATTTCGAGACAGAATGTTTCTCCATGAATTCGCTCATGTCGAAACGGATCAGCGAACGTTCCGAACCGAACAGGAATTCGGCGAGCGTACGCGCGACCTCGGTCTTTCCGACACCTGTCGGACCGAGGAAAAGGAAGGAACCGACGGGACGTCCGGGATTTTTCAGGCCCGCACGCGATCGGCGAATTGCTCGAGCCAGAGCAGATATCGCGGGACGCTGCGAAATGATGCGTTCGTGAAGTGCTGTCTCGATGCCAAGCAGCTTTTCGGCCTCTTCCTGTTTGACCGAGGAAACCGGCACGCCGGTCCAGCGTGCGATCACGGCATCGACGTCGTCCTTCGTCACCTCGACCGCGGCGAAAGAATCTTCGAGCGAACGCAGCTCGTAGGAAATAAGCTGGTCCTCGTTCGCAGCCGCACGCTTCCAATTTTCGACCGTCTCTTTCCACGAAGGCTCACCGCGGTTTTCCTGGCTGTGCCGCAGCTTTGCACGGGCTCCGGCCTCGTCCAACACGTCGATAGCTTTGTCCGGCAAAAATCTATCGGGGATATAACGGTTCGATTGCTTGACCGCTGCGGTCAACGCATCGGCGGTGTATCGGATCTGATGAAACGCCTCATAGCGTTCGACGACGCCGCGAATGATCTCGATCGCCTGTTCCTCGGACGGCGGTTCGACCTTAACTGCCTGAAAGCGGCGTTCCAATGCGCGGTCTTTCTCGATATATTTGCGGAATTCGGACGGCGTGGTCGCACCGATACACTGTATCTCGCCGCGGGAAAGAGCCGGTTTCAGAATGTTCGCCGCGTCGAGCGTGCCTTCGGCAGAACCGGCGCCGACAAGCGTGTGTAGTTCATCGATAAAGACGATATTGTCGCGGTTCTCTTTGAGTTCCGACATTATCTTTTTCAGCCGTTCTTCGAACTGGCCGCGGTATTTCGTCCCGGCGACGACAAGCGAAAGGTCGAGCGAAAGAACACGCTTTTTCTCAAGGAACGACGGCACTTCGCGATCAACGATCCGCTGTGCGAGGCCTTCGATGATGGCCGTTTTGCCGACGCCTGCCTCGCCTATCAGAACAGGATTGTTCTTTGTCCGGCGGCAGAGAATTTCGATTATTCGCTCTAGTTCCGGATCGCGGCCGACCAGCGGATCGAGCTTCCCTGCGGCGGCGTCCGCCGTCAGGTCGCGTGTGTATTCGGCGAGTCCCGCGGGCTTTGCGGTATCGACTCCGGCAGCTAGCACGCCGGGAATACCGCTCTGACGCATCATCTCATCGCGAATGTCCTGCAATCGGATGCCGTATCCGAAAAGTATCTCGGCGGCGATCGATCGCTCTTCGCGGACGATGCCCAAAAGAAGATGTTCCGGGCCGATGTGGCGGTTCTTCAATTGGCGGCTTTCTTCGTTGGCGTAGAAAAGTATCTGTTTCGTCGCGGCGGAAAGATGGAGTTCGGAGCTCTGCGGCTTGCGGTCGCGGACGACGATGCGTTCTTCGACCTCGCGTCGCATCGTATCAACGGTCAGCGAGTGTTTGAACGGCAGGAATTTTGCAGCGAGCGATTTGTCCTCGCGCATCAGCCCCAGAAGAATGTGTTCCGGTGCAATGACCGGTGAACCATACTGCAGAGCCTCGTAACGTGCGAAAAAGATCACTCTCCGCGACCTCTCCGTGTAGCGTTCAAACATAAATATCCATCTCGCGGACTTTCGTTATACACGCCATTATAACGAAAAACCGGCCTTAGGCGTAGAATTGCTCAAATAAAGCGAAAAGAGCTTGTCTTTTTAATAGTTTCAAAGACCGCTCTAATCCACAATGAAAACCGAATTAATTCAGAAAAATGTAAAAAAGATGATCGGCGATCAATTATTCACGCCCGGGCGGGCATCGATAAGCAGGTCGTCGTCTGAAACTATCTCGCGTACGAGCGGCTCTTCCTTTGACGTGATACTGCGCAGAGCCTTTCCCGCGGGTGCAAGCTCAACTCGCGAAGTGATAACCCGCGATACGCGCCGCGGCAGGAATTTTGGTGCGATATTGGCTATCGAATCCGCCAATGCGACAATGTCGCCGCCGCCCGTCCAATGCTGCCTGACGACCGAATCATCGGTCCTGTTGATCAGCCTGAGCAGCGTGAGCGCTACGACATACAGGTCATCAACCTGGCCGATGAAAGGAAAGATGTCGGGAATGAGGTCGATCGGCGAGATGACGTAAACGATCGCCGCGACGAAGAGTGCTTTTTCAGCGGTCGGAACGCGGCCGTCCTTCAGCATACGGCCGAGCAGCAGAACAAGATTGGGCAGGAACATCAAAAACCCGCGCATTCGTGCCTTCAGCTCGACGCGCTCGCGCCGCGGTTTCGGCGCCGCCGGTGCTTTCTCTTTTGCTTTTACTGCCTTAGTACTCATCCCTATTCTCCCAAGTCTAGAAACAACCCGTGCTTTGTGCAAGTTTCGATGCCGCGGGTTGTATGGTAAATTCATCTCATCCGCTGCAAAAGATGTAACGGAAACGCACCGAATGACCCTCGAAAAGATACGTCAACGCGCCGCGGCCGCACCTCAGCACATCATTTTGCCGGAGGGTGACGACCCGCGAACACTTCAGGCCGCCGAAATGTGCGTCCGCGATTCGATCGCGAAAATAACTGTGATCGGCAACGAAGAAAAACTCCGCGGCCTGGCCGCAGATTGCGGTGCAAACCTGAACGGGGTGAGGATACTGGATCACCGAGCCGATCATCACGAACACGGCAAGATGGCGCATCTTTATCACCAGCTTCGACGTGCAAAAGGAACGACACTCGAAGAAGCGGAACAGGCCGTCAAGGACCCGCTCTATTACGGAAATCTCCTGGTGCGCGACGGTAAAGCCGACGGTTCGGTAGCAGGAGCGACGAATACTACGGCACACACCGTTGCCGCGGCGTTGCGTTGCATCGGCGTAAAGGAAGGCATGAAAACCGTTTCGAGCTTTTTTCTGATGGTCGTTCCTGACAAGAAATTCGGCGAACGCGGTGCGATGATCTATGCCGATTGCGGCGTGGTCATCGATCCGGATTCGTCAGAATTGGCCGAGATCGCAATTGCGTCGGCGGACTCGTGCCGTGCGTTGCTCGGGGCTGAGCCGCGTGTCGCGATGCTTTCGTTCTCGACAAAAGGCTCAGCAAAACACAAGCTTCTCGACAAGATCATCGAAGCGACAAAGACCGTGAAAGCACGAATGCCGGACCTCGCCATCGACGGCGAACTGCAGGCAGATGCCGCCCTCGTTCAGAGCGTCGCTGTGTCAAAAGCACCCGGCTCGCCCGTCGCGGGCAAGGCTAACGTCCTCATTTTCCCCGACCTGAATTCCGGCAATATCGCCTACAAACTCACCGAACGCCTGACCGGCGGCACCGCAATCGGCCCGATCCTCCAAGGCCTCGACCGCCCGTGCAACGACCTTTCCCGCGGCTGCAAGGCCGAAGACATCGTCGATGCCGTCGCTATTACTGCCGTTCAGTCGCAGGCACGGAAAGCCGGTTGAGTTAGCTCAGTTTTCCAACGAGTCTCGGCATTCGCTGAGAGAGATGATGAGTTCGGGAATATAATTCTCTTTTGTTACCCCAGACTATCTCGAAGTCAATTCCGAAATAGTCATGAACGATCCGATTTCGCAGGCCTCGAATCCTGTCCCAATCAATATGAGAGTTTAACTTCTTGAAATCATTCGGCAAGCGATTTGCGGCCTCGCCGATGATCTCGAAGTTTCGGGCGACGGCATCCATCGCCATTTCATTTAGCGTAAAATCCTAAAGCGTCATTCCTTCGGTATATCGAATGATCTTATACGCCGAATCGAGGGTGTCTTCAATGAGAAGTTTTGGGCTGCGGTCAGACATACTGAAGGTCGCCCCGGATCTGCTCAAAATATTTTGGTTTGATGCCCTTTCGGGAGACGAGGTCGACGCGGCGGCCGAGCAGCCGCTCAAGGTAATTGGCGAGATCGACAAATTCGATGCCCACCGGTCCCGAGAATTCGACAAGAATATCTATATCACTGTCTGATCGCTGCTCATTTCGGGCGTAGGAGCCGAAAACGGCAAGATCCTTTACACGAAACCTCGAGGAAAGCTCCGGCTTGCTTGTTGACAGAACTTGGCGAATTTCGTCTAATCCGGACATTGCTTCTACCCCAAACTCTAACAGAATCGAAGCTTTATCTTCAAAAAAACTTTTCTATTGAGATCTATAGGCTAATTCAGCTTTCGTTTCGCGAGGTCGAACTTTTCGCCTGCTTTAAGAAAATAAACCGCCATCCCGCCTTTTATTTTTTTGCTATCAACCACCATCACCTGCGTAGGGCCGGCGACGGTCATTTTGCGGTTGTCCTCGATCAGGACAGCGGTGTCTTCGTCGATGCCGACGCCGAGGAAATCGCGATTGAGCATCAGCCAGCCGAACAGGCGATTGTGCCGCTGACGGACAAGGAAATGCTGGTCGAACATAACTTTCGGGATAAATCCGATGCCCGGCCGCGTTCCGACCTGTTTGCCGTCGAGCAGTTTCAGGTCCGCGTCGCCGGTCATCATCGGGTCGGACATCGCCGCCGCACCGGCGCTAGTTCCGCCGACAGGAACGCCCTTGTTATAGCGTTCGCGAATCATCTTGAGAAGTTCACCATCGGCGAGCACGCCCATGATGCGGTTCTGATCGCCGCCGGAAAAGAAAACGCCGGTCGCTTTTGAAAGCTCCGTGATAAAAGTTGCTCGTTTTTCGGCATCGAGCGGACGCATCGCGGCATGAACGACGTTTGCAGCACCGGCCGCTGTCAGGTCGCGTTTCAGGCCTTCGAAATTCTCCTCAGGCACCTCGCTCGCCCATGTGATGACCAGGATGTTCGACCTTTCACCGCCGCTCCAGTCGACAAATCTTTTCATTGCGTCGGCAGGGCGTTTGCCGCCGCCGATCACAAGCAGACGCTGCTGCGCGATCGCAGCGGCAGAAAGCAGCAGTACGGCGACGAATGCCGCCGCCAGATGTTTCTTCAAAAAACTATTTCCTCTCATAAATTCTTTCAATAGACCGACGGTTCGCCGGGCGGCCGCGTTTTCCAACGCCGATGAATCCACATCCACTGCTCGGGATATTGGCGTATGAAATTTTCCATCTCGAGCGTGAATCTCGCGGTCGTTTCGCGAATATCGCGTTCGCGGTCGCCTGTATTTTCGGGCACGATGATCCGGCCGCGGATCATACGATATTTATCTCGCTCGCGATCGTAAACGCAAACCGCAGGATAAATAACGGCTCCGGCACGCAACGCGATGGTCGCCGCACCCGCAGACGTGCATGCCGACAAACCGAAGAACGGCACGAAAACGCCTTCGCGAGGATGCGTGTTCACATCAGCCAAGATGCCGAGTATTCCGCCGTCACGGACAAGCTTTATCGCGGTCATCGCCGAAAAAGCCTTGTTTATCGGCTGATTGCCGAAACGGTCTCGGCGGGCATTCAGCATCGCATCTATCTTAGGATTATCTAGCGGGCGGGCAAGATAGCTGATCGGCTGAAACGATGCCGCGAAACCCAGAACGAACATCTCCCAGTTGCCGAAATGCCCCGTCGTGATAACGACGCCCTGCCCTTCTTCGCGGTTTCGGCGATAGAGTTCCTGCGTTTCATCGTCCATTTCGAATTCGACCATTTCCGCAAAACGCTCTTTTGAATATTTGTGATTCTGCGAAAGTTCGCCGAGCACGCGGCCGAGATTTTCCAGCGAACCGGCGAGTATCTTTCGCCGCTCTTCAATACTTTTTTCGGGAAACGCGATCTCAAGATTTCGCATTCCCGTTTTTCGCAAATTCTTCAACACCGCCGGCAGCAGCCGCATCAACGCCACACAAAAAGCGATTGCTGCACTACGCGGCAGCAGCCCTAGCAGGGCAAACGCCGTGCGTGCGGCCGCGTATTCTACGTTGATGAGCAGTTTTCCTTTCTTTGCCACAGTTGTCCCGAGACTCTTTAGACTTTAAATTCCCGCATCGGCGAATTCAATTTTCCCGCCGCGAAAACTCTTACAAAACTCTTACAATCGACGCCCGCAAAACCTGTTAGCCTCAATAATAGGAAACCTGCTTGACAGGTTCCGGGACAAAATTTCAGGAGATATAGATGGAAAATATCGTTCGGTTGGATCAGGCAAGAAAGAAGAGAATTCATTGGGACACCGTAATCATCGTGGCAGTGTTTCACTTGGCCGCGGTTGCGGCGTTCTTTACGTTCTCGTGGGCAAATTTGGCCGCCCTGCTGGTAGTATGGTGGATCTCGGGCAGCCTCGGTATCGGGCTGGGCTATCATCGCCTGCTGACGCATCGCGGCTTCAAGACGCCGCGTTGGCTCGAACGAACGCTCGCTACATTCGGCACTCTCGCTCTGCAATCGGGGCCGATCGCCTGGGTGACGACGCACCGCCTGCATCACGCATTCACCGACACGGACAAAGATCCGCACAGCCCGCGTAACGGCGTTATCTGGTCGCATATCGGTTGGATCTTTAAGGGAACGGCACAGCGCCAGCCTGACGCTGTCGTCAAGAAATATGCTCCCGATCTGCTGCGCGATCCGTATCTCGGTTTTCTTGACCGGCATTATTATTTGACATCGGTCGTCGCCGCAGGGATCTTGTTCTTGATCGGCGGCTGGACGATGGTCGTCTGGGGCATTTTCCTCAGAACCGTCATGCTTTGGCACTTCACATGGCTCGTAAATTCCGCGACGCATCTGTGGGGAACGACACGTTTTGAAACGACCGACGATTCGCGCAACAACGGCTTCATCGCCGCGATCACATTCGGTGAAGGCTGGCACAACAACCATCACGCGTATCCGCGTTCGGCACGCCACGGCCTGACCGCACGCGAATTCGACATCAATTGGGTGCAGATCCGCATCCTGGAACGCCTGGGCCTCGCCAAAGATATTTACGCCATGGACCTCGACGCGAAAGAGGCTAAGGTCTATAAGAAAGCCGCCTAGAGTAAAAGGGTGAAAAACCCCGAAAATGTGAAAAAGAGGTCGCCTGCAAAGAGCGACCTTTTCACTTTTTCACCTTCTCACCTTTTCACTCTTTCGCTTCTTTACTTTTCCGACTCTTTCACCTTTTCACGTTCCCACATTGCCACCTTTCCGCATTTTCCCGTCTAATTGATTTATGCGGCGGCGTAAGACAGCGATCTTCTTTCTGGTGCTGGGCATCAGCCTGTCGGCCTTGGCGATCGCGCTGAACGTCGGCTGGATCATTCTGAATCTGCGCGAGGCTGCGCTGTTGATCTTCGGTGTCGTCTTTTTCGCCCTTATAATCACGGGCCTGATCCTAAACACGATCTTTTTGATACGCGAGATACGCCGAAACGAACAGCACGACGCATTCCTTAACGCCGTCACGCACGAGCTTAAAACACCGCTCGCGTCGATACGGCTTTATTTGGACACGCTTCGCACGCGCGAGCCCGACGCGGCGAAACGCCGCGAATTTTACGACATAATGAAAGAGGACAGCGAACGTCTGCTCGGCACGGTCGAACAGGTGCTTTTGGCGAGCCGCACGCGTGAGAAGGGTCGACTGATCGACCGCGAAACGATCTCGCTCGCTGAATTGATCGAGGAAAGTATCTCATTCATCCGCGGCCGCCGCGGCCTAAGCGACGAAGCGGTGCGATTCGTACCGCCGCCCGTTGATATTGAGGTTTCGGGTGACCGGGAAGAACTGCGGTCGGCTCTCGGGAACATTCTAGACAATGCCGTGAAATACTCCGGTGACTCGCCTCGTGTTACGGTGACATTGACCGCGCGGGAACGCGGCCTTGCGGAAATTTCGGTGGCAGACAACGGCGTGGGAATTCCGCCGGCCGACCTGAAGCGTGTATTCAAAAGGTTTTACCGCGTGCCGGGCCGTGCGGGCGTCAAGGGAACGGGTTTGGGACTGGCGATCGTGCAGGCGATCGTCGAAAAACACGGCGGCCGCGTCACAGCCGAGAGCCGCGGATCGGGGAAAGGAAGCACGTTCACAATAACGCTGCCGAGAGCCTGAGCCGCCGGAACGCAGGCAGCCTACCTGCCTGCCTGACATTAGAATGCACATTCTCATCGTAGAAGACGAATCCCATCTCGCCGAAGGCCTTCGATACAATCTCGATGCCGAAGGCTATTCTACCGACGTTTCGGAGGATGCCGAGTCTGCTCTCGAAAAGCTAAGCATTGAGCATTTCGACGCTGTCATACTCGACGTGATGCTGCCCGGAATGAGCGGTTTCGATGCGGTGCGTGAATTGAGAAAAAGAGGCGACACCACGCCGGTGCTGATGCTGACGGCACGCGGGCGTCCCGAGGACATCCTCGAAGGCCTCGACGCCGGCGCCGACGATTACTTGCCTAAACCCTTTGATCTCAACGTTTTTCTCGCACGCACACGGGCACTGCTTCGCCGTATGAATTGGAACGAAGCTGCTTCGGCAACTGCCGCTGCCCCGGTCCGTGTGAATGGACGCCTGATAGACACCGCCGAATTGACGATCGCGCACGGCACAGAGATTTACCGTTTGACGCTGATGGAATCGCGGCTGCTCGAATATTTGATCGCAGCCAAAGGCCGCGTCGTTTCGCGTGCTGAGATCTTGGAGCGTGTGTGGCAGCTTGCCGAAGACACAGACACGCGGGCGATCGACAATTTCATCGTACGGCTGCGTCGTTATATCGAAGACGATCCGGCTAACCCGTCCGTCGTCCTCACTGTCCGCGGCATTGGTTACAGATTTGTCGTTCCGGAAGGTTCTGACTGACTGCGGCGGCCGATCACACGTATCTTTTCACGCCATTTTTGATGAAGCTCGAACCGCCAGATCTCGATCTCAGGTGCGACAGACCGCATAAAAAACTCAGTATCGGAATGAAAACTCAACGCCGGAGCCGCGAGATAGATGATCGCGGGTCTGTCTGAGATCTCGCGTCCGTCGAAAAGGTCGGCCTCGGCAAGCACGCCGCGTCGGCGTTGAAGCTCGATCTTTCGCCAATAGTCTGTCACTTGGAGTATCGCGTCGCGGTCGGGCTTTGCCTTTACCTCAACGACCACAAGCCGCCCGTCGTTGCGTAGAGCAAGCAGGTCGATCTTGTCATTGGATGAGCGGAATTGATTGTAGATCGGAGCCGGAATGAGGTTGCCGTCTAGCAGTTTGATGTCGCGGCGAAGGATGGATTCGAGCCACGATTCAGGAGAGGCTTGGTAATACGCGTGACGCTTGTTCGGGCTATTTGCCCTTCGATGTAATTGCATTTGCTCCAACTCGACGCCGAATTGTTCAGTGTTCCTCTCATCAAGAAGCTGCATCCGGCGACCCGTCCCGAACCAGATCTTTTCGGCACCTGATACTCGACGGATGCGAGCGAACGGCATTCCGTTGAAACGCAGCGTCTCGCCGTTTCGTGAGTAAATGATGTCTATGTCGTCGGGAGCTTTTGCGATAATGTCAGCAGCACTGCGACTCGGTTTCGTCTCCTTCGGCAAAACGAGCCCGCGTGCCTTTTCCCGCCAAAGGCCGGAGATGTTCAGCTTTGGCAGCTCCTTAATTTCGGGCGGCTCCGTCTTTCGCGAGACCTTGTGAATCGAGATGATCTGCCGCCAACGCGGCGACAAGAGAGCGTGCAGCTTTTGCAGCAAATGAGCCCGACGGCCTTCGGAGATGACGTGAACAAGCGCGACTGACTTTTTTCGATTCGAGAGCGTTTTATCGAACCAGACCATCGCAGAGCCCATCAGAGCTTCATGCGTCAGCTCGCCCGTGACGTCGTAAACCGCAGCGATCCGCAGTTGATGATCGCGAAAAATTATCTGTGCGATGCGGCCGCCGGGCATGTTCAGCCGGACGCTTTCTATAGAGATCGCGGGCGAATTGTCCAGCAATTTCGCGATCTCATTCGCCTTTTCCAGCCGCGCGGCCTCGATCGCCGCCGAGGTTTCCGTCGCCGGCGTCCGCGGTATCAAACGAAGAAATTGCTGATCGCGGCCGAACGCTCCGGCCACGTCCACGGTCAATTCCTTGCCGTTTTCTTCCCAGCCGTTCAGCCGCCAGGTGTTGTAGCCCTTCTCGCCGGGAAAACTGAACAGCGTCTTCCCGTTCTCCGCCGTCACCTCGATCTCTTCCGACAGCAGCGAAAACGCCCGCCCGTCCTCACGCACCAGGAGCCACTCGCGGCGTGATGCGATCATTGCTGCGATGTCGTCCCCGGTCACCATTCGACGTTTTCCGCAAAATATTGGATCATCCCCGCCGCCCAGTCATCGTAGCCCTGTTCGGACGGGTGGACGCCGTCTGAGAAAAAGCCTTCCTCGCGGACCACGACAGGTTGTGGGAAATAATGAACATTTTCGCGGAGTTTCACGAATTCGCGTGCGTTTTGGTCGTGCATTTGCGATAGCTGCCACAGCAGCTGCCGCGAAGGCGGCGGCACGGCCCACGCATATTTGATCATCGGGCAGTTTGCCATGAAGATCCGCGATGCGGGGCTGTTCTCGCGCAAGCGGTCGATCAGTTCGAGCATATCCCGGCGAAACCTGGCAGGCGGCGACAGCTTCATCACATCGTTGCCCGCCACTGCGATAAGTATGTATTCGTAACCCGAACGCGGTATCAGCGGCAGCAGTTCGTCGATGGTACGGCGAGCAGTGACGCCCGCACGGCCGACGGCGTCCCAACTTACACGCCTTTCGATCTGCCGCGACAGATGATGTGCAAAACGCCCCGCTAGGGCGAGTTCCTGCGTTCTCGCGCCGAGACCCGCGACCGTCGATTCACCGATCACCAGCAATGACGTCTCTTGCTCGCCTTCGCCGGTAATGCCGGAATTGGGCTCCGCGGCGTCCGGCAGCAGGCCGATCTTCCAGCGTGCTACCTTGCCTTGTACAAAAAGCAGAGGAGCCAGCGGCGCTACCGCGGCCGCACCCAGCCAAAAACGCGTTTCCAATCGCCGCACCAGTTTGTCCTGCTTGTCCGTCATCTCGCTTATGCTAAAATTTAGGCACTCCGATGCGTTTGTCAAACCCGCTCGCCTTCCCACTCATCATCGCGGTCGCTGCTGTAATGTTCACATCGTGCAGTTCCGCCCCGGCGGGCAACGACAACACCGTCACGCTGACCGAAAAAGCACCGCAGCATTTCCCTTTCGCCGTGCGCGAGCCCGACGTCTATTCATGCGAAGCGTTTCTGACGGCGGGCGAAACGGTGCGCCGCTGGGGCATCGCGAAAAGCGGCGACCGCATGCGTTACGATCATTTCGACGGCGAAACGCCGACCGTGAGCGAGATCATCGCGGACAAACGCTACATCATCGATCATAGACGCCGCGTGTATGCCGAGATAACGGGCGGAGGGCTGAAAGATTCGTCGCCCGCGGGGCCGCCGCCGCTGTTTCTGATGGGTGCAGAATATGTGAGATACCGCGATGCCGGAACCGAAGGCGGCATGCGAAAATACATTGCAGAAGCAGGCGGCGAACAGGTTGTCGTCTTTTTCGACGAGGAAAAGCGGCTCGTTGTCCGGCAAGAGTTTTTCACCGCCGAGGACAGCGAAGGCACACGGCGAACGGCAGCGATATTTGAGCTTCGCAATCTGAAATTAGAGGCAGATAAAGCTCTTTTCCAACTGCCGGCTGGTTATCGCTCAGTGCCGCTCGCAAACATCGATACGCGGCCGAAAAGCATTGCAAACAAGTAAACCTATGCAGCACGACGAGCTTCCCGACGAGGCATTCAACATAGCAACACACGCTCTTTCGCTTTTGCCGGTGGCGAAAACGTTCGGTTTTGAGCTTCGCGAACTTCGCAGCGGCGAGGCCGTGATGGCTATGCCGATGCGCGAGGATATGCGGCAGCTAGGCGGAGTGCTGCACGGCGGCATCACAGCGACGCTGATCGATACGGCGATGGCGTTCGCTATCAGAACTCTTGTCCCGATCGACGAAGCGACGGCGACGATCGACCTGACGATCCATTATTTGCGGCCGCATTCTGAGGGCGAGCTTCTCTGCACCGCGACGGTCGTCCGTCCCGGAAAACGCATCATTACCGTTTCCGCCGAGGTTCACAACGCCGAAGGCAAGGCCATCGCGACGGCGCTATCCACATACACGCGGCTCTGACAAATGGAAGAACTGAGATACTTCGCCGGATACCTGCGACCCTACCGCGTTTATGTCGCGGCGGGCATCGCGTGCATTCTGGCGTCGATGTTCTTCAGCCTGTCGATACCGTGGATGATCGGCCAGGCGATCGATGACCTCACGACAGGCGTTACTCGCGATAAGGTCATTTATTATCCGCTTGCGATCATCGGCCTTAGTATTTCGAGCGGTATCTTCCTTTTTCTGCAGCGTCGGCTGCTGATAAACGCATCGCGGCACATCGAATTCGATATGCGCGAGGATTTTTACGCCGCACTCATCAACCAGCCGCTTGACTATTTTCAGCGGACGCGCGTCGGCGACCTGATGGCGCGTGCGACGAACGACCTTGCCGCGATCCGCCAGATCGTCGGGCCGATGATCCTTTACAGTTTTCAGGCCGTCTTTGCTCTGTGCATCGCTTTGCCGATCATGCTCGGCATCTCGGTCAAGCTGACGCTCCTGCTGCTCATACCGATGCCGCTAGTTTCGCTGACGGTGAAGATCCTGGGTGCGCAGGTGCACAAACGTTTTGAGAAGCTGCAGGAATTCTTTTCCGACATTACGGCACGCGCCCAGGAGAACCTGACCGGCGTCCGCGTGATCCGTGCCTATGCACGCGAAGAGACAGAGATCGCCGAATTCGAAAAACTGAACCGCCAATACGCGTCGCAGGCTCTGCGGCTGGTGCGTTATTCAGCGGCGATGCGGCCGCTGCTTTTCTTTTTTATAGGGCTGGGATTTGTGCTGATCGTTGCGGTCGGTGTCCCGATGGCGGTCGAGGGCGAGATCACGGCGGGCGATTTCACGGCGTTCATGCTGTATCTGCAGCGGATGATCTGGTATCTGATCGCTCTAGGATATGTCGTAAATCTGTACCAACGCGGCACGGCATCGCTGAAGCGTTTTCGCGAAGTTCTCAGCGTCGTCCCGACGATCCGCGATGACGAAAATGCCGCAGAACAGACCGCGATCAAAGGCGGCATCGAATTTCGCAGGCTTAACTTTCGGTACCAGTCAGAACCGCCTGCGGTAGCGGGCGGTTTAACGTCGGCATCTGCGAATGACAACAGCCGGGATCAACCTCTGGTTCAACCACCCGCTACTGCGGGTGGTACAGACAGGATGGTTCTTCGCGATATTGACCTACACATCTTGCCCGGCCAAACCATCGCATTCGTCGGCAAAACAGGCAGCGGCAAATCGACTCTGGTAAGCCTCGTCCCGCGTCTTCTCGATGCACCTGAAGGCAGCGTGCTGATCGACGGCATTCCGGTCAGACAATATCCGTTGAAGCAATTACGCGAGGCAATAGGATTCGTCCAGCAGGAAACTTTTCTTTTCAGCGACACTATCGCGGCGAACATCGCATTTGGAGTGGAGAGTGAAAAGAAAGATCCTGACTCGCCACTCTCTGCCCGCCACTCTCTGCTGACAATAGAGGAAGCTGCCGAGATCGCGGGCCTGGCTGGCGACATCGCCGATTTTCCGAACGGCTACTCGCAGCTCGTCGGCGAACGCGGCATCACGCTTTCAGGCGGGCAGAAACAGCGGACCGCGATCGCTCGTGCCGTGATGCGCGACCCGAAGATACTTATACTCGACGACGCACTTTCCGCCGTTGATACCTATACAGAAGAAACGATCTTGAACAACCTTCGCCGCGTACGCCGCGGACGAACGACGCTGATCGTCTCGCACCGCGTTTCCACGATAAAGGACGCCGATATGATCTGTGTCCTCGACGAAGGCCGCATCACCGAACGCGGAACACACGACGAACTTTTGGCCGCCGGCGGCGAATACGCTGAACTTTACAGACGGCAATTGCTGGAGGAGGAAATAGATGCAACAGAATAACGAACATCGAACAAACCCGGACGCTGCGCTGCAGACGATGATGGTGATCTGGTTCGCGTTGCTGATGTCGCAGTTCATGCTGGTCGGCTTCGCGTATTTCATCAAGCCGGAGCTGCTGGATCTTTCCGACGCGGAACCTCTGCCGGCCGAAAGCACGCTGATGATCGCGGCTTTCGCGGTGATTTCGATCTCGGTCCTGGCGGTGTCGTTGTTTTTGAGGAAGACTTTCCTGGCGCGTTCGGTCGCTGAGCAAAGTGTTTATCTCGTCCAGACTGCGATGATCGTGGGTGTCGCGTTGTCCGAATCCGTGGTTCTGTTTGGCCTGCTGCTGGCACTCGTCGCGGGCTACAAATACTTTTTCCTTTTCGGTATTTTGGGCGTGATCGGCGTGCTTATTCATCGCCCGACCAAAAAGGCCGTCCTCGACGCAACATACAAAAATTAAAAAAACGAGGCCGCCCGAAATGGACAGCCCCGTGTGAGTTTTATTTTTTTTCGATCTAGTTCAGGGTCGAGATGCTGACGGTTCGTCTGCCAAAGCGTCGTGCCTCTGCACAGCTGGGCATCCAGATGTCTATCCGATTGCCTTTTATCTTGCCTCCGGTATCTGATACCAGATACGTTCCGCTGTAACCGCCGCCATCTACTGCGACTGTCGAACCGAGCCTTAAAACTCTCGGATCGGCTGCGATGATGCCGCGTCGAACGCCGTGTCCCATCGCTGTCTTTCCCTGCAGGCAATAAGCCGTGGCCGAAAATTTGCCTTTGCTTACGCCTGCCGCTTTCGATGAACCCGTTTTCTTTACGAGTTTCTTATCCTTGTCCTGAACTTCAGTATTATTACTAACCGAATTATTAACTTGATTATTAACTACTACTTCTTCTTTTTGCGAATCGTTCGCTATAATGAGGTCCTTTTCCGTCGAGGTCTGTGCGATGATGATGACCATCATCATGCTCAGCAGCCCGAGGACGATACCTCCTCTAACGAGACTTCTCATCCTGTATTCTCCTTTTCAATCCGTCCCGCTCTCCGTGTGTTACCGAAAATGAATCCAGGAAACTGCGGCCTGCCGTAGGAGAAGCTGATCGCTTTTCACGCGGCGGAACAATTGTCGGCCGGCGAATTCCGGCCTGTTTTCGAGCCACGGCGGCGCGAAACATATCTATTACCCTAGCGCCCGAAATCCAATGTGTCCAACGTGTTAACAAGCCGAAAAACGCTCAATTCGTGCAATTACCGCATTCTAAAGGGCTTATCAGGCCTCATTTTTTTACCTAAAATTAGACTTTGGGGCATCGTTTCGGGTATATTTCAAGTCATTCGCCGCGCATAGCGGCGCCATGCCGACAAGACCAATATGAGAGAAAGACGTCAGGGGACACGCTACGCCGTCTCGTTTCCTATCCGCGTAAGGTGGAAGGATGCGAGCGGACAAGAGGTCGTTCAGGAAGGCCTGACGGAGAATGTGGGGCCGCACGGCACACTTATTTATCTGCCGCGAGCCCTGCCGCTGGTCGGCGGCAAGGTCAGTTTGACGGTGACGGAAAACCCGAAAGATGAGGTGTCCGTTACCGCCGAGGTCATACGGCTCGAGCGCAATGCCGCTCATCCGCAGGCCGCGCTGATGCTGTTGGATAACCTGCGTGTATGGAAAAAGAAGGTGTGGGAATATGCCGGCGTTTTGATCGCCCAGGAAGAACCCGAAGACGTCGACGACTGGTAAACTGCCCTCTCTTGCTTCCTGATCCTAGATTATGAAAATTCTCGTTCTTGGCGCCGGCCGAATGGGCCACGGCGCGGTTTACGACCTTGTCCACAATTCGCCGGGCGTCGAACTTGTCACGGTCGCCGATGTTGATCTGAAAAAAGCTGAAGCGATAGCCGAGGCCGTCGGCACATCGCGCGTTGACGCACATCACGTCGACGCGGCGAATTCTTCAGACGTCGCCGCTCTCATGCGCGGGCATTCTGCGGTCATCTCGTGCGTGAATTATTGGTACAACGTCTCGCTTTCGCGTGCGGCGATCGAGGCGGGAGCGAGCTTTTGCGACCTGGGCGGCAACAACTACATCGTTGACGAACAGCTCGCGCTCGACGACGAAGCCCGCAACGCCGGTATCAGCATCATTCCGGATTGCGGGCTGGCGCCGGGAATGGTATCGATACTCGCAATGCACGGTGCGGCGGAATTTGACACGGTTGACGAGATACACATACGCGTCGGCGGACTGCCGCAGCATCCGCAGCCGCCGCTCGATTATCAGCTCGTCTTCTCCGTCGAAGGGCTGATAAACGAATACGTCGAGGTCGCCCGCGTCATACGAAACGGCAAGATAACCGAGATCCCTTCGATGACCGAGATCGAGTCACTGGAATTCGACGGCTTCCCGCCGCTCGAGGCCTTTCAGACCAGCGGCGGGACATCGACGCTGCCTGATTCGTTCCTGGGCAAGATAGATGAACTCGACTATAAGACCATCCGCTACGCCGGCCACTGCGAGAAATTCAAGACGATGATCGACCTCGGTCTTTGTTCGAGCGACGAGATAGTCGCCAATTACCAAAAGGTAGTTCCGCGAAAGGTCTTTGGCGAGCTGCTGACGCGCAATTTGCCCGCCGACGGCCCCGATTACGTGCTGGTCAGGTTGGACTTTGTTGGGACGAAAGACGGTTCAGAAAAAAGGCTCCGTTATGACATTGTGGACAAGCAGGACGAAGCGACGGGCCTTTCCGCGATGATGCGGACGACGGCGTTTCCCGCGTCGATCATCGCTCAAATGATGGCGAAAGGCGACGTTCTGTCGCGTGGAGCATTGCCGCAGGAAAAGGCCATCGACCCGCAGAAATTCGTCGATGAACTGACACGCCGCGGCATTATGCTGAATATCCGCTGAGACCGCATCTCTTGCGGCATTTTGCCAATAGGAATAAACTTGTATCGTTCTGCACCACGGCGCACGCGATATAAATGAAAGCCTATAACGACATTACAGCACTTATCGGCCGGACGCCCCTTGTCCGCGTCAATCACCTCACCCGCGAACACAAGATAAAAGCACAGGTTTACGCGAAAATGGAAAGCCTGAACCCGGGCTATTCCGTTAAGGACCGCATCGGCATTTCGATGATCGATTGGGCCGAACGCGAAGGCGTACTGAAAAAGGGCGGCACGCTGATCGAAGCGACCAGCGGCAATACGGGCATCGGAATGGCATTGACCGCGGCGGTTCGCGGATATAAATGTATCTTTGTACTGACAGATAAGGTCTCTGTAGAGAAGATGCGTTATTTGAAAGCGTTGGGTGCGGATATCGTCGTCTGCCCGGCGGCGGCAAAACACGGCACACCCGATCATTACGTCGAAACGGCAAAACGCATCGCACAGGAAACGCCGAATTCTTTCTATCCCGATCAATACAATCATCCCGCAAATCCTGAGGCACATTACCGCACGACCGGCCCCGAGATATGGGAAGACACCGACGGAAAGATCACGCATTTCGTCGCCAGCATAGGCACCGGCGGCACCATCAGCGGCACGGGACGCTATCTGAAAGAACAGAACCCGAAGATCAAGATCATCGGAGCCGACCCGTACGGCTCGATCTTCAAAACATATAAGGAATCCGGCAAAGTTCCTGAAGCGACGCCGTATCTCGTCGAAGGCATCGGCCAATCGCTGCCTGTGGGCAACGCCGATCTAAAGATAATCGACGAAATAATAAACATCACCGACCGCGAATCGTTCGATCTGGCACGCCAGCTTTCCCGCCGCGAAGGCATTTTCTGCGGCGGCTCGACGGGGACAAATTTTGCGGGCGCCTTACGCGTCGCAAAAGACCTGGATGAAAATGCCATCGTCGTTTTCATCGTGTGCGATACGGGCGAGCACTATCTCACGAAATTCCATTCGGACGAATGGATGAAGGAAAAACTCCTGCTCGAACCGCAGCGGATCACCGCGGGCCTGATCGCCGAGACAAAGAACGGCACCTCGCCGCAAGAGCTTATTTTTGTGAGTCCCGACGACACGGTCAGCGACGCTCTGGACAAGATGAATGCCAACGGCATCACACAGCTCCCCGTTCTGGAAGGACACGAATCTGTCGGCAGCCTTCGCGAAAGCCAAGTGCTGACCAAACTGCTCGCCGACCGCGAACTGCTGAACGCAAAGGTCAGCGAAGTGATGGACAAGAGCTTTCCGGTGGTCGATGTGGACACGAGCATTAACGAGATCAAATCGAAGCTCGTGCGGTCGCCCGCGGTTTTGATAGAAGATTTCAAACGGATCACGGGGATCTTGACCAGAGGCGACGTTCTGGAAATTCATCGATGACGGATGGAAAGCAACAACCCGACACCGACGACGGCTGGGTAATGCCCGAGCCGGTATTCAGGTCATCGCGTGGTTATAATCCGCTGAAAGGCGTCGAAGCCGAATCCGACATCCCAACAGACACGGCGGACAAGATCCCCGTTGATGCCGAAACCGACGAACACCCCCCAAAAGAAGAAAAACAGCACGTCCGCCCAAAAACTCCGGCAAAGAAAAAAGGAGGATGCCTAAGCACCGTCGCCTTTTTTGTCGGCATCATCTGCCTTAGTATTGCCATCATACTCGCTGCATTGCTTTATTTTTTGTATTTCTACGTTCCCGAGCCGACAGGCGGCTTTTGAACTGTTCAGACATCAAGAACTGAAGGAGGACACTATGAGCGACACAGAAGAAAAGGGTCTGGCAGAAGAATTCAAGGAAGAACCCGTGACCGATACATCGACGAAACGCAGTCGATTCAGTGCGTTCACACTGTTTTTTGTGGTCATGGTCCTTGCAGGGCTGATAATCGCAGGATTTGTGATCTTTTCCGGTTCTAAGGTCGCGCCGGCGATCCAAGATGCCACAAACGGCGCCCCGCGATAGTTAGGGCCGCGTCATCGTCTCAGGAACGACCCATTCGTCAAACTGATCTGCGGTTAACAGTTCCAATTCAAGAGCTGCTTCTTTTAATGAAGTGCCGTTCTTGTGCGCGTGCTTGGCGATCTTTGCTGCGTTGTCGTAGCCGATGTGCTGATTGAGCGCGGTAACGAGCATCAGCGAATCGTTGAGGTATTGGTCGATCTGCTCCCGGTTGAGCTCAATGCCGGCGATGCAATAATCGACAAATCCGTGACAAGCATCGTGAATAAGCCTGACGGAATGCAGGTAGTTGTGGATCATTACGGGCTTGAAAACGTTCAGCTCGAAATTTCCCTGCGAGCCCGCAAAGCCGATCGCCGCGTCGTTGCCCATCACCTGAACAGCGACCATCGTCATCGCTTCGCTCTGCGTCGGATTGACCTTGCCGGGCATGATCGACGAGCCCGGCTCGTTTTCCGGAAGCGAAATTTCCCCGATGCCGCAACGCGGTCCCGACGCCAGCCAGCGGATGTCGTTTGCGATCTTCATCAGAGACGCGGCCAGCGTTTTCAGTGCTCCCGAAGCAAAAACGACCTCGTCATGTGCGGATAGTGCGGCAAATTTGTCAGGATGAGCTCGGAATGGCAATCCCGTTAATTCGGCGATCTTTGCCGCGGCACGGTCGGCAAATTCGGGATGCGAATTCAGCCCTGTCCCGACGGCCGTCCCGCCGATTGCAAGGTCCATCAGCCCCGGCAAAACCATTTCGAGCCGCTCGATATCGCGGTCGATAAGATTTGCCCAGCCGCCGAATTCCTGACTAACCAGGACCGGCGTCGCGTCCTGCAGATGCGTGCGGCCGATCTTTACAACGCCGTCGAATTCTCTTGCCTTCGCCTTGATCGCGTCGGAAACTTTACGCAGTTCGGGAATTAGCGCCGTCGTGCGTTCGGCAGCGGCGATGTACATCGCGGTCGGGAAAGTGTCGTTCGACGATTGCGACTTGTTGACGTCGTCGTTCGGATGTATCGGCGTTTTCGAGCCCATCTCGCCGCCGGCGATCTCGATCGCACGATTCGAGATGACCTCGTTGGCGTTCATATTTGTCTGAGTGCCCGAGCCCGTCTGCCAAACGCGGAGCGGAAAATGTGCGTCAAGCTTGCCTTCGATCACCTCCTCGGCGGCCTGCGAGATGAGTTCCATTTTGTCCGCGGGCAGTTTGCCGAGGTCACAGTTCGTGATCGCAGCCGCCTTTTTCAGGATACCCAGAGCGCGTATCACCTCGCGCGGCATCACATCAAAACCGATATTGAAATGCTTTAGCGAACGCTGCGTCTGCGCTCCCCAATAAACATCGGCGGGCACTTCGATCTCACCCATCGAGTCAGTTTCGACCCTCATTCTAACTGCGGTTTCTGCTGCTTCTGACATTGATTACTTTCCTCTATCCCTTTTACCAATTCTATATGACCGCGATTCAACCGAAAAATCCTTATCGCAACTCGGCGTATAGAAATGGAGTCCGATTCGGGCTAACATAGTAATGGCCTATAGAGGTGTAACTGATGAGAATATTGATCGCATATGACGGTTCGGATTGTTCGGAAGCGGCCATAGATGACCTGCGAGCCGCAGGCTTGCCGTCAACCGGTGAGGCAGTTGTGGTTTCCGTTGCCGAGGTTTGGCTGCCGCCGAAAAACGGTGAAGATACGGCAATCGACCCCTATCTTGAATCGCTGCTTGTGGAGATGCGGCAAAAAAGCGAGGACGCATTGCGCGAAGCCGAGCAAATGGCTGAACGCGGCCGAGAACGAGTTTCCGTCGCCTTGCCCGGTTGGGATGTAAGCAGTGAGGCGACATATGGATCCCCAGCCTGGGAGATATTGAACAAGGCGGAAGCACTCGATACCGATCTGATAGTGATCGGCTCGCACGGGTACGGCTTAGTGAATCGATTCCTTCTGGGCAGCATCTCGCAGAAGGTAATGACCGAAGCGAGGTGTTCCGTCCGTATCGCCCGCGGAAAGGTCGAGGTCGAGCCGGCACCGATCCGTATATCTGTCGGCTTTGATATGTCTCAGGGAGCCGAACGGTGCATTGAATCCATCGCATCCCGAACCTGGCCCGAAGGTACAGAGGTGCGGCTAGTGGCGGTGGTCGATCCTGTGTTCCCCACGCCGATCGGCCGATTTGTTCCCGCGGCAAGACAAGCGGCGGAACAGATAAACGAGAACGAGCGAAAACTGATCGAAGAGGTCGCGGCACGCGCCATAGAAAAACTGAGAGCGGCGGGCGTTTCGTCAGAGCTTGTTATCCTCACGGGAAATCCGAAAAGCCGCATTGTTGACGACGCCGAATATTGGGGAGCCGATGCGATCTTTGTCGGTGCAAATGCCTACGGAAGCAGATTTGAAAGATTTATCATGGGCAGCACGTCTGCCGCCGTGGCGGCACGGGCCGGATGCACCGTCGAGGTCGTTCGAGCGAAGTAGGTCAACGTTTTTCTGACAGCTCTTCCGGAGTATTCAGGTTTGCGAAAAGCCGTTCCGCGTGTGGGAGATGCGGAAACTCTGCGAACGGACACTCGACCACGTTTAGCAATGCCAGCATTTCCTTGACCGCGGGCGTCCGGTCCGCGGGCAGCCGTTCGATCGCTGCCAGACATCGCTCACGATGCAGAACAGCGCAAAGCTGTTGCGTTTTCCCCTCCGCATCGACAGGAATAACCGCATCGCAGCCTTCATGATCTTTCAATTTGTCGATCAGAATACGAAACACATCCGCGGTCACGTTAGGCATATCGCACGCCAAAACCGCGGCAAACTCAGCCCTGCATGACCGTAACGCGGTGTAAATGCCTGTCATCGCGGCCCGGCCTTCTACCGCAAACGGCGGTTCGATATCGATCAAATGCTCAGCGTCTGAAAACCCGGCTTGGCCGCCCACCGTAAAGACCTCGCCGCAAAATTCTCTCAGTGTATTGACCGCATTTTGGGCAAGCGTTTGCCCTGACATCAGTATCGCGGCTTTGTTGCGGCCCATTCGCCGGGAGGCACCGCCCGTCAATACAAATCCCTGAATACGCATCGATCGCCGTCAAAAAGCATAGACGGCTCCAAGATTAACATGATTCGAAGTGCGCCTCCCGCTCAAGGTCCAATTCGTATTGAAACCGCGATATTCGAGACCGACCGAGAACTGGGGCGTTACCTTGTAGATCGCGTCGAACGCCCAGGCCAGATTTCGCCGCCGCAGATCGCGTGGAACTAACGTGACAAGGTCGCGATCGTCAGGATCGTCGATGCCCGCAGAGCCATAAAAGGCCAGCTTGTCCTTCGCGACCGGCGGCGTGAAACCGACCTGTGCCCAACCGCCGCGTGTGCGTATGCCTCGAACGCCTGCAGCGACGAGTGTGCTGCCTTGCAGTGTCGCAAATTCGGTGTTGTAGCCCTGGAAAATGCCGCCCTGAAAACCCGCGAGATTCTTGCCCGTGAACGCCTCGCCCACCAGAACGATCCGCCGCGAAAGCGGAATGTTCCAGTCTGCAGCAATGCCTGTCGAATCGATGTCATACCGTGTCAGCGGAGATCCGCTGAAAACACGCGACCTGCCGTAATGAGCCGATACGCCGATCGTACCGGGCTTTCCGGTCGAGAGGAAGTTGCCGTCAGAAAACGCGATACGGCCTTGAAAAAATGGAACGCGCGATGCCGAGCCGGAATTCGGCTGCAGGAAAAATGCGGCCGCAGCGGCGGAATCGCCCGTTTGCGGTGCCAGCACGGCTCCTTGAACACGAACATTCTTGCCGAGCTTATGATCGGCCTTGAACTGCGGAATGCGGGCCCAGTTGTTGCCCGCGGCGGCAAGCTGAGGTATCGCAGCGGCGGCAAGCGATGTCGGGTTTTGCGGTGCAAAGACCATCCAGTCCTGTCCAATAGTGAACGACGTTCTCTCGCGGTCGATCTTCATGTATGCCAACCGAAGCCGGACGATCCCGAAATTCTCTCCGATCGCGACCGCCGGAAATCCGCCGAAAAAGTCTGTTTCGATCACGGCCCCCAAATGCGAATCGCCCATGCGGGCACCTTCCACACGCAGGCCGAGCCTGGTCTGCCGCAGACTCGCTCCGGCATTGCCTCGGCCGGTAGGTGTGGCAAACAGCGGCACGTCCGCATTGTTCGTCGCTCCGCTGTTGTTGAACGCATTCACATAAATAGAGCCATACGGCGTGATACGCGCACTGCCGACATCAATACCCAACTCTTTCTTTTTTTCTGGCTCCGCTACAGCAGTCTTTGCAACCGTAGGCTCTTTCTTATCTCCGACAACCTCGGCCTGTGGCGCTGTTTTCGATTCCTTAAGCTTGTTTATCTCATCACTCAATGCACGGAGCTGCGATTCGAGTTCAGTGACCTTTTTTTGCAGCTTTTCGATATCGGCGGCTTCGCCGGTCTGACCAAGCGACAGAACAACACCGGCAACGATCATCAGTACGATACAGATCAGTTTTTGAAATGACATAGCAACCTCATCCGCGGGGCCTCACCCCTCGATAACTATTCTTTGCTTAATATTGTGTTACTTTTATGATGTGCATCATAAATGACCGCGATCCTCGAAAACCTAAGCGAAGAAGCACGCAACGCGATCATCTCCGCGGGACACACAAGAACATTCAACGCGAATGCCGAAGTTTTCGCAGAGGGTGAAAAGGCCGAATTTCTGCCGATGGTGGTTACAGGCCGTATCAAAATGGTCCGCTATCCCGAGCCCGGCAAGGAAATAATCATCGGGATGTTCGGTGCAGGTGAGGTCTTTGCGATACCGCCTGCGCTCGACGGTAAACGATTTCCCGCATCCGCGATCGCGATGGAGGACAGCCGATTGCTGCTGCTGCCGCGGGATAAATTCCTTGCCCTCAAGGACAGATTTCCCGAGTTTTCGTCCCTTATCTTGGAGAAAATGTGCGGATTGCTGCGCGAACGTTCGGAGACGATACAGATCCTTGCGACCTCATCCGCTGAACAACGCGTCGCCGCCACTCTGCTGAAACTTGCCGGCGAGATACCGCCGAACGGTGTAAAAAAGATCACACACCGCCGTCAGGATATTGCCGAAATGTCCGGGCTCACCATAGAATCGACGATCAGGAGCATTCGCCGTATGGCGAAGAACGGCCTGTTCAAGATCGTCCATGGAAAGATACACATCGCCGACACGGAACCGCTCCAAAGGTTCATCCGATAAGTTTGTGATCCGCATCATATTTTGCCGCGGAGTGTGGGGATAGATTTTATTCGGTTGCGGAGGCACGCGCTATGAAGTTACGAATAAAAGGAAACTCCATAAGACTGAGAATGACACGATCGGAAGTGGACGCTCTTGCTTCCGAGGGATCGGTCGAAGAGCGCACAATGTTCGGAGCGGTCGATGACGATGTTTTTTCCTATCGTATTGAAAGAGGTGAGTCGAATATCGTCACCGCCAGTTTCAGCGGCGGCAGGATTACGGTGGGCGTGCCTGCGGCGATCGTCCACGAATGGGCTTCCGGAGAACAACTCGGCTTCAGCGGACGGCAGGTGCTCGAGGACGGCAGCGTTTTGGATATTTTGGTTGAAAAGGACCTCGCCTGCCTGAAACCTCGCGAAGGTGAGGACGAATCCGATAACTTTCCCAACCCTGATGTGAAAAACTCCTGCTGAATTTTGCCAAGATGACCAAGATCATATTTTTACGCACCCGGCATTGAGAAACTTTTTCCTGAAGTAAGACTACTTCGGGGGAAATTTTATGCACTCATTCCAAACACGAACAATAAGAGAAATTGCACTTGAAGCACCTGTAACGACGCGGGTATTCGAGCAATTCAAGATCGACTATTGCTGCCACGGCGACACGCTATTTGATGAGGCTTGCCTCAACGCCGGTACGACGCCTGACGTTGTGATCGAAAAGATCGAAAACGTTTTGCGCGAAGGCCGCAAGACCGGCGACGAACGATTTACTGAAATGCCGCTCAGGGAACTGATCACGCATATTCTCGACACACACCACGTTTTCACACGCAGCGAAATGCAGCAGTTGATGCCGCTTATGGCAAAGGTCGCACGCCGCCACGGAGAACATTACCAATACCTCATCGAGATGGAACACACGTTCAATTCTCTTTGCGACGAACTGTGGCCGCATATGGAGAAAGAGGAAAAGGTGCTGTTCCCATACATCGAAGACCTCGAACGCAGCATGGAACACGGTCGGCCCGGAATTTTCCCGCCCTTCGGCACGGTCGAGCATCCGGTGAGAATGATGATGTCCGAACACGAGCTGGCCGGTGAGCTGTTGGCGAAATTGCGTGAACTTTCGGACGACTACACGCTGCCCGAAGGCGCGTGTCCGAGCTTCACGGCACTGTATCACCGGCTCGAAGCATTTGAAAAGGACCTGCATCAGCACATACATTTGGAAAACAATCTTGTGTTTCCAAAGGCGTCCGAATTGGAACGTCGTGTTTTTGCCGCGGCAGCCGTGTAGGTATCCTATGGAAATGACGGCTGCAGCTATCAACACGAGAGAAGTCCGCAGCGTCAAGGCCAAACAAGTAGCTCTGCCCGTCGAGCACGGCGGGTGGAGCTTTCTTTTTGAGCCGATAGTCGCTGGCCTGGTCATATCGTTTTCCATTGGCGGGATATGGATCGCGGTGATGATGATCGGAGCCTTTTTGCTGCGTAGGCCGCTATCGGTGTGGGCGATGCAGGCGGTGGCCGGCAGGCAGAACGAATTCAGAACACTTTCAGCAAGATTTGCGGCGGGCTATGCACTTGTGCTTACGGTCGCCGTTTTCTGCATTTTTTTGACGGTTCCGGTCTCGGCATTGTTACCGCTCATCATTCTGCCGCCGCTCGCGGTATATCAGCTTTATTGCGATGTTTATAGACAGAATCGCCAAATACTGCCTGAGATCGCCGGTGCTCTGGCAATGTCCGCCTCGGCAGCGGCGATAATTCTCGCAGGCGGCGGTGAATGGCAGCTTGCGGCAGCGGTGTGGTTCTTCCTTGCGGCTAGGCTGGCAACGTCGATACTTTACGTCAGGAATCGTCTAAGTGTTGAAAAGGGAAAGCCGTTTACATATTGGCCTGCGGTGTTAGCGCACGGGGTCGCGTTATTATTGACGGCAGCGTTGGCGGCATTCGGCAAACTGCCTTTTCTGACGATTCCCGCAATGGCAGTGCTGCTTTTCAGAGCATCGGTCGGTCTTTCGCGCTACCGCAAACCGACGAAGGCGATGAAGCTCGGTGTCATCGAGGTCGTGCTTGGCATTGTTTCACTAGGCGCACTTATCATCGGATATCGTCTTGGCATTTGAGCTGTCAATAATTTTCCCGATCGGAGTTACAATCAAACCATGCATGAGATCGATCTGAACCTCATTGAAATGACGCTGGACGTGATGAAATTCGCGATCGGCCGAATTACCGACACCGACCCCGTACTCGGAAAACCGAAGACCGAAAAAGAACTGAAGTCGCTGGTCGGCGACACCGTAACCCCCAAAGGCATCGGCGGCGAGACCGCGTTCAAGCTGTTTCGCGACGTTTTGATCAAGGCGAGCATTCCCATCGATCATCCGCGTCATCTTGCATTCGTACCGGCGTCGCCGACGCGGTCAGCGGTGATGTTCGACCTTGTCACGTCCGCCGCAAGCGTTCACGGTGCGTTTTGGCTCGAGGGTGCGGGCTGCATCTTTGCCGAAAATGAAGCAATGCGCTGGCTGGTGTCGTTGACGGGCTTGCCGGAAGGCTCGTTCGGCGTTTTCACCAGCGGCGGCACCGAGGCGAACCTGTCCGCGATGGTCACCGCACGCGAGGCGTGGCGTGCAAGAGACGAATCACGTGCAACGACTCGCGGCATCATTATAACGTCCGCAGGTGCCCATTCATCGGTCAAGGCGATGGCGAAAGTGATCGACTGCGACATCGAACGCGTGGATACAGAAGAGCGATTTGAACGCGAGATGCTCGAGGCCCATATCGCCGCGATGCCCGCCCAGGATCGCAATCGTCTGTTCGCCGTCGTTGCCACGGCCGGTACGACCAATGCCGGCGTCATCGACGACCTTAAAGGCATAGGCAGCTATTGCCGCGACAACGAGATCTGGTTTCACGTCGATGCAGCATACGGCGGCGGCGCGTTGGCCGCACCGAGCGTGCGGCATCTTTTCAACGGCATCGAGCTTGCCGACAGCGTTACCATCGACCCGCATAAATGGCTTTTCTCGCCGTACGACTGCGGTGCCGTGATCTATCGCGAGCCCGAACTCGCAAAAGATGCACATTCGCAGGGCGGTTCATATCTCGATATCTTTTACGACGAGGGCTACAAAGGCTTTAATCCCGCTGACTATCAGATCCAATTGACGCGCCGCGTCCGCGGCCTGCCGCTGTGGTTCTCGCTGGCGATGCACGGCACCGACCGCTATGCAAAAGCCATCGAACGCGGCATCGAGCTTGCGAAGATCGCGGGACGGCTTATAGATGAGGACCCGTATTTGGAACTCGTCCGCAAACCAAGCCTATCGTGCGTGCTGTTTCGGCGGGTCGGCTGGAAACCGGAGGACTATACCCATTGGACCATCAAAAATCACGACGCGGGATTTGCACTTGTCGCCCCGACGAAATGGCGGACGAACGGCGAGCACGAGACGGTCGCGCGATTTTGCTTCATCAACCCCGACACCACTACGCGTGACATTGAGGATATACTGTTGACGATGCGCACCTGATCGGACATTCGCCGGTGCGGAGAAACTTTTGATGCCGCAAAGCGACAATGAACATAGGCCCATGACGAGCCGTGACGACGCGGTGTTCAAGGTTCGCGGCGTCTCAAAGGTCTATCGCATGGGCGACGTTGACGTTCATGCTCTGCGGTCGGTCGATCTGGACCTTTATCGCGGCGAACTTGTCGTATTGCTCGGTGCTTCGGGCAGCGGCAAATCCACGCTCCTCAATATCATCGGCGGCCTCGACGTCCCTACCGAAGGAACCGTTATCTATCAGGATCACGTCCTGACCACAGCCAATGACGCTGAGCTGACACGGTTTCGGCGTGAACACGTCGGCTTTGTTTTTCAGTTCTATAACCTCATCCCAAGCCTGACCGCGATCGAAAATGTAAGGCTGATCACAGAGATCTCGGAAGATCCGATGCCCGCAGAAAAGTCCCTCGAGATGGTCGGACTGGCGGACCGCAAAGATCATTTCCCTGCACAATTGTCCGGCGGCGAACAGCAGCGGGTTGCGATCGCTCGAGCCATCGCAAAGCAGCCGGACGTTCTGCTTTGCGACGAGCCGACGGGAGCACTCGACGTAAAGACAGGCAAACTCGTACTCGAAGCGATAAAGCATATCAACACAGAACTTGGCACCACAACGGCGGTCATCACCCATAACGCCGCCATCGCCGCTATGGCGGACCGCGTCATTCATATCGGCAGCGGTGAGATAGTGTCGATCGAAAAGAATGAGGTTCGAGCGGATCCTGCAGACCTTGTTTGGTAAATGATGAAGGCTATCGACCTGAAAATGCTGCGCGACCTATGGCACCTGCGGGGCCAGGCGATAACGACAGCACTGGTCGTCGCCTGCGGCGTGGCGACTTTTGTAGCGATGCGGAGCACTTACGATTCGCTGCTGGCGAGCCGCGACGGCTACTACGCACAGTTCAAATTCGCGGATATCTTCGCTTCGCTCAAGAGCGCTCCGGAATCGGTCCGATCTCGCATCGCTGCTATCGAGGGCGTTACCGCGGTCGAAACCCGCGTCGTCGCGACCGTGACGATAGACCTGCCCGACGTCCGGGAGCCTGTTCAGGGACGCGTTGTTTCCGTGTCGGAGACCGATCCTAACCCGCTGAACGGGCTCTATCTTCAACGCGGCCGAGCATTGGAACCGGGCCATGAGAATGAGGTCGTCATAAGCGGAGCGTTTGCCGACGCGAACGGCTTGCGGCCGGGCGATCACCTGAGCGCCGTTTTGAACGGCCGGCTTAGAAGGCTATTCATCGCGGGCATCGCTCTTTCGCCTGAGTTCATTTACGAGATACGGCCGGGCGACATATTTCCTGATAATCGCCGTTTCGGCATCCTTTGGATGAACCGCAAGGCCGCGGGATCGCTATTTCAGCTCGACAATGCATTTAACGATGTCGTGCTGACGCTCGGACCATCAGCTGTCGAGGCCGACGTCATTCAGAGGCTCGACAGCATTTTGGAGCCTTACGGCGGCTTCGGCGCATATACCCGGACCGATCAGTATTCGCACCGCTTTGTATCGAATGAGCTGGCGGAGCTGCAGGTTTTCGGTACTTTCATTCCCGCAGTTTTTTTGGGTGTGACCGCATTTCTGCTGCATCTGGTGCTTTCGCGTCTGGTGAATGTCGAACGCGAACAGATCGGGCTTTTGAAGTCGTTCGGTTATCGCGACCGCGACGTCGGCCTTCATTATCTGAAACTTGCCGTTTTGGCCGTTGCCGGCGGCATCGTGATCGGCATCGGGCTCGGTGCGTGGTTGGGAACCGGAATGGCGGCACTTTACGGCCAGTATTTCCATTTCCCTGTGCTTGATTATTCGGTCTCGCTCAAGGTCATCGCATACTCCGTTCTTATCAGCATCGGTGCTGCATCGGCGGGGGCCGTTCTCGCGGTTTTCAAGGCTGTTTCGCTGCCGCCTGCCGAAGCCATGCGGCCCGAAACACCGCCGAATTTTCATGCCGGTTTCCTCGAAACGGCCGGTTTCAGAGAGCTGCTTTCGGCAAGGTCGCGAATGGTCGTGCGGAACATCATTCGAAGGCCGTTGAAAGCCTTCCTGTCATCGCTGGGTATATCGCTTTCGGTCGCGCTTCTCTTTATCGGATTCTATTTTTTCGACGCGATCTACAGGATAATCGACATTCAGTTCGGCCAGATCCAACGCGAAGATGTCGAGGTAACTTTTGTCGAACCGCGTTCCGGCCTGTCGGTCTATGACCTCGCCTCGCTGCCGGGCGTCATCAGGGTCGAGCCGTATCGGGTAGTTCCCGCGATACTGCGCAGCGGCAATCGCTCACGCAGGGTCGGCATCAGCGGCGCGTCGAACGACAACGAGCTTCGACGCATCATCGACCGTGATTTTCGCCGCGTCAATCTACCGCCCGAAGGCATAGTCTTGGGGAAGACCATCGCCGATTCATTGGGTGCCAAGAAAGGCGACAAGATCTCGGTCGAGGTCACGGAAGGTTCGCGGCCGAAAAAGGAAGTGGTTATTTCCGACATCGCTGATGAACTGCTCGGCATGGGTGTTTATATGGAGTTGTCAGCTCTGAACAGGCTGATGAACGAACAGAGCACCGTTTCAGGCGCGTTTCTTTCCATCGAAAGCGATAAGAAGGACGCTGTTTACAAACGCCTGAAAACAACGCCGGCAGTGGCGGGCGTCGCGATGCCTGAGTCAACTCTGACCAGTTTCAATGAGACGATGGCACGTACCATCGGTACTTCGACCACGTTTTTAATAGGTTTTGCGTGCATAATTGCGTTCGGTGTAGTTTATAACGGAGCACGAATTGCACTCGCCGAACGCGGACGTGAGCTGGCGTCGCTTCGTGTTCTGGGATATCGGCAGGACGAAGTAGGCAGGCTATTGCTGGAGGAACAGGCGATACTGACCTCGTTTGCGATACCGCTCGGATTCGCCATCGGGCTTGGTATCTGTGTGATAATTACGAGAGTGGTTGATGCGGAGATCATACGGCTGCCGATAGTGTTTTCCGTTCGGACCTTTTTGTTTTCGGGCCTGATAGTGGCGGCTGCTGCGATACTGTCCGGCCTTTTGGTCGCACGCCGGATCGGACATATGGATCTCATAGCCGTGCTGAAGACCCGCGAGTGATTCGATGAAAGTGCCAGGGCGAAGAACCATTTACATCGCGGGCGGTATACTGCTGCTCCTGATCGTGGTGTATTTCGGCTTTGTTCGCTCCGATGCGGTCACGGTCGAAATGGGCTCCGTTTCACGCGGCGAGATGATGTCCACCATCGACGCCGAAGGCCGTGTACGATACCACGAACGCTTCATCGTAACCGCACCAATTTCCGGCAAGATGTACCGCATACAGCTCCACGAGGGCGACCGCGTTCCTAAAGGTTACGTTCTGACGCGCATCGATCCGTCGCCGCCTAGGCCTACCGACCCGACGCGCGCCCCGGAGCCCAATGTTTACGCCTATGCTTACAACGTTTACGTGCCGGAGAACGGCATTCTGACCAAAATATTCGTTCAGAGCGAAGGCATGGTTCAGGCTGGAGCTCAGCTTGCCGAGGTAAGCAAACCGTCGCAGCTCGAGGTCGTAGCGGACATCCTGTCAACAGATGCTGCAAAGGCGCGTCCGCATATGCGCGTCTTGGTCGAGAATTGGGGCGGCAACGGCACTCTCGAAGCAAAGATCAGGACGATCGAACCGCAGGCTTTCACAAAAGTATCCTCATTAGGCGTCGAAGAACAACGCGTCAACGTCATCGCCGATTTCGTGTCGCCGCCCAGTAACGTCGGCGACAATTACAAAGCTGATATTCGGATCGTGCTGTGGGAGGGCAAAGACGTGCTTCGCGTGCCTATGAGCGCGCTATTCAAGACAGGCGATGATTGGCAGGTCTTCGTCGTGTCGGGATCAAAAGCCCGTACCCGCACCGTTCAGATCGGGCAGAGATCAACTTCATACGCCGAGGTCGTTTCCGGACTTGAGGAAGGCGACACCGTAGTTCTGTATCCGCCAAAGGACCTGACGGACGGATCAAGGGTCAAGTCGAATTAGAGAACGTCTCCCGCGACCGCACAAGTAAATTCGTCCTCCTCGGCCTGCTGTATCACGGGCAGCGGAGCACGTGCAGCGTCAGGATCCTTTCCCGCCAGCTCGAACAGCGACTTGCCCGCCAAAGCGAGATATTCGATACCTGAAAACTCCAGCGACGCTGCAAGCTTTTCCGCGTATTTCGCAATATGGTCCGAAACAAATTTCTCAGCAGCATCCGCCGTAACGGCAGCAGCATCAGCATCGCCGCCTGCCGAAGCGAAGGCGGTTTTCAGTTTCAGATACGCGATAAAACCTGCCTCGACCGCGACGTGATCCGGCACGTCAGGAGTTTTCGGCCTGTAAGCGAACGCGTCGTAAAAGGCGGAGAGTTCTGCCAAAAGATAGCCCGGCTGCACCCAACTTCGGTAAGTGACCTCACGCGGCGGTGCCGGGCCGCCGGGGCCGAATGTCGCGTGATAGAGCCCTTCGCTAGCCTCGAATTGTGCACGTTCCGCGGCTTTTCTCAGATCATTATCGCCGATCTCGGAAGCTAGGCTCGCCACCTCACGCTTCCATTCGTCGGACGGGCATTCGAAAAAAAGCGCCGTCATGCGCCACTGTGCGGCCTCGCGAAGCAGTTTGTTCTCTTCTCGTTCCTGCATATTGCACCTCGCTGTCTATTTCTGCAGCATCTGCACCCAGCCTGTCCGCATTTTCCGAGCGCCTGCTTCCTGATGCGTTCCTTCCCAAACGGCGAACGCGACCTGCGTCGGCGAGGCCTGCGAAAAGCCCTCGGGAATGGGACGCGTCAAAACGATCGCCCAGCCGTTCCCTGTTCGGACGCCTTTGCCTTTGGACCAAGCGTTAGGCCCCGGCGAGAGCGTGCCCGGCCCTGCGGCGATGAGGTCTTCGACGGGATTCTCACGCGGCCCGGAACGGTTATTGCCGAGCTTGCGTGCGGGAGCGTAACGCATTTCGGCGCTTGCCTTTGCGTTCGGATCGTTCTCAAGCGGCTTTGCCTGAAACGGATAGTGATCGACGGTCGCATTCGGATGAAGTGCCGCTATCTCGTCAGCTCGTCCGTCAACGATCGCCTGCCAATCGGCACGCCAATACGAGATCTCGACGTTCTTTCCGGCCTCACCCATTTGCGGTGCGGGTACGCTTGCCTCGATCTTCGTAGGAAGCTGCACGGCGGCGGCATCAACGAACTCACGCGGTCCGGGCAGATCGTTCTGCGAGGCGTCCGCCCATTCCAGCCGAAACGCTATCTCGCCGCCGTGCGTTATCGCCTTTACGAAAACCTCCTGCGTCGATGCCTCCATCAGCCGCGGATCGACTAGATCCTGCAGGATCAGTTTCGATGAATGCAGCGGGGCGGCGTCCCAGACCTTGTCGTTGGGGTCGAGCGTGATCCGCTCGGCCGAAACAGCCTGAACGTCAGGCGTCGTTACGACCGCCCTGCTGCACGAGATCGCGCCCTGGAGGAAAAGGGCAACGAGAGTAATTAAGATCGTCTTTTTGGTGAACATTTGTCCTCCTGTTGTTACGGGCAATTGACCCGCGTTATTTGGTGTAAAGTGTCAAACGCCGGCCTGATATGTACAGGCTCCTTCAATGGAACATTCACGAGAATGTTGCCGTCGTCATCGAGTCCGGTAATTGTCTCGCCGATGCGCCGCCATTTTGTCATTACGCGTTCGGACGAACCGAACAGACCGAGCAAGCCGGCGAGGTCCATATCTGTCGCAGCACTGCGGTAGGTCTCTATCGCCTTCTCGACGCCCGGCCCGAACATCTGCCGCGTGAACGACGTCGGCACGTGAACCGGCGGGATGTAATACACGTTCGGCTCGAGCCCGAACTGCGGGAAGAGCGGCAGCGCGATCTTTTTGATGTGTACGAGGTAATCGAGCGGATTGTCAGCCCGTGCGTTCTCGGGCGTGTTCAGATAGCCGGCCATGCGTATCTTGCCGATGCAGTTGACGAAACATTGCGGCTGTATGCCGCTTTCCATTTTCGGGAAACACGCGATGCATTTTTCGCTCGTGCCGGTCATCGCATTGTAGAAGACCTTTTTGTACGGACACCCTTTGACGCATTCCTGATATCCGCGGCAGCGTCCCTGATCGACCAGCACTATGCCGTCCTCGGGACGCTTATAGATCGAGCCTCGCGGACAGGACGCAAGACACGCGGGATACGTGCAGTGATTGCAGATGCGTGCGAGATAATAGAACCACGCCATATCATGCGATCCGGCGATGCTTGCACCGCCGTCGATCTGGCCGGCGCAGTCGTCCTCGCCGACGTTCGGATAGGAATAATCCTGATCTTCGGGCCGCCAGCCGAGGACGCGTTCGCCCGCGGGTGCCGATTCGAAAATGGTGCTGCCTTCATAGACGGGCCGTTCGCCGCTCTCATTCCATTTGCCGCCGTCGAGCATGTCCAGCAAATTCAGATCCCACGCGAGCGGATAGAAACCGTAGGGCTTGGTCTCGACGTTGTTCCACAGCATATATTCCTGACCCTTGCCCGAGGTCCAGGTCGTCTTGCAGGCAAGCGTGCAGGTTTGGCACGCGATGCACTTGTTCGTATCAAAGACGGCGGCGAACTGCTTTTGCGGGCGGCTCTCCGGATACCAATAGGACATTTCACGTCCAAGCTGCCAATTGTTTACGCGTGCCATTGTTTGTTCTCCTTTGTGTTTTCAATAAGATCTGCATTTTCTGCCGCTGCCCATTTCACCTGACGGCCGAGATGTGTGGTGTAAACCATCATCACGCAGGCGACGACAGATACAGCGAGTATCGCCGCCGCAAATACCTTTCCCGGTTTTCGCCCAAGCCGTAATCTGAACACAGCGATCAGCGATGCGATACCGGCTGCCTCGATCAGAAAGAAAGATGTTCTGGCCGTGTGTTTGTGTGCAGCCAAAGCCTCGGCGTGCGGGCCTGAGTAAATTGCTTTCGCCCCCGACATCTCGCCCGTTACAAATGCAGGCAGTGCTATGAGTCCCGCAGCTACGGCGAAATACAGTCCGAATTTCACCACGCCGTCGCTCGCCCGAAACATCCCGAAAGCGAGCAGCACCGTCGCCGCGACCATCAGTATCGCGGGGTAGTGATTCAGGATGAGATGTAATTTCTGAGCGTCCATTCCTGATCGTTAACCTTTTTTGGCGAAGTCACCCGCAAGGTATTTCTTCATCGCGTCAGATTCCGTACGCGGGCGAATACCGAGATCGACGGGCCGCCAAAGCCCTTTGCCGTCGATGCCGCCGGGCTCTGCTTTTGATATCTTCACGAACGCCTCACGCGGTGCTCCGGTCGGGCAGTGAATGTCAGGAGCAAAGCCTTTTCCTATGCCCTGGCCGAACATCCCTTTGCGGACAAGCGAATCGGTCATCCAGGTCGGTTTCAGCCAGCCGCGTGTCGCCGACTGGTGCGAACCGCCGCGAAACATCGCCTGATAGTTCGTCGCCTCATTTTTTGCCAGGCCGTCCTTGCGGTCCTTTTGCCCTTTTTGCGAGCCGGGCGTCGCGGCGTACATGTTGAACCACATGCGGGTTACGCCGCGGGGCGTTCCCGGATAATAGCGTGCCCGGCAGATGAGTCTTGCGACCTCAAAGTCGGCCTTGTTCGCACTCTTGTCCCAGCCGCGGAACGGGCGGTCTTCCGGATCCGGATCGATCCAGACGTAGTCGCCGTCGTTGATGCCGAGTTCCTGCGCGTCCGCGGGATTTATGTCCACATAGCCCTCGGTCACGAACGGCGACCGTTTGTCGTGCCGGTAAATATCGCCGAACGGCCCGAAAAGTATCGCGACCATGTCCGTGTCGATCGGCGTGGTGTGCGAACCGTGACGATATTTCGGCGTGTGAAAAATGAACTTGAAGCCGTCCTTCATCAGCGGATGTGCGGTCTTTTTCGCCTCTTCCCACGTGTAAACGACGTTTCGCCCGCACCGCGTTTCGCACGACAGGTCATCGCGTTTCGCTCCGTAATCTTCGGGGCTCTTTGGACGCATCGCGTCATGCGGCGGTGCGATGATGATATTCGGTTCAAGGAACGTCGAATCGACAGGTTCGCGATGCACGGGCAGATTTTCGCCCGCGTCGATGAACTCGTCCTCTTCGCGATAAAACTCCAGCCTGCCGCTCTTTGTGTACCACGGCGTCGAATCTGTGAGCTGATCATAGCCGACGTTTTTCGGCGTCGTGCGGCTGTTCATCAACGCCGGTACGCCGTCGAGCGCCTTCTGATGCAGTTCGCTGAATTTGTAGCCCTTGGTGTTCGTCGAGTTATCGAGTATCCGCTGCAGATAAACGTCCGTCTTGTCCTCGCGGACGAATTTCCAATAGTCGTTGAATCGCTGATCGCCGGTCAGCTCGGCGAGTTTCGACGAAACGAGTGCGAACACCTCGATGTCGCCGATGGTATTGAAGATGCGGTTGATCGGCGTTTTTGGAAAGACAAGCAGGAACGGATTCGTGACCGATGCCGTCATGTCCGGATGCTTCAGCTCAGCCCACGAATCCACACCGAAAACCACGTCCGCCCATTCGCACGACGTTGACCACCACCATTCGTTGACGGCGATCATTTCTATATTCGGCAGCATGTTAAAAACCGTGTTGTAGTGCCATTTGACGTTGCCGAGGATCGAATTCGCGTTGGCGAACCACATCGATTTCGTCGGGCACGGCATGTGGCTCTTGCCTGTAAGAATGGTCTTGCCGACCTTCAGCGGATGATCCTCGTGGTTGTAATAGTGAGCCGATTCGGGCTTCCAGTACTGCTTTGGCCGTGCCGGTTTTTCGGGATCGAGCTCGATGTCGAACGGATTTTCGTTGATGTATTGCGGCGAACCGTTAAAGAGAGCGACACGGTAATTTCCCGCGTAGGAACCGATGTTGCCGCCGATCTTGCCGATGTTGCCGGTCAGAGCTGCAAGCAGTATCGTGTCGCGATCCTTGTTGTCGCTGTTAAAGAATTGGTTCGGCCCCATGCCGATCGCAAACAGCGTCGTTCCCGGTTCTTTCGCGATGTGGCGGGCTAGGTTTTCGACCGCAGCGGCCGGCGCCCAAGTCAGTTCTTCCGTGGTTTTCGGATCGAAATGTGCCGCATATTCTTTCACAAGGTCAAAGACCGGACGGCATTTCACCTTGCTGCCGTCGGCCAGCGTTACCTCGACTGAACCCTCCAGCATCGCGTCTGCGGTCTTTGAATTTTTGCCGACATCGTCGCGTGTCAGCGCCGCCGGTGCATTAGTTTTGGCGTCCCAGAAAACATAGTCGCCCCATTCTGAACGCAGCTTTTCGGCGACTACGTTTTGTGTTGTTTGTTTCGCAGGCGGCGGTTCCTTTTCGCCTTCGCGAACTATGAATGTGTTTTTCAGTTCGGCTTGTGAGCCGCCGAAAACCTCCGCAGCTTTTAGATATTTCAAAGAGTCCATCCGTACCAAGACCGGCATGTCGGTCCAACTTCTGACGTATTCCTCGTCATAAAGTTTTTCGCGGAGGATCACATTTGAAAGGCCAAGTGCAAGGGCAGGCGTCGTGCCCGGACGCACGACGATCACGTCGTCCGCCTTGGTTGCCGTCGCGGAATATTCGCATGCGATGACGACGATCTTCGTGCCTTTGATGCGTGCCTCTGTCAGCCAATGGGCATCGGGCATTTTCGTCGTGATCCAGTTCATTCCCCAGACGACGACGGTCTTTGCGTATTCGGTTGAGTTTAGGTCAAATTCGACGGTCTGCTGTCCCGTTACCATCGGGTGCCCGGGCGGAAGGTCCGTATGCCACGAATAGTTGTCAAAGCCTTTGCCGCCGACGGCCTGATCAGGCCCGACGCCTCGTACCTTTGCATCGAGCAAAGCCATCGAATTGGCAAAGCGGTACATCCCGAAAACACGCGTGATGCCGAGCAGCGGCATTCCGCCGCGGAATTTCATCACCTGAGTGCCGATGCCCTGCGTCGCCTCGATCACGGCCTCTTCGTAGTTCTGCTCGCGGAGCCGACGCATTCCCTCTTCGCCCGAATATGTCTCGGCGATGTTCTTTAGTGCCGCGGCAACGATCGTCGCCGCCTCGTCGTGCGACATGCGGATCCATTCGTCGCGGGCTCGATTGAAATAGCTTTTGTCGGGGCGTCCGTCCTTTCCTCTGGGAAAGCCTTCCTCATACCAACGCTTGAAACCGGCACGTACCATCGTCTGGCTGACGCGGCGATCGCCGTAAAATCGGCGTGTCAGAGCAAGGCCTTTTTGGCAGACACGCGGATCCCAACGGTGCGAGGTGCCGTTGCCGCTGAGGTCTTTCGCCTCGCCGTAACGCATCGTGGGCCCGAGCCGCGTGATGACGCCGTCGCGAACGTACGCATTGAGCAGGCAATTGTGTGTATCGTTCGGCGCGCAGGTAAAGGTGTATTTCGAATCGTATCGCCAGAGGTCGCGGTAAACGTCTTCCCAGCCGCGGTCGGGATAGACCGCCAGCGGGTTCGTGATCGCGTCAAGGCCCCACGCGTTCGTCGCGGAGGCGGCCAATGCTCCAAAGCCCGCCGCTGAGATGCGTGCCAGAAATTCGCGTCGTGAATATTCGCTCTTCATATCTTTGCCTCGCTCATCAATTTTTCGTTTCAAGCGTTCTGATGTATGCCGCTATCGCCTCGATCTCGACCCGTGTCAATGCCGGCCTTACGGATGACGGTGTCGAAAAGCCCTGCATCACAGTCCCGCGTCGGCCGCGGGAAATGGTCTCGACCAGGAATGTATCCGTCGCCGTCTGCAGGAACAGCTTGTTCGCAATGGCCGGCCCATCGCCTCCCGAGCCCATCGGCCCATGGCAGCCTGCACAATACGACGCGAACAGCCTGCCGCCCATAGCGACATCGCCTGTTACCCAACGTGCCGGTTTTGTATCGGCCTCGGGCTGTATGCCGCCTCCCAATTGGCGTATGTAGGCGACAAGCGAACGTATCTCGTCGTCTTTCAGCCCGTTCGTCCGCTCGCCCCACGGCAGCATCGGCCTGCCGGGGCGTCCACTGCGGATAGCGGCAAACAGAAAATCATCCGAAGCCAACGCGAGCAGATCGGGATTCGTTATCGAAGGATTCGGCGGCAGCCCCGGAAAACGCATTCCCGTGCCTGACGCACCGTGACAGCTAGCGCAAATGGTGGAATACAGCGTCGCCGGATCGGATGCGAATTCGCGCACACCGAACCGCATCGCCTTCACGCGGTCTTTCGGCAGAAAAACGTCCGGTAGAACACGCCGCCGCAGGCTGAGCGTGTACATCGTCAACAGATCGATCTGATCGTCGCTCAGGTTCTGAGCGGGCATCAGCGAACCGGCGACCGTAGATGCCGGCGAGCGGAAATGCTGTGCGAACCAGTTAGTAAGCGTGCGGTCGCCCGGCACATTGCTGAAGTTGAGTTGGTTCGGATCGCGTTCGCCTGAACGCGAAAGTTCCGGCCCGTTCTCGCCGCCGAAATTGCCGACGACGTGACAGCCCGCACATCCGACCGAATTGAACTGCGCACGTGCTTCGACCAATTTCGGAGCACCCATTTGCGTGTCGAGAAATGTCGTGACTGCCTTTTGATCTTCGTCGCTGACCTCGCGAAAAGCATTTTTCCACGGCCCGTCCGGGGCCGTTTTGTTCTTCTCCCAATGTGCCGCGTACCATTCGCGGTCGTAGCCTTTTATTCCGACGTGCGACAGGTCAGGGCCTTCCATTCCGGTTACGTCGCCGCCGGGCCTGAGCGTACCGCCGCGGCCGTCAAGACGGTGACACGCATAGCAATCCAGCTTTTCAAACGTCCGGCGTGCGGCGTTGAGAATTTCGAGATTCGGGACGTTCAGCGGTGTATGACACGTTCCGCAGCCTGCGTAGGCGTATTTCGCGGGCAGCATCGGCTCCATCCAAAAATGGACATTCCCGTGAGCGTCGTCCTTTTCGGTCGCCTGTCCCTGGCCGCCGTGACAGGTCGTGCAGCCCATCGTCGTGATGTCGTGAACTACGGGCTTATGCGGCTGTGCGACCTTGAGTTCAGAGATGATCGTCTCGCCGGGAGCCATGCCGACATGGCACGTGACGCACCGGTCGGCGCGTTTCAGGTCGTTGTTGACGATCTGCCGCAGCCGAACATCTATTGGGCCGTCCTGCGTCTTCGCGGTGCTTTGGATGTAATGCCAGTCCTTGAGGAAATTCTCAGAAGCTGCCGCGGCAAGCAGCAGCAGCAACACGCCAATGCTGGAAAATAAAAGTAAGTATTTATTCTTTTTCATGACTTACCTTTTTTTAGTGGTCATTCTGTCCACTAATGTCCCGGCCAATGCGACGGTGACCAGAAGAAATCCCAATTCGGTCCGCGGAAATGCGTCCCGATCACGGTCAACACGATAAAGCCCGCCAGGAAACACGTGAACAGCGCCAATGCACCCGCACGCGTCGAATTGAACCGCCGCAGTACCCATATCGAAAACGCTGCATATAGCACCGTGATCACCGTTCCCGGATTTACGAACGTGATGACGAGCTGCGGGATATCGGGAAACCATTCACGCAGCCAACCGAATCTGATGGCGAACGCCTCGACCGCGATCGACGTCGCAAATCCGTAGAGTGCCGACCAGCCGACGAGTTTCGCTCCGCCGGGCCCACCGAACCATTCGCCCGTGCCTTCGGTCTCTTTGTCTAGGAATGGGATCAGCCCCAGCCCGATCCAGCAGAGCATCGGAATGCCGATGCCGCCCATGAATGCCGAGAACGAAACGATCTCCTGCAGGCCGAGGAAATACCACGGAGCCTTTGCCGGATTTTCCGGCACAAGCGGATTTGCGAGTTCTTTGAGCGGTGCGTCCGAAACGAACGCAAGGATAAAACAAATAAGCACCGTGAACATCAGCACGCCGAGCTCCGCATAGAAAAGATGCGGCATAGACGGCACAGTGTTCTCGGGCCCGCTGCCGACGGCGGGCGTTTTGCCTTTTACGACCGCGGCAAGCTGATATGTCTTCTGCGGCGCTTCGGTGAAAACGGGATAGTGCTCTTTCTGATCGGCGGCGACGAGTTCGTCAACATTTTTCGGTTTCGCGAGTCCGCCGTCCTTCCTGATGCGCCAGAAATGCACCGCCATCAGCATCGCGAGGATGAGCGGCAGTATCATCACGTGGAGCAGATAGAATCGTATGAGCGATTCTTCGCCGACGATCTCGGAGCCCAGCAGTATCTCTCGCTGCAGCCCGCCGATATCGAAATACTCCGTAATGCCCATCGCATCGGTGATTTCACGCGGGCTTTGTGCGATGTTGGCACCGATGGTGATGGCCCAATATGCAAGCTGATCCCACGGAAGCAAATAGCCCGTGAAGGAGAGTGCGAGCGTCGTGACCAGCAGTCCCCAGCCGATGAACCAGTTGAATTCACGCGGTTTTCGATACGACGCGGTGTAAAACGCCCTCGCCATATGCAGTATCACAGCTACGACCATCACGTTCGCCGCCCAACGGTGAATGTTTCGCATGAACCGGCCCGTCGGCACGATGAAATGAATGTCTTTTATCGACTGATACGCGACGTCCGGGTAAGGCTTGTAATAGAACATCAGCAGTATTCCCGTGACCAGAGTGATCAGAAATGCTGCGGTCGTTATGAGCCCGAGCCCCATCGTCGTGGACCATTTCAGGCTCCACAGGTGCGTACGGACCGAATGCAGATGAAGGAAAACATTGCCGAAAACGAAAGACGACCGCGTGCGGTCCGAGACCGGAGCACCGCCGCGAAACATCGCCCGGTAGATCTGTCCGGGAGCGGTTTTCAGATTTATCCAAAATTCATTTAGAGCTGATCGTTTCGCTTCATCCATGATCTACACCTTTGTTCCGGCCTTTACATGGCTGTCCTCGTCGATGGTATATACGCCTGCACCGCCCGTTACCTTGAGCCACGGCAATGCCGTCGGTGCCGGGCCTTTTGTAACGACGCCGTCCTTTGCAAAGCCGGAGCCGTGGCACGGGCATTCAAATCCTTTCGCGTTCGCTTTGACGATGCAGCCGAGATGCGTGCAGACGGTCGAGAGAGCGTAAACGCCTTCGCCGTCACGATAGATCGCGACATTGCGGCCCGGCGGTATGAACGCTTCGCCTTCGGGCAATGCGTCCGGCAGCAACACCTTGTACTTTTTCGAAGGTGATGCTGAAACGGCCGCCTTCGGCAGCTTGAGCATGCCGAAAAGCGAAACAACGAACGCCGCGATCATCGTCCCCAAAGCTGCGAGGCCGAGAAAATCCCTTCGCGGCATCGGTTCCGGATCAAATCGCGACTGCTTTTCACCCGGTGTTGTCGTCATAAAGTCCTCCAAGTGTCAGAAAATGCGACCCTCTCCATCGTGATCGCGTCAACAGGGCAGCGGATGGCACACAGCGAGCAGCGAATGCAGCGGTCCTCGTCCTTCAGGATCGCGGAGTTCTCGTCGAGGTCGATGTCGTCGCCGAGTTGTCCGTCGATAACGCCGGAAAGTTCGTCTGTCGGATCGAGGCTTGCGAGCGAAACGAGCTTCAGACACTGCGTCGGACACACATCCACGCAGCCGCCGCAGAGCACACACCGCGTGCCGTCAAAAACAGGCGTTACGCCGCAGTCCAAACACCTCGAAGCCTCGCGCATCGCCTGCTCTTTCGTGTAGCCGAGTTCGACCACATTTTCGGGATGTTCGAGCCTTTCCTCGGGCTCGATGGTCGGCACCTCGACACGGCGAATGCTCTCGTAGCCACGTTCGCGGCGATAGCGGTCGAGCACGATGTGCGACGTCATCTTTTCCTCTTCGAGCCGACGGCCTGTCAGGAATTGGTAGATGGAACGTGCGGCATGTTTGCCGGAAGCAACTGCGTCTATGAGCAGCTTTGTACCGTGAGCGAGGTCGCCGGCTACGAAAACATCGGGTGCGGTCGTCTGCAGAGTGCCGCGGTCAACGGTCACCCAGCCGCCTCGCATCAGCTCAATATCGTTGCCGCCGTCCTCAAGAAAATCGAGATTCGGCGCCTGTCCGACGGCGAGCAGAACCGTGTCGCACGGAACTATCTGCGTGTCGTCATCGTCATAAACCGGAGCGAACTTTCGGTCTTCGTCATACACGCGAAGACATCGGCGGAACTTCACGCCCGTCACGCGGCCGTCATCGCCGCGAACTATCTCGACCGGCCCCCAGCCGTTCTCACGCTGGATGCCTTCCTCGTCGCCTTCGACGATCTCGATCGTATCCGCGGGCATTTCCTCTACGCTTTCCAGCGAATACAGAAAAACACGCGAAGTGTCAGCCATTCTTGCAGCAGTTCGCGCCGTGTCGAAAGCGATCTGCCGAACGACGGTTCGGGCGACGTCATACGCGACGTTGCCGCCGCCGATTACGACCACGTCGCGTCCGACGGGAACTTTTTCACCGACTGAGACGGCACGCAGCAGATCGACGCCGCCGTAAACGCCGGGGCCGTTCTCGCCCGGAAGGCCGAGGCTGCGTGAGGATTTCGCACCGACGGCGATGATCACCGCGTCAAAATCGCGTCGCAGATCGGAAAAGGAAACATCAGTCCCGACGCGTGTTCCCGAACGTATCTCGACGCCGAGAGCCTTGATCACCTCGACCTCTTTTTCGATGAGCTCCCGCGGGAGCCGGTATGCCGGCACGCCGACCGCCAGCATGCCGGCGGTAACGCTCTCAAGTTCGAAAACCGTGGGGTGAAAGCCCATCAAAGCGAGATCGTGTGCCGCCGAAAGCCCGGCGGGGCCGGACCCGATGATCGCTATTTTTTGGCCCTCAGCCATTTCAAATTTGCCGTCCAGAGCCGAGCGGAGCAGTGCGGCCATCTCGTCGGCTCTGGCGGCAATTGGAGGGACGAAGTGCGTTACAGAATCTATTACCTCGCTGACGGTGCGAGCTTCCGGTCCGGCCTGTTCGCAGGCAAAACGCTTGAGTGCCCGTATGGCGACCGGACGGTCGATGCCGACGAAATTACCGTCGTCGTCAACCTTTGGGACCTTGCCGCGGCGGCATGCCGTCTCGCAAGGGGCACCGCAAATGCGGCCGCAGATCGATGCAAAAGGATTCGGCCCGCGGGCGATCAGGTATGCTACTTCAAATCGGCCGTCAGCGATGGCGCGTATGTAGCCGCGTGCGTCCGTGTGAACCGGGCACGCGACCTGGCATGAGATCAGATCGCGATGATAGTCGGCGTCGGGAACGCGGACCTTGATGGGAGGAACATGGCTCAGCCCTTTGGACATAGCTGAGCCAAGTCTATTCAGGTTAAAGCCGTGAAATTATGATCTGGATCATACGGGCATTAGGCTATGCCCCTCGTATGGAAGAGTGGCGTCCGGATCAGCTTGAACGCTGCGTCAATTCGAGCGGCCCAGCTTCACCCATTCTGCGCGAAGCAGAAAGCTGCCGGTCGTTACAATACGTTCGCCAACATTTACGCCTTCCAATACCGGATAGCGGCCGCCTGACTCGGGCCCGAGCGAAACCTGGCGAAGTTCGAATACATTCGGATCAGATGTCGCCAAAAATACCGCCTGCTTTCCATTGACGGTCTGCACGGCGGCGGCCGGTACCACCGGCACCGTTCGTTCGCTCTGCTGAAGCGACCCGAATGCGACATTGACGAACATCCCGAGTTTGAGCGAGCGATCGCCGTTACCTATCTCAATTCGCACCTTTGCAGTTCTGGTCGCGGGGTCGATAGCGGGATCGATATAAGTGACCTGGCCTCGAAAGATCCGTTCCGGATATGCGGCGGTCGTGACGCTGGCCCCGCTTCCGACGCGAAGCTTGGGCAGATCACGCTCAAAGGCCTGGGCGATGACCCAAACAGTTGAAAGATCCGTTACACGAATCAATTCTTTCCCGGCCTCTACAACCTCACCGATATTGGCCGTCCGGCCGGTAACGGTGCCGGAAACAGGAGCACGCACCTCCATTTCCGAGCGGATCTGAGACGACGAGCGAAGCGCGTTTATGCGGGCCTCATTCATTCCATACAACAGTAAACGCTGCTTGGCGGCGGCCAGATCGCCTTCAGCGGCTCGGAGTTTGTTGAGGGCCTCTTCGTTCTGCGACCGCACCTCCGGTTTGACCTCGAGCAGCCTGTTTGCACGTTCGTAGCGGCTTCGGGCCTCCGCAACGTCTGCCTCGGCGGTGCGCAGTTTAGTGGTGTCCTGTTCAAGCTCCTCACGGCTTGCCCCGCCGATGGCAAGCAAGCGAGTGGTTCGCTGAAAACGAGCCTGCATTTCGGCGAGTGCGGCCTCGGCGGCTCTCATTTGACGTACGGCCGCGTCAGACTCGGCCCGTCCCGGCTGGTTTATCGCAACTAAACTCTGAGTTCGCTCAAAATTCTTACGAGCATTCTCGGCCTCGGTGCGTAGGGTAATAAAACGCGATTGCGCTTCGGCAAATTCATTACTGAAAACGACCGCGACCGTCTGTCCTCTGGCAACACGATCGCCGAGCTCCGGCGTGACCCTTCGCACCACGCCGCCAATCAGTGCAAGCACAGGCGTATTGCGATAGGCGTCCGGCTCGACAACACCCGTAGCAGCGGTCAGGCCAAGTTCGGCGGCGAGTTGTTCTCCGACAGTCTCGATCACCAAGCCTGCGTTCTCTCGCTGTTCGGCTCCGATGGTCAATGTTTGCCCGCTTATAGGCTGGCTGCCGCTCTGTTCGTCAGGCACTGACCGCGGTGCCGGCACCGGTTTACCGGCCGAGCCGTCGGGTGCAAGCACAAAGTACCAGATCGCGAAACCCGTTATGAGCATCGCAACCGCGGCGACCCCAATTGCCGTGATCGCCTTTGTATTGCGAGAAGCAGTTCCCGCGGCTGAATCTTGCTCTTCGTTGTTCAGGTTGTCATTTTCGTTCATTTGCCTGTCAACTCCTCAGAATTTATGACCCGGAGAACCTCGATGCGAGCGAGGTAAGCCTCTCGCTGAACGTCGATGTAGTCATTTTCGATCTCGATGTAGCGCCGCAGTTCACCCATATAGTCGAGCAGATCTCGCGAGCCGAGTTCGTACATTTGCCTTACGACCTCGAGATTTTGGGCCGCTTGGTCGCGAACGCCGACTCGAAAGATCTGCTCCGCCCTGACGGTCCTATTGAGTTTCACATAGGCCGCTGCGACCTCACGCCGGACGACAAGTTCGCCGAACTCACGCCGCTTCTCTGCCGCCTCTTCCTCGAGTTTCGCTGCGGCGAGCATTCCCTGTTTGCGGTCAAATACCGGCAGCGTAAGTTTGATGCCGAATGTGAAGAAGTTCATTCGGTTCTCAATTGGCATCAGCATTCCATTCTGATCGTAAGCTTGAAACGGAAAGCCGGATCTCATTCGCTGATACCCCAGCATCAGATCGGCATCGATACGTCCCTCGGCCCGTGCCTGATAGCCGCGTGCGGCCGCAAGACGCCGTACCGCGACCGCTCCCGCAAGATCCGTTCGACGAGTCAGTGCTGAGGAAACGGCATCTGATTGCAGCGGAAGGCCGTCGGCGACCACATCAAGCGTACCGCGAAGCCGCATGCTCGTTTCGGGCTCAAGTCCGAGCAGATTCCGCAGTTCGAGCATTGCCAACTCCGCCGATGCCTCTGCATCCTCCCGCATCGCTCTTATTCGGTTCAGCTCGACCACCTCAATGTTCCGTTCCAGCGGAGCGCGGCGGCCCTCTTCGACCTGTGCGGCAACGAGGTCGAAATTTCTCTTGGCTGTTTCCAGTATTTCCTCAGTAAATTTGAGTTTGAGGATCGCGGCGAGTGCTTCGCCGAATTTTGTTCGAACCTCGCCCGCAAGCAGCCGTTCGCGTTCTGCCGCAGCCAGACGTCGGATCTCGAGTTCGCTTTCAGCTATCCGCTTACGAGCGGCAATGCGGCCGCCGATCTCGAGTGGAATGCCGCCCTGCACCATGTATCTGTCGTCCATTCCGCGGATCTGCCGCTCGCCGCCGAACTCAATGCTGGGGTTCGCACGCAGGCCTGCCTGCCTCAGAAGCTGTTCACCGGCCTCGACCTCCTTTCGCATCGCGGCCAGCTCCTGATTACGTTCCAGGGCCGTCCGCACTGCTTCGTCCGCGGTCATGCCGGCTTGCGGATCAAGATACTTCTGAATGGACGAGACCGGCGGCGGAACCGCGATCTGCGAACGAACCTCCATCGCGACGCCAAGTGCCGCCGTGATCAATAGGCAAAAAACTGTGAGTTTCGTCCGCATCATTCCGTGCACAACTTAGTGGTCATGCAATTCCAAATACGCTCCCTTTGCCCCGACGCCGAACTTATGGACGAGCTCTGCACCGTGATGTCCCGCAAGCGCCACCGCGACCGCCGCTGCGACAAGTACGACCGTCGTCAGGGTTTCTGCCCACCATTTCATCTTCAGGAAGAACATCGATCCCGCCTTTAATACAAGGCCGGCCAAACCAAGCCAAAATGTTGCCTCTGCAAACTGCTCATGCTCTAAAAGGATCTGCTCGGCAGCGGCACTCAATCCTGTGGTATGCGGGTGAAACGTATTCGACGCCAGCCACGCACCGACGACCCCGACAAAGGCCATTCCCAGCACCAGCCATCCGAACTCTCTCTTGAACACCGCAAGCCCAATGATCTGGATCACGGCAGCAAGCATGAGCAGCATGATCGGAAAGTGAACGATCAAAGGATGAAGCGTAGGAAACTCTTCCAGATGACCGTCGGCTTGCTCGATCGTCGCACCACCCGCGGGAGTCGGAACCGGCTGGCCCGATGCATTTGCAGGATTCTGCTCAGCATTGGCGTTTGCAGGCGCCGGTTTGTTGTGCCCTTCGTGGCCAAAGGCAGTGAACGCGCATACCGCGTACAACAGGATCACGACAAGGCCGAGGCTATGTTTGAACTTTAGGTTTTTCAATGTTTCATCTCCTGAGTTAACGAACGATCATTTTTCCGCGGTGCATATTCATGCCGCAGGTAAACGCGAACTCACCGGCTTTTTTTGGTGTAAGCCTGACCGTAACCGCTTTATTGAGCGGCAATGGACGATTGATGCCGTAATCCGGAAAAACGACCTCGGTGGCACAGGTGTTGTCGGTCAGACGCAAAAAGGTAAGCTGTGCGGGAATGCCGCGTTTCAGCGTGATACTGCCCGGTTCATAGCCCATTTGTGTGATCTTGATCCGGGCCGATTGTGAACGCTGTTTGCCTTTGGTTTGTGCGGCTGCGCTGACCGCAAAAACGGCGAGCATCACAATGACTGCTGCAATGATATTTCGATTTTTCATTTTCTAGTTACTCCTTTTTAATTCCCAAATTCGGATCCAATAAAAGATCACCGGCGTCACGATCAGTACGTGCAGAAGGCTGGATACCATTCCTCCGAATACCGGCGTAGCAAGCGGCCGCATCACTTCGGCACCGGCACCGGTGCTCCACATGATCGGCAGCAGGCCGAAAACAATTGTTGCGACCGTCATCACCTTCGGCCTAAGGCGCAATAACGCTCCTTCAATGACGGCTTCCATAAGCGAGGCATTGTCGAGCCGGCCAAGTTCCTCGCGTTTTCGCTTTACGGCCTCTTCAAGATAAACGACCATCACAACGCCCGTCTGCACTGCCGCTCCGAAGAGTGCAATGAAGCCCACCCAGACCGCGACCGAAAAGTTGTACTGCAGCATCCAGAGAAGATAGAAACCGCCGGTCAGGGCAAACGGCACTGCGAGCATCACGTGGGCCGCCTCAAGCAGCGAATTGTAGGTCAAATAGAGCGTGCCGAAGATTATCAGTATTACGATCGGTATGACAATGATCAGCCGATCACGCGCCCGGACCTGATTTTCATATTGACCGCTCCAGTTGAAGTAATAGCCCGTCGGAAGCTGGACGCGTTCTTTGATGATCTTGTCCGCCTCTGCAACGAAGCTCCCGATGTCGCGGCCGCGCACGTTCAAAAGCACCGTCCCGCGGAGCAGGCCGTTTTCGCTTTGTATCATCGCCGGCCCCTCGACGCTTCTGATCTGGGCAAGCAGCGATAGCGGTATCGCCTCGCCGTTGGGCGATAGTACAGGTATTCGGCCGATGGACTCGGGCGTCGACCGGAACTCCTCGCCGTAACGGACGCGGATCGGAAATCGGTTGCGCCCTTCGATGGTTGTCGTCAGATTCGTTTCGCCGATGCCGCGTTCGATAACTTGCTGGATCGTTGCGACCTCTATCCCGTAACGTGCCGCTGCCGGCCTATCGATCTCGACGTCGATATAAGGTGCACCGCCGATCTGTTCGGGATAGACGTCCGCTGCGCCCTCAATGTCGCGAAGCACAGCCGCGATCTGCTGCCCGGTTTTTTCAATTGTCTCGAGGTCGTTGCCGTAAACCTTTATGCCGATCTGCGAACGAATGCCGGTCGCAAGCATCTCAATGCGGTTGATGATGGGTTGTGTCCAGATATTCGTGACGCCCGGCATTCTGAGTGCGGCGTCCATTTCCGTGATCAATTTTTCTCGCGTCATACCCGGCCGCCATTCGCTTTCGGGTTTGAGATGGACAACCGTTTCATTCATGTTTATCGGTGCCGGGTCCGTCGAGCTCTCCGCTCGTCCCGCCTTACCGACCGCCCATTTAACCTCGGGAAATCCCGCAATGATCTGGTCCTGCTTGCTCAAGATGCGCGTTGCCTCATCCAGCGAGATGCCGGGATCCGTCACCGGCATGTACATCAGGTCGCCCTCATTCAGCGGCGGCATGAATTCGCTGCCAATCTGTGTCGTCAGGTACATCGCTCCGCAGAAAAGAACGAGGGCTATGACGATCGTCGTCAGCCTATGTTTTAGCGCCGCAAGCAGCACTGGCTTATACACCGATCGCAGGAACCGCATTATCGGATTCCACTCTTCCGGCCGCAGCTTTCCACGAAGCAAGTAGCCGCAGAGTACGGGTACAAGCGTTATTCCCATCACTGCTGCGGCGGCCATCGCGAACGTTTTCGTGAATGCCAGCGGGTGAAAGAGTTTGCCCTCCTGGCCCGTCAGCGCAAAGACCGGTGCGAAGGCGACGATAATTATCGCCATTGAGGCAAAGATCGGCCGCCCGACCATTTTCGTCGCCTCACTAATGATCTCCCATACGCGCTTTCGGTCGCTGAAATCGACGCCCTCTTTCTCCATGGCGCGATACGCGTTCTCGGTCACGACAATGCCGGCGTCGACAAGGTCAGAGATAGCAATGGCGATGCCGGCGAGCGACATGATGTTCGACGTAATGCCGAACAGATACATAAAGAGGAACGACGCGAGCGCCGCCAGCGGAAGCGGGATGGTAACGATAAAGCTGGAGCGAAAATGGGCTAGGAAGAACAAGTTGACAAGCGTGACGAGTATCAACTCCTCGGTCAGTGCCGCCTTCAGCGTATCTGCCGTACGGTTGATCAGATCCGTCCGGTCGTAAAAGGGCTCGATCGTGACACCCTCGGGCAGCCCGAGCTTGATCTCCTCGATCTTTTTCTTGATGTTGTCGATGGCTACCAAAGCACTTACGCCGTAGCGCATTATCACCACGCCGCCGACGGCCTCTTTGCCGTTCTTGTCCAACGAACCTGTCCGGAAGGCATTGCCGATCTTGACCTCACCGAGGTCGCGGACATAGATAGGTGTGCCATTCTGAGAGCCGATCACGATCGACTCGACGTCTTCGACAGAATTGACCAGCCCGACGCCGCGGACGACCGCCCACTCCCCGGCCTGCTCAACGACATTGCCGCCGACGTTCGAGTTCGCAGTTTCTACCGCTTCAAGAACACGTGAAAGCGGGATGTTGTATGCACGAAGTTTGTTCGGGTCAATGTCGACCTGATACTGACGGACGTAGCCGCCGACGGTCGCTACCTCTGAAATGCCATCGACCGAGTTGAGCTGATAGCGCACGAACCAGTCCTGGAGTGTCCTGAGTTCCTGCAGGTCGTGTTTGTCCGATTCGAGCGTGTACCAAAAGACCTGGCCGAGCCCGCTGGCGTCCGGCCCGAGCGTAGGCGTAACACCGGCGGGAAGCTGAGCTGCGACCAAGTTCAGCCTTTCGAGAATGCGTGTCCGAGCCCAGTAAAGCTCAACGTTATCCTCGAAAATAACGTTGATCATCGAAAAGCTGAACGCCGAACTCGCCCTTACGGTCCGAACGCCCGGCAGTCCCTGCAGATTTGAGACCAGCGGATATGTGATCTGATCCTCTACTTCCTGCGGGGAGCGGCCGGGCCAATCCGTAAAGACAATTACCTGATTGTCAGAAACGTCCGGAATGGCATCGATGGGCGTATTGAACAGCGCGTAGAACCCCGCACCCGCAAGCGCCAGATATAGCGCGATCACGATCACGCGATTCCTTATTGACCATTCGATCAGCCAATTTATCATCGATGCCTTCCGTTACGGTCGGTCGCCTACTGCGCGACGATCGGCAGATTTGCCGAGCCGTTTCCGGCCGGGCCTTCATACTTGATCTGAGCCTGCCATTCGCCGCTCATCTCAAGATCTGTCTTTCCTGCGTAAACGCCCGGTGTCGATGTCGTCGTGAACGTCGCCGGATTGTTCATCACGGCCATCGTACCCATTGCGGGCATGTGGAAATTCAGCGAGACAGAGCCGACATCGACCGGCTTGCCTGCGGCGTCCGTGAAGGTCAGCGTAAAGTCCTGCTTGCCTTTACGGAGCACTCCGTCCTTGCTTGAAAGCGTCGCGGTCAAATTATTGCCCGCAGGCCCGCTCTTTACGGTCTTGCCGGCAGCCGTGTCACCGGTCGTTGACGTCGTTCCCGATCCGCAAGCGGCCGCAAAAGCGGCAAAAACTGAAATTAGTAGCAAAAGTGTGATTTTCTTCATAGATATTCTCCTCAAAGTTAGTGGTTTAGAAAAACAAATGTTCGGCCCGTGTCGGCAGACGCGGGTCCATGCGCAAATAAACCTCCGGCCGTCTCGCAATGTTGCGAAACTATGGAGGCTCAAATGCTTAGATCAGAAATGATCGGTGGTGAATGTAAAGATTGGGTGGCCTGGGTATCTCGGCGTGCCAAATATGCAGCTTCTTATCAAAAGCGGCTATCTTGGTCTGAAACTCTAAGACGGGAAAATAGGACCAAACCGCCGTTTCTCCGAAATACTTAGGCAGAGGCAGTTTCAATGATCCGTCGGTCTGAACACGATGCGTGATGACAAGCGATGTTTCGCCGCACTCCTCATCGCAACACGGCTTTGCCGCGACCGAATCTCGTTCCGCTGCAGGACGGTCGCAGCATGACGAACGCGGATGATCAGAGCCATCGATACAGCCGCAAACCCCTGCCCACACATTGCCGGCAACGGTCAAAACGAAAAGTAATGCTGCAAAGCGTTTCAGCATGGCCCTGTATCTGAATTTGAACCTCAGCCGTGCATTTTGTCAAGTATCAGTTCGTATCGCAGTTATGAGAGCGATGCGGAAACTGCAAACCTGGACGAATGCGCTCAGATGACCCGGGAATCCTCAAGGCAGCGCTTGATCCGCCTGAACGAATGCTCGATATCGTTGTCCAATCCGATCGAAAACCTCACCAAACCATCGCTGAGGCCCATTCTTTCGCGTTCTTCGACAGGGATCTCTGACGACGTGCTGTGTCCGGGCGAACTGAAAAGCGTCTTGAAATAGCCGAGACTCACTGCGAGATAGCCGACCTTTTCCTGCTGCATTCGCGTCATCAGATCATTCGCTTTTTCGAGGCTGCCGACGTCGAGAGCGAGCATGCCGCCATAACCATAGCCCGGATTCATCATCGTCGTAAGCAGTCCGTGGCCGGGATGTTCCGGCAGTCCCGGATAATGCACCTTCAGGCCGAGGTCGCGAAACCGCTCTGCCAAATAGTTCGCGTTGTGGCTGTGCTGACGCATTCGCAGATGCAGCGAATGGAGGTTTTTCAGAATGCTCGCCGCCCGCGTGCTGTCCAAAACCGCACCGAACAACATCGAAGCCCCGGCATTGATATCGGTCAACTGATGAATGAAATCGGCACTCGAACATACGGCACCGGCGACACAATCGCTCGTTCCGTTTATGAATTTCGTTAGGCTGTGCACGACGACATCTGCACCCAAACGTATCGGCGACAAGATCATCGGGCTGAAAGTATTATCCACGACCAGCTTCAGGTCGTGCTCCTTACAAAGCGATGCGAGCGCCGGCAGATCGGCAACGTCCAAAAGCGGATTGCTTATAGACTCACAATAGATCGCACGTGTCTTTCCGTTTATCAATGCACGAACATGATCAAGATCAGCGAGATCGGTAAAATGCACCCTGATGCCGAGCCTCGGCAGCAAATTCTTGAACAGAGCGTACGTGCCGCCGTAGATGGTCCTGGACGAGATCACCTCGTCGCCGCTGCCGCACAATTGGATCATCGAAGCGCTGATCGCGGCCATTCCTGAGGCCTTGGCCTGCGCTGCCTCAGAGTCCTCCATTCTGGCGAGTGCGTCGGAAAGATATTTGTTGGTCGGATTCCAATGCCTCGAATAGAGAAAGCAGCCTTCGATCTCGTGATCGAAAAGCTCCTCCATCTTGTCCGGGCTCATGAACGTGTAGGTCGATGAGTCGGTTATTGACGGATTGACGTCGCCAAATTCGCCGAATACAAGAAAGTCCTGTATCGCATCACTCGGGTCAAACTTCTCTTTCATTTTTCTTGGTCCGTCCGTTCACGGCGTTGGCTTTGCCATCGGCAACCCGGCGGCCTGCCAGGCATCGGTACCTCCCGCTACGTTGAAAACTTTTGCAAAACCCGCATTTTTAAGGATCTCGGCTGCCTTGGCAGAACGGCTGCCGCTGCGGCAGATCAAATAAACGGGTTCATCCCGCCGCATCAGGTCGAGATTTTGCTCGATCGTATCGAGCGGAATATTTCGCGTGCGGGCGGCATGCCCGGCAGCAAACTCTTCCGGCGTTCTGACGTCAATGAACTGCGAATAAGCTTTCGAAACCTCTTCCTGAGCCTGCTGCGGCGAAACGGTCGCGACCGAATCACCGTTCATAACGGTTCCGGGTGTCGTCGCCGTACTGCATCCAAAAGCTGATATCGCAAAAAGAATGACTAAGAAAATATGATTCATCACTACCTCCCGCGCCGATATCGGCGAGCAACTATGCGAACATAGTCTCCCTAACTACCATATATACACCCATCACAAGCACGAACCAACCGAACGCCTTCTTCAGCTTGTTGCCGTTCACGTATCCGGCAAGCCATGACCCGACAAAGATACCGGCAACCGAAAACCCTGTGAACACGGCCAGAAATGACCAATTTATGAGTTCGCCATTCTGAATATCGCCGATAAATCCGAACAGCGATTTTGCCGCAATGATGAACAGCGACGTGCCGACCGCGATCTTCATCTCGAGTCCCGCAAGCAGAACAAGCGCCGGAATTATCAGAAATCCGCCGCCGGCGCCCACCATGCCGGTCAAAACACCCACGCCGACACCTTCGCCAAAAACGTAGAGGATATTCCTTGGCTTGTGTTTTTCGCCCGCCTCGGGTTCAACGCTCTTTCGTTCTCGTATCATCGAAACCGATGTCGCGATCATCAGGACCGCAAACATCAGCAGCAGGCCGGTGCCTTTGGTCAACGTGAAGCTCCCTAGTGAAAATAGCCGATCAGGTATCAGCGGCATCAGCCAGAGCCGCGTCGCGTAAACCGCCAATATCGACGGCACCCCGAAAAGTGCCGCTGTCTTGAGATCGACCATTCCGCGGCGTGCACTCTTGATGCCGCCGACGAGTGCGGTCGAACCGACCACAAATAGCGAGTAGCCCGTCGCCAAGACCGGATCGACACCCGCCAAATATACGAGCACCGGAACCGTTAAAATACTGCCGCCTGCACCTATCATACCGAGCGAAAGCCCGATCAGCGTGGCGGCCAAAAATGCTGCGATCTCCATAACCTATCCTTTCAAAAAGTGTGAGAGATACTAAAAAAGACCGCGGATCAGAAGGTCAGCACACGCTGACTGTTGACGATTGCCGCCGCAAGCTCGGGCATCGAACTGCGTTCGGCGCCTTCGATCAATTTGACGTTCTGCAATCCGCGTGCATCCATGCAGCTGCCGCACAGCAGTACCTTCGTTCCCTTTGAAACGGCGAGTTTCAACATTCTTTCTACGTTGTAGTATCCGTTCGGCGTGTTCTGGCCCTCGATTGCGGAGGACACACCGTCCGCCATCAAAAAAACGGTCACCTCGTGCTCCGGAAAGTCCTTGTTGATCTGGTTGGCGATCCGAAGCGCGTTGTACGCCTTTTCCGTGCCATACGGTGCATCGTTGATGATTATCAGTGTTTTCATTGCATACTCCTGCCTTCAGAGGTCAGATCTATCGGAGCCAACCGCCGCGGCAAATAATTATCTTCCCGGGCGATCGATGCCCGGGAATCATGTTTTTCGATCACTTACCCGAGGCGCAGGCCGTAGCCGAAACCTCCGTTTCCAATCCTGCGTCGATCCAGGCCTTCGTGCCTCCGGTGACGTTATAGATCTCCTTGAAACCTGCGTTCTCAAGAATGCTGGTGCCGATACTCGAACGATAACCGCCCTGGCAGATCACGTATGTCGGCAGCTCAGGATTGAGCTTGTCGAAGTCCTTCGCCAGCCGATCGAGCGGAATATTCACCGTTCCGGCCGCGTGGCCGTTCGCGTGTTCCTGCGAGCGGCGGACGTCAACGAACTGAACTCCATCATTTGAGGTCGCGTTTTTCGCATCATCGACCGAAACCTGTTCGACCGTATTCCATGCACCGTCGTACTCGCCGATCAAGGCAAAGCCCTCGACCGTTTCATGGCCTACGCGGGCAAGCCGCATCACCGCTTCGTCGATCTGCTCATCGGTTTCGGCAACGATCGCGATGTTAATCCCGATCGGGATCATCGTGCCCGCCCACGAGGCGAACTGCCCGCCGAGCCCTATGTTGATCGAATTCGGCACGTGCCCTGCACCGAATTGGTCAGCAGACCGGACATCGAGAATGATGCCGTCAAAAGCAGCAAGCTCCTCCGAATTCATTTTCTGGGGCTGCGGCAGATTCTCAAGCGGAGCCGAACCTTCGAGATTCTTGGCCGCACTAAGCGGAAAATACGCCGGAACTTCGGGCTGGTCGGCCGCGACGATCTTGACGAACTCTTCTTTCGTCATCGGCTGCAGTGCGTAGTTGAAACGCCTCTGCTCGCCGAGCGTTGACCACGTTTCTTTCGAAAGCGATTTGCCGCAAAGCGAACCCGCACCGTGTGCCGGATAAACTTCCGTTTCATCGGGCAGCGGCAGGATCTTTTCATGCAGCGAATCGTAAAGCATCGCCGCCATCTGCTCTGCAGTAAAGCCCTTGGATCCAATAAGATCGGGCCTGCCTACGTCGCCGATGAACAGCGTGTCGCCGGTGAACATCTTCAGCGGAGCCGAATCATCGGTCGTATCTTTTGCAAGAATGGTAATTCCCTCAGGCGTGTGCCCCGGCGTTTCCATAAATGAAAGCTTTACGTCGCCAACTGTCAGTTCATCGCCGTCTTTTACTTTCAGCGTCGGAAACTGCGTGTTTGCACGCTGCCCGAAAACGATCTCGGCACCGGTCTTTTCGGCGAGCTCGATGTGGCCCGAAACGAAATCCGCGTGCGAATGTGTTTCGATGACGTACTTGATCTTTTGCCCGTTCGCCTCCGCCTCGTCAATGTATTGCTGGACGTCACGCTGCGGATCGATGATCGCCGCTTCGTCGCCCGAACCGATGTAATAAGAGGCGTGCGACAGACACCCCAGATAAAATTGCTTGAATTTCATTTCGTACTCCTATTTACTGCAAACCTGCCCTTCAACAACACCCTTCTCTGCCGGCTTCTGATTCCACGGCATGCGTGCCAAGACCATCGCCATTCCGCACGTGTCGGTAACAGCAGCGAATATCAGCCCCGCTCCGACAAACCCGCTAAGCAGGAACAGATACGGGCTGACCGCAAAGCCGAGCACCACGCCCGTCAGGACAAAAAGCCCCGCCGCGAAACGCACCTGACGCTCCAGCGACCACACCTTTGACTCGCCTTTGACGATCGGCAGGTCGGCACCGGCCCAAGCCGTCATGCCTCCCTTTACTACGTGGATATCAGTGAATCCTTTCGCCGCCAGCTTTTCTGCGGCCTGCGTAGCTCTGTTGCCCGAACGGCACATCAGATAAACCGGCTTGCTGTGGTCGATCTCATCCGCGTGCTTCTCAAAATTCGAAAGCGGCATCAGTTGAGCGTCCGCGATGCGTTCGCTGTTGAACTCAGAAAATTCCCTTACGTCGATCACCTGGCACTCGCCGCCGCTGTCGAGCAGCTCGTTGATCTCGTGTACTGTTGCTTGTTTGATCATATGTCTTGATTTTACCTCATTTTGTCGATTATACTCGACTTGTGTATGAGCATATAACTATATCGTTATATTGTCAAGTATGAAAAACGAATTAAATGAAAAAATGTCGCCTGAGGCCGTAAGCCTTGTAGCTTCAAGGTTTAGAGTGCTTTCAGAACCGCTGCGGCTGCATATTTTGCAGTATTTGGAAGAAGGCGAGGCGAGCGTGACCGCTATCACAAAAGCTGTAAATGCCACCCAGCCGAACGTCAGCAAGCATCTGAGAATGCTGCAGGACGCCGGCCTGGTCGGCCGCCGCCAAGAGGGTAACACGGTTTTTTATTTCATCGCAGATGAATCCGTATTCGAGCTCTGCGACGTCGTCTGCGGCAGCCTCAAAGAAAGATTCGCCGAACGCTCGGCGATGTTTGCCTAGATCAGGGCGGATACACGTTTGATGCGAACGGCAATCTGACGCAGGATGCTGAGGGGCGACGTTGGTGAATTTTTTGGAACAGTTGAAAATTTATAGACCGAGCAAGCCAATCATAGCGGCCTTATCGAACGCTTTAATCGCACGTACCGCGAGGCCGTGCTTGATATGTACATCTTTGAGAGTTTATCGGACGTGAGATCGCAAACGGAGCGGTGGCTTGAGATTTACAACCACCACCGACCGCACGATTCGCTCGGAGGCGCGCCTCCGAGCGAATCAAACGGACCAGTTCTCATCAACCCGAATACTCCAGTTTAGACTGGTAACAATCAGGGGAGGTTTACAAGCAACCAGGCTTAGTTCGTCACGAACCTTCTTGATTGTAAAAAACTGCGGTTTTCCCGGCCCTGTTCAAAATCCAGCTCCGAAGGAAAAGCGAGTACAGCCGAAACCGAAATGATCTTATTTTAACAATCTTATGAGAGAGAGCGAAATGCTGCCAATCCGTTATAGTGGCTTTTGGGATGTACCTTCCGCATTTTACACGTTGTACAATGGGGAAGTGTATTTCTTTTGGCGCGACTATTTCGACGAAGACCTTGATGATTATCCGCCTAACTATCAAGTTTATCTCATCAAAGAGGTTTCGTTTGAGGATGCATCCAAAATATGGGATTTAGAGTCGATATCCAACAAAAGTCTCGTAGGCGAAGTTCCGACTAAAGAAGTTATTTTTGACGAATCCAAACGTCAATATATAAGTTCACTGGTATTTGAGGCCCTTTAGATTGGTCAATGCGTAGCTAATATTTTTCAAAGTCCGACTCGGTTAGGCGGCTGATACGTGTACGGCAGCCGGAGCAGGAGGTGAATACTGCTTTGAATCTGAGCGATGCGTTCAATACATCGGGTCAGTGGACTGCTGGGTTTACCTATGACCTGATGGGCAATGTTTTGACGGCGACGGATGCTAATGGCGTGACGATCACGAATACGTATGACATGGCGGGCCGCGTCAAAACTCGCACCTACAGCGATTCGACGCCGGCGGTCAATTTCTATTACGACGGCAAAGGGCTCGCCAGCCCTCAGACGCCGAACTATGCCAAAGGCAAA
>JAHBSJ010000001.1 GCA_019639155.1 Acidobacteriota bacterium | reverse complement strand
GCCGGATCGCTGCCAGCCTGCTTCTGGTTTTTAGGCATTGCCGTCGGCTTCAACCCAAATGATCTGCGGGCTAAAGCCCGAACTTCATTTATGCACGCAAACCGTCGGCTAAAGCCGACGGCAATTCCCGGATCCAAGCTGCAGGCGAGGCGGCCTCCGTCCCGACAACCGAGATCGCCGGGCAATTTGCGGCAGCGGCGAAAAGTTCTATCCATAATGCCGGAAATCGTTTAGAATACCTTGAAACCTTAGATATGTCTGAAATGCGGGGCGACATTACCGGACTGCTGGCTGATTACGGAAAAGGAAACCGTGACGTGCTGGACCAACTGCTGCCGCTGGTCTATGACGAACTCCGCGGCATTGCCGGAGCGTATCTGGCGAGGGAAAGAGCGGGCCACACTCTGCAGCCCACGGCGCTCGTTCATGAGGCATATATGCGCCTGATCGATCAGCGGGCCGCGGATTGGCGCAACCGCGCTCAGTTCTACGGACTCGCGGCTCAGATGATGCGCCGCATTCTGATAAATCACGCCGTCGCCAAAAAGGCCGAAAAACGCGGCGGCGGCGGCCGTCCCGTTTCGCTCGACGGCATGACCATCGCGTTTGACGACACCAATTTCGACCTGCTCGACCTGAACGAAGCACTCGACCGCCTGGCCGAAATAGATAAGCAGAAATGCGAAATAGTCGAGATGAAGTTCTTCGGCGGTATGACCACCAAGGACATAGCACAGGCGCTCGGCTGTTCGGCCTCGACGGTCGATCGCGGCTGGACCTTTGCACGAAGTTGGCTTTATAAGGAGCTCGAAAGCAAACATAATGCCTGATGCAACGCGACAACCGGCATCGATGGATTGGGCCCGTCTGAACGAGCTTTTCGAACGCGCCCTGTCGATGCCGCCCGGCGAACGCCGCGGTTTCGCCGACAGCGAATGCGCCGGCGACGAAGCACTCCGCGGCGAACTCCTCGCCCTGCTCGCGGCCGAACGCGCCTCGGAAGAACGCGGTTTCCTGAAGGACGCGGTGTTCGCGAGCGGTGCCTTGGCACTCGGTATCGACGACGAAACGCCGCCGGAACGCATCGGCGATTACCGCATCATCAGCGAACTCGGCCGAGGCGGCATGGGCGTCGTTTACCTCGGCGAACACCTCGAACTGAGGCAAAAAGCCGCCGTCAAGGTCATAAAACGAGGCATGGACACCGACGAAGTGCTGCGGCGTTTCAAGGTCGAACGCCAGGTGACCGCCGCTCTGCAGCACCCGAATATCGCACGCCTGCTCAACGGCGGGACCACGGACGACGGCAGGCCGTTCTTTGTGATGGAATACGTCGAAGGCGTTCCGGTCACAACTTTCTGCGACGCAAATCGCCTGAACATCGACGACAGGCTGCGGCTCTTTGCCAAGATATGCTCCGCCGTGTCGTTCGCACATAAGAACCTCGTCATCCACCGCGACATCAAGCCGAACAACATCCTCGTCGGCACCGACGGCGAACCGAAACTGCTCGATTTCGGCATTTCAAAGATATTGTCCGACGACGTCGTCGGCGTGACGCTGGCCGAAACCGCGTTCGGGATGCGGATGATGACGCCCGAATACGCTTCACCGGAACAGGTCGCCGGCGGACCGATCACGACCGCGTCCGACATCTACAGCCTCGGCGTTCTGCTTTACGAACTGATGAGCGGCCATCGCCCCATCGAACTCGCAGGGCGATCGCGTGCTGATATTTCCAAATACATCGCCGAGGCCGAACCTGACGCACCTTCGACCGCGGCCGTCCGCCGTAGAGAAACAGGCCGCGAGCTGACGCCCGAAACCCTCGCGGAATTTCGCAATGACCGCCCTGACCGTCTCCGCCGGCGCCTGAGCGGCGACCTGGACAATATCGTTCTGATGTCGCTGAGGAAGGAACCCGAACGCAGATACGGCTCTGTGATGCAGTTCGCCGAGGATATCGAACGGCATCTGACCGGCATGCCCGTGATGGCACGGCCCGCGTCATTCGGCTACCTCGCGTCGAAATTCATCGACCGCCATCGGCCGCAGGCCGCCGCCGCCGCCGCGATCGCCGTGGCCGTGCTGTTGGGTTTCGGCACCGCGATGTGGCAATGGAACGCCGCCGCCGCCGAACGCGACCGCGCCAACGAGCGGTTCAACCAGGTCCGCGAGCTGTCGAATTCCCTGATCTCCGGCTGGGATCACGGCTTGGACGAATCTCACGTCAGCCACGAGGCACGCGCTCGTCTGATAGCGATATCTGCAGAGTTTCTGGACAATCTGGCCGCACAAACACGCGAGCCGGAGCTTCTCGCCGAACTGGCGGAGGCGTATCTGAAACTTGGACACGAGTTCGCGTACCAGTCGATCGACATCGGCCGCGCACGCGAGAGCCTGGCAAGTGCCGAAACTATTGCCCGCGGCCTGAACGGCGAGAACGACAGCGGCCGGTATCGCGACCTGCTTGTCCGCGTCCTCTACAAGCAGGACGAGTTTTTCGGCGAGACCGATCTGCACGCTTCCATAGAAAATAGACTCGAAAGACTGGCATTACGGGAACGGAGCTTTGCATCGGAACCGGATAACGAACCCGCCGTCCGCTGGTACGCCGCGGCTTTGGCCGACGTCGCGAACGGCATGCTGCTGCTCGGCCGTGACGCAGAGGCGAGGGAATATTTTGTGCGTTCGGTTGACGCCTATCGCCAGCGCATTAAGTTGCTTGAGGCCGACATTTCCGACCCGGAAGCACCCGCAAAGATCGCAACTTCGTACGCAACGATCGCGGACCATTATGCAAACCGGCTGGACGATATCAGGTCCGCCGACGCCGCCATTAACGAAGCAGCCGCCATTGCTCAACGGTCCCTGGAGAACGATCTCTCCGCCGGCAGAAACTCTATTTCGGCTGTTTCCGTGCACTTTCTTCGAGGGAGCGTCCGCGAAAGGGCAGGCGACACGGCAGGTTCCGAACAGGCTTACGCTAAGGCCGCCGAACTCGCACGGGAGCAATTGAAACGCGGCTCGTCCGGGTTTTTGGCGAGAAAGGAATACGACGCCTATCTTTCGATGGCTGAACTCGCTGCGGTGCGAGGCGACCGGGCAGGAGCTCTTGCGCTGATAGAACGTTCACGCGAGAGCCGCAGAAATTGGGAGGCCGTGGATGCCAATCGCAACAACGCACGCAGCCGTCACAGCGGGACAATTCATTCGATCGTTGTCGGCAAATTGCTGATATCTATCGGCGAAACCGCCGCCGGCAGGCAGGAACTTGAAAAAGCCTCCGTTGCGTTGTCGAGCATCATCGAGGAGAGCATTCCGCTGAATAGGAAAGCGGTCCGCGAACTTGCGGGAGTATATGCGGTGCTTGGCGATTCTTATGCGGGTATCGGGCTTTGCTCGCGGCAGGAGAGGCCGTTCGGCGGCATCGCCGACCAAAACTACTACTGCCGTCCGGCGACCGCGCAGCAGTCAAACCGCACTCAAATCAACGCCGCAGCTGCCCGATCGTTCTATAAACGGTCCGAAACGGTCTTTGCCGGATTGGAAAGAAGCGGCCTTCTGACGGCGATCGACAAGGAGCATCTCGCCGTTTTACGCGGACGAGCTCTGACACCGAACGAAATGGCAGCATTGGCAAAGTAATATGGCCGCAGACCGCATTTCAAACTACAGCGAGTTTTGGGACTTTTACGTCGCTGAGCACAGCAAGCCGCTGACACGCATTCTGCACTTCCTAGGCACGTCGCTCGGCCTCATCTTGTTGGCGTGGTTCATCCGGCGCGGAACGTGGTATTACTTCCCGCTTTGTTTTGTCGTCGGTTATGCTTTTGCGTGGTTCGCCCACTTTGTTATTGAAAAGAACCGTCCCGCGACATTCAAATATCCTTTCTGGTCGTTCATTTCCGACTACAAAATGATGTGGTATATGGCAACGGGCCGCATGAGACGCGAGGTTGAAAGGGTGTCCAAATGATCTGTGCCGGACGCGATCCCGAAAAATTGACCAGGGGCATGCGTGTATTCGCCGCGATGCTGGCATTCCTTCTGATCTCAGCCGGTATTTACGCAATTTATTCAGGTTTTTCTGAGGACACACCGCTGATCGCAGCAGGCGGTGTCGCGGTCATTGTATATGGCCTGTTGTGGGGAAATTTGGCACGCACCGGCCGCCATGGAAAGGTACCGCTTTGGCCATAGCAGGGCTGTGCACCGGCGTACGCAAACTATTCAAGTTCTCGCAAGTCCTCTCCGCGTCTCTGCGTCTCTGCGGTAATATATAAGCCTATGGCCGCGAATGATATCGTCAATCCGGACGCACTCAGCTCAACGATCGAATTTCTGACCGCGATGATCACCCCGGCATTGTTGATCTCTGCGACGGGTTCGCTCGTGCTTTCTACTTCGACGCGACTGGGCCGCGTGATCGACCGCGTGCGCTACCTTGAGGAACGGCTCAGCGAGCTGATCTATATCGACAACAAAGAGGAAATACCGCTGTACGACAAACGCGTGGAAGTGATCGTCGATCTGCTCGATAAGGTGACGAGCCGCTCGCGTCTGCTGCAAAAGGCGATGCAGTGGTTTTACTACGGACTTGGTGCGTTCATTTTGTGCTCTGTATCAATCGCTCTCGCGGCGTTCCTTAGCCGATATGCCTTTGCGAAATACCTGCCGATCGCGATCGGCGTCTTCGGCATAATGTTCCTGTTTTACGGCAGTATGCTGATGCTGCGCGAAACGCGCATGGCGACCGCGACCGTCAACGCCGAGATGGATTTCACGTGGGAACTCGCCCGCGAGGTCGCACCGAAGGACGTGTCGGTAAAATATGAGCCCAAAGGCAAGAACGGCGGAATGCGGCCGGCAAAGATCAAACTAAGTGGACGCAAGATACCTGACACTCTTGGAGGAGACTAAGCTCGAGGAGCGCGTCGTCGCCCTCGAAGAACTGTTGCGCGCCTGCACGGTCTGCCCAAAAGATTGCGGCAACGACCGTCTAAATGACGAGATCGCCGCGTGCTATTCGGGCCGTCTGCCGATCGTTTCCGGCTACACCGCTCATTTCGGCGAAGAGCCTTGTCTTTCGGGCACGCATGGCGCCGGAAATATCTTCTTCGGCAACTGCAATCTCCGCTGCGTTTACTGTCAAAACTACCAGATCTCCCAGACCTGGAAAGAACAGAAAAAGAACGAGGTGACCCACGAACGCCTGGCCGAGATGATGCTGGAACTACAGGACCGCGGCTGTCACAACATCGGCTTTGTCTCGCCCACGCATTTTGCCCCGCAGATGGCTCGCGCGATATTGATCGCTGCTGAGCGAGGCCTGCGGCTGCCGATCGTTTACAACACGAACGCTTACGACTCGGTCGAGGTGCTCCGCCTGCTCGAAGGCATCGTCGACGTCTATCTGCCGGACCTCAAATACGCCGACGCCGACGCCGGTTTTCAATATTCTAAGATCCGAGATTACCCACGATTCGCCCGTGCCGCCATCAAGGAAATGCACCGGCAAATGGGCGACGAGTTAGTTTTCGACGACAACGGCCTACTCCGACGCGGCCTGCTCATCCGCCTGCTCGTCTTGCCAAACGACATCGCCGGGCTCGAAGAAAACCTCCGCTGGATACGCGACGAACTCGGGCCAAGAACGGCCATCTCGCTAATGGCCCAATACTACGCCACCAACAAGGCCGCCACCGATCCGCGTTACATTCTGCTGTCCCGCCGCATCTCCGAAGGCGAGTGGTTCGATGCCGTCTCGCTGCTGGAAACCCTCGGCATCGAAGAAGGCTTTATGCAGGAATATGAAGCCGCGTCGTTTTACTACCGCCCGGATTTCACGGACAAAGACGAGCCATTCCGGGACATCAGAGACTTTCAATAGCAAAGATTGTTATTAATAGCAACAAATGCTATTTTGGGTCGAGAGGTTTAGCTATGAATGTTTCTCTGACGCCGGAGATCGAGGCCCTAATAGAAAGCAAGGTAAAGTCGGGTATGTACAACTCCGCCAGCGAGGTAGTCCGCGAGGGCATCCGACTGCTTCAGCAGCGAGACGAGATGCGCGAGGCAAAGCTGAACGCATTGCGCGCCGAAATTCAAAAAGGGATCGACGACCTCGAGGCGGGACGGTACAGAGACGGCCATGAAGTAATGGCGGAGATACGAGAACGGCTTTTGCAGAGAAAACAACAGAATGGCTAGATTAATAGTCTCTCGCGAGGCAGAAGAGGACATTAATGAAATACTGGGTTTCATAGCCGACGATAACTTCGAGGCATCGATGTCGCTTTACTCTCGAATGATCGAGATCTTTGAGATGTTGGCTGACAATCCATTGGCCGGTCGGGAACGAGATGAACTAAAGGAAGGATTACGAAGCTTTCCAAGTGGAAGTTATTTGATCTTCTATAGGGTCTGGGCTGGAAAGGTCTCGATCACAAGAGTGCTCCATGCCGCACGCGACCTTGACGAGGCATTCAGTTGATGATCTTTTAGGTATGAAATGAGGATCGGAGAACCTGCAACCGAATTTACATTGAAGGACAGCGGCGGCAATGATTGGCGGTTAAGCGATCATCGTGGTCGGGTTGTTGTGCTGATATTTTATCCCGCGGACAATTCGCCGGTTTGCACGGCGCAGTTGTGTTCGGTTCGGGATCATTGGTCGGAGTATCAGGCGACGGGTGCCGAGGTCGTCGGCATCTCGACCGATTCGGTCGAATCGCACAAAGGTTTTGCGGAAAAGAACGAACTGCCGCTGAAGCTGCTAGCAGACACGGATCGCAAGGTCTCCGAGATGTACGGAATGAAAAGCTGGCTGCCGGGCCGCTCGGCACGCGGCGTGGTCGTGATCGACCGCGAGGGCACGATCGCATATCACAAGGTCGAGGCGATCAGCCTGTTCCGCCCCGCGGACGCCGATGTCCTCGCCGCGATCGCAAATGCAAGTTAGCCACAGAGAACACAGAGGAGACAGTGAACACCGACGTCTGTATGGTTATTTAGCTGCGCTCCATGTTCTCAGTGCTCTCTGTGGCTAGATGACTGCTGTGGTAAAATTTCGGTTATGGGATTATTTGGAGACAAATTCAAATGTGCCCGCTGCGGGCAAAAAGGCGAGCCGCTCGGGTATGCACCGATACCGACGGAATTGGGCCAAAAGATCGGCGCCGAAACCTGCGGCGACTGTTGGAAAGAATGGCTGCAAAAGCAGAATCAGCTCATTAATCATTTCGGCATCGACGTTTCAAATCCCGATTCACACGAATTCCTTTTCGATCAGATGAAGATCTTCTTCTTTAACGAAGGCGTCGAACTCGCCCAGATCGATACTTCAAAAGAAGGCAGCGTAAGTTGGTAGCGCTCGGCAAAGGGCGGGGCTTTGGCGATGGACATCGACGAACTGCGAAGAAATTTCGTCCACGGCGAGGCCGACCACGACCGCCTGCACAAAGCCGATTTCGACCGCCTGATGGCCGAGGGCTGGAGAAATTTCGGCTGCAAGTTCTTTCGTTACAGCCTCGCGGTCAACGATGACGACATATTTCTGCACGTAATTCCGCTCCGCGTTCGGCTATCAGATCTAAAACTTTCACACAGCCAAAAACGTGTCCTGAAAAAGAACGGAGACCTTCAGATCACGATCGAGCCCGTCAATATCACCGACGAGGTCGTCGATCTTTTCTTTCGCCACCGCGAACGATTCACCGAATATCCGCCCGAGAATATCTACGTCTATTTGTCGGATGATCCTGCGAACAGGCCCGTCGAAGGCAAGCAGTTCAATGTTCGCGATGGCAGCGGAAAACTTCTTGCGGTCGGCATTACGAATGTCGGCGAGGAGTGTTTGTCGGCGGTGTATTCGTGTTTCGAACCCTCGGAGAAGAGCCGCAGTCTCGGCATTTTCCTTATGCTGAAAGAGATAGAATATGCTCAATTTCTTGGGATGAGCTATTACTATCACGGCTACGCATACGACAAACCCTCGTATTACGACTACAAGAAACGATTCACCGCACTTGAGGCTTTCGATTGGAAGGGAAAATGGCTGCCGTTCGAAAATGAGCCCGCCTGATCACAGACTCTTTGTCCATTCGATATATTTTTTCGCGTCAAACTTCTTGCCCGTACTTGCGCTCGTCATATAACGCATCTGCCCGAAAACGGGCCGCTCGAACCACGGTCTGTCGTGCTTGCCGAAGCACCACAGAATGCCGGTATATGAATTCGGATTTCGCCCGTCCAGGCAGTATTTGTTATTTAAATGTACGAGCGTCTCGAACGCCGTTTCGTAATTCGGCGTCCAAGCGATGACGTTCTTGCCCCACAGCATACGCACGTAATTGTGCATCTCGCCGGTTCGGACCATCTCGCGTTGGCAGGCATTCCAAAGCTCGTCGTGCGTTTCGCCCGCCTCTAATTGTTCTAAAGAATAAAGATACGCCCGCTCGTCGCCGGCGTGCTCACGCATCGTCTTTTGCGCCCACGGCGGCAATGCGGCGAGCGAATCGTAATGCGGATTGTGCCTCGTCATGTTGTAGGAAAGTTCGCGGCGGACGATCAGCTCTTCCAAGAACGCATCCTTGGAATCCTGCGGCACATCCGCACCACGTACGGCAAGCGCGACCTCGATCGGCGAAAGAAAACCGAAGTGCAAATACGCAGATAATCTCGACGAACCGTCGCGGTCGGGCTTATTTCGAGCCTCATTGTAATTACAAAGTATATCCCTGACGAATTTGTCTAGCCTTTTTCGGCCGTTCGCAGTGCCGCCGTGGTAGATATTTGAGGGTGGAACGCTGTGATCGATGTCGCATTCGGCGACAAGCCCGGCAATATTTTCTGCGGTTACGAAGGTCTCAAAGCTGCAGTCAATATCGATTCCGAGGCTCGGAATTTCAACCGTTTCCTCAGGAACCGGTACAAGATGGCGGTCCAGCATCTTGTTTATCTTCGGCCTGATGGTATAAGCGGCATATTCTTCCTTGTCGAATTTCGACATCGGAATGACGCCGTTGGAATCGACGGCGTGAACCGCGATCTCGGCACGTTCGGCGATGCGGCGATTATGTTCCGGAATGATGAAGCAAGGAAAATCATCTGTCACGATCATCGCCGCATCGCGTGCCAATTGTGCGGCCGTATTTTTCGGCGACGACGCATCTTTCTGCAGATAAAAGAGATATCCAATCCCGAGCCGCTCAAATTCACGTCGCTTTTCCTCGACGCCCTCAAGGATGAACGTGTGAATACGGTCCGACGCCCACGGGTAGTAGTATTTCAGACCTTCGTAAACAACTAGCGGCCGCTTCAGTTCATTCGCCTTTCTGATCGCCCAGATGAGCGAATGGTTGGCATGCGTGCGTTTGAACATCTGCATCCAATACAGCACGTAACGGCCCTTGTTGTTTATAGGTTTGTCGTTCAGTTGAACGACCCTTTCATTTATCCGCATCGGGGGATTTGCCACAATGAACACAGAGAAAATGAGATGCCTTGAACGGGATAGACAGGATGTTCATGATCGGCAGAACATAAGAATGATGCGCCTAAGTATCCTATTTATCTTGTAAATCCTGTTAGAGTCTTCTTTAGAAATTCAGCTTCAGTTCGCCGTCCACTTCTGTGACCTCGACGCTGCCGCCGTCGGCGAGTTTACCGAAGAGGATCTCGTTCGCCAGCGGCTGTTTGATCTTTTCGTGGATCAGTCGGGCCATCGGGCGGGCGCCGTAGCGTGCGTCGAAGCCGTTATTCGCGAGCCATTCACTTGCCGCATCGGTCAGTTTTACAAGCACGCGTTTTTCCGCAAGCTGGCCGTTCAGCTCGTTGATGAATTTATCGACGATGAGTTTTATCACCTCGATGTCGAGCGGCTTGAACGCTACCCACGCGTCGAGCCGATTACGGAATTCCGGAGTGAACGTGCGTTCGATGACGCCCTTGGCATTGCCTTTCGTGCTTGCAGCGTTGCGGAAACCGACACCGCCCGACGACAGTTCGCGGGCACCGGCGTTGGTGGTCATTATCAGAATTACGTTGCGGAAATCCGCCTTCTTGCCGTTGTTGTCGGTCAGCGTCGCGGAATCCATAACCTGCAGCAGCAAGTTGAATAGGTTTGGATGAGCTTTTTCTATCTCGTCCAATACGAGCACAGCGTGCGGCGTCCGCATGATCGCTTCGGTCAGCAGTCCGCCCTGATCGAAACCGACGTACCCCGGCGGCGCTCCGATCAGCCGCGAGACGGTGTGCGGCTCGGCGTATTCCGACATGTCGAAACGAATGAATTCGATACCGAGCTGCTCGGCAAGCTGCTTTGAAACTTCGGTTTTCCCCACGCCGGTCGGCCCCGAAAATAGGAACGATCCGACCGGCTTTGTCTCGTGGCCGAGTCCCGCACGCGAAATTTGAATGGCGTCAACGATGGCGTCAATTGCCTCGTCCTGGCCGAAAATGAAGCGTTTCAGATCGTCGCGTAGCGACTTCAAACGTTCCTTTTCATTTGTAACTACGGTCTTCGGCGGTATTTTCGCCATACGTGCGATGGTGTTCTCGACCATCGAAACCGACACCTTTTTCGGTCGTCGGCTCTCGGGCAGCAGCTTTACGGACGCTCCGACCTCGTCGATCACGTCGATGGCCTTGTCCGGCAAAAAGCGGTCGTTTAGATATTTACCGGCGAGCTCCGACGCGGTCCGCAGGCTCTCATTGGAATATTTGACGCCATGATGCGCTTCGTAAAATTTCTTCAGCCCTTTGAGTATCTTGTAGGTCTCTTCGACCGTCGGTTCGTTGATATCGATCTTTTGAAAACGGCGCGCCAATGCGCGGTCGCGGTCGAAAGCGGCCTTGTATTCCTGATGCGTGGTGGAACCGATACAGCGAAGCTCGCCCGCTGCGAGTGCCGGCTTCAGTATGTTCGAGGCGTCCATCGAACCGCCCGAAACCGCACCGGCACCGACGATCGTGTGTATCTCGTCGATGAAGAGAATGGCGTTCTCGTGCTGTTTCAGTTCGTTGATTATGGCCTTGAAACGCTGCTCAAAATCTCCGCGATAGCGCGTCCCTGCCAGCACCGCACCCATGTCGAGTGCAAAGACCTTAGCGTCTTTCAGCACCTCGGGCACATTACCTTCGCTGATCTTGAGCGCGAGGCCTTCTGCCAAAGCCGTCTTGCCGACGCCGGGCTCGCCGACGTAAAGCGGGTTGTTTTTCTTGCGACGGCACAGCACCTGAATGGTGCGTTCGATCTCAGCCTCGCGGCCGACGATAGGGTCGATCTCGCCCGCAGCGGCACGAGCGACCAGCTCTACCGTGAAGCTTTCGAGCGGCTTCTTTCGCGGCGGTTCGGCGTCATTCTCAAGGTCATCCGGGTCAAAACCCGCGGGCATCGGATCCTCGAGACCCATTTTTGAGATGCCGTGCGATATGTAGTTGAGTACGTCCAGCCGTGTTATACCCTGCTGCAGCAACAGATAAACCGCATAACTTTGCTCAGCCTGATAAAGAGCCGCAAGGATGTTGCCGCCGTCAACTGCCGGCTGGCCGCTGCCCTCTGCCTGCAGTACGGCGTAGTTTATGGTGGACTGAAATGTCGTCGTCAGTTCCGGCATCACGCGCACATCTGCCGGCAATTTTTCGATAACGTTGTCGAAATACTCAGTCAGCGCCCGCGAAATTTCAACTAGGTCCGCACCGCAGTTAACCAGCACATCCGTTGCGGCATCGTCTTCGAGCAGTGCAAAAAGCAGATGCTCGAGCGTGACGTATTCGTGCCTGTGTTTGACCGCCTCGTCGACGGCCTTGTTGAGAGTGTGTTCGAGCTCGCGTGTCAGCATGTGATTATTCTATCAATTCCGCCGAAAAAATTAACCGCGGACATTGGGCTCAATTTCAACGCAGAGACGCAGAGCCGCGGAGACGCAGAGAGCCGGCAAAGAAGGGTTAGGCCGAATGCTGTCGTGTTGTTGCTATTTTTCCCCAGGACAATTTCGTTTACTGATTCGTGCATTCGCGGCTTAACCTGCTTCAAACCACCCTAACGCCGTCGGGGTCGATCGCAGAAACATATGTATTGAATTCGATCCCCGTTCGTGAATAAACTTCTGACATCGCAGCAGCAACGCCGTCTGCCGCCTCACGCGACGCAGATATCATGAACATCGACGGCCCCGAACCCGAAATCCCGCCGCCGACCGCTCCCGCTCCCAGACCCGCTTGTACAACATCGTCGAACCCCGGAATTAGCGAGCTTCGTGCGGGCTCGACGATCTCGTCCCGCATCGCACGCGACATCAATTCTGTGTCGCCCTTGCTTAGAGCGGCGACGAACGCGCCCAGGTTGCTCCAGTTTCGGACAGCCGCGGCGAGCGGAACCTCACGCGGCAATATCGCACGAGCTTCGCTCGTCTTGATCTCTATCTGCGGATGCAGGACCGTCGCGAACAAAGGCGGATGATCGAGCTCTATCACGTCGAGCGGCTGCGACGAGCGAACCAGAACGAAGCCGCCGTATATGCACGGAGCCAGGTTATCAGCATGCCGCGATCCCGAAGCCAGCATCTCGCCCGCCATCGCGAATTCGATGAGTTCGAGCTTTGAGAAACGACGTTCGAGCAACTCATTCGCAGCGACCACCGCACTGCATGCACTCGCGGCGCTTGAGCCGATGCCGCTGCCGGGTTTGATGCCCTTTGTTATCTCGACGTCAAAACCAAACGGCTCATCAACGGCGTCAAGCATCGCCCGCAATGTCACGCCCGCGACGTTTTTGTCAGGATCGGTCGGCAGTCCGTAGCTGTCGTTGTGGCGTATCTTGATGATCGGCTCGTCGATCAGCCGCAGCGTGATGTCGTCGTACGGCTCGCTTAACGCGAAGCCGAGACAGTCAAAACCGCAGACGACGTTGGAGACAGTTGCGGGCGAATGTACGCGTATCTGATCCATATTTTCACTCGATCTTCGCCTGCGCAGCCCCGGCGTTATATCATTAGAAAGCAGCGAATCCGATGCAATACTTTAGCACAAACCGCCGATCGCCCGCCGCGACGTTTCGCGAGGCCGTGGTTCAGGGTCAGCCCGACGACAAAGGACTCTATTTTCCTGCCGCGATACCGAGGCTTGACGGTACTTTTTGCGATCGGCTCGGTGAAATGTCGAACGCCGAGATCGCGTTCGAGGTCATCCAGCCGTATATCGGCAGCGAGATCGATGACGCAAGGCTTCGCGAGATCTGCGAAGAGACGGTGAATTTTGACTTCCCGTTAGTTCAGTTGAACGAAAACATCTCGGTTCTTGAACTTTTTCACGGACCTACGCTTGCGTTCAAGGACGTCGGGGCACGCTTTATGAGCCGGTGTCTCGGCTACTTTTCTAAAGGACAAGGCGAGAAAACGGTCGTGGTCGTGGCTACATCGGGCGACACCGGGGGTGCCGTGGCTGCGGGTTTTCACGGCGTGGAAGGCGTCGATGTTGTTATATTGTACCCGAAAGGCCGTGTCAGCCGTATTCAGGAGCTGCAGCTGACGACATTCGGCGGAAATGTAATTACATTGGAGGTACAGGGTAGCTTTGACGACTGCCAAACGTTGGCAAAGGCGGCCCTGGCTGACTCTGATCTGCGTTCAAAGGTCTCGCTCACCTCGGCAAATTCAATAAACGTCGCACGATGGCTTCCGCAGCAGTTCTATTACTTTTTCGCCCATAAACAATGGGCCGGCGAGGTTCCGATCGTTTGCGTGCCGAGCGGGAATTTCGGCAATCTCGCATCGGGTGCGCTCGCGAATGTTTCAGGTCTGCCGGTGAGCAAGTTCATTGCGGCGTGCAATGCGAATGACGTTGTTCCGCGGTTCCTGAATACCGAGAAATATGAGCCGCTGCCGGCCATACCAACTCTTTCCAATGCAATGGATGTCGGTTCGCCCAGCAATTTTGTTCGTATTTTGGAGCTTTTTCAGCATGATTTTCCGCAAATGGCACAGAAGATCGCTGCTGCCACCATTTCTGACGAGGAAACCCGCAATATAATTCAGTATGTGTATGAACAATGTAATTACATTCTCGATCCGCATGGAGCGGTTGGCTACGCCTCGCTTGAAAGATATTTAGAAAAGCATGACGGTAAAGGTTATTTATTGGCAACGGCACATCCGATAAAATTCGACGTGGTCGCGGAAATACTCGGTTTTGAGCCCGAAAGCCCCGGATCCGTTCGCGAACTTGCGGATAAGCAAAAGCAGAGTGTGGAGATCGACAACGATTACGGGGCGGTTCGCGATATTATCCTGAGCAGAATATGAAGGTGTTGAAATTTGGCGGCTCATCGGTCGCCAACGCAGAAAATATCAGCAAGGTTGCCGACATCGTCGCTTCCCGCCGCGGCGAGCGACTGGCGGTCGTCGTTTCGGCAATGCAGGGCACGACCGATACGCTGATCGCACTCGGCCGCGAAGCAGAGACGGCGGGCCGGACGAATGCGGAAAAGCTGAACGAACTTCGCGATAAACTTCTGGCGGCCGCCGGCGTGTTGCTGCAAGGTGATCGAGAAGAAGAAACCGCAGATCTCATTCAAACGTCATTTTCTGAACTGCAAAAACTTCTGGACGGCGTCGGTTTGGTTCGCGAGCTTTCGGCGAGAACGCTGGACAAGATACTCAGTTTCGGTGAGGTATTGTCTTCGCGAATTCTGACGACGTTGCTCGTGTCGAAAGGCATAAACGCCGCATGGGCGGACAGCCGCCTACTGATAACGACAGACGCCGCTTTCGGTAAAGCCGCGGTGAAATTCTCAGAGACGAACACGAACATATCGGAACATTTCACCGCGTCGAATACTCAGGTTACGGTCCTGCCGGGCTTTATCGCTTCGACCTCGAACGGCGATACGACGACGCTCGGCCGCGGCGGTTCGGACTACACGGCGGCGATAATCGCGGCGGCGGTCGATGCAGAATTGCTGGAAATTTGGACCGACGTTTCGGGAATGATGACGGCCGATCCGCGTTTCGTTCGAAACGCCAAACACATCCCTGCGATCTCGTATCGCGAGGCGATGGAGCTGTCGCATTTCGGTGCCAAGGTGATCTATCCGCCGACGATCCAACCCGTGATGTCGCGCGGCATTCCGGTGCTGGTAAAGAACACCTTTGCACCCGGCGACGCAGGTACGCTGATCGAACAACAGACCGATGACGGCGGCATTATCCGCGGCATTTCGAGCATCGACGGCATCGCGATATTGAATCTGGAAGGCTCCGGCATGGTCGGCATTCCGGGCTTTTCAAAACGGCTTTTCGGTGCGCTCGCCGCGGCGCAGATAAACGTAATTCTGATCACGCAAAGTTCGTCGGAACACTCGATCTGCGTCGCCGTTGAAGAGAAATTTGCCGACGCCGCGAAACAGGCCGTCGATGCGGAATTTGAGAACGAGATCGCTGTCGGAAAGATCGATCCGCTTCGTGTTGAGACGGGCTTTTCTATACTTGCACTGGTCGGCGACAACATGCGTTTTCACACCGGCGTCAGCGGCAAGATGTTCTCGACGCTCGGCAGCAACGGCATCAACATCCACGCCATCGCCCAAGGCTCCAGCGAGCGAAACATCTCCGCCGTCATCGCGTCGTCGGACGTCCGAAAGGCGGTCAACGTGCTGAACGAAGAATTCTTCTCAGACGGCAGCAAGCAGGTGAACGTCTTCATCGCGGGCGTCGGCACGGTCGGCGGACGGCTGCTCGATCAACTGCACCGCCAACACGATGCGCTGCTCGACGACCTCCGGCTGAATGTGCGCATCGCCGGCGTCGCGAACAGCCGCCGGGCCGCTATCGACGAAGATGAAATTGACGCGGCCGAGATAGATCTGAACGAAAGCGGCGAGGAAATGGACATTTCGCAGTTCACCGACCGGCTGATCGAGATGAATCTGCGTAACTCCGTTTTCGTCGATGTAACGGCGAGCCCGCAGGTGGTCGAATGCTATCCGAAGCTGCTGAAACGCAGCATCTCGATCGTCGCGTGCAACAAGATCGCGGCGTCGGCTGAATTGGCAACGTATCGCCGGCTGAAAGAGCTCGCCCGCGAATACGGAGCGAATTTCTTTTTCGAAACGAACGTCGGTGCAGGCCTGCCGATCATTCACACGCTCGGCGACCTGCTCCGCAGCGGCGACCGCGTCCGCCGTATCGAGGCCGTTCTGTCAGGCACTCTGAATTTTGTTTTCAATAATTACGACGGTTCGCGGCCGTTTGCCGACGTCGTCCGGCAGGCTCAGGACGAAGGCTATACCGAACCCGATCCGCGTCTTGACCTGTCAGGAACGGACGTCGCACGCAAGATATTGATACTCGCACGCGAGGCCGGCTACGCGCTCGAGATGGATGACATCGAGAACGAAGGCTTCCTGCCTCCGTCATGTCTAGCCGGTTCAGTTGAGGATTTTTATAGCGAGCTTGCGGCGAACGAAACTCATTTCAAAGGCCTCCTAGATGCCGCGGTCGCGAATGGCAAAACGCTGAAATACATCGCATCATTTGCTGACGGAGCCGCCAAGGTCGGGCTGCAGCAGATCGGGCCGGAGCATAATTTTGCTGGGCTTTCGGGCAAGGACAACGCAGTGCTTTTCTACACGGATCGCTACTCGGAGCAGCCGCTTGTCGTAAAAGGTGCGGGAGCCGGCGCGGACGTAACGGCGGCGGGAGTGTTTGCCGATATCGTCCGCGCGGTGCGCAATTAGCCCGAAATTAGTTCAGATCGAATAACAGAAACTCAGTGTTGTCTGCTTGGGCGGAAAGCGTGAGTTTACTTTCCTCGCTGATCGCTGCTCCGTCGCCGGGATTCAGCGTTTCGCCATTTACGTAGAGCTTGCCGCTGATCAATTGGATCCACGCATGACGGCCATCTGCCAGGTCGAGCGAGACAGTTTCGCCCTCGGACAGTATCGAAGCGTAAAGCTTCACGTCCTGATTGATGTGCACCGAACCGTCGTCACCGCCGCGTGAAGCGACGAGCCGCAAACGGCCGCGTTTTTCCTCCTCGGGAAACGCCGTCTGCTCATACGCGGGCGTCAGGTTCTTTGCCTCAGGCAGCAGCCATATCTGAAGCAGGTGCGTCTCGTCTGTCGGCGAACTGTATTCGCTGTGCAGCACGCCGGTTCCGGCGGTCATACGCTGCACCTCGTGCGGGCGAATGGTCTCGCCGTTGCCCATCGAATCGCGGTGCGAAAGCTCGCCCTTGATGACGTAAGTGACGATCTCCATGTCGCGGTGGCCGTGCTTTGGAAAGCCCTGGCCCGCGTCGACGAAATCCTCATTTATCACTCGCAGACTACGAAATCCCATATTTTCCGGATCGAAATAATCCGCGAACGAGAACGTGTGATACGTCTTCAGCCAGCCGTGGTCAAAATAGCCTCTTTCATTGGAACGCCTTATTTTTATCATCTTTGTCCTCCTTGCCTTTAGTTCGCCTCACTGTCGATGACAGTTTCGGAAAAGGCCTATACTAGAAGTCTATCGACATCCGGCCGGATTGTAACCATCAATTGAGGTAATGCAGGAGTAGTACTTTTGGATGAGTGATCGGCGATCTATCGCTTCCGGGCGACCATCAACCCGTCGCGGATCGGTAGCAGAACATTCTCGACACGGCCGTCTGCCAGCACCATTTTGTTGTAATCGTGAAGTGCCTGTGTGTCCTCGTCCTTTTCGTCGTCCAGAACCCTGCCGCTCCACAAAACGTTGTCGGCGATGATGAAGCCGCCGGGCCGGACACGGTCAAATACCAGGTTGTAATAATTTGAGTAATTGGGCTTGTCAGCATCAATATAGACAAGGTCGAACGTTTCATCCAGCGTTGGAATTACCTCAAGAGCATTTCCAATTCGAAGATCGATACGGTCCGCGTGTTCAGTGCGTCCTATAAAGCTCTTTGCAACGCGGTTTGTCTCTTTCTGTATGTCCAATGTAATTACTTTTCCGTCCTCGGCGAGCCCTTCGGCCAGGCAAAGTGACGAATAGCCCAGATATGTGCCTATCTCGAGCACTACATTCGGGCGGATCATATGCGAGAACATCGACAACACACGTCCCTGAAAGAAGCCGGAAAGCATTGATCGGTCCGCATAATGCTCATTGCAGTGTTCACGCAGTTCGCGCAGGACATCGCTCTCGCCCGAGGTAAAAATTTCCGCATAGTCGGTCAAAGCATTTTTGATCTCGTTCATACCTTTTCGAACTTGCCTTTCACCCGAGCGTCTAATGCTAAATATCAACCCTCACTAATCCGCGCTTTATCGCAGTTGTCGCGGCGGTCGTGCGATCCGACACGCCCATTTTGTCAAAGATATTGCTGACGTGCGATTTCACCGTGTTTTCGGAAACATCCAGAGCGAACGCGATCTCTTTGTTCGACATACCGCCGACGACCATTCTGAGAACGGTCGATTCGGCGGGCGTCAGTTCTTCGCTGCCCAGGTTTTCGGTGAGCACCTCGGCGACGTTCGCTGGGATGAACTTGCCGCCGGCGGCGACGCGGCGTATTGCCTCAACAAGCTGCGAGGGATCGATGTCCTTTGTAACGTAGCCCGCCGCACCTTGCTTCAGTGCACGGCTGATCTCGGCGTCGCCGGGGCGTTCCGCCAAGATGATGATCCTTGCTTTCGGGTCGGTTTCAAAATAGCTGCCGAGGTCGTCGATAGCGCACGAATCCGGCATGCGAAGCGACAGCAGCACAACGTCGGGCCGCCGCGTGGTGAAAAGCGTAAAACCCTCGCCCGCGGTTCCTGCCTCGCCGATCACATCGATATCCGATTCATTCGCAAGAATCGCCCCGATGCCGACGCGGACAAGCGGCTGCGATTCGATGATGAGGGCCTGAATGGACATTACGAAATCTTAATGGAAATCGCGCAGATGAAACGTATATCCGCGTTCAAAATGCTCGACGCTTCGTGCCGCCCGCTCACGCATGCGGTTCTGACAGCGACGCGGCGTATTCGACCAGCGGACGTATCAGGTCGGTGTCGTAATTCGTCTTTACGTTCTGCATTACGGCAGTGATACGTTCGAGCCCCATGCCCGTATCGACCGACGGTGCCGGCAGCGGCGTCAGCGTGAACGAGCCATCGTCATTCTGCGAGCGGTTATACTGCATAAAGACGAGATTCCATATTTCCATCGTCGTATCGCCGGGTCCGTTGACGAATTCGGCGCAGTTCTTCTCAGGGGCTGTCGGATCTTCGCCCATGTAATAGTGGATCTCCGAGCACGGCCCGCAGGGTCCTGTGTCGCCCATTTGCCAAAAATTGTCTTTGCGGCCGAAACCGAGAACTCGCTCAGGCGGAGCTCCCGCTTTGATCCAGAGGTCACGGGCCTCATCGTCGGGACCGACCTCGTCATCGCCCTCGAAAACCGTGAACCAGAGCCGTTCGGTATCGAGTCCGAGTTCGTCAACCAGAAATTCCCACGCATACTTGATCGCGTCCTCTTTGAAATAATCGCCGAAGGAGAAATTGCCGAGCATCTCAAAGAATGTGTGGTGCCTTGCGGTCTTGCCGACCTCGTCGAGGTCGTTGTGTTTTCCGCCTGCGCGTATGCATTTTTGAGTGGTAACTGCCCGCGTGTATTCGCGTTTCTCGTTGCCGAGGAAAAGGTCCTTGAACTGATTCATCCCGGCGTTCGTGAAAAGCAGCGTCGGGTCGTTTGCCGGCAACAAAGGCGATGAGGGCACCACTTTGTGCCCGTTCATTTCAAAGTAATCCAGGAATTTTTGTCTGATCTCGCTGCCCGTCATAAATAGAGAATTCTAACACAATGAAGATGCATCGGACATCAGTGCGTTCAAGCGCGAGTTCGCCCGGCGAACGAAGGGCTTTTTCCCTTTCCATCTCTCAGAGCACCCCTCCAGAAACTCTTTGATCAGGAAACCTTGAAACCGTGCCTTCGTCCGCCAGGCGAAACCTGGGAGGAAAAGAACTACTGACTACTTGGGCAGAACAACGGAGTCTATGACATGGATGACACCGTTCGAACCCTTGAGGTCAACAGCCGTAACTTTGGCCTTATTGCCTTTCTCGTCCTTGAGCCAAACATTGCCGTCTTTGACCATCGCCGTGAGCTTGCCGCCTGAAACGGTGGTGAGTTCGGCTTTGCCGTTGCCCTTCTTGATCGCATCCGCGACGGCCTTGGAATCGATGTTGCCTGCAACAACGTGGTAGGTCAGAACCTTAGCAAGAGCGGCTTTGTTCTCAGGCTTGAGCAGCGACTCAACGGTTCCTGCCGGCAGCTTTTCAAATGCCGAGTTTACCGGAGCAAACACGGTGAACGGGCCGGCTCCGTTGAGAGTTTCAACGAGGCCTGCTGCCTTCACAGCGGCGACGAGCGTCGAATGATCCTTCGACGAAACTGCGATATCAACGATGGTGTTCGTCTTTTCGGCCTGCGTCGGCAGAGCGAAAGAACCGAAGACCAGAGCGAATGCAACTACAAAAAATCCAAACAATTTCATGACTATTAATCTCCCCTTAAATTTAATGAACTAACAAAAATTAAAACCGAAGGCTTGATTGCCTTTTGGAGAGTCATTCGGGTTTAGAAAAAGTTTGGATTCAAAAAAAGCGCAAAAATTTTGCGCTATTCGTTTTCGGCGGGAACGTCTTCTGAGTTTATGAGGTCTAGTTTCTCGCGGACAAGCGAATATGAAAACCCAAGCCGCATCAGATGGTCGTAGAATTTCTTCAGTTCGTTCCGGTCTTTCGGAGAGCCTTTCAGTCGAACACGTTTTTCGATGGCTTTTTCTAGGAGTGCCTCTTCGGGGAGTTGTTCGTAGGCTTCGGCAATTGCCGCCTCGACGTCTTCGGTCGAGAGCTTTTTGTCACGCATCGAAAACTCAAGGCGGCGGCGTCCCTGAGGTTGGCGGCGAAGTTTTGAAAGTGCAGTATCGCGTGCGAACTGTTCATCGTCAAGGTACTTGTATTCCTCGAGTTTTGCGATGACCGCGTCAACGATCTCAGCGTTCGTCCACGTCTTTTCAAGCAGACGCTGACGCAGCTCTTCGACGGAACGCGGCTTTGCGGCAAGCAGCTTAACGGCGCGGTTCATCGTACGCTCACGCGCTTTTTCGACGTCCTTGACCACGCGTTCGTCGTTGTCGATCTGCCGCTTTTTCTTATGCCACATTGGCGTGATTTTGCTGTATTGCGGAGACGATTGGCAAGTGCGAGATGGCTTCCGCAACGCCGCCAATTCCGGTTTCGTGTCTTTCGCGTGTTTCGCGGGCTCGCATAAACTAAGAGCGTGGACGGCGTTCTGATCATCGATAAACCCGAAGGAATTACATCGCACGATGTGGTCAACCGCGTGCGTCGCATTCTGGGCACGAAACGAGTAGGCCATACCGGCACACTCGATCCTTTTGCTACGGGCGTTCTTGTGATCTTGGTCGGCAAGGCGACGCGGCTGGCGCAGTTCATAGATAAGGACGAAAAGGAATACGTAGCGACCGTGGCTTTCGGTTATGCGACGGATACAGGCGACCGTACCGGGGAGAGACAAGGAGAAGAGGAGACAAGGAGACGGGAAGAGCTGACGGCTGAAATTGTTGAGGAGGTGTTGGGGCGATTTCGGGGTCAGATAAAGCAGGTGCCGCCTATGTATTCGGCCAAAAAGGTTGCGGGAAAAAAGCTGTATGAGCTTGCACGCAAAGGCGAAGAGGTCGAACGCCGGCCTGTAAGCGTGAACATTTCGAAACTCGAAATTGAGGAGGAATATCTCGCATCAGACGCGGAATCTGAGACCTGGGATCTAAAACTCACCGTCCGATGTTCCGCGGGAACGTACATCCGCACGCTTGCCGAAGATATAGGAAAGGCGATCGGCGTCGGCGCCCATCTGAAAGAGCTGCGGCGAACGCACGCAGGACGTTTCTCGCTCGAGCAGGCATCAACATTGGAACAACTGGAACCAAGCAGCGATCCGGCAAGTTTGCTTTTGCCGATGGAGGCCGCTGTCGAACACCTTCCGGAGTTTCGCCTCACGGAAAACCGCGTCGCCGCGACGCTGAACGGTATGTCAACGCGAGTGAACCCCGATGCCCGACAGGATGGCGATCTTGTACGTATGATCTCGCCAACCGGCGAGTTGATAGCTGTCGGAAATTTTGAAGCGGCTGAAAATTCTGTTCGGCCAAAAGTCGTTTTGCGTTAAAATCATCACGTAATGAAAAAGAGAAACATTGCAATTGCAATTGGCGGTGCGGCAGGTGCGGCGGTCGCCGTAAAGATGCTGACGCGTGCCCGAACGGTCGAATGGGACAGCGTCGCCGACAAGGTCATTCACTCGGACAGGTCGCGTTTTATTACGGTTGACGGCATACGGCTGCATTATCAGGAATTCGGCGAGCCGACGGCTCCCGTGATGCTGCTGATACACGGCTATACTGCGTCGGCTTACGTATGGAAAACGACGGCACCGATGCTTGGCCGTGCCGGCTATCGCGTCATTGCGCTCGACCTTGTCGGGTTTGGTTATTCCGAGAAACCGCGTTGGTTTGATTACACGATACAGTCACAGTCTCACCTAATTTCGCGTTTTTTGAACCGTTTGGGCATCGGGCGGGCAATTGTGGTCGGCAGTTCGTACGGCGGTGCCGTCGCATTGAACCTGACGCTGGACAATCCCGGAATCGTTGATAAGCTCGTCCTTGTCGATGCGGTGATAAATGACCGCCCGAAAAAGCATCCGCTGCTGCGGCTCGCGTCGCTGCCGGGCGTCGGCGAAGCGATGACGCCGTTCCTGATCGATTCAAAGGCATTCCTGCGAATGCGTATGCAGGGCACGCTCGCTAAGGCAAATCATCACCTGATCACCGATGACCGCATCGAATCGATCCGCCGTCCGCTACATGCGGCCGACGGGCATCATGCGGTGCTGGCGACGTCGCGAAATTGGCACGCCGACCGCATCGAACGCGACCTCGAACTGATCGACCAGCCGACACTAATAATCTGGGGCGATCAGGATACCGTCATCCCCATCGGCAACGGCTACAAGCTGCACAAGGGAATTCTTAAATCGCGTTTTGTGATCCTGAAGGATTGCGGCCACGTCCCACAGGAAGAGCGGCCGGAGCTTTTCACCGAGCTCGTAACCGAATTCTGCCGCTCGGCGAAAGGCAGCATAGCGGCCTCGACCGACGAAGCGAAACTGGTGGTGTGATGTTCCCGTCGCAAGCCCGTCTTTACGGCAAAGGCATTTTCACGACCATTGCTTTCCGCAATGGTAAGCTGCTGTTCTGGGAAAAGCATTGGCGTCGAATTATTCGCAATGCGGAAGCTTCCGGTATTGATCTCACGGAACATACGGAAACTGAAGTTCGTTCTGAGACCGCCGACGCCATATCCGCGAGCCGCCTGGCAGACGGCCGTGTTCGTCTGACTTTTGCCGATGAGGCCGCGGGACCGCATTGGCCTGCAGCTGCTGCGTCGTTCGGGACGAGTTTAGACATTCTGGTTGGCGAATCGCGGCCGGTTGCGTCGCCTCTCCGTCTGGGCGTGTCGCCGTATCTGGTGAATTCTCGCTCGCCGCTCGCTGGCGTGAAATCCTGTAATTATCTGGAAAATATTCTCGCTATAGATGAGGCAAAGAGCCGCGGGTTTCAAGAGGCCGTTCGCGTAAATGAACGCGGCCATATAACCGGCGGCAGTATGGCAAATATCTTTTGGCGGAAGGGCGAAAAGCTTTTCACGCCGGCTCTCTCGACCGGCTGTCTGCCGGGAACGACGCGGGAATTTGTGCTTGAAAATCTTGATTGTGCCGAGGTCGAGGCTGAATTGAAAGATCTAAACTGCGCCGATGCCGTCTATCTAACATCTGCAGGGCTCGGCGTTGCCGCAGTCGATGAACTGGACGGCAAGCAATTGCCAAATCCGCCGCATCCGATCACGGAATTATTCGCAGATCTGTAAACACACGAATGTCGGACGAACATGCGTTCGCCGAACATTCGTGCGAGTTGAATTTCGCTGAATTTACGCCGCGGTCTCGAACAGGGCAAGAATTTGCTTACCTTCGTTCGATCGCGGATCGATCGTGCGGATGTGCCGCTGGCCCTGCATCTCCCAGATCGCCGTTACCACGCCTTCTTTTTCGACGGCTTGGTAATGAACGTCCTCGGTCGGTGCCTCGGCCTGCTGAACTGCTTCTTCTGACATTTATCTAACGATATCTCCTGTTTCCCGATTCTAAGTTGGAACGGAAAAAGAATTCTTACATAACGGCGTCGAATTTGTCGAGCCGTCATGGACACAGTATCTAGTTCTTCCTTCGCAGTTCCAGTTCATAGAACCAGAAATCGTTGTTCGGCTGTTCGACGATCAGGCGTTCGGTCTTGCCCGTTTTATCGAGTGTGAAAACGACGAAACCGCGGGGGAAATTGTATGCGACCGAGGGCCGCCACTTGATCTCGAACGTATCGTAATGCCAGTGTTCGAGGTCGGCGACGAAATTCGGCGAAGGCCCGAAACGCAGCACGAGTTTGCCGTTCTCTTCCGCTACGGTAACGTCTCCGTAAAGTCTGTCGCCGTAGGTTCCCGCATAGCCCGACATTACCAGCGACGGTTTTGTACCGATCACGCGGGCGGCGTCCTCTTTCGCTCGCGCTTCGTCAGCCGTCTTTTTCGCAGCGGCGGTTCGCGTTTTCAACTCCTCGTTCCAGTCACGTTTCGGGGCGCCGGTCATCACGTCCATGATCTTGTTCATCATTATGCTGTACGACGGTGATTCGTTGTTCGTTAAGACCACAAAGCCCGCGTTCTCCTCAGGAATTAGAACCGTGAATGAAAGCATTCCATCGAGCCCGCCGCTGTGATTGACTATCTTTTTGCCGTGATGGTTGAAGACGAACCAGCCCATCCCAACGCCCGCGAATTGACGCGTCGGATAATTGCGAAGCGTCTGCGGCGATATCTGCTGCGCCAGCCACGGCTGATGCATCGCCCACGCCTGCTGTTCGCTGAATATCTGTTTGTCGCCGAACTTGCCTCGGTTCAACTGCGTGCGTACCCATTTTGACAGGTCAGCGACCGACGAATTAAGCGCAGCCGCTGCATACGAGCCGTCGACGTTGCCGCGATGCAGCACACGAAGTTTTCCTCCCGATTCGTTGTGCGGCCACGCTGCGTTGTCGGGCAGGTCGTTTACGCTGCACGTAGTGCGGTTCATCTCAAGCGGCTTCAGGATACGCTCCGTAACAAAGCCGCACCAGGTCATTCCGGACGCCTTTTCGATGACCTTGCCCGCGGCGATGAACATCAGATTTTGATAACCGTATCGTGAGCGAAAACTCGAAACCGGCTTTAGATATCGTAAGCGTTTCAGGATCTCGTCGGGCGAATACGTCGTCTCGTACCACAGCAGGTCGCCGCTGAATGTGTCCAGCCCGACGCGGTGCGTGACCAGATCGCGCACGGTCAATTCACTCGTGACCCACGCATCGTACATCTGAAAATCGGGCAGAAATTTCGACACCTTGTCGTCCCAATTCAATTTCTTTTCATCGACAAGTATCGCGAGAGCGGCGGTCGTAAATGCTTTGGAATTCGAAGCGATCGCGAAAACCGTGTTCTCGTTGACGGCCGCGGGTTCGCCGAGTTTCAGCACGCCGTAGCCTTTTTGGAAAACGGCCTTGTCGTCCTTCACAACCGCTATCGCCATGCCCGGCCCTTTCCATGTATCAATGACGGTTTTGGCGTATGCGTCTATTTCTGCCAGCTTTTCATCCAGGCTTTGACCCGGCGATGAACCGGCCAGAAAGGTCAGCAAAAACAGCAGAACAAAAGGTTTTAGGATTCGCATTGTTAGAATTCTCCCGATGTGGCATCTACCCGAAAACGCGGGATTTGGGTCGATTGTAGCACGGCTCTCGGCGTAAAAACGCTTTGATATCAGCACCGTTTCGATTATCCTTGCCAAACGATGACCCCCGAGATCGCTGTAACGCTTTTCCTGATCACGCTCGCGATAATTCTGTTCGCGACCGAAAAGCTGCCCGTCGATGTGATCTCGCTTTTGCTTGTCGTGGCATTGGTGATGTCGGGTGTCTTGAATATCAAGGACGCCGTCGCAGGTTTTGGAAACGAGATCATCATAACCATCGGCGGCCTATTTGTTCTCGTCGGTGGGTTGATAAAGACAGGGCTTGTCGATCTGATAGGCCGGCGGATCAGCAAGATCGCGGGCACGAACGAGTTCTTTCTGACCGCGCTGATAATGGCAGTGGCGGCGCTGGCGAGCGCTTTCATCAATAATACGACGACGGCGGCGATGCTGCTTCCTGTCGTGATCGGGCTTGCGGCAAGGGCGAAACTGCCGCCTTCCAAACTCCTGATGCCGATGGCGTTCGGAACGATACTCGGCGGTTCCTGCACACTCATCGGTACATCGACAAATCTCGCGGTCAGCGGCGCACTTCAGCGATACGGTTACGAGCCGATATCGATGTTCGAACTGACGCCGGTCGGTCTGGTAATGGTTCTGGCCGGCATTCTTTACATGCTTGTCATCGGCCGAAAACTGCTGCCGGCACACAAAGCTTCCGGCGATTCGCTGACCGACGACTACAGCATTCGCGACTACATCTCCGAGCTGATCGTTCTGCCGGATTCGCCGCTGGTCGGTGAAACGCTCGCTTCCGCGAACATCCGCGCCGAAATGGATCTCAACGTGCTGGGCATCATCCGCGGTGATACAAAAATAGCCGCACCGTCCAATAACGAACGAATTCAAAGGCGGGACATCTTGGTCGTTGAGGGCAAGATCGCCGACATTTTGCGGGTAAAGGAAGAATCCGGGCTTGAGATAAAGGCTGATTTCGAACTAAATGACGTCCTGCTGGAAAGCGATCACATCGAGCTTTTCGAGGTGCTGATCAATATAGATTCTACATTTGTCGGCCGTACGCTCAAGATGCTCGATTTTCGCGACCGTTACGGACTGACGGTCCTTGCCATCAATCACCACTCAAAGACCATCGTCGAAAAGATGAGCGACGTTCATCTGCGATTCGGCGACGTACTGCTTGTTCAAGGGCCCCGGAAAGCCGTAGAAAATCTGATAACCGACCGCGAGGTGATCCTTCTGGAGGATGTTTCAGACTCCACCGCGCGTACTGACAAACGCCGGTGGGCGATCGCCGCATTCGCACTTTTTCTCGGACTGTCATTCACAAAAGTTACTACGGGGTTCGAAGTTCCGGTGGCGGTCTGCGTTCTTTCAGGTGTTTTTCTGATGCTCGCGACAAAGACCGTTCGTTATTCTGAGATCTATTCGTTCATAGATTTCCGGCTGCTTGTTCTGATCGCGGGTATGATGAGCTTCGGCGTTGCGATGGAGAATACAGGTACCGACCGTTATCTGGCGGCTATCATCGAAACGACGTTCGGGAGTTTCGGTGTCGCTGCGGTCTTGGGAGGGTTCTTCTTGCTCACGGTTCTGTTGACGCAGCCGATGTCCAATCAGGCGGCGGCCCTCGTGGTTCTTCCGGTCGCCGTAAAGACCGCACTCGAATTCGGCGCCGACCCGCGGCCTTTTGCCATCATGGTTACGCTCGCCGCCTCGTTCTCGTTCATAACGCCGCTCGAACCTGCGTGCGTTCTGGTCTATACGGCGGGACGTTACCGGTTCATGGATTTTGTAAAGGTCGGCTTTATTTTGACGGCGGTCGTTTTTGTTGCGGCGATGCTGCTGGTGCCGATATTCTGGCCGTTCAGCTGACGTCCCGCCGTCTGAACTCGCGAATGCTCAATCCGCGTTTCAGTATCAGCAGATAACCGATAGTTGCCCAAAACAAGATACGTCCTTTTCTTATGATCGCAAGCGTCACCCCGACGCCGGCTCCGATCGCCAGAACCTCCGCCACGAACTGAGCCCCCGCCTCATCCACACCGATCAGAAACGGGACCAGCTTGAAGACGACAGTTATCAGCCTGCTGACCGATTCGAGCAGAAACGCCGACACGACCGGCGGCAGCGTGTCGCCGATACGGAACAAGATGAACCAGACCTCAAGAATACCGAGCGAATGGAACGCCGCCTCAAGCAGAACGATCGGAATAAAGCGGTTCGGGTGACGTCTGTAGAAGCCATAAATAAGATTTTCGAAAATGCGTATGTCCATTCGCAGCTTCCCGAGAAATCTGTGAGCAATGCCTCGGTGATAGAGCCACTGAGCGGTCTCGCTCGCCATGTGCCATTGCCGAATGACCATTATCACGCCAAGCGTCATCAGGATCAGCAGCGAACTGATGATGAACATCAGCACGTATGCCGTATTGTCATCGACGGCGAAACTGCCCAACAAAAACGCCGCACCAAGCACCAGAAAAATGCCCGTGACGAGGCTGTAAAAAAGATTCTCCGTCGCGACCGACGACAGGCCCGCGACGAGCGGAATACGTCGACGGACGGCAATCGCCTTTGCAGTGCCGCTGACGAGAATGCCGAGCGGAAAGGTGCTGCTCATCGCCTCGCCGATAACAACGGCGGGCACCGTGTCACGCATTTCTAAGCTGTAGGGCTCATGAACAGAGAGTTTCCAGGCAAACGCCCTGATACAAATACGAACGAAATACAGTGCCAAGATCACGGCGAATCCGACAAAACCGAACTTCGCGATCCCATCAAGTATTTCCGTTATCCCGACCGAATAAACGAGATACGAGAACAGCCCGATCCCAAGCAAGGTCAGCACAACGGCCGCCAGTTTAATGCGTGTCATCGTTGCTTCGGGGCCGGTCTGATGCGGTTGCGGGTGGTCGTTCACTTGATTGCTTTAGCTCGGCGGCAAGACTAAAATGTTATCTTAACGAATCTGTTAAATGCCCGCACGTTGTTGCGGAAAACACGGAGAAAATTATGAGCACAGCAGCAGGAACCGCATTGTCAGGCACCGGCCTGACCGTATTGTCAGAGGAAGAGGAACTGTTTCGCGCATCGGTCCGCGAATTTGCCGAAGGCGAGGTACGCCCCCGCGTCGAGCATATGGAAAAAGAGGCAAAGCTCGACGCCGACCTGATCAAACAGTGTTTCGAACTCGGCCTGATGGCCATCGAATCGCCCGAAGAATACGGCGGTGCCGGCTCGACGATCTTTAACGCGATCCTCGCGATCGAAGAGCTTGCACGCGTTGACGCCAGCGTGTCGGTTTTTGTCGATGTGCACAATACGCTCGTCACCAACGCATTCATGCGATGGGGCAGCGATGATCTCAAGAAAAAATATTTGACGCAGATGGCAAGCGGCCGTGTCGGTGCTTACGCTCTTAGCGAAGCGTCGTCGGGCTCTGACGCATTTGCTCTAAAAACCAAGGCCGTCGATAAAGGCGACCATTGGGAACTCAACGGCCAAAAGCTTTGGATCACCAACGGCAACGAGGCGGAGATCTTCATCACATTTGCGACGGTCGATCCGGATGCGGGATACAAAGGCATCACCGCGTTCATCGTCGAAAAAGGCTTTGAAGGTTTCACCGTCGGCAAGAAAGAGGACAAGCTCGGCATACGCGCATCGTCAACGACCGAGCTTATTTATGAGAACTGTAAAGTGCCTAAAGAGAACGTGTTAGGCGAGGTCGGCAAAGGCTACAAGGTCTCGATCGAAACGCTCAACGAAGGCCGCATCGGTATCGCAGCACAGATGCTCGGCATCGCTCAGGGTGCTTACGAATGCGCTCTGAAATACACCGCCGAACGCGAACAGTTCGGCCAATCGATCAACAATTTCCAGGCGGTGCAGTTCCAGCTCGCTGAAATGGCCGTCGAGATCGAGGCGGCACGTTTGCTCACCTACAACGCCGCTCGTCTGAAAGACGCCGGCAAGCCTTTCGTAAAAGAGGCCGCCATAGCAAAACTCTACACGTCGCGCGTCGCCGAAAAAGTTTCGTCCAAAGCCATCGAACTTTACGGCGGCTACGGCTACGTTAAAGATTATCCGGTCGAAAAATTCTGGCGCGACTCCAAGATCGGCGCCATCTACGAAGGCACGTCGAACATGCAGCTACAAACCATCGCAAAGCTGATAATGAAGTAGCGTTTACCAGGTCCGCGGCAAGCTATGACCGCAGCAGAGATAAAACAATACCTGACTGAGCTGAATGATGAACTTGCTCTAAAGGATGTCAAGGGAGAGGTCGCACTTTTCGGCGGGGCGGTAATGGTGCTTGTGTTCAAAACCAGGATCGCAACCAAGGACGTCGACGCGATATTTCATCCGTCGGCTGTGATTAGGGAAGCTGTATCGCTTATAGCGAAACGGCACGATCTCGATGAAACGTGGCTTAACGATGGTGTGAAAGGATACGTCGTACAGCACTCCAAGAACGTGTTGTTTCACATGCCGAATCTGACCGTCCTCGCTCCCGAAGCCGAATACCTGCTTGCAATGAAAGCTCTTGCGGTGAGGTCGGACACTGAAGACGAAGCTGATCTTAGATTCTTGATCGATCATTTGTCTCTGCGGTCTGCCGCTGATGTGTTCTCGATAATCGAAAAGTACTATCCGAAGCAGCAGATCCCGCCGCGGACGCAGTATTTTGTTGAAGGAATATTTGACCAATGATAACCGCGGCAGAAACCAAGGCCAGAATGCGCGAAGAACCTCGTTGGTGGAAGATCGCTCTGATGGATTTCGTTGACAGTTTCAGGTATCACCGAGATCTCCGTGCGATCGCCGAACCTTTTGAACTTGATGACGTGCCAAAAGATGCAGTGTTTGCGGGAACTATCGAAACCCTGTGCGATGAATTGAATATTGCGATCCCCGAGTGGTTGTCCGAAGTGCCCGCGAGCCGCGAGCCTGTCTTTCTGTCCGGCGTTGAGGCGATGAAAGCGTTTAGCCTAGCCGAGTCGCCCGCTCATTTTCGCGCCAGAAATGTATTTGTCTGCGAGAATTTTCTGCACCGTGTCTAACGAAATTGTGATCAGATCTGCTTCGGTTAACGACGCAGCAATGCTCGCGGAGCTGGCTTACGTGACGTTTTGGGATGCGTTTCATGAACACCCGGCGAATCGGCCGGAGGACATGGCGGCGTATATGGCGACGGCGTTTTCTGAGCAGCAGGTGGCTCGCGAGCTCGCCGATGAACGCAACATTTTCTTCATCGCCGAACTGGACGGCGAACCCGCCGGCTACGCGAAACTCATCATTGGTGCGACCGAGGACGATATTCACGCAGTGCGGCCGATAGAGCTCGCGAGGTTATATTCACATCAAAAATTCCTGGGCAAAGGCGTCGGTCAGGCTCTGATGGACGAGTGTTTTTCTAAGGCACGCGAGCTGGGTTGCGACGTGATGTGGCTCGGCGTGTGGGAATTTAACCCGCGAGCACGGCGTTTTTACGAAAAGAACGGCTTCCAATTCTGCGGCACGCACATCTTTCAACTCGGTTCCGACCCGCAGACGGACCTGCTGATGAGAAAAGATCTTTAGCCACAGAGGGCACAGAGAGCACGGAGAAAGGATCCGGGTCTTGGGTTTTCGGTTTTTGGCCTTTGTCTACTGACTTCTGGCTACTGGCTTCCGGCTTCTTTCTTCTCCGTGCCCTCTGTGCCCTCTGTGGGAAATATTGCCTTTTCTTTACAGATGCGATAGTGTTGCATCTGTGCGACACGTTAAGAATCCTCCTAATCCTTACAACCGCTATTCCGCGGAATACGTCGGCAAGCCGCCGCCGACCAAGCTAGAGGTTTTTGAGGAAACTGCGACCAAAAAGGTCATTACAAAGGCGTTCGCGTCTGATTGGGAAGGCGGCTGGCGGTACACCGTGAATTGCTATCGCGGCTGCATTCACGGCTGTACATATTGTTTCGCAAGGCAATATCACGAATATCTCGGCTACGGAGCCGGGACGGATTTTGAGACAAAGATCGTCGTCAAACCGAATGCTCCCGAACTACTGAGACAGGAACTTAAGAAAACCCGCGACAAGATGCCGCACCTCGATTTCTCATTCGCGACCGATCCTTATTTGCCGCTTGAGGCCGAGTATAAATTGACGCGGCAGTGCCTCGAGGTCTGTGTGGAATTCCGCGTGCCGGTGGCGATCATAACGAAATCGCCGCTCGTTACACGCGATCTGGACATTATAACGAAGCTTTCTGAAGTATCGGTATTCTTCTCGCTGCCTTTTCTGACGAAAGAACGATCGAATCCTTTTGAGCCATATACACCGATCCCGGAAGCGCGTTTCCGTGCGATGAGAACGCTGTCCGACGCCGGCGTCAAAACCGGCATCGGCATCGCACCGGTCATTCCCGGCTACAACGAATCGGACATGCCGGGTCTGCTCGAACGCGCAAAAGAGTGCGGTGCACAGCGGGCATTTATGTCGATGCTGCATATCGATACTGATTCGATCGAGGAATATTTCGTTCAGAAAATGAACGAGCGATTGCCCGAAACACGCGTCCGCAAGATCATCAACATGATGAGCCGGGAACGCGGCGGCGGTTTGCGTCATCGCAGTTACGCAGAGCGCAGGACCGGACGCACCGAGCAATGGAAAGTGACGAAAAAACTGTTCGATTTCCACGCAAAACGGCTCGGTTTCAAACAAAGCGAACGTGCCGTTGTCGATCGCGATGAGCCCGAAACCACGGCCGCCGAACCGGTACAGCAAAGACTTTTCTAACCGCAGAGACGCTGAGACGCCGAGAAACCAAAGAAAGTAGAAGTTCACATTCCCGCTCTAATTATTTGGTTCCGCGTCTCAGCGTCTCTGCGGTAAGATAAATGTATGCAGGATCGAATCGAAGTCTTTGAACAAATGCTCGCCGCCGACCCTGAGAACACGATGGTGATGTTCGGACTGGCAAAAGAATATGAAAAAGCAGGCGATCATCAAAAGGTGATCGAACTATTGGAAAGCTATTTGTCGAAAGCTGACGACGAAGGTAACGCGTACGGCACGCTTGCACAGGCCTATCGCTCTACCGGCCAACGCGACAAAGCCATCGAAACATATCGCAAAGGCATAGAAGTTTCCCTCGCCCACGGCCATCCGTCGATGGCGAATGAGTACCGCATGACGATAGATCTAGATTTTGCTGAATAACGTTTCTAACTTGCGTGTTTACTTAAAACCCGGTTAACAAGTGAGGAAAGTGCAAATACTATTACGAAAATCCAGAGGTAGTTGAAGACCTGATCAATACCTGTCGGATAGTCACTGGGATCTCTTTGCAGGACGAAATAATATATGCCACTAATGAAACCTTGAACCAACCATCCTGGATAATCTAACAACTCCCGAAAATGCCAAAAAGCTTGGTCTGGAAAAAGGTAAAGCAGCAACCTGATCGATCCAGCAACCAGCATTGCAATGAGAGCAAGAAGTGCGACGCGGCGGTTCATGTTGATATTATATGACGCACGAAATAACACTCGCTTTTTTAACTCGGACAGGTTTTTCCGGTTTTTCGTTCGTTACTTTTGATTTGTTGATCTCGTCGGCGACGTCCATTCCGCGGACGACGCGGCCGAAGGCGGCGAATGTGCCGTCCAGGTGCGGTGAATCACTTACCAGAATAAAGAAGTTCGTCGTTGCGGTGTTCGCTTCTTCGCCGCGAGCCATTGAGACGACGCCGCGTTCGTGCAAAATGCGGTTCGGTTCGTCTTTTAAGCGACGGCGCGCACGCGTTCCCATCTCGGTCGATACACCGCCCTCGCGTGTCCAGACGTTTCCGCCCTGTACCACAAAATCAGGCACGACGCGGCTGAACGTCGTCATATTGAAAAAGCCCATCGCGACAAGATTAAGAAAATTGCGTACCGTTTCGGGTGCGCTTTCAGGATAGAGCTCGATGATGATCAGGCCTGCTTCCGTATCGAGTTCAACGCATTTTGATGCCATCGTTTTCACGTCGGCGTCGTCGAAAGGCTCTTTTCCCGCCGCGGCTGCTTGCGGGCGTTCGTTGGCTTTCTGTACTTCGAGAGACGCTGCCGGTTGTTGGCCGTCGATGCCGACATAACCGAAAGCGATCAGAAAACAGAACAACAAAACGATTCGCATTTGTTTTTGAAAAATATTCGCTCTTCGCCGAAAACGCAAGCCAAATCCGGTGTCCGTGCTAGAATGCCTTGAAACTTTTTGCACCTGCGAGGTCTTCTATGAGGTCTGTTCTTCTTTCGTTCCTTTCTATTTTTCTATTTGCAGCCGCAGCCCACGGCCAGCGTGATCTCGGCGTACGCCCGACCGAAACGGGCGGGCCGCTGAGCTATGAGCAGGCTGCGTATGACGTCTATTACTATGAGATCGACGTGAACGTCGATCCGAAAGAGCGTTCGATCATCGGCGATCTGCTGATGACGGGCCGCATCGTCCATCCGACGAATGTGATCGTCGTTGATCTTGACACGCCATTTCAGATCGAGTCCATCGAAAATTGGATGACGCCTGTAAAATGGGAACGCCGTGGTGGAAAGATATGGATCAAACTGCCGCAGACTTTACAGGCGGGCGAGATGTTCTCCCTCCGGACCAAGTACAGCGGCAAGCCACGTGTTGCACCGCGTCCGCCATGGATCGGCGGTTTCATGTGGGAAAAAACTCCTTCGGGTGCTGATTGGATCTCGGTCGCCCTGCAAAACGACGGGGCGGATCTCTATTTTCCTGTTAAAGATCACCCGTCTGACAAGGTTGATGGAGCGACAATGCTTATCACCGTCCCTGATCCGCTGGTGGTCGCCGCTCCCGGAGTACTGGATAGGGTGATAAAGAACAAGGACAATACTTCGACCTACAAATGGGAGATCAACAATCCGATACCGAACTATTCGCTCGTTTTTAACGCCGCACCATATCGTGTCATCAAAGACAGGATGAAGAGCGTCGCGGGCGACTACATTCCGATCGAATTTTACATACTCCCGGAAAGCTACGAGAAAGGCCAAAAGCTGATCGACGAGACAAAAAAATACGTCGAATTTTTTGAGAAGTATCTTGGTCCATATCCTTTTCGCTCTCAGAAACTCGGCATCGCCGAGACTCCGCATCTGGGAATGGAACATTCGACGATGCTGGCATACGGAAACAAATTTCAATACAACGCACACGGTTTCGACTGGCTGCAGCTTCACGAACTCGGCCACGAATGGTGGGCGAACCTCGTTACCGCGAGCGACTGGCGCGATTTCTGGATCCACGAGGGCTTTCAGTCATTCATGGATACGCTGTATCTGGAACACATCGGAAAAAAGGACGCCTATTTTGCTGAAATGCGAAACCGTGCTGCACGCACGCGCAACATGCAGCCAGTAGCTCCGCGTGAGCAAAAATTTGCATACGAGGTTTACCTCGCCGCTCCGGATTTTGTCGCAAGCGACGGCGATATTTACGGCAAAGGGGCCGTCGTGCTGCACACGCTGCGATACCTGATCGGCGACGACGCATTTTTCCGAGCGCTCCGCAGAATGGCGTATCCCGACAAAGAGATGGAAGCGAAAACCGACGGCAGCCAGACGCGGCTGGTCAATACGGACGATTTCCTGACCATCGCCGAGGAAGAATCGAAAATGGAACTCGGCTGGTTCTTTGAGGTATATCTCCGCCAGCCCAAACTGCCGAAGCTCGTGCTGCAGCTCGTCCCCGGAACGCTGAACCTGCATTGGGAAACGCCAAACAACATGCCCTTCCCGATGCCTGTCGACGTCGTCATCGACGGAAAAACACAACGCGTCGAAATGAAGGACGGCAAGGCAACGATCAGCTACACCGGCGCCGTCCCGACGGTCGATCCGGTCGGTTGGGTTTTGACGTCGAAGTGATTCAATCATGAGGCCGGAATATATCCTTCGGGGAATTCAATATCTTGTTTATCTTTTTGCCGGTGGTCTCTATTTCGTAGGTATCGCGACGATACTCGGGATCGCGGCGGGATTTGGGTGGTCGGCTTTGTTGTTGCTCATCGTGCCGATTGTTCTTTTTGGGTCTGCCCCCGGGTTGTCTTTGATAAGACCGCGTATGGCCGCTGTGCTGGCGAGTATCCTCGTAGCTCCTTTCTTTCTTATTGGTATCGAAAACTGGATCGAAGGAACTCCTGCGTCTGAGCCGTGGGTTTGGATTATTCCTGCTAATCTAGTTTTTCTTGTCTCCATCCTTTGTACGCTGTGGAACAACGAATCCATCTGGCCGTATCACTCCAAGCTCGGAAAATTGATGATAATTGTTCTGGCGGCAGCTCCCGCGATAATGGCAGCGTTTTTTGTTGTTAGAATCGCTCTATGGCTTGCTTCGTTCGCACCGATCGAGAATTAGTTGATATGTCCGACAATGGCCCGGATTTTCTATTGCGTCGGGCGTCATTTCGGCATATCTTAATCATATGAACACCCTGCTCGAACAAGCGTTACGTCTCCCCATCCCGGAGCGGCGAAAACTTGCCGATGATATCTACAGCAGCATTGGTTCAGAAGACGAGGCCTTCCATCTTACTGACGAACAAAAGGCTGAGCTGGAGCGGCGGATGGAAGACTTCAGGAGAGATCCTGATTCCTCGATACCCTGGGAAACTGTCCGCGAAAATCTGCGGAAAATAGCATAAGAATGGGAGTCCAGTTTCGCCCGGAGGCAGAAGCCGAAGCTATCAATTCGACCGTGTGGTACGAAGAGCAAGAGATCGGTTTGGGGTCACGATTTCGCGAAGAGATCGAAAGTAAGATCGCAACGATCGAAGAGAGGCCGTTTTCGTTTCCGAGGATAGATGACACCCAATTCCGCACAGCCTTTTTGGACAAATTTCCGTTTGTCATCATCTTTGGGAGGGAGTGCAAACTGATCATTATTGCATCTGTCTTTCACACTAGCCGGGATCCATTGATCATCAAAGATCGGATCGGATAGAAACCCAACTACGCTGTCGCCCAAACTTGCAAAATTGCCCGCCTTTCCTTGATTTGGTATCGTAGAACCTTGCCCGATATTCAGAATTATTTATAAAAAGAAGGTTTAATAATGGCGACTGCGACTGAAAAATTGAACGCAAAGGCAGCCGACGCGGCAAACGCCGCAGCAGATGAAAAGTATCACGGCCTAGAGGCCGAGACGCTGGTCGAGATGTATCGGACGATGTATATGTCGCGCCGCATCGACGACAAAGAGATACAGCTAAAGGGTCAGAACAAGATCTTTTTCCAGATATCCGGTGCCGGCCATGAGGCAATGCTTGTTGGCGCGGCAAAGGCAATGAAGCCCGGCTACGACTGGTTTTTCCCGTATTACCGCGACCGGGCGTTAATGCTCGGCCTGGGAATGACCGCGCAGGAAATGCTGTATTCATCGGTCGGTGCCGAGGTCGATCCGAATTCGCACGGCCGCCAGATGCCTTCGCACTGGGGACATAAGGACCTTAACGTCCCGTCCCAGTCATCGTGTACAGGAACGCAGGCATTGCATTCGGTCGGTGCGGCAGAGGCAAGCTATCGCGCGTCGCTGCTGCCTGAGCTGCAGGACAAGATCACGGGCTATAAGGGCGACGAGGTCGTCTATATGTCGGTCGGCGACGGCACGACCAGCGAAGGCGAATGGTGGGAAGCGCTGAACACTGCCTGCAACCTGAAACTGCCGGTGATCTTCGTCGTCGAGGACAACGGCTACGCCATTTCCGTCCCGGTCGAGGTGAACACTGCGGGCGGCGATATCTCTAAACTCGTTTCCGGCTTCCCGAACCTTTTCATTCAAAAATGCGACGGCACCGACCCGCTTGATTCTTACGCCGCGTTCAAACGCGCGGTCGAATATTGCCGCGAACGCAAAGGCCCGGCCTTTGTCCACGGCAAGGTCATTCGTCCGTATTCGCACTCGCTGTCGGACGATGAAAAGCTGTATCGCCCCGACGAAGAGCGCGACGCAGACGCCGCGATCGATCCGATCCGGACCTTTGCCGAGTTCCTGATGACCGAGGGCATCATCACCTCGGAAAAACTCGAGGCTCTGCGCAAAGAGGTCGATGACGAGGTCAATCGTGCGGCAGACATCGCGGTCGAAACGCCGCAGCCGCCGCCGGAATCTGCATTTCGCAACGTATTTTCGCCCGACGTCGATCCGACCGATCGGCAGCTTTTCGATACCGAGAACGGCGCCGAACTTTCAGGCAATCCCGGCACGATGGTCGATCTGATCAACCGCTGCATGCACGAGGAAATGGAACGTGATCCGCGGATCGTGGTTTTCGGCGAGGACGTGGCCGATTGCTCGCGCGAGGAATATCTCGACATCGTCAAAGGGAAAGGCGGCGTGTTTAAAGTAACCGCGAATCTGCAGCGAAAATTCGGCTCGGCACGCGTTTTCAATTCGCCGCTCGCCGAAGCGAATATCGTCGGACGTGCCGTCGGCATGGCTCTTCGCGGGCTGAAGCCGGTCGTGGAAATACAGTTTTTCGACTATATCTTCCCCGCGATGATGCAGATCCGCAACGAGGTCGCTCTGACGCGTTGGCGCTCCGACGGCGATTCGAAATGCCCGATGGTGCTTCGAGTTCCCGTGGGCGGCTATCTGAAAGGCGGAGCCGTTTACCACTCGCAATCAGGCACGACGCTGTTCGCACATACGCCGGGCCTGCGTATCGTCTATCCGGCGACGGCGCTCGATGCGAACGGCCTGCTTCGCACGTCGATACGATGCGACGATCCCGTGCTGTTCCTCGAACACAAGCACCTTTATCGTCAGGTTTACAACAAATCGGCGTATCCCGGCAGCGATTTCCTGATCCCGTTCGGCAAGGCAAAGACCGTCCGCGAGGGAAGTGATGTCACGATCGTTACTTTCGGCGCTCTGGTCGAACGCTCGAATCAGGCGGCCAAACGCCTCGAACAGCAAGGAATCTCCGTTGAGCTGATCGATCTTCGCACGCTCGTTCCCTACGATTGGGAAGCCATAGCCGAGTCTGTGAAAAAGACCAGCCGCGTGCTCGTCGCTCATGAAGATCCGATCTCGTACGGCTACGGTGCCGAGATCGCCGCACGCATCTCGAACGAGCTTTTCGAGTACCTCGACGCTCCGGTCCGCCGCGTCGGCGCCACCGATACCTTCGTCGCATATGCCCCGCAGGTCGAGGATTTCATCCTGCCGCAAAGCGAGGATGTCGAGGCAGCGGTGCAGGATCTGATGAAATACTAAAAGACTCGGACCCATTGCGTTGCGGCCCGGAAAAGGGAACGGCCTCCGATCGCTTGTCGTAAAGTTGATCTGAGAACTTTTCTCCGTCCATCTTCGTTCAACAGCATAAATCTGCGAAACGAGTTCTTTCATCGAACTCAAAGTTTGCAGATGTCTGTCTTTTCTATGCCGTTAATGGGATCTAAGTTTGGTCGAGTCATTCTCGCGATCTCGTGCCTTTTGACTGCTGTATCCTTCACGTTTGCCCAGCAACCTGAGGACATGAAGCCGCCGGTCATCGTCCAGCCCGGTGCGCCGGGGCAGCCGACGCGTGTTTTGCCGCCGGACACTCGGGCTAAGCTGCCGCCGGTTTCTGCCAAAGACATCGAATTCATGCGGGGAATGATAGTTCATCATCTTCAGGCGGTCGAGATGACCGATCTGATAATGGCCCGCACCGAAAACGTGGATATTCGCTCATTGGGAGCCCGCATCGCCCGCGGCCAGACCGACGAGATGGACTTCATGAAAAAATGGCTCGCGCTTCGCGGCATTGACGCTGCCGAAAACTCGGGCAGTTCGCACGGCTCGGGACAGCACAAAATGATGCCCGGCATGCTCACGCGGCAGCAGATGGACGCTTTGCGTCGGGCACGCGGTGCTGAATTCGATCGCCTTTTCCTTGCGGGAATGATACAGCACCACGAAGGTGCTCTAACGATGGTCAAGGACCTTTTCGACACTGCCGGAGCCGGTCAGGACGCAGAGCTTTTCAGCTTCGCGACGGACGTTGACAGCGGCCAGCGTGCCGAGATCAAAACAATGCAAACTTTACTCGCCATTTTGCCGTAATAGATAAAACTTATGAAGAAATTGTCCTTTGTCGCTCTTATCGTGTTCGCATTCGCCATTGCAGCAAATGCACAGCTTCCTTCGGCTCCGAAAATGCCCGCGGGCATGAAGGGCGCCGATACAAAAGATCCGCGTGCGAGCCTAAAGCCGGGGCTTTTTGACGCCGGAGAGGCAGCATTCGGCATCAAGCACGTTTCGCTGTTGAAAAAGCCCGAGGCATTCGACATGGGCGTCGACCCGAATGCGCCGAAGGTCGGCGACGCGCTAAAGGCACTTGGCATTCCCGATCCGCGTATGATCCCTGAAAAGGAAAGGTTGGCATTTGCGGGCCTCGCGTTCGCGAATTCGGACATTGCGTTTCAGGGCAATAGACTCTTCTTGGGCAATTTCTACGGCATCAATATTTACGACATATCGAATCCGTCGAAAACCAAGCTGCTTACGTCGCTGATCTGCCCGGGCGGACAGGGCGACGTTTCCGTGCACGGTAATCTGATGTTCATGTCGGTCGAGATGCCGAACGGCCGTCTCGACTGCGGTACCGAAGGCTTTCCGCCGGCACCGATGGGGCCGATGGGCATGGGAATGCCAGCGGCGAACAAGGACAGGTTTCGCGGCGTGAGGATATTTGATATCTCCGATATCCAGAAACCGAAACAGGTAGCGGCCGTTCAGTCGTGCCGCGGATCGCATACGCACACGCTGCTCGTAGATCCGAAGGACAAAGAGAATGTTTACGTTTTTATTTCGGGTACGTCGTTCGTGCGTCCGGGCGAAGAGCTGGAAGGCTGTTCGGGCGGCCCGCCTGACAAGGACCCGAATACGGCTTTTTTCCGCATTGAGGTCATAAAGGTCCCGCTTGCCAATCCTGAGAACGCGAAGATCGTATCGACGCCGCGTATTTTCGGCGACGAGAAGACGGGAAAGTTCAACGTGCTCGACGATGGCGGCTCGCACGAGAACAAGGGCCGTCCTTCCGAGACGAATCAGTGCCACGATATCACCGTTTACCCTGAGATCGGCCTGGCCGCAGGAGCCTGTGCGGGCAACGGCATTTTGCTCGACATCCGCGACCCTGTAAATCCGAAGCGTATCGACGCTGTAAATGATCCCAACTATGCGTATTGGCATTCGGCTTCGTTCTCGAACGACGGCAAGAAGATCGTTTTCACTGACGAATGGGGCGGCGGCATGGGACCGCGTTGCCGCGAGAATGATCCCGACAAATGGGGTGCGAACGCGGTTTTCACGCTCGATAACAACAAGCTGAAATTCCAGAATTACTACAAACTTCCGGCCGCGCAGACCGAGCAGGAGAACTGCGTCGCTCACAACGGCTCGCTCGTGCCAGTTCCCGGACGCGACATCAAGGTGCAGGCATGGTATCAGGGCGGCATTTCGGTCAAGGATTTCACCGATCCGGCCAAGCCTTTCGAGATCGCCTATTTCGACCGCGGCCCGATCGATGCCAACGTGCTCGTAATGGGCGGCTCGTGGTCGGCTTATTGGTACAACGGCTACATATATTCGTCAGAGATCGCTCGCGGGCTCGATGTTTTCGAACTGACGCCGACCAAGCATCTCACACAGAACGAGATCGATGCGGCGAATACGGTGCGTTTCGATGTGCTGAACGTCCAGCATCAGGAACGCATCTCGTGGACGAATAATTTGACGGTCGCAAAGGCCTATCTCGACCAGCTTGAGCGCTCGAACGCTCTGCCCGCTTCACGCATCACGGCGATGCGCCAGGCGATCAGTAAGGCTGAGGGTTCGTCCGCCGAAGCTGCTAAATTGAACGGCCTCGCAGGCGCTCTGACCAAGGACGCTATCAGAGCGAAGAACCCGCAGGACGCACATCGAATGCGAGAGCTGGCGGAGATATTCCGCCGCCCGGCAATTTGAAGTTCTGGGCCATTGTCAGCGAAAAGTAGAAAGGTCTCTATTGACTAAATCTGAAAGCCGTAGTATTTTTCTCGTTGTTTTCCTGCAAATGTGACCTTTTTGCATCATGATCGCGGGAGGACCATTCCAACAGAAACAAAAGAAAGGAGGCATTGATGTTAGTTAGAAAAAGACTGAGGGTACTACTTTTGTTGATGATCGTGTCTGTCGGTGCGGTTGGTATTGTCCAAGCTGCGATAAACGACCCGAAACGGCATGCTATGTGCTATGACAAAGACGGTAAATACGACCCGCAGGTTCGCGACTGTGATCCAAATTCGTGCGGATGTCTTTTCCATCAGCTCGAGGAATTTATAAAGGGTCTGTTCAAATAGGCCAGATCAACTTGATCCAATTTACCCCTGAATGAAGATCGTTCAGGGGATTTTTATTTGGGGGACCCTTCGAGGCTGCTGATCCTGTAAACGCCCTTCGCTATACGTTCCGAAAATCCTTCATCGACCAGCTCGTGATTCGCCTTGCCCGATTCCCAACGCTGAAATCCGAATTTGCCGGACAGCTCTCCGACAAGCGTCATTCCGAACGCTTTCAGGTATGTCCTAGCCAGCTCGCGAACCGCATCCTCCCGCGTCATCTTCACTTTCAGTTCCTTTGGAAACCGGCCTTCGGCAAGCGTCCAAATATAGGTGAATTTCGGGACATAGACCACCTCCGCGGGTACGACCTTCATACGTTTCTGCAGCTCGTCGATGGCCTTCGTCAGCCGCGTGCGGTCCATGCCGGTTTCGCTCCTCAGGTCGGCCGTCGCCATCTCCCACTCTTTCCGCAATATTTTCAAAACGGCCTGCGCGTCTTTCGATAAAATGCCGGGCTCACCCGCCTTTGAGCAGCCCCAGAGTGAATTGAAAACAGGTATCAGCCGCGGCGCAATAAACATCGAATTGCCTTTGTAGATCTTGCCGTAGTAAACGCGGCCGAGTGCGATAACCTCGTCCTTCAGCACCCAAGCGGCGCTAGCCTCCTCGTCCTTTTGCACGTTGCGCGGCATATGCGCATCGCGGCGGCCGCACACCGCGATGTAAACCGACGGCATCCGCTTGCGGACATCTGTCAGCCCGAGGCAGAAACCGAGTTCCTCGACCATCGCCTCGACGTCCTCGACCGTTTTGACGCGAATTTGCTCCTCGCGCCGCCAAAGCCGGTCGCGGTATCTTTCTATCTCTTCGGGCAGCGTCGTCACGAAGATATATTGCCACATAGGGCAAAGAGAAAACAGAGAAGCAAAAAGAGGCTGTCTGAAAAGTGATTTGAAGTGGTTGCGACGAAAGCCCAAGCTTACAACCGGTTACTATTAGAACTCTGCGTTCTCGGCGCAAAACTCTGCTGTCTCTGCGTTTACAATACGTCTACGCAGAGAACGCCGAAAATGACACAGAGGGCGCCGAGTTTGCATTTGCACTCTTCAGACGCCCTTAAGCCGCTACCAATGCCTAGGAATTACCGATAGCTTCGATCCGGCGATGTTGAGGTGACAACGAATGTCGTTCCAGGCAGCAATCGAATATCTTCTTTGCCGGTCACGATGACCGAGCCGGCGCCGGCACTGCCGCCGATCACGGCACCGATCGCCGCGCCTTTTGCGCCGCCGGCGATGGCTCCGATGATGGCCCCGACGCCGGCACCGATGCCGCCGCGTTTCGCCGTTTCTTTGGTCTGCGAATCGCTTTTTGCCGAACCCTCGTCATCGATCTTGATGACCTTGCCGTTCAGATCTCGGATCTCGCCGAGCACTCCCGCAAAATCGTAAACGGTGCCGTCGCGGAGCGTGATCTTGTCGAAATTAAAAGTGATATTCGACCTGCCCGAAACGCGGCCCGAACGGTTGACGTTCGAAATGTAGCCTTCGAGTATCGCACCGCGGAATTCATCGGGAGTCTGCACGGTCATGCGGAAACGGTCGTTGTTCTGCGACACGCCCGTGCGTATCTCGTTCTCCAACAAAGCGGTTACCGAAGCATTGAACGGGACGATATAGTTACCCGGCTTTGTCGTTGCGATGACCGGACCGCGGCCTGTCGAGGTGTTTGGCTGCGTTGGGCTCTGAGTTCCCGATGTTGGCGGGTCGTTCTCGGAATAGCCGCCATATTGATCGTCGTCAGCCGCCGAACCGCCGCCGATGTTGAGCCGGGCGACCGAGTCGGTCTTGTTGTAGACGCTCTCGGCGAATACGGTCTGACGAAGATATTCGGTCGTGATCCTGCGGGAAACCTTCATCACGCGTCCGTTGCTGACCGAGGTAAATGTGATCGTGTAGTCCGTGTCGCCTCCCAGGCTTGAAATTGTCAACGTGTCGCCGGCGAGCGTTGCTCGCAGCCGGACGGTCGCTCCTGCGGCGTTGCGTTCGATCTTGTCGCGGCCATCCGCAGTCATAGAGACTGCCGGCCCGCGTGAGGAAGTGAGAGTTACCTGACGCCCGCGTATCTCGATAGCAAGCTGTTCGGGAGCTTCCAGTTTTTCGATAAGATCGCTGCGGTCCTCGTCGCTGAGGTTCTCTCCCGAAAGCACGTCATCAATGCGTTCGCTCCGTTCCCGGTCAAGCTCGTAAGTCCCCGACAGGCCGACGCTTAGCGTATTCGAGGGCATTGGCTGCGAGTATCCGCCGCTCGTCCCGGCATCAGCTCCCCAACGCGTCACGATGCCGTAGTTTGCTCCTAAACGGTCAAGAGATGTGCGCACGCCCATCCAGTTGTCCATGACCTTCTGATTTTGCGGATTGTCTTCAAGGAATCGCTGCACACGCTGAGCGGCGTCGATGACGGCGCGTGCGTCGCTGCGGTTCTCGCGTCTACGGTCGAGGTTCTGTTCAAATTCACGCATGCGGTCGCGCACGTCTCGGATCAGATCCTGAACTTCCATTACCAGCTCGTTCGGATCCGAATTCGACTGCATCTGAAATCGCAGGTTGTTTTCGAGATCGTCGAGACGCGACTTCAGTGCCCGCACCGTATCGCGGACCTCGCGTTCATTGCGGTTCTGTGCCTCTGCAGTGACCGCGAAACCGGAGATGACGAACATCGCAGCTGCTACCGCGGTTAGTAAGCGAAGTTTTCCAAACATTTTCAGCATCCTCATTACGATGGCAATTGTGAGCCGACCGGGGGACACACGTATCCCTACGCGCTCTTTGAAGCATAACGCGTGCCAAGGGTTGCGTGCCAAGACGCCTGAGGCGATGCATATGATAAAATCATGCTTTAACGGCGCTCCTAACTATGGCAGCAAGCAACACAATGTCGGCAGAGGTGATCTGGCGTGGGGACGAATTTTTTGTCGGTATCGGGCCCGGCGGAATCGCACAACTCATGGATACTAAAGGAGATAGGCACTCCGCACCTACTCCGATGGAAATGCTGTTGGTCGCCGTCGCAGGCTGTACTGCGGTAGATGTCGCGTCAATTTTGGAGAAAAAACGCCAGCAGATAACCGATTACAAGATCCGGATAACAGGCACACGCGCCGACGATCATCCGCGTAAATTCATCTCGTTCGATGTCCACCATATCGTGTATGGCCGCGGCGTTTCGGAAAAGGCCGTCGCTGACGCCGTCGAGCTTTCAGATACGAAATACTGCTCCGTCGCCGCCACCGTCCGCCCGACCGCGTCCATCAACACGACCTATGAGATCGTCGAGGTCGAATAGACGAGCTTAAGGACATTTCGCACTTTTTGACAGCCTCGTGTAGGGATATCATTAGATATCTCGACCCGAGGCATTTTTATGAAACGAATTACTTCGATCTTTGCCGCCATGTGTTTGTCGGCGGTTTTCGCGGATGCGCAGGTGCCGCTTAATACACAGATCCAGATCGTAAAGGCGGAGGACGCGCGGCGGTTTGATGCGACGCTGGAAAATTTACTGCGGTCGCCGAATGCTGACGTGCGTCGCCGTGCGGCACTTGCAGCGGGCCGCATCGGAAACGAGGCGGCGATCCCGGCTTTGGCGGAGCTATTGGCAGGCGACAGCTCAAACGCCGTTCGTGCGATGGCGGCGTTCGCCATCGGCGAGATCGAGTCTGTCAAAGGCGCCGACGCGATATTGAAGCAGGCAGCAGTTTCGCTCGACCGCGAGGCCGCCGGCGGTGCGACGGTAATTGCAAAATCGGTCGAGGCTGCCGGAAAGATAGCTGCCGCGAATGCGAAAGATCCTTCGGCCGCGAAACTTAGCGAGGCGATAATCGCTGTATTAGCAGCTGAAAGCGAACTTGGCAAAGATCGTAACGCTGAGATCGTCTTGGCGGGCATTACCGCTTTGCTGCGGGCGCGTCCGGCACAGAGCGATCAGGCGGCAGCGGCGTTTCTCACGGATGCGGATCCGCGCATTCGTGCTGATGCCGCGAATACGCTCGGCCGTCTGCGTGCCAAGATCGGTATCCCAACTCTACGTTCGATGCTCGCGTCAGATGCGGACGCTGTCGCACGGGCGAACGCGGCACGCGTTCTGGGCGTATCAGAGGACAAAACTGTCGTCCCGCATCTGATCGCCGCATTGAAGGACCGCGACACGCGGGTCCGTGTTTCGGTGATACGCTCGCTGTCAACGCTGCGCGATCCGGCCGCGGTGCAGCCGCTGATCGAATACGGCGACATGCTGCTCGAGATCTATAAAAAGGCAAAAGGACCGAACTTCATTCCTATAGAGCAAAATGAATTTATCGAGGTAGCAGCCGCTCTGGGCCAATTGATACCGCATTCGTTCAACGAACCGGCGTTGAAGCTGATCCGCGAATTCGGCAAGCTCGACAACGGTTTTGCGACCGAAGTTTACGTCGCAAGATTGCGGATCGCTCCAGGCCGCGGCGACCAGGGCACGCCCGAACTCAAACACTGGCAGCAGTATCGGACGCTGGTCACTATTGTCGGCGAATTTGCCGGAATCGAACCGACGACCGAAGAAGGCAAGGCGATGAAAGCCGAAGCTCCGTCAGTGCTGATGCCGCTGGCGCGGGCATTTGCCGAAGCCGATCCGAAAAAGGACGCAGACACGATACTTGCCGGAGCCGATGCACTTCGTTCTTACGCCCGATTTTTTACGGAGGACCTCGACGAGATACTTCGTATTGCACTCAAGAATAAAGACGTCCAAATTCGCACCGCCGCCGCCGGCTTGTTGGGCGAACGTCCGACAACGGAGGCGAACGTCGCTGCGATACGCGATGCATTTTTTGCCGCGAAAGGCGATCGCGACAACGATGCACAGCTTGCGATGGTGGCGGCGATCGCGAAGCTCGACAAGGCCGCTGCCGAGCCCGTATTGCGTGCGGCGCTCGATTCCGTCGATCATCTGGTGCGAAAACGCGCCGCAGAACTGATCCGCCTCAACGGCCTCGACGACAAATTCCCGGGCTATCGCGAAAAAGCCGAACCGCTGAGAGCATTTTCGCCCCGAAACCCCACAAGAATGGGCCAGATCATCTATCGCGACGCTGATTATCGGCGTGCGGTTGCGCGAAAGAACGGCTCCGTGAAAGCAATTCTCACGACGCAAAAGGGCACGTTCACCATCGACCTGCTGCCGGAAGACGCACCGCTCACCGTAGATAACTTCATCACGCTGGCACGTCGCGGATATTTCAACGGCCTCGCCGTTCATCGCGTCGTGCCCAATTTTGTGATGCAGGACGGCGATCCACGCGGCGACGGTACGGGCGGTCCGGGCTGGTCGATCCGCTGCGAAGTGAACACAGTAATGTACGAACGCGGTATGGTCGGCATGGCTCTGTCAGGAAAAGACACCGGCGGTTCGCAGTGGTTCGTTACGCACGCTCCGCAGCCGCACCTGGACGGCGGCTACACCGTCTTCGGCCGAGTGAACGAAAATGACATGAAGATCGTAGATACGATCGTCCGCGGGGACAAGATAGTCTCGGTGCGAATAATAGGAAGATGATTCACCACAGAGCGCACGGAGAACGCGGAGCAATGTCGGGACGGCATATTCTCTGTGACCTCTGTGTTCTCTGTGGCTAAGTAAATGTCGGATACGGAAATCACAAAACGCCAGGTCGAGATCGAGGAGGGTCTCGACAATCTCGCGCATTATCTGGACGGATTGTTTCGCATTCCGGGGACGACATGGCGTTTCGGCCTGGATGCGGTCATCGGCTTGATACCGAATGTGGGCGACACGATAACTTCGTTCGCATCGTTCTACATTTTGCTCGCGGGCGTCCGCTACGGCGTGCCAAAGATCACGCTGCTGCGTATGGCGTTCAACATCGGGCTCGACTATGTCGTAGGAGCGATTCCCTTTCTCGGCGATGCGTTCGATTTTGTCTGGAAAGCGAACCGCCAGAATATGGAGCTCATCCGGACGCGTGCCGCCGGCCACGGTAAAGGGAAGACCAGTGATTATATATTTGTCTTTGGCCTGATCGGAATACTCATTCTGGTATTGATCAGTTCGATATTGGTGAGCGTCTATGTGATCTCTGCGATACTTTGGGAGATCTTCACGCTGAATATCTAGCGGAAAAACTAATTCGCAGCTTGGCAATCGGGGCAGGTGCCGCGGAGGGTGAATTCGAGGCTCTCGGGCTTAAAGTGCGACATTTCCGCAGCTCTTGCGACGAACTGCTTCGGCATCGGCATTTCGATATCGACCAGTTTCCCGCATGATATGCAGATGGCGTGGTCGTGCCGATGAGTGAATCGGTCAAATCGGCTGGCACCGTTGCCGAACTGTATCTCGGCAATGTGTCCGGCGTCCTTCAGATAACGCAGGCTGTTGTAAACCGTAGCAAAAGAGATCGACGGAAGCAGCGATTTTGCCTGTGCAAATACCTCGTTTGCCGTTAGGTGCTCTTCAGAATCGCGAATAACGCGCAGCACAGCATCACGCTGCCGCGTCAATCCCGTCACATTTTCAATAGCCTTGACCATAGTCTTATCAAGTCAAAATTAGAATAATTCTAATGTAACTAAAAGTCAATATCGATGGGCGCCGCTAGTTTTGTAAGGTGATCAGCAGTCTTCGACGTGCCTGGACCGTGAGGCCGGGGCGTTTTGAAGTTACTTCGATGCGGCGTTCGGCGATGCCGCGTGTGCCGACGGCCTCTTCGCGGGGCATGTAGGTGACGACATAAACCGAGTCGATCATACGTGCTACGCGCGCCGTCTTTTCGATCATCTCGTCAACGGTGCCGGGCAGAATGAATTCGCCGTTCGTGTTTTCGGCGAGCTTGCCGAGCTGTTCCTGGCTCAGTTCGAGATCGGCTTTACGGGCTTTCATCCGACGAATAAAAGTACGGTCCGTATTGATGGTCGCGATTCGCGGAGCTTTGGCAGCGTCGCGTGTGCCGTTTGGCAGCGTATCGGCGATCTCGTCGGGCATGGGACGCGGCGGCGGCGTTTTTGAGATGCCCTTCGTTCGCGGTTCGATATCGACGGATTCCATTTCGGTGTAACTGAAGACGTGAACGCTGGCATCGGTCGCGGTCAGGCGTTGAAGAGCGTCAACCTTCGCTGACGATTTGGCAACACTGTCCGTGCCGTCGGTGATCAATACGATGTGGCGGTTCTCGAGGCCCGAACGCTTCATCAATTCGGCGGCGTAGTTGAGCGCATCGACAAAAGCCGATCTTCTGCCAAAGCTCGACCTCGCGACCGCATCACGTGCCTCGCCTTTATCGGTAGTCCATTCGGTCAGGAGTTCGGGTTTGTCGGCGTACTGCATTACCGCAATGGAATTGCCTTCCGCAAGCGAATCGATCAACGCCATCGCCACGCGACGCGTACGGTCGAGCGATTTTACATAGCGCAACTCGCCGCCCGTATCCATAATGATCAGAACGTTTGCGGGGATGCGGCGGACGCTGGTCGGAGGATGCAGGCGGTCATTCTCAACAATGACCAGATCGTTTTCGGTCACACCGCGAAAGAATTTTCCGCTGTCGTCAAAGGCCAAGACGTTCAGCTTTATCTCCTCAATAGTGATCTTTACCGTGTCGTCGTCGCGGGGCGTCGACGTTGGCGTCGGCTGCACGCGGCCGCTTTGTGCGGAGGTGAAGACGACCGCTGACAGCAGCAAGAATAATGCGAACCAAACCTTTTTTGTGTGCAACATCCCAAACATTCGACAAGTATGATGCCCTATGTTGGCATCTCTTTGCATTTTGTTCTGCAACTTGTAACGATCGTTCAAAGCTCAGGATACTCTTCGACGAAATCCAAAAGGTTGCCGACGTAGTCCGTGAACCGCGGGCATTTGATCGAATGCGTCGCCAGAAGTTCGTCGGCGACCGCCGTGTCGTAAGTTTGTGAGATAAAAAAATACGGTACGCCGGAATGCGGCAGGCCTGTCAATCTCGGCGAAAGGCCTGTGTTCAGCCACCATTCGACCAAGCGCGTCGGCGGTGCGAATTCGGACTTTCGGCCTGTCATCTCGATTGCGATCTCGTCGAATATCGCGGCGGTCGTTAACGGATCGGGGTCAGCGAGAGCAATAGTTTTCCCCATTGCTGCTCCGTCGCGAGCGAGCTGTGCTATGCCTTCGACGACGAAATCGACAGGTACAAGATTCAGCCTAACCTGTTTATTACCAACATTTATCAGCCGCAGCAGCCACGGTGCCTTTCGTAAATAGTGAATAAGATAATAAATGCCGTCGTATTTTGCGGTCTCACCGGTTTCGGAATCGCCCACGACGACTGACGGCCTAAAGATGGTCAGCGGCACCATATTCTTAAGCCGCTCGACCTCGAGCTCGGCCAGATATTTCGTCTCTTCGTAATAGTTCCGAAAACCCGCTTTGTGCTCGAGCTCCGTCTCCAAGATCACGCCTTCACGTTTCCCCGCGACATAGCAGGTCGAGATGTAATTGTAGCGTTTCAGGTCCTTGATCGACAGGACGAGGTCGTTTACGTTCTTTGTGCCTTGCAGATTCACGCGAAACGCGAGATCTTTTTCTACGTCAAGATCATAAGCTGCCGCAAGGTGAAAAACGTCGGTCGTTTCGAACTGTATCGTTTCGAGGTCGGCGTTCGGTATGCCGAGTTGCGGCTGCGTGATGTCGCCTTCGACGATGACAAAATTTTCAAGCGGGACAGCAGTTGCGATGGAGATCTCTTCGATCTCTTTCATCGCTCGCTCTACAAAATGCGGCTGGACGAGCAGAAAGAACTGCGTTTCGGTCGAAGCGAGGCGCTCGATCAACCTTTCGGCGATAAAACCGGGAAACCCCGTGATGAAATACGACTCTCGAAAAAGCATACCGAGCTCCATTTTACCAATTAACGCGGGCGCCGTGCCGAATCATTTAGGTAAAATGTTGTTTACACTGCCCGCGGCGTTGTGGTAGATTCGGGGCAATTGGAATGAAGATCCAGGACATGAGGCCAACTCTGGGACAATTACTGCGCGACGACAGCGTCGCGTTGGCGGAGCCTGTTCCTGAAAGGCCGGAACCTGTGGAGATCGAATCCAGCGAGATCGAAGAACCGGCTTGGGCAGTCGTCTCATTCGACCGTGTCGAGGCCGGCGGACTGACCCACGATGAAGCTGTCAGGCTGATGGCAGAATTGGATCGTGCAGGCGTCGCGGGGCTTTGCGTTATCACCGAATCGGCTGCCGAACGGATGAAAACCTAGAATTCCAACACCACTTTCCCAAAACTCCGGTTCGAGCTGAGATACTTCAAGGCTTCTTTCACGTCTGCCGCCGGAAATACGCGATCGACATTTGCACGCAGTTTTCCCGTTTCAAACAGCGGCAGCATCGCGTCCGCAAAACGCCGCGTGGCAGCGATCTTTTCCTCAGTTGAACGGGAACGCAGGATTGTTCCTTTGATCGTCAGCCGCTTGGCAAGAGCAATGCCCATGTCAAACTCAGCTTTTCTGCCCGCGGTCAAGCCGACCAGCATCAGCCTGCCTTTCGTCGCGAGGGAACGCAAATTCTCATCGAAATACGCTGCACCAACAAGGTCGAAAATTACATCGACGCCTTTGCCGTCTGTCGCCGAAAGCACGTCGTCGGTAAAATGCGGTCCTTCGGGTAGGACGATCGCATGATCGAGCCCGAACTCTTTACAGCGTTCCAATTTGTCGAAAGTTCGAGACGTTCCTATGGTGTTAATACCTTTTGCTGCTGCCATTTGAAGTGCGGCGAGCCCGACGCCTGAACCGACGGCGTGTATCAGCAGCGTCTCGTTTTGCTTCAAACCGGCCTGCACGAAAACGGCGTCGTAGGCGGTGATGAACGCTTCGGGAATGGCGACGGCTTCTGTGAATGAAAGCCTGTCAGATATCAGCATCGCCGTTTCGGCGGGGACGTTGACGTATTCGGCGAAGGCGCAGCCCGCGGTAATTCCCATCACACGGTCACCGACGGCAAGTTTTGTTACATCGCTGCCGACCGATTCGACGAGGCCGGCGTATTCCAGGCCCGGAATTCGCGGGTCGATGTCCGCGGGCGGCGGATAAAGCCCGCGTATCTGCAGCAGATCAGCACGGTTCAGACCGGCTGCATGCACGCGAACGCGTATCTCATCTCCCGCAGGTTCGGGTGTGTCTGCAACTTCGCGCAACGACACGTCGAGGTCATTTCCGAATTCATTGATGTAAATTGCGTTCATTTGAAATGATCCCTGCTCCGGCTTCCTCTGCGATCACCTCAGCGTTCTCCGCGTTGACAATATCCCAACGCAGAGGTCGCAGAGAAAGACGCCGAGACCGCAAAGTCGCGATCGACTAAACATATAGAGCCAATGGCTATCTCTATTTCAATTTCGCTTCGACGCCGTTCGCTGTGAGCGTCGTTCCGGTCGCACGGTGGTATTCGGCGATCGCTTTGTTCAGGTCGATGCGGGCACGGAGTTCGTTGCTGCGTGCGGCGGTGAGAGCCGTCTGGCGTTCGAGAACCTTGTAAACGTCGGACTGGCCCGCGTCGAGCTTTCGCTGTTCGGATTCGTACTGACGCTGCGAGTTCTCGCGTGCAATTGCCGCCGTGCGCAGTTTTGCTTCGGCGGTGCGGATCGCTTGCATCGCATTTCGCACCTCGACCTGAATGCCTTGTTCGATCAGCTCACGCTGCGTTTCGATACGTTCGGCCTCGACCAAAGCCTTGCCGTATAGAGCGTCCGCGGACTTGTCGCCGAACAGCGGCAAGTTGAACGTCACGCCGACGCGAAAAGTCGGATATTTATTCTGCAGCAATCCGGAATACGGATTTCCGGTCAATGCGGCGAGGTTTGCCTGCTGCTGCTGACAAGCCGGTGACGTCGGATCTACTGTGCAGGGCAGCGGGAATGGCGCCTGAAAATTCGGATTCAGCGAACCGCCGACGCCCGCCGTGCCATAGCTCGCGTTCAGGTCGATCTGCGGTTTTCGCTGATCGCGATAGAGCCGCTTGTCGAGTTCGTTGATACGGAGCTGAGTTTTGTTCAATTCGAGTTCCGGACGATTGTCGATCGCGGTCTCGACGGCATTTTCAAGCGAGCCTGCGGGCGTTGCGATCTCAACCGGTTGAACAGGCGTGATCGCCTCGGCCCAGATCGCGGCATTGCGGTTCGGCGAGATCAGGTTTTTCAATGCATTTTCAGACAAATTGACGACGTTCAGTGCGTCGTAAACTGCCTGTTCGAAATTCGCCACCTGCGTTTCGGCCGCGACAATGTCGATCGGTGCAAGCTGTCCTTCGGCGACGAGACGGCGATTGTGTTCGAGCTGCTGTTTCGCGTCGCGGACGGCGTCGCGCTGAACCTGAAGATTTCGCAATGCGAACGTCAGGTCCCAATAGGCCTTTTCAACCGCCGCGACGACCTCGATCGAACGCTGGCGGAACTGCGTGTCTGTCAGCTCGACGTTGCGTTTCGCTATCTCGATGGTGCGGCGGTTCGCGTCGAATTTTCGCCCGCGGAGCAGCGGCTGATTGACGATAAAACTCAACGTCGCGTTGTATTGCGGGCTCAATATACTGATCGGGTTGTCTGTCGTTAGACGCTGATTCGCTAGAGTGCCGGAAAGGGTTGTACCGTATCTCGGAACGTAGCCCTGCAGAGTCGCGTTGCCGACGAATGTGCCTTGCGTGGTTTCACGGTTGGTGCTGAAGATACTCACGTTCGGCGTTCTTGTTCGGTCGTAGTAAGCCTGTCCGATCAGCCGCGGCTGAAAGAAACCGTCAGTCGCACGCAGATCGAATTCGGCTGCGCGGTTCGTTTTCCTTGTGATCTCGATATCGCGGTTGTTCTCAAGAGCCATCTCGACCACATCGCGGAGCAGCATCGCACGCTGCCGCGTGATGTCAACGCCGACACGGCCGAGTTCGGGAAACTTTCTATCGTCCGAACGGTAATCGGGTGCTATCTCGGGCACCGGCTTCAGGTCTTCCGGCGCTTGCGCGTGAACAGAGACTCCACCGAAGAGGAAGAGCACCGCAGCAAAAATGTGGAAAATACGCCAACTCACTTCGTGCCCTATTGCCTCCCGATAATGGAACTTGCCGTCGCGGCGGTGCGCCGTTTGACTGTTGAGAACAATCTTTCACCGAACCGTCCGATCGAGCTAAAGATCCGCATTTCGGAGAGGTCGTCAAAGATCGAATAAAAAACGGGAACCGCGAGCAGCGTCAGCAGCAGACACAGCGACTGTCCGCCGACCACGAGAACTCCGATCGAGCGGTTCGTGCCCGAACCGGCGCCGGTCGCCAGCACTAGCGGCATCATCCCCGCTACGAGTGCGATGGTCGTCATCAGGATCGGCCGCAGGCGGTCGCGGTTCGCCTGAATAATGGCGTCGTACCGCGACAGGCCTGTCGAACGCAGGCTGTTTGTGTGGTCGATCTGCAGAATGGCGTTCTTTTTCACTACGCCGAACAGCAACAGGACGCCGAGTCCGGAGAAGATGTTCACCGTTTGCCCCGCGATCAGCAGGCTCAAGATCCCGAACGGAATAGCGAGCGGCAGCGTCAGCAAGATAGTCACGGGATGGATGAACGATTCGAACTGCGCAGCGAGCACGATGTACATGAAAATGAACGACAGCACGAACGCCAGCAGAAAATAGAAGCCCGCCTTCCCCATTTCTTTCGATTGGCCGACGTAGCCGGTCTTGTATTCGTCGGGCAGGTTCAGCTCGTTTACGTAGCTGTCGATCGCCGATGTAATGCTCGCCGCGGAGCCGCCGGGACGTGTGTTTGCGAGCAGCGTGACCTGACGCTGGCGGTTCGTACGGTCGATCGAACTGGGGCTTGTACCTTCTTTGACCGTAATGACGCGGTCCAAGGTCACCCAGCCGAGCTTTGACGACGGGACGATCAGGCGTTTCAGGCCTTCGACATCGGTACGGAACGTATTTATCGCCCGCACTCGAACGCTGTATTGGTCGCTGCCGCTGTTGAACGTCGTCGCTTCTTGGCCCGCGACCAGGGTGTTCAATGCCTGCGAAACGTCACCGATGCGTACGCCGAGGTCCGCTGCAGTGTCTCGGTCGACCTCAAGCTGCAGCTCGGGTTTGCCGGCGATCAGCGTCGAATCCACGTCCACCGCGTCCGGCACTGTCTTCATTTTCGCAAGGATCTTCTCGGAATACTCTTCGAGTTTTTTCAGATCGGGACCCGCGATCAGGAACTGCACGTTAGCGTTGCGGAAACCGCCGCCGGAAAATGCCTGAACCTGCTGGACCGCCGTTCGAAGCTCCGGCGGAAACTGTGCCAGCACTTCGCGGGCCTCTGCCATCATATCTTCCTGCGACTTTGTGCGGTCCTTGATGTCGGCGAGTTTTACATAAATGGTGCCCGAATTTACGACGAGCTGCGTACCGCCGCCGACGGTCGCGAGCGTATCGGTAACGCCCGGCATCTTTCGCACTTCCGATGCGATGCGTTCAAATATCTGCGACGTTGCACCGAGGCTTGTGCCTTCCGGAGCCCGCACCTGGATCTCGAACTGTGATTGATCGTCAACCGGCAGAAAATTCTTTCCGACGAAAATGAAAAGCGGCACGATACTCAGGAAAACCAAGATGCAGACAGTGACGATCACCCAGCGATGCCCCATCGCGAACTTGAGCAGATAGGTGTAGGTCGCATCCAGATACCGGAACCAACCGCGTTCCTTGCTCTTAGCGGCGGCCTTTTCTTCTTGTTCTGCGATGCCCGCCGTTTTTGTTTTGTGCTTGATCAGCCTCGCGGCGAGCATCGGCGTCAGCGTGAACGAAACGATCAGCGACACGCCGACCGCGAACGACGCCGTTAGGCCGAACGAAGACATGAAACGCCCAACGATACCCTGCATAAAGCCGATCGGTACGAACACGGCCATCAGCGAAAGCGTCGTCGCCAGTACGGCGAGCCCGATATCGCGTGTGCCTTCGATCGCCGCCTGATACGGGTTCATCCCTTTTTCTTCGACAAACCGGTAGATGTTCTCAAGCACGATGATCGCGTCGTCGATCACGATACCGACCATCAGCGTCAGCGACAGCATCGTGATGGAATTCAGCGTGTAGCCCATCGCATACATCAGAGCGAAGGTTGCGATGATCGACGTTGGGATGGCGAGTGCGGCGATGAACGTGGCGCGGAAATTCCACAGGAAAAAGAAAACGACGATCGACGCCAGCAGCGAGCCGATGGTCAGATGTTCCTCGAGTGCACCGACCGCATTTTTGATAAAGATCGAGTTGTCGCCGATGATCCGCATCTGAAACTCAGGCGGCAGCGTCGGCTCGATCTCTTTCAGGCGTTCCTTTATCTCTTCGGCGACAGCGACAGTGTTTTGTCCGGACTGTTTCGAGACGATCAGCGTTACTGCGGGCTGGCCGTTCAGGCGAGCTTCAGAACGCGGCTCTTCCGCTCCGTCCTCGACATAGCCGAGGTCTTTCACCTTGACCTGATAGCCGCCGCGTGTGGCGACGACGACGTTTTCAAACTCTTCCGGCTTTTGAATTTTGCCGATGGTCCGAACCGCGGTCTCACGCTGGCCTTCGTCCAGCCGGCCGCTGGGAAATTCGACGTTCTGTATCCGAAGAGCTCCCGAAACCTCGGCCGGCGTTACGTTGTATGCACGCAGTTTGTCCGGATCGATCCAGACATGAATTTGCCGCTCGACGCCGCCGATGATGGTCACCTGGCCGACGCCGTTGATGGATTGAATTCGTTCTTTGACCTGCTTTTTGGCGACCTCAGTTACTTCTCGGAGCGACTTCGGTGCGGAGATCGAAATTCGCAGAACGGGGGCCGCGTCGGTATCAAGTTTCTGTACGGTCGGCCGTTCCGCCGTTTCCGGCAGCCGCGGTATGACGCTCTGGACGCGGTTCTCGACCTCTTGTGCGGCGATGTTGACGTCCTTTTCAAGGATGAATTGCACGAAGACCTGCGACACGCCCTCGAGCGACGTCGAACGCATCTCGTCGATACCGCTGATCGTATTAACGGCCTCTTCGATCTTGTCGGTGATCTCGGTCTCGATCTCTTCAGGCGAAGCGCCGGGATTGGTCACCGTTACGGTAATGGTCGGGAAATCGATCTTTGGGAAAAGATCGACGCCGAGGCTCATGAACGAAAAGGCGCCCACTACGACCAGCGACAAAATGAGCATCGTCGCGAAAACCGGTCTTTTTACGCAAATTTCAGCCAGCCACTGCATACAATTCTACGTGTGGTCCTTTTCCGTTATTGGGCGACGAAGACTCCGTCGAAAAGTGAATCGAGATTTGTAATGGCGACGGCATCACCCTCCGCAATGCCGGATTTGATCTGTATCATTCGATCTTCGAGCAGCCCGAGCTGAACGATCTGCTCGCGTGCTGCTCCTTCGCGGATGATAAATACCTTGTTCACATCGCCCTCGGTCTTGACCGCCGCGACCGGAACCATCACTGCATTCTCAGGTTCCGCTTGAGTGATTCGCACAACGGCAAATTGGCCCGGCCTGAGCAAGCCTTCGGTGTTCGGCACTTCAGCCTCGACCGTCAATGACCGTGCCTGTGCGTTCAGTGTCGGCAGCATGCGTACTACGCGGCCCGCAAAATTGCGGTCGGGATAAGCACTGGTCTGCATCGAGATGCTCTGGCCGACCTTCACATTACCGATGGATTGTTCAGGAACATCGATCTTCAATCGCAGAGTGCCGGTGCGGACGATCGTTGCGACCTTTGTATTCGGTGCGTTCGGCGTTACAAATTCGCCGGGATCGGCGACGCGTTCTGAGATGTAACCGCTGATAGGTGCGGTTATGACGGTATCCGAAAGAGACTTTCGAGCCTGATCGACCTGCGTCTGTGCGGTGTTGACGGCTGCGCGTGCTGAAACGACGGCGGTTTCGGCGGCGGTTATCGCTTTCACCGCGACTGCCGCATTCGACCGTGCTTCGGCAAGCTGTCCAATAAGTGCGTCACGCTGTGCTCGACGCTGGTCGAGCAGCGAACGCGAAATGTCCTCGGTTGCGTAGAGCCTTTCGGCACGGGCAAGCTCTTTCTCGGCGAGTTCCAAATTCGCCCGCGTTGATATCACCTGCGAGAACTTTTCGATGTCGAATGTCTCACCGTCACGCACGCCGAGACGGATCTGAGCCTGCCGAAGAGCGGCGACTGCCTGATTTACCGCTTTCTTCTGTTGTTCGACCTGAGCCTCGGCCTGTTCGACGCGAATGCGTGCGTCGCGGTCGTCCAAACGGACGAGCACGCTGCCTTTCTCGACGTAACTTCCGACGTCGAAATTCACTTCGACGATCTTGCCGCCGATCACCGGAGCCACATCTGTAGCTGCATCGCTGGCGAGCGTTCCTGTCGCTTCGAAATATTTCGGTATCTGCCGAACTGTGGCCTGCGCGGTCTCCACCGCAACGGTCGTCGGCGTTGCTGCCGATGAATTCGCATTATCAGCCTTGTTGCCGGTTCCGCATGCGGCCGCTGCTATCGATGCTATCGCTGCCGCGGTGATCAAAATGATTGCGCCGAACTTTCCTCTCATTTGCGCTTCGCCTCCGAATTCCCGGCAGATACTCCGCGGAGCAATATGTCCGCAAAATTCTTTGCCGCCTCCTCGTTCGGGATATCGAGTATTACCCGATTCTTGTCCCAGAGAATGTTGTTTAGCGAGTGATGTATCAACATACCCAAAAATGACCTGACAACGATCCGCGGATCGACAGCACGAAAAACGCCGTCTTTCTGCCGGCGCTCAATGTAGCCGCCGAGAAACTCATAGACCTGTTCAACGAATTCGTGGAAAAAACGTTCCGCCAGATCGTGCTCTTCCAGAGCCGAATAAAAAAGCAGCCGCATGAACGCGACGTCTTCCTGGTGCTTGTTCAGTGCCGCAAGCGCCACGCCTGCAAAGAAAGCGTGGTCGTCCTTTTCGGCGAGGGCTTTAAGCACAACGGGATCGCCGTCCCACGGAAACTTATTCACACCGTCGATGCACGCTTTTGCGTGGATGATGGCTCCGTACAGTTCATCTTTTGTGGCGAAATGGCGAAAGACCATTGCCTCTGAAACGCCCGACGCAGCGGCGATCTGCTTCGTCGTAGTGCCCTTAAAGCCGTGCTGCGAGAACAGCTCAACCGCCGCCCGCAGTATCTGCTCGCGGCGCTCGTCGCCCGACATTCGGCCTGTGTGGTCACATTTTATGATCTCGTCCATCAAAAAAAGTTAAAAGTAAGTAAGCACTCACTATCTTTCGTGATAGAATTACATTTGGATGCATGTTTGTCAATTCTTGTTTGTGACGTCTATCACAGCGTCAAAAATGGGCGAACAATTTGCCGCGGATTTCGTTACAACCAATGTCGGCGACGGTTCATCCGAAATGGTATCCGGCGGATATCAAAAGCAGAGAGTTTTTATCACTATTTTTATTGGAGGAATACGAAAATGTCAGAATTTGAAGCAGAAGTGAAGAAAGCGGAAAAGGAGTTGGAACAGGGACTGATCCCGGTCGGAAACGGCGGGTTCGGCGATGGCACGATGAATGACGAATTTTTAGGAGACCTCAAAATGCAGGCACAGGAATACGGACAGCAGATCAAGGACGCGGCCGAGAAGGCACGCGATTTCGCATCGGAAAAATTTACGCAGGCAGGCGACAAGATCAAGGACCTATCTTCGAAAGATCCGAAAGAGCTTGTCGAGGACGCAAAGGAATTTGCACGTCAGAAGCCGGGTCAGACGATCCTCATCTCGGCTGCGGTGGGATTGGTTCTCGGGTTGCTGCTCCGCGGGCGAAAGTAGTTTCGCAGAGTCAGTTCAGTTAGAAAAGGGTTGGCCAAGCGGTCAACCCTTTTCTTTTTTCGGATCAACGGCTTACGATTGCTCGTGGACCAGCCGACGAACCTCATTTCCGAATAGAACGTCGATCTTGTGCGGTTCGACAACGGCGGTTACCTCGCCGCGGCCGAATTTCTCGTGCATCATCGCCTGGCCTTTTCGGTATTTCCGCAGCCGGTCATACGGCGAAGCGTTCTTGCCCTTGCCGGTCGCAAATTCCGTTTTCACGCCTCTTGAGAACGTACTCACACTCTCGCATGTCTCGCAGGCGGCCTTTGTGATCGTCCCCTGTTTGGTCACGGCAAGGACCTTGTGCACCTGTTCGATATCGCACTGCGAACACATCATTTCTTGCCGGTCATCAATTGAATAGGCTTTGGTTTTCATTGTTATTTCTCCTGATCGCTGCGAACTAATAGCGTGCCGCGGCCTTATCGGCGGCGGCGCGAACCGAATTGGCGAAACGGCCGCCGGGCGGTTTCCGTCTTAGGGGCTTCCGTAAAGTTCCCGCCGTGTTCGGGGTGAATTACGCGTTCGACCTTTTCACCTGTCAGGCGTTCAATGGCACGCATCGCGTGCTCTTCGGCGGCCGTAAATATCGTGATAGCACGGCCCTTGTTGCCCGCGCGTCCAGTCCGGCCGATACGGTGTACATAGTCCTCCGGGACCACGGGAATGTCGTAATTGATCACGTGAGCCACGGAATCAATATCGATGCCGCGTGCGGCGACGTCCGTTGCGACCAGCACGTTCGTTTGGCCCGATCTGAAGCCGTTCAATGCAGCGTCACGCTGCGACTGTGAGCGGTCGCCGTGAATACGGTTCGAGCTGTGCTGGCGTTTTTCCAGAACGTGTGCAAGCCGGTCCGCTTGGCGTTTGGTGCGAGTAAAGACCAGCACACGACGCAGGTCTTCCTTTTCCAGAAGGTCCAGCAGTAGTACCATCTTTGAATTTGCCTGAACGGGATAAGCTGTCTGTTCGATGAGCTGCGATGCCCGCCCGCGGGGACTTGCTTCGATCAGCTTCGGGTCGGTCAGCATCTTGTACGCAAGCGCTTCTATTTCCGGCGACATTGTCGCCGAGAAGAAAAGTGTCTGGCGCTTCTTCGGAATAGCATTCACGATACGCCTGATCGAAGGCAGAAAACCCATGTCCAGCATGCGGTCAGCTTCGTCCAACACCAGCGTCGTAAGCATTCTAAAGTCGACCAGTCCCTGATCCATCAGATCGATAAGGCGGCCGGGCGTCGCAATGATGATATTCGGCGACCTTTTCAGGGCGTCCATCTGCCGCTTATAGCCGGAGCCGCCGATGATCGCCGTACACGTTACGCCCTTTGGCGCGAATTGCCGGCAGGCCTCTTCGGTCTGCGTCGCGAGTTCACGAGTCGGCGACAGAACGAGGATGCGGGTTCCCCGCGTTGTATCGGTTTCAATAAGCTTCTGAATGGACGGCAGCAAAAATGCCGCGGTCTTGCCCGTGCCGGTCTCGGCACAAGCGATGATGTCACCGCCCTGTAAAACTATGGGAATGGCCTGCTTTTGTATGGGTGTAGGCTCTGAAAAACCCAGTTGCCTGCACTTCTCCGTCAAAACGGGCAGCAGGCCGAGATCTTTAAAATTCACTTGTATATACCTTTTGTTGTATCGATCGGCGAGATGTTCGAAGCCCGAGCAGGCCAAAGGCTCACGCTCTGCTTACGCAGTATCTCGGTGATCGTAAAAGAAGTTATCTAACGGTGGGTTTTGACTTTCGGTGTAACGGTTGCAGCGAAGAACCAACGCGAGAAAGCATGGGCACTAACGCCCTTGCTGCTTCTGACAGTTATTAACGTGTCCACCTCTCGAGAGTTCCTAAACGCTTTCACAACGAAAGCGAAATTACCGTCGACAAAAGAGCGATGGAATTATCAAACAATAAAGATACGATAAATTGAAATAATTAGCAAGCTAATTTTCATATAATCCACCGATATTGTCCGTTCGACTACCCATCGTAGTCGTTTGGCATTTCATAAAGAATAAAGTTTGGGTTTACATCGCAATTTCTCAATGGTATTTTACCGCGATATGAAAAACAGACTGTTTCTTGCGTGGGCTATCGTCGTGACCTGTTCCTTGTCCATTATTGGTCAAACAAAATACGTTACCTCTGTGACGATTGAGGTCCAATCTAAGGATAAAGAACTAGCTCAGACAATTGAAAGTTACATTAAACGCGAAATCCGATCACTAAAAGACGTGGAGATTGTTGATCAAGATGGTTTTCATAAGATACAGATCATCGCCATGAAGGACACCAATGTTAGCGGCAAAGTGACCGGATATACCATATCAATGGTTGTTACATGGCGAGCCACTTGCATAACTTTAGACAAGCGACGTCCATGTTACGTCCTTGATGACTTCCTAATAGACACTGGTCCTATGAACGATCTGAGAGCAGCGTGTGAAGCTTTGGTTGTAAAATTTGACCAACGATCTGTTGAAAATTTGAGATTCTAGATTCAAGCTTACCCACTACCCTCTAGAGTGTCTCACGGCTCTCGCATTTTTGTGCGTGACCGAAGTTTCTATCTATCTTCATTCTTTTATACCATCGTAAACACAATGTTGTTTCGGTTTTCAGTTCCGGCTGTTGTTTTTGCACTTCTCTTTTGCTCATCCTGCGGTTTGCTGGATATGAGTAGAAAGGAGGTTTCAAATACCAATGTTGCCTCAAATCCGTCGGACAGGAGCGAGCCGGAGACGCCCGCCGTTGCAGGCGGCGAATCGCAGTCGGCGGCAGCCGAAGCTCTCGTAGCAGATCTATATAAACAGCACGACGCGAAAAAGAGTCCTTTCTATCAAACCAAGGACCGTGCCCGCGTGGACAAATATTTCACTAAAGCTCTCGCGGACCTGATCTGGAAATATTCGCAGTCTGCCTCCGCCGAAGAGGCATCTTTCGATGCCGACCCGCTTTATAACGCGCAGGATCTGCAATTGAAGAACTTCGCCGTTGGCCGAGCAGATATAAAAGGCGAAGCGGCGACGCTGCCTGTTACGTTCACGAATTTCGGCGAAAAGGTGACGATCAATTACAAACTGAAACTGGCAAACGGCTCGTGGAAGATCGACGACATAATGTATTCGCCAAAGGACGGCCTTGCTGCTTGGCTAAAGGACAGACTCGCATCGACGCCTGAAACATCCGCCGGTTCAGGCGAATTCGAGGGCAAATATCGCGTCGGCGACACGACCTGCACCGTCAGCCCGCACCGAATGGCGTTTCAGATCCGTTGGGCGAAAGGCAGCGGCGTCGAATATTTTTATTACAAGGACGCGAACGTATTTGAATCCGAAGAGGACAAGAGCGGCGGGCGAAACGAATTCCGCTTTGACGACGAATCCTATGATTCGGGCACCTTTGTCCGTGCGGACGGCAAGGTCTTTCCCGTCACACGTGCTCGTTAGCAGCGGAGAAATTTAGTTGTATCATTCCATCCGTAAACACATAGCCGAACTCGGCCGTTTGACGCCGCTTGGCATCGTTTCGATGCTGCTGCCGATCGTAGGAAGCGCGTTGCTGATCGGCTTTATCGTGCCGATCGGCCAGTGGATGCGGGCGAATTGGGAATCCGGGGTTTTCGTATTTCTCGGCTCTGTGCTGTTCTTTTGCGGCTTTGCTTTGCTGGCGACCAACGTTATCGGTGTCGTCAGCGGCTGGGCATTCGGTTTTCAACTCGGCCTGCTTGTCCTTATTTCCGGCATCGTCGGCGCGGCCGTCATCTCATTTTTCCTTAACAAACGGATCACCGGTGAAAAGCTGCAGGAAGCATTGCAAAACCATCCGCGTTCGCGTGCGATCTATAATGCCCTGCTTCGCGAAGACCTTCGGAAAACGACGCTGATAATCTTTCTGGTCAGGGTTTCGGTAGTGATGCCGTTCGCCTTTACAAATTTCGTTCTCGCTGCGGGCCGTGTTCCGTTAGGGTCTTATGTGATCGGCACGACCGCGGGTATGCTGCCGCGTGCCGCCGCGACCTCATATGTCGGTGCGGGTATGTATGACCTCGACCTTTCGAACGCCCGCGATACGACCATCTTCATCATCGGCCTCGCCGCGACGATCATATCGGTTTTCGTTATCGGCTACATCAGCCGCCGGGCTCTCGATCATGTCACCCGCGATCATCAGACTGCCGACATCGCCGAAACATAGAGACAAAAAAGGGCCGGCACCCGAAAGTACCGGCCCAAGGTTATGCCGCCGAGCCTTGGCTACTTTTTGATCGCCACAAAGTTCAAGTCACTGATGTTGTCAACGATGGTGACCATCTGTGACGGCGGATCAAATCGGAACTGCCTCGAAGCAACGTTCACGACATAGGTTTCTCCGGCCGTCAACCCCCTAAAGACATAATAGCCGAAGGTGCTCGAGTTGCTGGTAGATGTCTCTCCCGTCGAGACTCTGTACATCTGGACAGTGATTCCGCGGATGGGCATTCCGTTTGCGTCCATTATTCGCCCGCCGAGCCACAGTTCTGCTGCGGTCGGTCGGCCGTTGATGAACGTGCATGTGACGAACTCGCCTTCCTCAAGTGTAATGACCACCTGCCGCAGCGGTATCGAGATCGTATTGTTATTCGTTCCGCCGCCGCCGCCCGGATCGCTTGTGCAGACGATCTGGCTCAGCGAATAAGGCGCGATGTCCGCAGATTCCGTAACTGTTACTTCGTGCCCGTTCCCGAAATTCGTCAAATTCGTGAACATCTGGGCGTTTGAGTAGGTGTTCGTATTGTCACCGTCGTCATCCAGCGTAAAGTTGCCCGTTGCACCCGGTCCGACCGCCGTGAACAAGAAGGTCTGCGCCGTATCGGGTTGTGCATCCTTGATGATCTCTATCCGGCCCGGATATGTGACCGCGTTGCTCTGCAGCGAGCGATCCTGGTTTCCGCCCGAACCGTCGAGATCGATCAGACGCATATGATAGGGTGCACCACTGATCGCGACAGCCGAATTGCCGACACCCCAGTCCGCACGCGTTGCGATATGGCCGCCCCAAGCAAGCACCGCATTCGGATCGGTATTCGTAAAGGTTATCGTCAGACGGGTTTCGCTGTTTCCCATATATGTTCCGGTCACTGTATATGCCGAAACACTTAGGATCGTACCGTTAAACATCGTGAACACACCCGGAACTTGGGTGATATCGTCGGCTGTGCCGGGAATACCGTCATGTCCCATCGTCACGTTAGCATCGATCGGGATCGTGAAATGTTCATGTACAAGCGGATCGCAGTTAAGTGTGCCGTCGCACGGCGACGCGTCCGTTTCCGTACGGTCAAAACTCGTCAGGTAGTCGATCGCGTGATGGCCGTCTTTGGTCGTATCGTACTCAATTGTCACTGTGTGGGTAGGACCGACCGTGAGTCCGGTCATCGCGAGACGATACGGAACTGATTCACCCTCTAAATAGTGGGCTTGGCTTCCATTAAGATTGCCGTTCACCCAGTTTGTGCCGGTGCAAGGCTCCGGCGCTTCTGCCGGGCCGTTGCGGCATTGGCATAGGTCAGCAGCGCTGCCCAGGAGGATCTCACTGCCCCCAAAACCGGCTATTGCGGTCTTTCCTGACACCGCACCGATCGCTGTCACACTGTACAGCAGCGTCTTATCGGTCATGAACCACCTTGCCTCAAAATTGCCGCTGCTGTCTGCTATAACATTCCACTGACCGAGCCTCATCGGTTCGGGAAGCGACGCAAATGACGTCTCAACATAGATGCCGATGCTCTCGGACGGAATGAAGCCGGTCCCCAAAATGCGAACAACGCCGAAAATATCGGCGTTAGCACGGAGATCTGTTGTTGTTTGCTGGGCGTAAGCCGGATCCTTTGCGGTATTGGGGAGCCTTTTTGTTTCAACCTGCGAGTAGATCCCGATCGCCCCTAAAAACGCGATCACGACGATCGCCATACTTCGATTTAGCCATTTATTCCTCATAAGACCCCCTTATCGGAGTCCTCAGGGCTCCGAACGGATCTACCGTTTTGAATTATCTATTCCCAAAATAGTTCTCCTCGCAATACTCATTGCGAATTACCTCCTATCCAACGACAGCGCAAAACACGTGCCAGCCTCACCGAAAAAGTAGGACAGTGTAAGTCATTTACTTGCTGAAAATGCAAGGTGTATAGGAATTTAGGGAAGTGAAAATGGCGCGAAATTTATCACGGAGTGTGGGGTTTTCCGCGATCTGAAATTCCGAACAATGGCCTCCTGCGGCAGGCCGAACTATAAGCAGAAAACTCTGTCTTCAGGGAGTTATATTATTCCCATTCGATCGTGCCGGGCGGTTTTGAGGTGATGTCGTAAACGATGCGGTTGACGCCGCGGACCTCCGACGTGATTCGGGATGACACGGCGGCGAGAAAATCGTGCGGCAGCCGTGCCCAGTCGGCGGTCATACCGTCGGTCGATGTAACGGCGCGAAGAGCGACCGTTTTTTCATACGTGCGGAAATCGCCCATTACGCCGACCGATTGTATCGGCAGCAAAACGGCAAAAGCCTGCCAGACGTCCTTGTAGAGTCCAAAATTATGAAGTTCGTCGATGAATATCTTGTCTGCCTTTTGCAGCAGATCGACCTTTTCGGGCGTGATGTCGCCTAGTATGCGAACGCCGAGCCCGGGACCGGGGAAAGGATGGCGTTCCAGGATCATTTCCGGGATGCCGAGGTCGCGACCTATCAAGCGGACCTCGTCTTTGAACAATTCACGCAGCGGCTCGATGAGTTTCAGGTTCATCTTTTCGGGCAGGCCGCCGACGTTGTGATGCGTCTTTATGGTGACGGACGCGCCGCGGACAGAGACCGATTCGATCACGTCGGGATAAAGCGTGCCCTGCACGAGCCAGTTCGCGTCTGCGATCTTGTCGGCCTCTGCCTGAAAAATGTCGATGAATTTCGCGCCGATCGCTTTGCGTTTCTTTTCCGGGTCGCTGACGCCTTCGAGCACCGCGTAGAAATCCTGCGATGCGTCCACGCCGATAACGTTCAGATGCAGATTGTCCTTGTAAACCTGCAGCGTGTCCTCGAATTCGCGGTAACGCAGCAGGCCGTTGTTTACGAAAATGCAGGTCTGCCTGTCGCCGATAGCTTCGTGGACAAGCACCGCCGCCACCGTCGAATCAACGCCGCCCGACAGCCCGCAGATGACGCGGTCGGTCTCGCCGACCGTCGCACGGATCTTTTCTATTTCTTCTTTTATGAAGCTGGCGGGCGTCCAGTCGCCGGTGCAGCCGCAAATATTAAAAAGGAAATTCCGCAGTATCTCCTTGCCGAGCGGCGTGTGCGAGACCTCCGGATGGAACTGTACGCAGAAAATTTCGCGTTCGGCCGATTCCATCGCGGTAACGACGCCGCCGGTCGTCGCCGTCGTCTGAAAGCCCGCCGGCAGCTCAGTTACATGGTCGCCATGACTCATCCAGACGTCGAGTTCGAACGGCAGCTCGTCAAACAGCCGTGTTCCGCCGCTCAAAACTTTCAGCTTGGCGTGGCCGTATTCGCGGCGTGCTGCGGGCTCGCTCTTGCCGCCCAGATCGACAGCGGCGAGCTGCATACCATAGCAAATGCCAAGTATCGGTACGCCCACTTTGTCATAAAAGCCGGCTTCAACACGCGGTGCGTCCTCGTCCGAAACAGACGAAGGCCCGCCCGACAAAATGACGCCTTTCGGGCGTTTTGCCGCTATCTCGTCCGCCGAAAAATGGTAAGGATGTATCTCGCAATAGACGCCCTGTTCGCGGACGCGGCGGGCGATAAGCTGCGTATATTGCGAACCGAAATCCAGAATGAGCACCAGCTCGTGTTGTGATCCTGATGACATGTTTCAAGCCTGCTGTAAATGAAAGTATAGGTTCTCGCCCGTGCATTATGAAATCAGCCGATGTCGCAGAACCGCATTTCTGTAGTAAATTAGCGTTTAGGCGTATTTCCGATGGCAAAGATCATAGTAACTGGCGGAGCGGGTTTTATCGGCAGTGCGGTCGTTTGGCGGCTGAACGAGCTTGGGCACGACGATATCCTGATAGTCGATCGGCTCGACGAGACCGACAAATGGAAAAACCTTGTGCCTCTGCGTTTTGACGATTATGTTGACGCGGACGATTTCGCTGACGAGATGGACATGCACGACGACACCGAGTTCGTCTTTCATCTCGGAGCGTGTTCCTCAACGACCGAGACCAATGCGGACTTCATGTTCCGCAACAACTTTGAATACACAAAATTGCTCGCTCTTTGGTCGCTGGAGAACGACACCCGCTTCATTTACGCGTCTTCGGCGGCGACGTATGGCGACGGATCGGCGGGGATGTCGGACGGTTTTGACCACCTCGACAAACTCCGTCCGCTTAATGTTTATGGGTATTCAAAGCATCTTTTCGATCAATGGGCGGCGAGGAACGGCTTGTTTGACCGCATCGTCGGGCTCAAATATTTCAACGTTTTCGGGCCGAACGAGGATCACAAAGGCGATATGCGGTCGCTCGTTAATAAGGCATTCGGGCAGATCCAACAGAGCGGAAAATTACAGCTTTTCCGCAGTCATCATCCCGATTACGCCGACGGCGAATTCGGCCGTGATTTCGTCTATGTGAAAGATGCCGTCGATATGACGCTGCATTTCTATGAGCCCCTCGCTGACGCTTCGGGTTCTGACAGGGCGGGCGGGCTTTTCAATGTCGGCTCGGGACGTATGAATACCTGGAACGCTCTGGCAGATGCGATCTTTGGCGCGATGGATATGCCGCGAAACGTCGAATATGTTGACATGCCCGAACACCTTCGCGACCGTTATCAATACAACACGCAGGCCGACTTAACACGTATCCGGGAAACCGGCTACACGGCAGAGACGACCGAATTGAAGGACGCCGTCGCTGACTACATCCGAAACTATCTGATCCCGGGCATACATCTCGGCGACAGCGTATAGCCGATGCAGATCTTGGCCGCCGCATTTTTACTTACCTGCATGCCGACCGCATTGCTCGATTTCGCCATTCCGAAATGGAAGAACGAAGAGGCCTTCGCCATTCAGGACGCCTATAAATATCTGTTTCAGGCGACGATGGGCGGCGAACACGCGGCACCCGAACGCGGTATTGCACTTGCTCGGCTTGAAAAAGAATGGTCCGAAATGGGCGATACGCCCGGCGGCGAGAACGAGTGGGAACCGCTTTGTCCGAGCGGCGAGATCGGCCGCGTGAATCTTCGTCCATTCAAACGCGGCGGCGGAAAACAGGCAGACCTAATTGACGCATTTCTCGCAAGTTCACGCGAGTTTCGCCCCGATAAAGACAAGTTCCTGGCGGCGTGGAGGGAGCTTGGCCGACGTCTCGAAAAAGAGAAGATCGGAAAACTCGACCAGAGATCTTGGCAACGATTCGACGCCGAAATGAAAGAACGCGGCTATCCCGCCGTGAGCCACAGCGAAGGATATCGCAAAGCGAAACGCCCCGCGTATCGCGTGATCACACTCGAACAGGTGCAGCTGCTGATCGCGTCGTAGCCGCAATTTGGGTTGCTCTGCAGAAAACGCTGAAATACCATTTCTATGGCGATGAAGATCTACCACGGAACAGAAAACGCCGGAATTCAGCGGCCGACGGTGCTGACGCTGGGCGTTTTTGACGGGCTGCATCTCGGGCATCAGAAAATAATGCGCACCGTGGTCGAGCGTGCTCGGGCTGCGGACGCCGTGCCGACCGCCATCACCTTCGATCCGCATCCGCGTGCCGTTCTTCATCCGGATTCCGCACCGCCGCTGCTGCAGACGCTCGATCAACGTCTCGCAAATTTTGAATTCCTCGGCATCGAACAAGCCATCGTTATCAAGTTTGACCTCGATTTTTCTCAGCAGCCTGCCGAAGGCTTCATCAAAAACATCATTCACGAACGCCTGCATGCACGCGAGGTGCATCTGGGAAAGGATTTCGCTTTCGGAAAAGGGCGCGGCGGTAATATCGAATTGCTAAGAAAAATGGGAGCGGAATTGGGATTTCTTGCGGATGAGGTCGATGAGGTGCGGCTTCGCGGCATACGCATCAGTTCCTCGCGAATTCGCGAATTGCTCCGCGATGGCCGTGTCAATCTCGCCCGCAGAATGCTCGGCCGCCCGTACGGTGTCGAAGGCGTCATTATACGCGGCGACCGACGCGGCCATACCATCGGTTTCCCGACAGCGAATCTGAAACCGCAGAACCGCGTCATCCCGAAATTCGGCGTTTATGCCACGGCGACGCTGGTTGACGGGAAATGGCGGCGCGGCGTGACGAATATCGGCGTGCGGCCGACGTTCGGTACGGATTCAGATCCGTCGATCGAAACATTCATCTTCGATTTCGACGGTGACCTTTACGGCGACGTTCTGCGAGTGCGATTTCTGCATCGCATACGCGATGAACGTAAGTTCAACGGAATAGACGAGTTAAAGGCACAGATCGAGCGTGACTCGGCCCGTGCCAGGAACTATTTCAGCCGGCCGGGCGTAATGAATATGCTTGAGATCTTGTGATGCAAACATCACTCGTTCTGCCGCATCGAAACGCGGTTTGAGAGCGAATTACCTATTCAGATGAACGCAGTTTCCGACAAAAAGCTTCCCGCAACACTCGAACGCCTCGAGGCGCAGCCCGTAGATGCGGCGATGGTGCCGACCGATGAGCTTCCGATAGCGAAATACGTCACCAACGAGCAGCGGATCGAGGAAGAGAAGTTCCTGACGGCGAAAGAGGACGAGGTCGAGCATCAGTATCTCGGCGTGAAAGGCTGGCTGCGGATGTCTCGCGTTTCGCTGGTGATCGGAAAGCTCGCTCTGTATCTGTATCTCGATCAACTCGACGTTCACAAACGCGCTCACTGGAAGATCGCCGGCGAGCGAATGAAAAAGGCTCTTCGCCTAACGCGTGCCGCCGTTTACGGTGAATACCTTTATCGCGGCAGGCTGTGGATTTTTCACCGTTTTCTGAACTTGCTTCGGCTGATGTTCCTCGGCCGCAGCACCAACCGCGAGACGAATCAGGAAAAGCAGGCGATCTGGCTCAAGGAAAAACTCATCACGCTCGGCCCGACGTTCATCAAGATCGGCCAGTCGATGGGCACGCGAGCCGACCTGCTGCCCTTGCCTTTCGTCAAAGAGCTCGGCACGCTGGTCGATCAGGTGCCGCCGTTCCCGAACGACGTCGCATTCGCCATCATCGAACGCGAGCTTGAACTGAAGATCAACCAAGTTTACGCGGAATTTGACGTCGAACCTGTCGCGGCCGCATCGCTTGGCCAGGTTTATCGTGCCCGTCTGCACACGGGCGAAGAGGTCGCGGTAAAGGTTCAGCGTCCCAACCTTGAAGCGACGATCAAAGGTGATCTAGTCATACTGAAAAAGGTCGCGAATTTCGCCGAGCGTTTCCCGCAGCTCAGCGAAAATGCGGACTGGGTCGGCATGCTCCGCGAATTTGACCAGACCATCCACGAGGAGATGGACTATGCCGCCGAGGGCCGCAACGCCGAGCGTTTTCGCGAGAATTTCAAGAACTGGAACAACATCCACGTACCAAAGATCTATTGGAACGCCACCACGTCGAAGGTTCTGACGATGGAGTTCATCCACGGAATAAAGGTCACCGACCTCGAAGCTCAGCGGCGGATGAACATCTCGCCGGCGAAGGTAAACCGTTTATTGATAAAGACTTATCTCAAGCAATTGCTTGAGGACGGCTTTTTCCATGCCGATCCGCATCCCGGAAATCTGCTCGTGATGGCGGACGGACGGCTCGCGTTCTTCGATTTTGGCATGGTCGGACGCATCACGCCCGAACTGCAGGCAAAGATGATCGACGCGTTCTTTCACGTCGTCGGCAAAGACCCTTCGGGCATTGCACAGGACCTGATCGATCTCGATTTCCTCAAGCCCGGAACGCCGCATTCCGTGGTCAAGCCGGTCGTTGAGAAGATGTTCGAGTTTCATTTCAATTTGAAGCTCAAGGACGTCAATTTCAAGGAGCTGACCTATGACCTTGCAGATGTGATGTACGATTATCCGTTCCGCCTGCCGTCGAATTTCACCTATATAATGCGTGCCCTGATGACGCTCGAGGGCATCGGCATCATCACCGATCCGGAATTCAATTTCTTTGAAACGGCGAAACCTTACGCCAAGGAGTTCATGCTCCGCCGCGAAGGCCGCGATTTCCGCAAGATCTTCGTGGACAAGATAATGGGCCGCGACACCGACGGCAAGATCGACTGGGACCGCACATGGAAACTCGCCAAAATGGCGGTGAAGACCGTGCTGCGAACGAATTGACGAACCGCTGATCGTAACGATGCCCAACAGTGAGCGAAAACCTAATCGATGGTATGTGATCACCGGCGGGCCGTGCTGCGGAAAGACGACGACCGTCAATCTGCTGCGTTCGATGGGGTACGAAACGACCGTCGAAGAGGCACGGCACTATATCGATCTGCAGAGGGCAGACGGCAAAACGCCCGAAGAGATCGAGCGCAACCAAGCGGATTTCCAGAAGCACGTGCTCGATCTGCAAATAGCTCAAGAGCGTTCGCTCTCGCCTGATACAGTCGTATTCTTGGATCGGGCAATTCCCGACGCACGCGCATACTATCAGTTTCTCGGCATTCCCGAAGACCGTCGGCTGGCCTCTGTTCTTGAGAGTGTTTCGTATCATAAGATCTTCATCCTCGATCTGCTGCCTTTGGTCAACGACTATGCCCGCCGGGACAATGTGGACGCGCAAAGGTCCATCCACGCCCTGCTGATCGAGGTTTATCGATCGCTGGGTTTCCCTGTTATTCAGGTGCCGGTTTTGCCTGCTGAAAAAAGGGTTGAGTTCATCCTGGATCGCCTGTAACATCGGGCTGAAAGGGCTCGATCGCGAGGCGACTGCAATGTCTGAAACTCCAAAGACTGAATCCTCCGGCGAACAAACTGTTGAACTCAGCGGACTTACAGCAGCAGAAGCCGACAGGCGTCAGGCCGAAGCCGGGCCGAACGAGATCGTGACATCGAGGCGGATCGGCCCGATCGTCGAGATAATCCTTCTCTTTGCCAATCCCCTCGTTATTATCCTGCTCCTCGCCAGCGCGATCTCGTTTGCGGTCGGCGAATGGATCAACGCTTCGATCATCGTTTTGATGGTCTTTCTTAGCGTTATTCTTAATTTCGTACAGACATCGCGGTCAAGAAATGCGGCAGCTCGCCTTCGACAAGAGGTCAGTCTGACGGCTACCGTCCTTCGTGACGGCAAATGGGGCGAGATACTGCGTCGCGAGGTCGTCCCGGGCGATGTAATAAGCCTTTCCGCCGGCGATCTGGTTCCTGCCGATTCACGTATCGTCGAATGCAGCAGCTTCCACGTTCAGGAGTCCGCTTTGACGGGCGAGTCGCTTCCGGTCGAGAAAAGCAGCGACAAGGATATGAACAGGATCTTTCTTGGGACATCGGTGATCAGCGGGACCGCGATCGCGATCGTAACGGAGACCGGAAAGAGTACCGAACTTGGCCACATCGCGGCACGCCTGGTGGAAAGATCGCCCGAGACCGAGTTCGAACGCGGAACAAAGAAATTCGGCTATTTCATAGCCCGCGTCATATTCGTTCTGGTCATTTTCGTATTCTTCGTAAATGCCCTGATGGAGCGCGACCTGCTGGAATCGCTTCTTTTCTCGATCGCGTTAGCCGTCGGCCTCACGCCGGAGTTCCTGCCGATGATAACCACGGTCACGCTCGGCCAGGGCGCCATGCGAATGGCTAAAAAGAAGGTGATCGTAAAGCATCTCGAGGCCATACAGAATTTCGGGAGCATCGACATACTCTGCAGTGACAAGACGGGAACGCTGACAAGAGGCGAGATGGCATTGAAAGATCACTGCGGACCGTTCGGCAAGCCGTCAGAATTTCCGTTCTTTCTGGCATATCTGAACAGCAGATTCGAAACCGGCGTTTCAAATCCGCTGGATACTGCGATCCGTTCGAAAGAAGTTTCAAATCCGCTCGATGCGGCGATCCTGTCCCACGATCAACCGAAGATCAGTGACTATCGCAAGGCCGGTGAGATCCCTTTCGATTTTGAAAGGCGGCGTGTTTCCGTCATCGCTGAAAGCAAACATCATCGTTTGCTGATAACAAAAGGCGCGCCGGAAAGCGTCCTAGATATTTGCACCAGTTATCGCGACAAGGGAAAGATCGGGCCGCTCGATGATCAAAAGAGATCCGAATGCGAACAGACATTCAAGGCCTTCAGCGAGAATGGCCTGCGTGTTTTGGCAGTGGCCTATCGAGAAACATCGACAAAAGGAAGCTATCAGCAGGATGATGAGACGGAATTGATCTTCGCGGGCTATATAACATTTGCCGACGAACCGCTCGAGACCGCGACAGAGGCCATTGAGGACCTAAAGAATGACGGCGTAACTGTCAAGATCCTGACGGGAGACAACGAACTTGTCGCACGTTACGTCTGCGAGCAGGTCGGGCTCGATGTCGAGAATATAGTTCTCGGTGACGAGATAGACGCCCTCGATGACGCCGCTCTGGGGCAGGTCGCTGAATCGACAACTGTTTTTGCCCGCGTCTCCCCGATCCAAAAGAACCGCATTCTGCTGGCGCTGAAGGCCCGCGGCCATGTTGTCGGGTTTTTGGGCGACGGAATCAACGATGCTCCTTCGCTTCATTCCGCCGATGTCGGGATCTCGGTCGCGACCGCAACGGACGTCGCAAAAGATGCGGCTGAGATCGTTCTTATGGAACGCAGCCTCGCCGTCCTGCACAACGGCATTATCGAGGGCCGCAAGTCTTTCGGGAATGTTATGAAGTATCTGCTGATGGGCACTAGTTCCAACTTCGGGAACATGTTCAGTATGGCGGGTGCGGTCATGTTTCTGCCGTTCCTGCCGATGCTGCCGACGCAGATCCTGCTGAATAACTTTCTCTATGACCTGGCACAGGTGACCATACCGACCGACACGGTAGACGAAACTTTCATACACAAACCGCATCGCTGGGACGTCGGGCTGATACGCGATTTTATGCTCTACATCGGACCGATCAGCTCAATTTACGACTTCGCTACTTTTTATATCCTTTTGGCGGTGTTTCACGCTTCGGAAAAACTCTTCCATACAGGTTGGTTCGTGGAATCGCTGGCCACGCAGATACTTGTCATCTTCATCATCAGAACGGCAGGGAATCCTCTCCGCAGCCGTCCGAGCCCCGCACTGGTCGTTGCTATCACGCTGGTTCTGTCCGCAGGTGTGATCTTGCCGTTCACGCCAATTGGCGAAGTGTTGGGATTTGTTCCGCTGCCGGCCGGCTATTTTATTTTTCTCGTTGGTGCTACCATCACCTACTTGTTTTTGGTAGAGCTGGTAAAACGAAGACTGATGCGGCGGCTGATCGAAACACCGGCCGGCTAGCGTTGTTGGTTGCAGGATATGTGTCCGAGCCTTAATTGCGGCTTTGGTATGAAAATTCGAAAAACAGAAGATATCAGCGACGATCTATTAGATGCCCGCGTTTGGGAACTATCCGACCGGGTGACCATACGGACCTATTGGGACGGCTCCGAAGCTGCTCCCTCACGACGATTCAGCGTCGGGCTACTCCACTCCGATGATCTTCTTTACGTATACTTCGATGCCTTTCAGGCTGAGGACCTCATCGTGTCCGCCACGCACGACATTTCGGGAAAGACCGTTCTTATTGCCGGAAAGTAGATCTTGTATCGATAGGCTGATTGTTTTACAATACCCTCATGGATACTGAAACCGTAAAACTATCGTCAAAATTTCAAGTGGTCATCCCGCAAAAACTGAGAGAGCGAATGAACCTCAAGCCGGGGACTCGGTTTCGCGTAATCGGTGTCGGCGGGACCGTCGAGCTAATTCCGATACGGCCTATCGAAGAGTATAGAGGGATATTGCGCGGCAAGCTCACGGACACTGAGATCGAACGCGAGGATGACCGATTATGAGCAGGCGGAACGTAGTGGATTCTTCAGGTTGGCTCGAGTTCCTAACGGGCTCAAGCCGCTCGCGGATCTTCCTTCCGGCGATCAAGGACACGAAGAACCTCGTCGTTCCTGTCATTTCGGTCTATGAGGTGGTGAAGCGGATCTTGCGTGAAGGCGATGAAGCCGATGCAAGAAATGCTATTCAGGCAATGACACTTGGCCAAACGGTTGACATTGACTTGTCGCTGGCACTGGAGGCCGCTCGTTATAAACTCCCGATGGCGGACAGCATCATTTACGCGACCGCCCAATACCATCAGGCAACACTCTGGACACAGGATGAGGATTTTGAAGGCCTCCCGGGTGTTCGTTATTTCCCGAAGTGAGCGTTGGGAATATCAATCGGAGATCTCGAAAACGTATTGTTGGAGACTGAATGCAAGAAACGTCAACCTCAAACGAGAATACAGCCTTAAGTCCAGAGGAACTGGAGAGTCGGAAGAGGTGGTTCGATGGTTATGTGGATTCACTCCGCACTCATTCTACGGTTCGGCCGGTAATTGCAGATGTTAAGTATTCATGTCCGTGCTGCAGAAACAAGACGCTCAATGAGCGAGGCGGCTTCGAGATCTGCCAGGTCTGTTTCTGGGAGGATGACGGACAGGATGATGCCGATGCCGATGTCGTTCGCGGTGGACCCAATCGCGAAATTAGCCTTACAGAGGCTAGGGCGAACTATAAGAAGATCGGTGCTTGTGACCCGCGATCGGTCAAGTACGTGAGAAAGCCTCGTCCCGATGAAGTCGCTTCGGTGAGAGTTGAGGTACGGCACAAAGTGCACGACTTAGCTGTTCAAGTATTTGGTGGCGCGGTTTGGGCTGGGGCGGATGTGATTCATGTCGAAACTTATTGGTCCGGCGAGTCGGTGCCGATTGGGCGACGATTCGACGTGCGGATGCTTTGGTCGGATGAGAACTTTTATGTTCGTTTTGATTGTGAGCAAAGCGAGCCGCTAACGGCTTCCACGGAGCCTGTGCTTGATCGCAAGGTGATGCAGTTGTGGGATAGAGACGTTTGTGAGCTTTTTTTGGCGCCGGATAGGAATGAGCCGCGGCGGTATTTCGAATTTGAGGTGGCGCCGACGGGTGAGTGGCTAGACCTGGCGATCGACCTGACCAGCGGCGAGCGCGTCACTGACTGGGACTATCATTCAGGCATGGAAGCGGCGGCAAAGATAGAGGACGGCCGAGTGCTGATGGCGATGAAGATCCCGTGGGAGGCTTTCGGGCGAAAGCCGAAGGCCGGCGACGTTTGGCTCGGCAACATCTTCCGCTGCGTCGGCGAGGGTGAGTCGCGCGGCTATCTCGCGTGGCAGCCGACAATGACCGAGCGGCCGAATTTCCACGTGCCGGAAGCGTTTGGCGAATTTGTATTTTGTTAGCGTTCAGAGTTACGCCTTTAGGCGTGATGTTCAGAGTAACGCGTTTACGCGTGAATCACGCCTAAAGGCGTAACTCTGAACTACAACTCTGAACTTCTAAACAGTCATTCCGCCGTCAACGGCGATGGTCTGGCCGGTGATGTAGCTGGACGCTTCGGATGCCAGGAAAACTGTCACACCTTTCAGCTCGCCTTCTTCGCCGACGCGCGGGATGACGTTGTTTTCCTGTATAGAGCGTTCATAGATATCGATAACGGCGTCGGCCAGCCGTGAATGGAAAAATCCCGGAGCGATGGCGTTCACGCGGATCCCGCGTCGTCCCCAGCTTGCAGCGAGTTCGCGTGTCAGGCCGATCAGGCCGGCCTTGCTGGCGACATATCCTGCGTAAAAAGGGCCGTTCGCCGATGAGGTAATTCCCGCGATCGACGCGATGTTGATGATCGATCCGCTGTTGTTTTTGAGCATCTCGCGGCCCGCGGCTCGCGCCATCAGGAAACAGCCGGTCAGGTTGACGTCGATCACCTTTTGCCACTGGTCGAGCGTCATTTCCTCGGGCATCGCTCCCCACGAAATGCCGGCGTTGTTTATCAGGATATCGACCTTGCCGAAATGCTTCACCGTCGAATCGACGACCGCCTGCACCTCGTCCTCTTTTGAAACGTCGCAGACCTTGCCGATGACGTTAAAACCGCGGCCTGCGAATTCGTTTACGGTCTCGTCGAGCCATTCGCGGCGGCGTGCGCACAGCATCAAGCTTGCTCCGGCTTCGCCCAAGGCTTCTGCCATTTCCTTTCCGATGCCTCGCGAACCGCCGGTCACGATCGCCGTCTTTCCGGTCAGGTCAAAAAGTTCCTTGATATGTTTGCTCATAATGCAGAAAAGCATATCAAAAGCCGACAGCGGCGGCATCCTTGCCATTGGGGCGACGGCGTGCGTTACAATGGTCGTATGCAGAAGTCTGCCAAAGAGCTGGCATTTTTACGCGACCTTTACGTGCAGGACGAGTGGACCCGCAGATTTACCGACCTTGTCGATAAGCACGCGAAACTGACCGATGCCGAAGAACTGCTTTACCTGAACGCAGGCACCGGAACCCACGCATTGGTACTGGAAGAGCGTATCGGCGATGATACCGATATTTTTGCCGTCTGCGGTGATGAACACGAGCTCGCGATTGCCGCGGACAAGGCCATAGCCGTCGGGTCCAAGGTCGAGTTTTCGACGAAGAGCTTTGGTGATGACGCGTTCGCGTGCGTTGTCGCCGACCTCAGTTTCGTTCCTCTAGAGGATGCCGCGGAGACGATCGACGACGTTGTCCATAAAGCCAAAACCGACGGAGAGGTCGCATTTGTCATGCCGACGGCGGGCAGCTTCGGTGAACTTTATTCGATGTTGTGGGAAGTTTTGGCTGACGCGGACGTTGACCTAGCGACCAAAGCAGAGGACCTGATCGCCGAGCTGCCATCTGTCGGTGCGGTCAAACAGGCGGCGGAGAATGCCGGCCTTGTGAACATCAAGTCGGAAACGGCGAATGAGGTTTTCGATTTTGAGACAGGCGAGGACCTGGTCAATTCGCCGCTGGTCGCGGATTTTCTGTTTCCGAACTGGTTCGGTGATATTGAAGAGTCCGAGGCGTCTGCGATCAAGGAAAAGCTCGCGGGCCTGATAAACGCTGAACTCGGCGACCTCTCGTTTCAGTTTACGGTCAAAGCGACCATCGTGACAGGCACAAGGCAATGAGCCGTCGTGTAACGAGCAGAGATCATGGAATCAAAAGGAGTCCGTTACGTTGATTCACTTCTGCCCGCCGAAATGGCAAGGCGGGCGGAAGATATCGGGGTCGCAAAATCCTCGATGGAATTCGGGCGCCTTTTCGTACTCGCGGTTCTGGCGGGAGCCTTTATCGGATTTGGAGCGGTCCTGGCTACTACCGCAGCCGCAGGTTCAGCGGGCGTGCTTCCGTTCGGCGTGACGCGGGTTTTCAGCGGTTTCGTTTTCTCACTAGGGCTGGTGATGGTCGTTATCGGCGGAGCGGAGCTTTTCACGGGAAATAACCTGATAGTGATGGCATGGGCGAACCGCCGGGTCAGTACGCCGCAGATACTGCGAAATTGGGCCATCGTCTTCGTCGGTAATTTCGTAGGAGCGTTCGGTTTGGCTGTTTTGGTCTTCCTCAGCGGCCAGCATCTTTTCGGCGGCGGATCGGTCGGAGCACAGGCACTGGTGATAGCCTCGGCGAAATCCAACCTCGGATTTACCGAGGCCATAGCGCTCGGCATTTTGTGCAATATTCTTGTATGTCTGGCTGTATGGATGAGCAATAGCGGCCGCACGACGGCAGACAAGGTCATCGCGGTCGTGCCGCCGGTTACAGCGTTCGTGGCGTGCGGCTTTGAACACAGCATCGCTAATATGTACTTCATTCCCGCCGGAATGCTGATCAAATGGTTCGGCCCTGAGGCGATCATTGCTGAAAGTGTACGATTGGGAGCAGACCCGGGATTGATAACGATGCAGAGTTTCCTGGTCGGGAATTTGTTGCCGGTGACCATCGGCAACGTCATTGGCGGAGCACTATTTGTGGGGATAGTTTACTGGTTCGTGTACCTAAGAAAAAGTGATCGGTCGCAGATGCCTTGACGCAGCGATCCGACCACAAATTTGGAGAATAAAAAGGGCTATTTCGCTTCTGCTCGCCGGCGAAGTTCTTCGGCAAGAGCGTCGTCCGAAACCTGATCGATCTGCGGTGCGGATTCGCTCGAAAGCTTTTGCTGTTCGGCTTTTTCTTCTTCTTCTGCCTCGCGCATTCCTTCTTTGAATGCTTTCCGCGACTGTCCCAACGATTTAGCGAGCTGCGGCAACCGCGAAGCCCCGAAAAGCAGGAATAGTACAGCAACGACGAGAATTATCTCAGTTGTCCCAAAATTCATAAGCAGCATACGCAACCTTCCTGAAAGCCCATCATACAGCTTTCACATCCGATTTTCATCAACAAAATCCCTAAACGGCGGTTTTGAACCTGTCCATTGCATCGACCAAAGCCGAGGTAATGCCGGGTTCCGAGACCGAATGTCCTGCATCCGGGATGACGATGAATTCAGCTTCCGGAAACGACTGATGCAGGTCCCAAGCTGATGTTATCGGGCAGACCACGTCGTAGCGGCCCTGTACTATAACTGTCGGTATGTGGCGTATCTTGTCCACATTCTCGAGCAAATAATTGTCCGAAGGGAAGAATGAGCCATTGGTAAAGTAATGGCATTCGATGCGTGCAAGGCTCAAGGCTTCGTGCGGCTCTTCCCAATGATCGACCAGGTCTTGGCTGGGATACAGCTTCGACGTCGCACCTTCCCAAGTGCTCCATGCACGCGCCGCGGCGAGACGAGTCGCTTCGTCGTCGCTGGTCAGGCGTTTGTGATATGCCGAGATGAAATCGCCGCGTTCTTCCTCAGGAATTGCATCGCGATAGCGTTCCCAGAAATCCGGAAATATCTCCGAAGCTCCATATTGATAGAACCACTCAAGCTCTTTCTTGCGTGTCAAAAAGATGCCGCGAAGTATCAGCCCCAAACATCTGTCCGGATGCGAGATGGCGTAGGCAAGGCTCAGCGTAGAGCCCCACGAACCGCCGAAAACGTACCATCTGTCGATGCCGAATTTCTCACGAAGCGTTTCGATATCGTTGATCAGGTCCCAAGTTGTGTTCTCGTTCAGTTCGGCATGAGGCGTCGATCTGCCCGAACCGCGTTGATCGAACAGCACGATGTGATATGCCGCGGGGTCGAAAAACTGCCTGTACATCGGAAGCAGTCCGCCGCCCGGGCCGCCGTGCAGGAAAACGACGGGGATGCCGTCCGGATCGCCCGCGCGTTCGTAATAAATGGTGTGCAGGTCAGAAACCGCAAGCATGCCGCTGTCAAAAGGTTCGATCTCGGGATAAAGACTAGCCATAAGTCGATGATAGCGAAAAAACTATCCACTAGCCACTTGTCACTATTCACTGAATTGAAGCTAATTCTTCAGTGAATAGGTGATAGTTACAAGTGACAGGTTTCAATTAGGCAAAAATCGATCATGCCAAAGCTGAAAAACGAGCAGGGTCCAAAGCTGTTTATGATGGCTGGCGGTGCCGGATTCGTGTTCGCGGATCAGCTGTTCAACGAACGAGGGCTCGAAGATGCCTTGCCGTTTCAGGCGATCTGCCGAGAGCATATCGCGCATCAGCGGGTTCAGGCGTCCTTTCAGCCATTCGGCGACCGGAATGCCGAAGCCTTTCTTTGGACGGTTCAGGATCTCGTTCGGCAAAATGCCGATGAGCGAGCGTTTCAGTATGTATTTGCCCGTGCTGCCGCGGAGTTTGTAATTGACCGGCAGCGAAGCGGCGAATTCGCCGATACGCGGATCGAGGAACGGAGCACGTGTTTCCAGGCTGACGGCCATCGCGGCTCGATCGACCTTGGTCAAAATGTCCTCGGCTAGATACAAGTTGATGTCTAGATACTGCATCCGCTCGATGTCATTGTCAGCGTCGCAATGTGTGAGCAATTCGCGGGCAATGTCGTAGATGTCGATATCGGCAGCAGCATTGACGTCAGCCGTGAAAAGCTGCCGCTGCTCATCGGGCGAAAACGACCCGAACCAAGAATGATGCCGCGTTACGAGGTCGTAATTCGCCGAGCGGACGAAGCGTTTTGCACGATATTCGAAGGAGAGATTCTTGGTCGAAACCGGCAATGAGCGAACGATAGGTTCGATCAGTCCCGAACGCAGGAACGCCGGTATCATCTTGTAAGCTTGCGCCACGCGGTGGCCGTAATACATCGGATAGCCCGCGAAAAGCTCGTCGCCGCCGTCGCCTCCGAGAGCGACGGTAACGTGATGCCGTACAAAGCGGGCGAGCATATATGTCGGTATCAGCGAGCCGTCGGAGAGCGGCTCGTCCAGCCACGAGCCGATGTCGGAGATCAGGTCGGCGGCGGTTTCGACACTCAGCGTCGCTTCGTAATGCTCCGTCCCGAGCCTGTGCGCGACCAGCCGGGCATAACGGGATTCGTCAAACGAATCTTCTTCAAAACCGATCGAGAACGTCTTTACCTTCTCCGTCGCATGCTGCACCGCGAACGCCGCAACTGCGGACGAGTCGATGCCGCCCGACAGCAATATTCCAAGCGGCACGTCAGAAACCAGCCGCATTCTGACAGCGTCAGAAAGCAGGTCGCGAAGCGAATGAGCTGCGCCTTCGAGCGTTCGATCACGCGTAAACGCGTTACTCTGAGCCCATTTCACATCCCAATAACGCCGTATGTTCACCTCGCTGCCGTCGACGGTCAGCACGTGAGCCGCGGGCAGTTTGCTGATGCCTTTGTAAATGGACATCGGCGCCGGGACGTAATCGTAAGAGACGTAGTGTCGAAGTGCGTTAAGGTCGAGCTCCGGCGTGACGGCAGGATGTGCGAGTATGGCTTTCGGCTCGGAGGCCCAGATCAGCTTGCCGTCGAAAACGCCGTAATACAGCGGCTTTTCGCCGAAACGGTCGCGGGCGATGATGAGCTTTCTCGCCCGCGTGTCCCACAGCGAGAACGCGAACATGCCATTAACATGTTCGAGCAGATCTTCGCCGTACTCTTCATAAAGGTGCGGCAGTATTTCGGTGTCTGAATTCGTCTTGAACTTGTGGCCGCGTCGTTCGAGCTCGGCTCGGACCTCTCGATAGTTGTAAAGCTCGCCGTTCATCATCACGATGACCGACTTATCGCAGTTAAAGACCGGTTGGTCGCCCGTGTGCAGGTCGATGATCGACAGCCGCCGCATTCCGAGCGCGACCGTGTCATCCAGCCACAATCCCTCAGAATCCGGACCGCGATGCACGATGCGTTCACACATCGAGTGCAGCACCGTATCGGCGTTCGATCCAGCTTTAGTTGTATCCAGGTTTATCCAACCGGCAATGCCGCACATAAGGGTCCTAACAACTGATTAACACGGATTCTCGCGGAAAGTGACACCAGAATAAATTTGTGTAGATCTGTGCTAATCCGTTGTTTGAAAACCTATCCTCTCGCGCACGGCATAGATCGCCTTGTCCTGCGATTCGTGATAGGTGCGGACGAGCAGTTCAGCCAGAAGGCCCATCAGGAAAAACTGTACTGAGATCGCAAGCATGACGACCGCGATCACGGGCAGCGGCGTCAGAATAAAAGATACGTCGTAGCCGAATTTGAGCACCGTCGCCCACAATCCTGCGACCATCGAGATCAGAAATGCGATCATCCCGAACGCACCGAAAACGTAGATCGGCTTTGTGTGATACTCGGCCATGAACTTGATCGTCATCAGGTCGAATATCACCTTGACGGTGCGTGAGATGCCGTATTTCGAGTTGCCCATCGTGCGGGCGTGATGATCGACGGGAATTTCGGCGACGCGTGCACCGGCCCACGAGGCATAGATCGGGATAAAGCGGTGCATCTCGCCGTAGAGCTTTACGTCCTGTATCACCTCGCGGCGATATGCCTTCAGCGAGCAGCCGTAGTCGTGCAGCGGCACACCGCCGATCCACGAGACGATGCGGTTCGCGATCTTTGACGGAATTTTCCGCGAGATCATCTTGTCCTGACGATTCTTTCGCCAGCCGGAAACTACGTCGTAGCCTTCGTCGAGCTTTTTGAGCAGCTTTGCGATGTCGGCGGGGTCGTTCTGCCCGTCGGCGTCCATCGGAATGAGTATCTCGCCTTTTGCGGCGTCGATGCCCGCACTCATTGCAGCTGTCTGGCCGTAGTTGCGGCGAAGCGAGATGACGCGGACGCGGTCGTCCGATGCGGCGATCTCTTTCAAGATCGCCAGGCTTTTGTCGGTCGAGCCGTCGTCAACGTATATGACCTCGGCGGTCTTGCCTAGCGTTTCGAGCGCCGCCTGTATCTTGGCGTGCATCGGCCGCAGATTGTCTTCCTCGTCCAAAACAGGCAGAAAAAGCGACAATTCAGGCGCGATCTCGTTTTTGTTTGCTGTATTTTGATTCATCTGATCAGTCCAATTCGACAAACCTACTAATTTAGCCGTTTTCTCCCGGAAGATACAGTATGGAGAGATAGTGAGCCGGGTAATATCGATCGGATCTCGGAGAATTGGACACGGATTTGACGGATTGAACGGATGTTCACGGTCCAGTAATAGCGGATCTGCTAGATACTATTGGAGATTCGATTGCCACACGAAAAACGTCTCTAGGGATACCAGTTTGCTTGTCTTCTTCCAACTATGACACTTGGCAACTCTTTTTCCGAGTCCCAATTGCTGTACCAGTGAATCTGATCCCCACTTTCAGAAACATATTTCAACTCGGTGTCATATACCCGGACAAAAATACTCAATCCATCACTTCCATGAACTAAAGTACTCATCCTAGCGAACGCTGGAAATGCGACTCGCGATGCCAAATTACCCCACAATGTCCGGGATGCTATCAAAATCTCTCCGTCGTCATTCGAACGGAGCGTTTCAAATCCTTCCTGAAAATAATCGTAGTCAATCCATTGGTACTCGACATTAACACCCCGAAGCAAATTGCCATTCTCATCAACAATGGACAGACGCCATTCTGCAGTGCGGATCGTTGGAAAGGGAATGAAGATGAGGACACCAACAAGAAGGAGATATTGCCGCCATTTAATTCTTGAAAGATTTACCCGCATGGGTTCAAGCCTTTTTCCCCACAACCACGATAGAAACGCCGAATGGAAAATTCATGCGGCTGAGCAGATGGCGTTCGGCGGAAAAGAGCTTTCCGAAAAGGCCGTTCAGAGCCGAGACGTTGATATTGTTCTCAGATTCGGGCTTGATGCCGGTCAGTTTCATCAGGACGCGGCCGCCGAGGATCGGTGCAAAGAACGTGAAATTCGCATAGGTTGCACGTTCGACGGTGTAGCCCGCTTTTTCGATGCGTTCGACGATCTGTGCCCGCGTGTAGCGGATGCGGTGATTCGAAATGTCGTCCTGCACTCCCCACAGCCACATGAACGCCGGCACGAAAAACAGCGAATAGCCGCCCGTTTTTGTCACGCGGTGCATTTCTTTGAGTCCCGCGACATCGTCGTCGAGGTGTTCGATCACGTCAAGAGCAGTGGTCAGGTCAAAGCTCTCGTCGTCATAGGGCAGCTTTTCCGCTAAGCCTTTTTGAACTTTCAGTCCTTTCTTTCGGCAAAATTCCAACGCGTCGTCCGAAACGTCGACGCCTTCCGCATCGCCGTATTGCGACAGCATCTCGATGTTCGCACCCGTGCCGCAGCCAACATCGAGAATTCGAAGTGATGAGTGATGAGAGATGAGAGATGAGTGAATTCTTTCAAGAAAGCTCTCAAGTATCGCCCGGCGGCCGACGAACCACCAATGCGAATCCTCCACGCGGTCCATTATCGCGTAGGTGTGTTGTTGCATTTCCTGCGGCAGCGTCGCGCTCATAGTTTCATTTTGCCACAAACACCGCCCGCGAAACACGCGAAAAACGCGAACAAAAACTGGTCGATCGGCTGCAAGGGTCGTTCCGGCACCTGTTAGAATTTATCTTTCGTGTGTTTCGCGTTTTTCGCGGGCGGCCTTTCCTAAACTACAAGGCCGAGCATTTGGCTGGCGTGCGGGCCCTGGTTGCCGTCCTCACTCAGGCCGTAGCTTTCGCTCAAGCGGCGGCGGATGCCGGTGTCGCTGACCTCACAGACGCCATTCTCGTTATTACACAGGATCATCAGGTCAATGCCCTCAGCAGTATATTCTTCGAGCCCGACGGCGAGCATCCATTCGGCTGAGGTTTTGTGCGCGGCGTATTCCAATTCGAAAAGCGTCGGGTCGAACATACTCAGCGGGCTGACGTCCGCATTCGAGATACTCGCAATCGTGCGTGCGAAATCATACGCATGCCGGCCTTCGTGAACTAGGGTGCCTTCAGTTCCGCGGCCGCCGGTTGGCCCGATCGTTTCCGCGGCAAAGGTAATGTGCACCTCGGCGAGTGCATCCTGCAAAGAAAATCGCCGCGTCGCCATACGCATGTTCGTCTTAACAGCGTTTATTACTCCCGTGATGCCGGATGCATTTATCTCACTCACAGGCAGCACGCGAATAAGCACCCGTGAATCTACAATTGCCTCAACAACCTCGCGATGTTCGGCGTTGCCTTTGGCAATGATGTAATCGAAGGCGCGCTCGACCGACTTTCGGTATGGCATTTTCGTGTCGGAGGCAAATTTCATATCCTCAGATTCTTTCTATAGATTACGGTCGTTCTCATACGCAGCGATTGCGTCGATCGAATCAGCCGTCACAGTCGCAAATCGTGCTCGACGTGTCCATGCGAGCGTAAATAGCCTTTCACCATCGGAATTCACCCCAATCAACACGATCTTCTTGCCAACGACGATCCCCGATGGATCTAGGATCATTGACTCTCGCACTATTGTTGAAGTTCCGTTCCTCTTCTTCTCAAGCTGAGCTTCTGCAAGTGCGTCTGATTCGAACTTTGTGTAGTTAACATGATATTCGAATCTGTCGGAAGAGAAATGTGTCCCACCACATTCCGGCGGCTCAACACAAACCGATTCGAAAGCCCTTGGCAAATCAGCGTTCTCTCCTTTTCCCCAGAAACCTTCTCGCATAAGGCCGACGTCCTTCGGCGGTTCTGCACAGTTCAACGAAAGAAATGCCACGAAGAGCATCATGCCGAAGTGGACTGATTTTGAAATGTGAGCAAGCCTCATTCGAACTTCATTACTACCGGCTAAAAGCTAAAAACCACAGGACAAACGATGTGAGCAAACCTGATACGATCGAAACCCTATAGACCAAAAGCAATCGGGCTGCTCGGGCATCGTTATAGATCCAATTTGGGGGAGAAAAAAGTAGCTTCAAGGAAAATTTTTGGGAAGCTCTCCAACGCTTAAAGTTGAACCACGCAAATTGCCCGTCGGGATTGAACACAAACCCTAATGGCTGTCCATCCTCAAGCCACTCTTTCTTGTATCTCGCGTAATTGATCCTTACCAATAAATCCAAGGCATAGAAACCCGCCAAACAAGAAAAAAAGAAGAATAAAGTCAGCGCTACTCTAAGGGTCATATCTTCCCAAATCCGCACCAGCTATTGCGGTTATGCCAGGTTATCTCGACATCCTCGGCATTGATGGTTTTCCACCAGTCCTCGAATTCTGTTTTCGAGATATAGAACGCCGTCGGAGCGACTAGGTGGTCGAACACGATATTGTGCTGTTCGCGCCAGCCGAAGGTGCCGAGGTGATTCAGGTAATCGTTGTAAAACAGCTTTTCCGCGACGCCTTTCGAGGCGGCGTTCAGCGGCCTATAGACGAGCTTTGTCGTCAGAAATAGCGGCAGCGTGGGCAGCTTCGAAAGTTGATAAAGAACGGGCTGCGAGATGCGCGACGTAAAGCCTTCACGCACGGGATTCACGTATTTCGTGATCCATTCGTTATTTTCCGCACCGTATATCCACGCCGAAATGTGGCCGCCTTTTTGCACCTTACCCGCAAGCGACACGAAGGCACCTTTTGGATCGGGTGTGTGGTGCAGCACGCCGACGCTGAACGCGTAATCGAACGCTTTTTTCAGCGGCAGTTTGAAAATGTCGCATTGTATTATGTGCGCGTTGGGCAGGTGACGCGTCAGGGCGAATGCCGATTCCACACCGTCGCCGAGGTCGATGCCGACGACGTCCTTTGCTCCCCATTCAGCGGCCAGTTTCGTGTGGCGGCCTTTGCCGCAGCCGCCTTCGAGGACCGTTTTACCTTCGAAAAAATCAGGCTTTACGGGCTGCAGCCAGCCGAGGAACTGATCGTTGTATTTCGGGTCTTCTTGGGTAAAATTCGTCCATTGCCAGCCGAAATTCTCGGCCGTTGCCGCCTTGTCCTCTTCTATTTTGCCCAGATCGACAAAACGCGGAACTCCGCGGACGACCTTGTATTCGCGGTCGCATTTTTTGCACGTCAGCACGCCGTCGATGATCTCTTTGCCGTCGTAATTGGACGCGTACGCCAGCAAAATATCACCGCCGCACGTCGGACAGGCGAGTAATTCCAAAAGCCTTTCTTTCATCGGCGTTCAAACGTTCGCTTAAACTCCTCGTATTCGTTGTACGGGAACGGCTGCCGCCAGTTGAATTCGAATTCGTCCGTGTCGCGGTCTTCGTAAAGCTGATCGAAGGTCGCCGCAAAAGCACCGATCACTTCGTCCGCGTTGCCGGAGTGTGTATAAACTAGCTCTTTTGCCGCGTCTTCACGTTCTTCGGTCGGGTATTGATAGATCTCGATCGCCAGGTTTTCCCCATTGCGAATGAAACGAAAATCGAATTCCTCCGGATCGCGGTTCCATTTGAGCAAATATTCGGCATCACCGCTGCCTGACATCGCGGTCAATATTCGCATCAGATCGGGCAACGCGGTCTCGTGCGGCGCGTGAGCCGTCGTGGTGTGAAATTCCCTCACACCGTCATTTAATCCTATCGACATCCACCCGCATTGCGGCGAATTGAAACTGACCTCAAGCATCTTATAAATGGTAAATCGTGAATAGTAAATAGTAAATCGCAGGACGACCAGGGTGGTTTTTACTATTTACCATTTACGATTTACTATTCACTAAGTGCGGCAATATCACGACCTGTTAAGACACATCTTGGCGAATGGCGTCAGGCACGAGGACCGGACCGGCGTCGGGACTATATCGACCTTCGGCTATCAGACGCGTTTCGATCTGCGTGAAGGATTTCCGATCGTGACGACAAAACGCGTACCGTTTCGCTGGGTCGCGGAAGAGCTGTTTTGGTTTCTGAGCGGCTCGACAAATGATGCCGATCTGCAGGCTCGCGGCGTGGACATTTGGGAAGAGTGGGCGACGCCCGAACAGACTGCTCGCTTCGGCCGAGACGCGGGAGACCTCGGGCCGGTTTACGGTTATCTTTGGCGTTCTTTTGGCGGAGACTATCCCGAGATGAACGGCGTCGATCAGATCGCGAGGCTGATACGCGAGATCGAAACGAACCCGAATTCACGCCGTCTGATCGTCACAGGCTGGAATCCCGCGACCTGCGACGAGGTCGCATTGCCGCCGTGCCACACGCTGTTTCATTTCAAGGTGGAAAACGAAAGGACGCTGCATTGCCAACTCTATCAACGTTCTGCCGACGCTTTTCTGGGGGTGCCGTTCAACATTTCAAGCTACGCCCTGCTGACGCATCTCGTCGCACACGTCTGCGGGCTCGAGGTCGGCGATTTTATACACACCTTCGGCGATCTGCACATCTATTCGAACCACGTCGATCAGGTGAACGAACTGCTCTCACGCGAGCCTTTTGAGCTGCCCACGCTCGCACTCGCCGATGCCGAAAAACTGATGGGCCTCGACGGATTATTGAATTTCAAATTTGAGAATCTGAAACTGGAGAATTACCGGCACCACGGCAAGATCGCTGCACCTGTTGCGGTTTGATCTTTTGTGTTTCTATTCGGGCACCTCGATGGTCTCCGGCTTTAAGAGGCGGGCACCATGATATATGGTCAGTATCTCGACCGTCTGTTCGCGACACCGATAGATAATTCGATAGCTTCCAACAAATATCTCACGGATCTCAGACCTCCGAATTTCCGGAACGACATGTCCCCGCTTTGGCAGGTTGGCTAAACGCTCAACCGAGGAAACTATCTCTATGATAAAAAGCTTTGAGTAGTGTTCGGAATCGAGGGCAATGTATTCCGCTATCGCTTCCAGATCATCTGCTGCCTGCGGCGTCCATGCTATTTTAGCCATTTTGCCATGCGGTTCTTTAGCTGTTCGTGCGAAATGGTCTTTCCGGAATCCGCTTGTTCTATACCTCGTTCGATCTTAGCCAGCAGGAGCAGGCGCTCCATAGCATCCTCGATCGCAGCATCATCGGGCAGGTCTTTCACAGCCTCAATAACTAAGTCCTTTGTCGTCATAGAACGAATTGTAGCATTCTTTTGCAAAACGAAAGGGAATCTCAACGGCTACTTCACATTCGGCGGATGCATCATCTTAGTGCGTATGGTGACGCCTTCCTCAGCGGTGAGCAGAATGCGGCGGGCGTCGAATGATGACGTATTCGCAGGCATATATGACAGCAAGTAGCGGTTCTTTTTCAGTTCGTCGCAGATGATCTTTGCGGCGTTCTTGGCATCGTCCAGCGGGAAAACAAGCCCGCCTGTTCCTTCGGTCAGTTGATTTATAACTGCGCCTGCCTTCGGCTGGTCGCGGCGAAAGGCACCGCCCGTCCGGTCATTGACCTGCAGTGCATAGACGACGATGTCCTGCGTTTGCAGATTCGCCAGCACTTTATCAAACGCGATACGGCTGCCGCGGTCTAGCCCATCGCCTATAAGCACGATCGCCGTTTTCCGCGTGCCGGGCATCAGCGGGAGCAGAATTTCTGCCACTGAAACATCAAGCGCGTCAAAAAGATAGGGATTGCCCTTTTTGCGGAACGTGGCGAGGCTCGTTTCGATCTTTTTCGCGTCGTCGGTCCATTCCTGAATGATCTCGGCTTTTTCGTCGTATGCGATGACGAATATCTGGTCGCCGTCATAGATCTCGTAGGCGAATTCCATCACCGCCTGCTGCAATTTTTCGGTTGCGGCGGGCAGCGTCAGCGAATTGTCGACAACTATCAGTATCTTCGCCGGCGTAGGATCGAAAGCGAAATTTCGTATCTTCTGTTCGATACCGTTCTCGTAGAGGAAAAGGTTCTCTGCGAGGATCGGGATCGCGGTGTTTTCGCGGGAAGCCGTGACAGAAAGCACCGTTCCGTCCGGATCGATGCCGCGTACGCTCCGCCTCGACTGCGCGTTTAGTCCTTCGCAGAGCAAAACTGCGAGCAGGCTGAACATCAGCGATCGAAGGACGAAGGTTCTCATCAGGCCGCGGTCTTTGTGTCCGTGCCGCCGGACGGTTTTTCGGTTCCGCTTGCAGTGTTGGATGCAGCGTCGGCCGCAGCGGTTGATTCGCCCGCGGTGGTTTTTTCGCCGGCTGCTTTGGTTTCACCGCCCTTTTTCGAATAATCGGTTACGTACCAACCCGCACCTTTGAACTGAAAACCGGACAACGACCATTGCTTCTCAAGCGGCCCGTGACATTTTTCGCATGTCGTCAGCGGAGCGTCCGACACGCTCTGACGCACCTCGATATGTGCACCGCACTGCTGACATTTATATTCGTAGATCGGCATAGATCAATTACAAATACTCCTGTGAAACATTATAAACAGAATCTGAAAAGTATTGCGCATCGAAATCATCTGTGCGGACAAGAATTGTCCTGCGGTTACGGATATGCCTATTGCTGTTGCAATTTTTTCTCTTCTTTTGTTGTTCGGTGTCGTCTCGGCAAACGGACAAAGCTCACCGCGAATTGAGCCGCTCCGTCCGGTCAGCGGTCTCGACCTGAAACGCTACTCGGGCAAATGGTATGAGATCGCCAAATATCCAAATCGATTTCAGCGTCAGTGCATCGCAAACACGACCGCACAGTACACCATCAAACAGAACGGCCGCATAGAGGTTTTGAACTCTTGCACAAAGAAGGACGGCGTAACCGATTCCGCAACAGCAGAAGGAAAGGTCGCGGACAAGAAGAACAATGCGAAACTGAAGGTGCGTTTCGCTCCGGGCTTCACGTCCTGGCTTCCATTCGTGTGGGCGAATTATTGGGTGGTTGATCTGGCGGAAGACTACAGCTACGCCGTGGTTTCAGAGCCCGGCAGGAACTATTTCTGGATACTCAGCCGAACGCCGTCGATGGATGAAGCAAAATTTCAGGCGATCATCACCCGAGCCGAGGCGATGGGATTCGACGCAAAGCGCATCGTTCGAACGCCGCAGAATGCCGCCGTCCGCGACGGACGTGTCGTCTCAACTGAGTAGGTAAACCTATGCGGCGGCCGCTGCGTCGCCCTCGTGTTCGGCGAGGAAACGCTCGGCATCGATCGCCGCCATGCAGCCTGTTCCGGCGGCAGTTATGGCTTGGCGATAATAAGAATCCTGAGCATCGCCCGAGGCGAAAACTCCCTCAACGTTCGTCTTAGTCGAACGGCCTTCCGTTATCAGATAGCCGGTCTCATCCATATCCAGAACACCGCGGAAGAGCTTTGTATTCGGCTCGTGGCCGATCGCGATAAAGACTCCCTCGGTCGGGAAACTTGTCGTCTCATTGGTCACGTTGTTGAACAGCGTTACGCTCTCGACGCCCGTTTCCTTCGTCCCGTGTATCTCTTTGACCTCGGTATTCCAAAGCACCTCGATCTTTTCATGGGCGAGCACGCGGTCCTGCATGATCTTTGACGCTCGAAACTCGTCACGCCGGTGAACCACGGTCACCTTCGAGGCAAATTTGGTCAGGAAAAGAGCTTCTTCCATAGCGGTGTCGCCGCCGCCAACCACGACGATAGGCTTGCCGCGGAAAAAGAAACCGTCGCAGGTCGCACATGCCGAAACGCCGTTGCCGCCCAGCCCTTCGGGCACGGGAGCCTCGCCCGGAATACCGAGCCATTTTGCCGATGCGCCGGTCGCGATGATCAGCGTTTCAGCCTTGATGATCTTGATGATCTCGTCGCTGTCTGCACTTGATTTGGCGTTCAGCGTGAATGGCCTCGCCGACAGATCTACGCTGTCGATCCATACATTGATTATCTCTGTGCCGAAACGCTCAGCCTGCGAGCGGAATTGTTCCATAAGAGCAGGACCCATAATTCCCTCGGCAAAGCCGGGATAATTTTCAACGTCGGTCGTTATCGTCAATTGCCCGCCGGGCTGCGGCCCGTCGATCACCAACGGATCAAGCTGCGCACGGCCGGCATATATTGCCGCAGTCAGTCCCGCCGGCCCTGAGCCGAGTATCACAACCTTTCTGTGGATGGTCTCAATTTCCATGATCAAATGTTCCTTCAATTCAGTATAGAGGTCTGCGGTCGGCTTAGTCTATCTTGCCGAGTGTGCACGGCCGGCAAGACCGGTGAAATGCTCGGTTTTACTAATTTTCGTTGCCGCGTTCCAATGCAAATTGTTCCGAAAAAGCCCCTATTCGTGCTAATATGTTAGGGTTTTAGTTTGTCTACGACCGCCATGGCATCCACACAGCCTCTTTTTGAGGAGAAAAGGTTCGCACTCCGAATGGCCTTGCGCCTACCCATCGTCGTGTCCGGAAAGGCCGACGACGGCTCGACGTGGAGCGAGCCTACGGAGACCGACGATATTTCGACGCTCGGTGCTTTGTTCCAATTGAACCAGCCGATCGCTCCCGGCGAAAATCTTTACATACGTTCACATCGCCCGAATGGTGCTCCTGTCGAGGTCAAGGCGCAGGTCGTGCGTGTGATGCCGGCGAGTTACGGAACATCGCGGATCGGCGTGTCGATAGAGGAACCGAAAGAAAGCTGGCTGCGGCTCTTTGTCGCGTGGATCGCTGACGACAACATCGTCCAAGGCGTCAGCGAATAGAAGTGAAAATGTGAAAAAGTGAGAAGGTGAAAAACTGGGCTTCTCGAATGCCTCAAGCCTCTTCTCTTTTTCACATTTTCACTTTTTCACATTGAAGCACTCTTATGTACGAGACCATTACTTTAGAAAAACGCGGCAGGGTCGCCGTGATAACCATTAACCGTCCTGATAAATTAAATGCACTCAACTCCAAAGTGCACGCCGAAGGCATAGCCGCACTCGACGAACTTCGCCGCGACGATGATGTCGTCGTCGTTGTATTGACCGGTTCCGGCGATCGTGCTTTTATCGCGGGGGCCGATATTTCCGAATTCGAAGGCCAGACACCCGTTACGCAGCGAAGCCAGTTTCAGGAACGTACCCTGTTCAATTCGATCGACATCTTTCCGAAACCTGTCATTGCGATGGTCAACGGCTTTTGCCTCGGCGGCGGCAACGAGCTCGCCCTCGCGTGCGACATACGCGTTTGCAGCGACAACGCGAAGTTCGGCCAGCCCGAAATTAACCTCGGCATAATTCCCGGCGGCGGCGGAACTCAGCGTCTGACACGCCTGATCGGCGAAGGCCGCTCGATGGAAATGAACCTGACGGGCGACATGATCGACGCCGAAACGGCACTGAAATTCGGCCTTGTCAATCACGTTTTTCCTGCCGATCAGCTCGAGGCGGAAACGATGAAGCTCGCCGAAAAGATCTCCGAAAAAGCACCGATCGCCCTGCAGCTTGCGAAAGAGGCCGTCAAATTCGCATCGCGGTCAAACCTGGACGAAGGCCTCCGCCGCGAGGTCGATCTGTTCGCGATCTGCTTTTCGACCGAAGACAAGCAGGAAGGCGTTTCGGCGTTCCTGGAAAAACGCAAGCCTGTTTTTAAGGGGAAATAGAAAGCGGCTGATGCATGCTAAGCTCGGCGTACTCAGCGTCGCCCCTTTTGCTAACTCTGCGTTTGCGTATATCAACGCAGAGACCGCCGAGGAAAGCGCAGAGATGGGGGGAGAATTGTTATAGCAAAGTTTGGCTCTCTTCCCGAAGTCATCAGGCTTGACCGATCCGCATATTTTCGATAGATTCAAAATTCCGACTCGGAAGTCGCAACTCCGAACTCGGAAGGTAAATTCGGGGACGTAGCTCAGCTGGGAGAGCGCATGAATGGCATTCATGAGGTCAGGGGTTCGATCCCCCTCGTCTCCACCAACTTTCAAAAAAGGCATCCGTCAAGGATGCCTTTTCCTTTTGTATTCATCATCTAAAACGTGCCTTCAGCACCGAAGCTTGGCATACGCAGGCCGAGCCTCGAACAGCGGCATATGTTCACGGGAATAGTCATTCAAATTGCGTTTAAGGCGACGAAAAACGAGGCACCGTTGCCGATCATTGGCCAGCCGTTCGGCAAGGTAGTCCAAAGTGTCCAGTTCGCTGGCATATTCACGAGCGGACCAAAGTTCGACCGGAGTGCCGCCCATTTGATCCGCAAGTTCACGGAGTTTCTTGTCGGCAGTGTTCTGGCCGTTTGAAAGAAAGATAGAGACATAAACCGGCATCAACTGCTTTTGCAGCAGAAACTCTTCGGCGTTCTCAAGTTTGGCATTCTCGACGTGGCTCAATTCGTGTGCGAACTTTGCACCGGCCAGTGCTCCCCTGCGAATAGCCTTGCGGTAGCTTGAGATCGCCGAGATCGAATGAAGGACAGGATAGTAAACGGGTTCAGGGAAGCCGAGGTCGAGTTCGTAACCGAGCGTGATCGTTGCCGCGATCAGGCGGCCGTCAGCATCCCACTCAAAGGCGTCGGTTCCCGCACCGCGAATGTACTTCTCCGATACGGTTACGGTGAGTGTGAAAGAATCGTCATTCTCGAAGGCCCGCCAACGCGAGCGCCCGACCTCTGCCGAAAATAGCTCTGCTTTCCATTGCTGATAATTTTCTTGCCACTTGATAGGGACATCCTCGACGATGCGTGCGTACGCCGTACCTGCAGCGGCATAAACGAACACCGCGAACAAGGTCGGAACTGCCATTCGCCAAAGGAACATATCGAAACCTATTCCACTGGTTCATCAGAAACGGTAAAGAAATCGCCTGTGCCGTTGTTCGTTCTGAGCATTCGCATCACTTCCTCGAAATTGAAGGGACGCGCACCGCGACGGCCGAAAACTGCCAGCTGATTGCCGCTTTCGTCAACGGCACGGTCGCGGTCGAGGCCTTTTGAGATGCTCAGGGCCTCACCCTTTGTCTTGAACGTAGCGATCAGCCGCGGTTCGGGCCGCGGGCTGAAACCGGCATACGTCGGCATAGTTTCCGGATCGGTCAACTGCAGGACCTTTAAGCCGTTCTTGCCGTCGGCCACATAGCCGTAGAGGCTGGCGTTCGTCATCGCGACCTTGATCGAATGCGCGTCGTTGATGGTGCCGTCCGCCGAGAACATCTGATCGAGCCGCGGTTGTTCGGGTTTTTCTACGTCTATTATCGCGATGCCGTCGCTGCCGTTGGCAACGTAGGCATAGGTGCGGGCGACGTAGATATCGTGCGCGTGCGAAAGCGGTACCGTCGCTCCCTCGACCTTGCGGACATTGCCGTTGGTTTGCAGTTCTTTGATATCAAGAACATGCATTCCGGTCCTGTCCACCACAAATGCATACAGGAACTGGATCGCGACAGCACGCGGGTTGTCGAACGGCATTTCCTTGACGATACGCGGCTGCAGCGGCGTCGAAAAATCGATGATCACAAGGCTGCGGTCCGTTGTTACATAAGCGTAATTTCCGGCCAGAACGATATTGTTCGCTCCCGTCAGTACGCCGCCGGGATTGTACGTCAGCGAACGGCCAAGGAAGTTGTTCCGCGGGTCGCCGTCGAGCAGCGTCGCGGCGTTGACCAGGATCACGCCCTCGAACTTATCCGCGATGAACAGGTACGCGTAGATCGGGTGTATCGGCCCTTCTTCGTTGACCGCTGGAGCTGGCTTGCCGGCTGCCTTTGCCTCGGCGTTCAGCCGCAGGGCCTCTTCAGGCGGGACCTGTTTATAGCTGCCGTCGTCATTCCTGACGGTGCGCCAACGCGTCGGATCGACGCCGAGCGTTGTTGGCGAAGCGACGGCCGCGGCATATTTCGTCGGGACGTAAAACTTCTGACCCAAGGGCGAAACGGGCGCCGTTACGATGCGTTCCGAAAAGCCTTTGTGATCGATCTGCGCGATGTCGTAAACGCGAAGGCCGCCTTTGCCCGCGGCGACGTATGCATATTCGCCACGCACCTGAACCTGGAGCGCCTCGGGGCGTCCTTTGTTCTCATAAAATTCCGTCAGCTTTCTGCCGTTGCGGACAAAGCGGTCATAGTTATCCTTATATGCCAACTTGTGGAGGTTGCTGCCGTAAACCGCCTGCGGCTCCGTGTGTTCGGTGACCACAACTGCTTCGAGAGCATGGCCGGTCGCCACGTAAACGTAACGGCCGATAAAGTTGACGAAATTCGTCCCCTGCAGCATGACCTGAGCGAGCCAGGCGTTGTTGTCCTTGTCTTTCGATACGTGGCAATCAGAGCAGCCCTGCGTTTCCTTGCCGCGGACCGTATGCGGGACGTGCGTTGAGAACGACTGTCCTGAGAATCCTTCGGCGGAAATCGTCTGCTGCTGTGAATAGATCCATTCACGGTTCTGATTTCGCGAGCTGACCAGAACCGCGGACCGCGATGCGACCGGTGCGACCTGATGGCCCGTAACGGTGCCGTCCTTGCCGAGCATGAAAATGTCGTCACGCAGTACCTGGAAGTTATAGCTGGTGAAGTTGCGCGACATACCGCCTTCGTTATGCCGGTTCGGCATTTTGCGGTTTGCCTCCATACTCAGATGGCAGCCGAAACAACTCGTCACCCACGACGTGTGACACGCATAGCACGTCATGCTGTTCTCGCGGTGGGCAAGCATTTCATCGCTCGCTTTCGCATCGCCCCACGTCGCGTTGTCACGCTGCATCGTCTTTGCGTACGCCGATTTCTCGCTGTAATCGTCATTGCCGGGTGTTACGGTATCGACGGTCTGCGTTACCTTCCAGCAAAGCCCGGGTTCGACCATCGAATTCTGCACGATGTCACCGACCTTCAGCGGTATCTCTTCACCCGTCTTTTTGTCGGTGCACTTCTTGTTCCGCAGCAGCGCAGTGGTCATCACCTGCATAACGGGCATGCGGCGGCCGTCCACGCCTCGGAACTGCAGCAGCGTCAGATCGCGGCCGACAAGCGGCTTGTTCTGCTGAGTGCGTCGGTTGATCTCGCCGCGGGGCGGCGGCATTACGGCAGGTCCGCTGGTAATGGTGTTCGCCTTGGAACGCATCGACCCGTGGCAATCTACGCAGCCGATCTCGATCGCCGCTCGCGGTTCATTATAAAGAATGCCTGTCCCGTGGTTGTCCTGACGAAAATGGCAATCAACACAGTGCATTCCTTTTTCCAGGTGAATGTCCTGAAGATGAACCGCCTTGTTCCATTTCGCGGGGTCGCCGGGCAGGACGATCTGATCGTCCTTATCGAGCAAGTTGCCTTTGCGGTCTTTTTTATAGACGTTCTTGAACATCCAGCCGTGGCCGTGGGCATCGCCGAACTGCACGCGGTCCAGCTTTGCGTTGAATTCAGGCGTGCCGGTCTGCTGCAGGAAAACCGAATCCGACCATAGCCCTCGGAGCGACGAGCCTTCGGGGTTCTTGTCCAGCTTTCGTGCTTCGTCGTCCTGGCTCGGGTTGATCTGGCGGTCGGCGGGGTACATGTGCTTGCCGTCCGATTCGTTGTCCCACCACATCTGCCCGAGATAGGTCGAGAGCATGTTCGTGCCCGGATGCATGTGGCAGGTCATACATTGAGCTGTCGGTATCTGCGACGTGAACTGATGCTTGATCGGGTGTCCGGACTGGTTTCGCGGAATGCTCTTGTCCGCGGTTGCGGTAAAGCCTTGGTTGCCGTGGTCGGCGTATTGCGCGGAGATGGTCTTTGATCTGTCATTCGCGTAAATGACATGACACGACGTACAGCCCGCCGAACGGTAATCGCCGGGATGATCGTTGGTTCCGAGGAAGTTCAGCGTCGGGTCCAGAAGACGCGTTTTCTGCAATCCGAGATAAACGGGATCAGTTCTGTTCAGCGTGCCGAGTCCGCGCGGGCTCAGACCCTTGTCGGGACGTCCGGGTTCTTCTTCCTTGTCGGGAAGCCCGACCTCAAGACGGCGTTTTCCGCCGCGTTCAAATACGCGGAGTATGTTGCCCGGCTGCGACAGCTCCCAACGCGGCAGCGGGAAAAGCGATGGAATAAAACCTTTGAATGCCTGCTCCTCGCGCGTCGGCTCCGGTGTTTGAAACAGTGCCTGCGGCCGTCCATCCTCGTTGTAGCTTTCGCCGAAATGCGTGTCCTTCAAATGGAAGCCGCCATTGTTGTAAAGTGCGGCACCCCACAGCATCGCTCCGTGTGCCATCATGCTGCGTGCCGACTTTTCGTTGGTTTCGGCGTGGCACGAACCGCATGCCTGTGCGACGACGCGGAAATCGCCGGGATTTATGAAGCGAACGAATTCCTGGCTCTCTTTCGCTAATAGGGTGTTTGAACGTTCCGGATTCTTGCTGGAACATTCGCCGTTCTTGCAGCCCCATTCTTTGGGGAAACGAGGCTGCACGTGGGCGTCCTTTTGAATGATCGACGCAGGATTGCCGCCGTGACAAGCCGTGCAGGTCAGACCTATTGCGTCCTTGCCGTCAACGAGAGTGTCGAAAACGTCGCCGCGGTTGTTATAGCGGTGCATCGGCTCGATATTGCCGTGGCATTTCAGACAGCCTTCTACCGGTGCTGCAGGAGCTTCGGCAGCTGCCGCGGGCGTCGGTGCCGCCGCGGCCTCTTCGGGTGTTGCAGTTGCCGCAGGCGCGGGCTGTGCCGCGTTTTGCCGCGAGCTAAGTTCCGCTTTGGTTTCCATCCGCCATAGAGCCGAGACGGCCAAAATACCTGCAAAAACGAGCAGGACAGCAATTTTTACCCTTGTTGCATTGAAAGTCTTATCGGCCATTTACGGTCAACCCCTCTGTTTGCGGATCAAAATATCAGTTTCACTTCGCTGAAGAGCGAGTATTGCGGTTTCGACGGATCGGGCACGACGCCCTGGCAAAAACTGGGTATCGGGCAATTTCGCGTGCGGTCGGTGAACGTGTCGCGAAAGCCCTTACCAGGCAGCAACATACTGCCGCCGAACGTCATAGTGACGTTATTTATCAGGAACGGACGGTAAACCACTCCGAGGCTCAGGTCGACTCCGATGTCCTTCCGTATCCGCGGATCAAAAAGCAAATACTGGAGAACCTCGGTTCGATGAAATCTCAAATAATTCGCGTTGAAAACTGCCTTTACGGTCTGCGTTATCTCGGCATCGACGCCGGCGTTCAAAATAAAAATTCCGGGATTTACAAAGTTTGCCTGGCCTTCTGTTTTACTGGAACGGAGGCTCGGCAAAAGACTGTTCGGCGACACAAGTGCTACGTCTGTCGAAAGCAGACGAATGCCTTGGCGGCTCCAGTAAGAAAATTGTCCGCCCGCAAAATTCGGATCATCGAAAATGGCGTCAAAACCTGTAGCTTTATCGTCCCGCGGATCGCTGTCGCCTGAGGCGAAAAACACTGATGCTTTAGGACGAAACCAGTTCTTGTCTATTGAAAACTCGGCAGCCGCCATATGAGCGTCGATGGTGGTCCGCTTTGCCGCGATCTGATTGAACGTATCGCGTCCGAAAGCGTAGAAATACGAGTGTGTCAGATTCAGAACGCCCAAGTGTCCGTCACCGCTGAAACCGACATAGCCTGCCTGCACCTTGTGCAGCCGCGGTATGCCGATCAGCGCAGGGCGAACGATGAAGCCGTTCGTATCGTAATGCGTGCGTCCGCGGTCGTCGTTATAGGCGGCAAGAGCCTGAATCGTGTAGCCTTTCTTAATGAAATCCTGACGAAAAACATTGCCGATCACGACGTTCTGATTGCGGAACTGAAACGCGTTCAGATTGCTGTTCGTGTCCTTTTCAAGCTGGTGAAACCAAGTTGCGTTGAAATTGACCTTGTTGTTGTCCCATCCGCCGAAAACGCGTACGCCGAGGTTGTTGTCCGAATACAAAAAGCCCCTAAAATCGGCAACGAATGGCTGTATTCCGGCCCTAACTGACACGAAATCGAAGTTCTTGTTCGTATCGAAAAGCTTGACCTCGACGAATGCTTCCTCCAGCGAAACATGCGTATCGGTTCGGTTGGTTCCCCGCCGCGGATCGACGTTGACGATGCCGTTCTCGCGTGCGTTCAAATAGTTCGGGATGCTGAACGTTGGCGAGATCTTGACCGCCCACGATCGCGGCCGAAAGACGGTCTGCCCTTTGAAAAATTCGAACGACACCTGAACGACCTGATTGACCGACAGGCTTTCAGGACGGCCAAAGAAATTGTTGCTGTTCGGATTTGCCGAACTCACTGCATTGCCCGACGGCGTTCGGCGTATCTCGACACCGGTCTTGCTGACGGCCGAGAGGACCATGAAATAGTCATCGCCGATCACGGGAATGTCTCCCTTGATCTTGCTCTGGTCGTACGGATTCCACCATTTGCCCTTGCGGAAAGGTATGTCGCGGCCGCGGTTGCCTTCGGAACCGTAGCGTTCGTATTCCGGATAGGCGATGCTCCAACGGTCGCGGACCTCGCGTCGTGTAATGGGTCTCGGTTCGGGCCTATCGGTCCCGGCGGCCGTTTCTTTGCCGGGATCGACGACGGAAAAGTCAATTTTTCGCTCGCTGCCGTCAATGATGATGTTCTCAAGCACAGGGCATTTGCGTTTCGTTTCGTCGCAAATGAACTGTGCGAACGTTCCGTAATCCGCCGCCTTGCTCTGATCGAACCTTGCTTCATACGGTGCCGCGACGCTGATCCTGTAGGCGCCTGCACGCAGACGCACTGAAAAATTGCCGTCCGTACGCGTGGTGCGTGTCGTTCTTTCAGACGTTACCTGGTTCACGATGATGACCGTCACACCGGCAACGGCTTTGCCTTCCGCGTCGATGACGGTGCCGCTGAGCCGGCCGCTCGCGGTCTGGCCGCTGATCAGAACTGCCATGCAAAGAACAATAGCAGCGGAGAATATGATGCGTCCTGCAGAACCCAGTTCCATAAGAGTGGAGGGCCACGGAATAGCCGCGGGCGATGTCGAGATTTCTGATAGAGCTTTTAGCACAGTTTTCTTTCTAATACAAATAATTTTTAAAATCGCTTGACTAAAATTCAGGTTGGGGTAATACTTCTACGCATCATGAAGAACAACAATTTGGTGAAAACGGTAAGGTTTTTTGCCGGCTTCATGACAATGCTGATCCTCGGCATTCCGGCCGCGTCTCAAAGCCTAACAGTCTCTGATGTACAGACGGTCATCGCGCAGGCGGTCTCTAAAGCTGCGTCCCTGAACCGAAACGTCACCGTCTCAGTGACGGACAATGAAGGCAATCTTCTGGGCACTTTTACGATGACCGGGGCTCCGTCAATGACGCGAATTCGCAGCGTCGGCCGCGCCGGGCAGGGCCTCGAGGATCTGCTCGTTCCGTCGGCCGCGGCGTCGCACTCTAAGGCGGGAACGGCAGGTCTGCTGTCCTCCGGCGGCAATGCCTTTACTACTCGAACAGCATCGTTCATCGTACAGGAACATTTCCCCCCTACGATCGACAATCGCCCCGGCGGGCCGCTTTACGGCGTTCAGTTCTCATCGCTTCCTTGTTCGGATGTTGCCATCGCCGGGATGCCGTTGGGGCTCTCAGGCGATCCGGGCGGCATACCTCTCTATAAGAGCGGAGTTGCGGTAGGCGGCATCGGCGTCGAGGGTGACGGGCTTTATACGATCGATCGGAACCCGTACGACAACGACTACTCATTCGAAGAAGAGATCGCGGTCTCGGGGTCACGAGGTTTCGAATCGCCGGTCGATATCCGCGGCGACAACATTTTGGTCGAGGGCATTCGCCTGACCTTTGCCAATATCACGAATCCGAGCGTCGTCGCGACAATACCTTTCGGCAGCCTTCCCGGTGCGGTGACAGCTCCGGTGACGTCCGCTCCTGCAAGCGATTATGTGCCGGGCGTATTGAACGGTGTCAGCGGCCAATACAGTTCGCGTTTTCCGACCGTAGCAGGTTCGCTTCTTTCTCTCGCGGAGGTCAATCAGATACTTGGCCTTGCGGCCGACACGGCCAACCGGACGCGTGCCGGCATCAGATGGCCGCTCGGCAGCAACGCCCGTGTCAGCATCGCGGTCGTCGATGTGAACGGCGCCGTGCTTGGGATCTTTCAACAGCTCGACGCACCGAAATTCGGCCTCGATGTTTCCGTGCAAAAGGCACGCTCGTCTATGTTCTTTGCCCGCAGCGACGCCGGAGCTAAACTCACGGCCGCGGGAATGGGCTCGTATGTAACGCGTGCCGCGGCCGATGGATTGCCGCTCAACGGGACAACTGCATTTTCCGACCGAGCGGTCGGCTATATTCACCGTCCGCTGTTTCCGGACGGACTGAACGGAACGTCGGCGGGGCCACTCAGCACACAGCTCGCGGACTGGAGCCCGTTCAATGTCGGGCTACAGTTGGATCTTATACTGCCGGCGCTCACGAATCCGCCGATGGTGTGCGGGACGGCCGCCAGAACGAAGCGCAGAGGGCTGCCGCCGTGTCCGTGTTCGACCATTCCTGAAGTACGAAACGGACTTCAGATATTCGCAGGCGGAATTCCGCTGTATCGCGGCAGCACTCTTGTCGGCGGTATCGGCATCAGCGGCGACGGTATCGAACAGGACGACCTGATAGCGGCCGGCGGAGCGCAGAATTTCGCCCCGCCGGAGGCGATACGTTCTGACAACGTATTTGTTCGCGGCACGAGGCTTCCTTTCCTGAAGTTCCCGCCGCGGCCTTATCTATAGTTCTTCCCGAAATATACTGATGCGAGGGGTTCTTTTCATTATCTTCCTGCTTTTGCTGCCGGTTTCGCCCTGCAGCGTTTTCGCGCAGGAGACCGGTGCTCTGGACGTCACGGGCCGCGTCCGCATCGGAAAAGCCCAGGAAAAGATCGTCCGCAAACGCTTCTATCTGTTCAAAGGCGGCCTGACCGCTAACAAGGATCTTGTCGAACGCATAAAGAATTCCCAAAGCACGACCCGCGACTGCTTTTATTGCGGGCTGAAAGCGAGCAGCGAGTATATTAATTGGCTGCGCGCCGAAGACTGCGAATCGCCATACTGCCGCGAGATCACCGAGGCCGATGTAGCGAAGGTTCCGGAATTCCAGGCCGCATACACTAAGAGCCTTCGCCAGTACGGCAACCGCCCCGCGGTTGCAAGAAAATGGCTGACCACGAATCTCGCCCCGGAACTTCGCGACGGCTTTTACCGCTCGCACAAGGCGGACCTCGCAAAAGTTCTGGGAGATCAAAAACCGCTGCAGTCCAGTATGACCGACAGCGTTTCTGTGCGGGCGACGTTCATAGATCTGCCGATCGCTGCAGGTGCGAAGAATGAGACCTATCTGATCTCCAACATCCTGCCGATCGTCATCAAAGACAAGAGCTACATTTGGATCTGTGAGGCTGACGTCAATTCTGCGAAGAGGACGAATCTTGTGCTTCAGGTGCCCGATGGTGACAAGCCCGTCCGACGGTGCGAGGTCATCGTGCGAGACGTCCCGCAATGCAAGGAGGGAACCTGCTCAGCGAAATGAGACGCCTGCTGAACATCGCATTGCTAACACTAATTGCCGTGATATTCGCGGGTCATTGGGCCTTCGATGTCGATGCTCAGAACCGCGGACGATTTTCTCACAGTACTGCACAGCATAAGAAGCTGAACTGCTCGGCCTGTCACAAGATACCGACATCCAACTGGGCATCGACAAGCGGTTTTCCCGACGTTCAGGATTATCCCGGACACGCTTCGTGCGTTTCGTGCCACCGTCAGGACTTTTTCCGCGGCAATCAACCCGCGTTCTGCGGCGTTTGCCATTCGGTCGTCGGCCCGCGTGGAAAGGCGAGGTTTCCGTTCCCTCATCCAACTAGAAATTCCGATTTTTCGACCATATTTCCGCACAATGTCCATCAGGACGTGATCGCCGAGTTCGCTCCGCCGCGGGACGAACGGCCCTATGCCGTCGCTCATTTCGTCATGGCGTCGTTCTCGCCGCTCAGAAACGACGATCCGCCGCCGACCTTTAATAATTGTGCGATCTGTCATGAGACCGTTTCGAAAACGCCGCGGCATGCGGTGCGGATCTCGCCGGGAATGAAACCGCTTACCGATGCCGCTGCGGAGACCTTTGAACCTAAAGCCGGCTTTTTCAAAGATATGCCGACCGGACACGCGGCATGTTTTACCTGTCATTATCAGGGCCCGAAACCGACCGCGACGGATTGCGCGGGCTGTCACGGCCTGACTGCGTCCACGCCGAAGACCGGTGTCGTTTTCAAACGCTATTCGATCAAATTCGATCATCTGCAAAAGGAACACAGCACGCGCGACTGCATGACATGCCATGTACGCATCTCGCAGAATGCGGACCTAAAGACCCTGAAGGACGCCGATGTGCCGTTCATCACCTGCGTACAGTGCCACAACGACAAGATCTCGGAAGAGATGGGTAAGCGTGTCGAAAGTCTGACGAATAACCAGGCACCGTTCCAGTGCGTATATTGCCATTCGACCGCAGTCGGGCGGTTCCCGCTGCCGCCGAGCCACGAAAAGAGGTGATGACGACAACCAACGGCGCATCGAATTTTGTGAAAGCATTGATCCTGACGGCGGCGGGGCTTTTCGCCGCCAGTTGCCTTCAGCAGGCCGCCCGCACACCTGTCCCGCTGACGTCGTCTGAGATCCCCGAACCGGCTGCGGTAAAGGTCTCGGATAAGGCGTTTAAGGAGTTCAACCACAAGATCGACGAACACAAGGAGTTTGAATGCGCATCGTGCCACAGGCGCGAGGGCGCAAAGCTCGATATGGAGTTCGCGGCGCATGATTCTTGCGTCGGCTGTCATTTCGGACAGTTTGCGGCAAATGACCCGGTCATCTGCGCGATCTGCCACAGCGACCTGAGCGGGACCGACCCGGGAATGAAGGATTTTCCGAAAAAGTTCAACGAAGGCTGGAATATGAAATTTGACCACGCCGCACACGACCGCGGCGACGGACGTCCGAAAGAAGGCTGCGTTGCATGCCATTTGCCCCAAGGGCCGGGCAAATCGATACCCGTAGGTTTTCAGGCACATACGACCTGCTATGCCTGTCACACAGCGGAAAGCGAGATAAGTTCATGTTCGGTGTGTCATGAACTCGCTCCCTACAGCCGTACGCCGCAGTCGCGTTATGTTTTTAAGTCGGCGTTCAGCCATGCCGATCACGGCCCGCGTCAGGGCGTCAGCTGCAATGAGTGCCATACAGTACGTGCGGGAGCTCCGCAGGGGCGTCAGGTAACGAACATCGTCGCGAAACAGCACAACGTCGCCGCGGGCAATAACTGCGTTTCGTGTCATAACGGCAAGCGTGCATTCGGGGACGATCCGATAAGCATGACGACCTGTACGCGATGTCATTCGGGTTCGGGCTTTAATATGCTTCCGGGTTCACCTTGAGGCAGGAAGTTCGGCGGGAAACGAAATTGTGTCTTGTTTCATCTGACGGAACAGATGACCCGACAGGCCAATTCGTTGACATTGTTCCGCTTATAGGAGTTTAATAGGGAATCCATATGAAACACTTTGCCAAGATCTCAGTAGTACTTGTTTTCGCAGCGACCGCGGTCATTTTTGTTGCCGGCACTGCCTCGCCGTCGGGAGCATGGGACGCTATTGCGGCGTCCGTTCTCGCAACTCCGACGCCGCCGCCGGGGGCGAAGAAGATCCCCAAATCTTACACTCTCAGCAAGGACAGCCTCTCGGAGTACGGTGATGTGGCATTTGACCATGATACTCACGCATTTGGGCTTTACAGTCCGGACGGTAAATCGCAGATCGCCTGCGTCGAGTGCCATCACACGGATCAGCCCAAGTCGGCGTTGAAACTGCCTCTCGTCACGTCCGAGCGGAACGAGATCCTGACGTGGGAAGTTTTTCAAAAATCAGATCAGAAAGTAACGGGCTGCCGTGACTGCCATTTTCAGGACGGGGCCGTCCCCGACGACAAGGAAATGCCGACCGCCGAATACACAGAGGGCGGCAAAAAGGTGACCAAGGACCTGAATAACGAGCTGGCATATCACATAAACTGCAATACTTGCCACGACGAAGCGGCGAGGCTTAGACCCGAGGTCAAGAAGACCAAAGGGTTTGCCACAAGTAAGGATTGCCTGATCTGCCATTTGAAAAACTGACCTCAATGGAAACTCGGCAATGCGAAAACTGCGGTGAAACCGTTGATGCGGCCAAGGCGTTCTGTCCCGGCTGCGGCAACGCCTTTGTAGAAGAAAAGGCCCGGGAACACGCAAGCGAGTTCGAAAGCCACGACAGCACGGTCCAAATGGGCCAGACCATGTATAACCAGATGCTGTCGGATATGGGGCTGAATATCTCAAAAAAAGGTCAGCAGCCCAATGTCGAGCCGAAAAAGACAGAAGTGGTGGTCCCGGTTGCTCCGGCCGCACCGCCGGCGCCTTCAGTAGAGTTGAAGCCCGCGGCTCCGTCGCCCGTCGAGTTGCCGCCCGCAGCACCGCCGCCCAAGTCGGCGACTCCGGCGAATCCTGTCGCACAGCCTAGGTCCGGTTCAAGTAAATGGATCTGGATCATCGTCGCCGGCTTGATATTGATTTTCCTTTTTGCGGCACTGATCGTCGCTGCCGGAATTGGATTTTACATTTTTACTGCCAGGTAGTTAACACAATTTGAAGACCTGCGTTGCCAAAGGCACCGCGTCTTAAGATGTCGCGTGAAATCGAAAATCACGAGCAGTTGATCGATGCGTTTCGCAACGTAGAGATCGTGTCCGAGCTTGTTGAGCAGCTGCCGAATGGCGAGTTCAGGAACGAGCTCGACATGGATATCATTCTGTTCGGCCGCAGCTATCGCGGCAAAAAGGTCGGCCCCTACTGCCGCCTGCTCGAATACCAACCGGGCGAAACGATCGTCAAAGCGAATACCTGGGAAAGCAGCATTTTCTACATCCTTGTCGAAGGCCGTCTCGACGCATCTATTCCCGAAGCCGGCGGTGGCATGCGAAAGGTCGGCGAGATCTCCGCGGGGAATTCCTTCGGCGAGATGGCATTGCTTTCGGGCACGCCGCGAACGGCCAGCGTCTCGGTATCCGAAGACAGCGGCGCGGCACTTGTGCTCGAATTCACACGGCCTGCGATCCGCCTATTGCGAAAGCTCCCTAAATTCGGCAAAGCTCTCGACCGCAACTATCGTAATTACGGCCTTACTCTGTCGATCAACGATCTGAAAGAGTTCCTCGGTGCGTCCGCGACCCCCGAAATACTAAAACGCGTCAGCGACGCGGCACGGTTCGCCGTTTACGAAAAAGATCAGGTGCTTTTCAAGGAAGGCGACCCGATCAATCGCGTCTTCTTTGTTCGCAGCGGTTGGATACAGCGTGTGAACGGCGTCGAATTTAATCCGCGTGCTGCTGAATTACTGCTGGATACTGACGATTCCGTCGGGCTCGATTTCTTCGGTTCAGGCACTACGATGGGAACCGAGGCTCTCGACGGCATCGGTGACTGGAAGTACACGGCTACTGTCTGGGGACGTGCAGAGGTTGTCGAACTCGCTGTCAGCCGGCTTCGCGAAGATGCCGAAATGGCCGCCGCCGTCGTGCCGCTCCTTCGCGGCTCGGTCGAGGGCAAACCCGCCACACCGACGCACCCTGCGGATAATCGCGTACTTTCTGCAGCAACCCGCGAGATCGAAACGGGTGTCGTTGACGGCGTCAATCTGATGGTGATGGACATGGCGAAATGCGTCCGCTGCGGCAATTGCTCGCTCGCCTGTCACAAGGTTCACGGGACGACGCGGCTTACACGACGCGGCATACACATCGAACGTCCATTTAAAGAGAATGCAAGCGCTATGCAGAGCGTCCTTGTGCCGACGGTTTGTATGCACTGTCAGGATCCGGAGTGTCTGACAGGCTGTCCGACAGGAGCCATCGCACGCTTGCCCGACGGCGAGATAGACATCGAACCCGCGACCTGCATTGGCTGCGGTGACTGTGCGACACAGTGCCCGTACAACGCAATTTCAATGATCCCTCGCAAGGGCGAGATGAACGGCGGCGGCGGCTTTTTCTCGTGGCTTTCGCTAAAGGCAGCCAAAATTCCCGAACCCGTAACGCAGACCGAGGATCTCGTCGCGGTCAAATGCAACCTCTGTAAGGACACCGGCCTGAATCCGCCCGGAGCAAAAACGCCTGCGTATTCCTGCGAGGAGAACTGCCCGACGGGAGCACTGGTCCGCGTCGATCCGCGTGAATATTTCGACGAAGTGAAAGGCACGATCGGCCTGACGCGTATTTCCGAAAATCACGCCATCGGCGTCAACATTCACAAGTTCGACCTGTGGGCGAGAATATGGCATATCATCGGCGGGCTGATCGTGATCGCGGGCGGCGTCGGCGCGTTTTTGGCAACGTGGCATTACACGCAGGACACCGCTCTTTTCCCGGGAAGCTGGCTGACGATGCGTTGGATAACAGGCATAGCGGGGCTTGCGGGCATCGTTTGGGTGATGGCGTATGCCGCACGAAAGCAGGTTTATCGGCGGCGTGCCGGTGCATTGCGGTATTGGATGCTGTCGCATATTTACATCGGCGTTTTGGCGGGCGTTGTGCTGCTCGTGCACGGCGGCACAAGTTCGGGCGGGCTTGTGACGACAACGCTGATGATCTCGTTCGACCTCGTAATATTGTCGGGGCTTTTCGGTGCATTTTGTTTTGTGTTCGTGCCTCGTCTGATGACTCGTATCGAACCCGAGCCGCTGCTCATGGAAGACCTGGCAACGCGGCGAAATGAACTGAGAGCCGAGCTTTTCGCACGTGCCGAGGAGACCGAAAATCCGACACTCAAAGCCCTGATCGAGCAGAAAGTGCGGCGGCGTTTTCTCGGCCTCGGTTATCTGCTGAAGCAGTATTTCAGCAAGCAGGACCTTCGCGGAATGTTGGCAGACGCACGTGCGGAATTTCGCTCCGCGGCGGAAGGAATGAGCCGTTCCGATGACGCTCGCCTGATGGAAGCCGTCGAAAATGCCGCGACGCTGCGTCGGGTTGACGCTCTTCTGTATCTGCATAAAATGCTGAAGATATGGGTCGCCCCGCACGTGCTTTTTACAGCAATAATGCTGGTTCTGCTCGTGATACACATCATTCAGGCGTTGTATTTCAACGTCCGTTAACGTATGGCAGAAACGCGTGAAAATTTTAGGATCCTCTTTGCCGACACGGGCGAAGCGGCCGCATACGCGCAAAATTCCGTCCGCATCGGCCGCCTCGAAAGCTGCGAAATAACGCTCGAACACAGCACCGTGTCGCGTATCCACGCCGGCATAACGCTGCAGGACAAGAAGTTCATAGTCGCCAATCTTTCAACATCGAACGTCCTGACGCTCAACGGCCGCCTGCTGCCGCCGCAGGCTGACGACATCCTTGCCGGCGGCGATACTATACAGATCGGGCCGTTCACGATCGCGGTTGCGATAGACGGCGGCATGGCAACTCTCACCGTATCGCAAGCGGTCGCGGGCACCGACATGACAGGCAGTAAGGCTGTCGAGAAAAAGCCGGAGTCCGTTTCCGGCGATGTTCTAAAGGTCTTTTGGGAAAAACGTAATCGCGAAAAAGAAGAATGGGGAACTCGTCTGCGTCCCGCCGAAAAGCCTGTGCCGGGCAAGGCGATGTACAACTGGCGGCCGACACGCGACCTTCGGCGTTCGTGGCGTGTCGGCGTGTTCGTCTGGGCTATACTCGTGCTCGGTGCGGCGGGCGTTTTCGCTTATCTAAAGTATCCGCAGGCATACGCGCCGAAGCCGCTCGCAAATCCACACGTTCAGGCGATGGAAGACTCTGAGATCGCGAAAATGGCGAACGCCAATTCCTGTACGACATGCCATCGGCCGAATGAGCCGATGGAAAATTCGTGCATCGCGTGTCATCAGGCGAGCCAGTTTCATCCGACAAATACAAAGGCGCACGAAGACGCGGGCATTACCTGCACGGTCTGCCACAAAGAGCATCAGGGGCCGGAGTTTCGCTCGAACATAACGGCGATACGTATGTGTGCCGAGTGCCACAACGACGCGAACAATCAGACCTACAACGGCAAGTCGGTCGGCACGCCGCACGGCGGCAGCTACGGCTATCCGACGCAGAACGGGCAATGGATCTGGCAGGGCGTTTATCGAGAGGTTGCCGACGCGATACCTGAACTGCTGCGTCCCGCGACCGGCGACAAGGACGAACAGGCGAAACTTAGCCGGTATTTTCATACGATACATGTCGCTAGGCTTGAGGTACCCGCAGGGCTGAAAGGCGATAAACGCGGACTTGTTTCGTGCTCGACCTGTCACAACACTTTCGACCCGATCGACCGCAAAACGCCGCGTCAGACCTGTGCCGCGTGCCATACAACCCGCGAAGGCGACCCGACGCGAGATACGCGTTTCGGCGTGAACACCAGCAATTGCATCTCGTGCCACGTCCAGCATCCGTACAGCGGCCGGCGATGGCAGGAGTTTCTGACCGACGAGGCTCTCGAACGCCGACGCAAGGCGGTCGCAAGAATATTGGCACCCGAAACATTGGAACCGAAACCGACGCCGACGCCCGAACCTGAACTCGAACAATGAAACTGCTGCACATCATTTTCTGCGTTGCGATCGCGGCACTTCTGGTCGCGGGAAACAGGTTGTTCGTTCCGGCTGATGCGGCAACCTACGGCGGGTTGTCGCTCGTAGGCTGGCTGAGTATTTTGGCGTTCGTCGGTGTGTTGGGATTTGTTGCGGTCGCGGGCGATGCGGCACGTGCGGCCACTTTCTTTCGCCGACGTGACATCATGGATGCCTCGGCCCCGAAGATCCGCACGCTAGACCAGAACGAGCTTCGCGAGCTCGAGCTAGACAAATACCGCGGCCCGAGTTATCCGCATCCGATCATTTTCCCCGACCGGTGCATCGGCTGTCAGGCGTGCGTTGACGCCTGTCCGCACGACGTGCTGGCCATCGTCGACGGCAGAGCTTCGGCTGTGGCTCCGGATCTATGTATGGAGGACACGGCGTGTCAGGCGGAATGTCCCGTAAATCCAAAGGCCTGCATCGTTATCAACACGACCAAAGAGGTCCGTTCACTCCCGACACCGACGCGCAACGGTGCGACCTTTGAAACGAACGTTCCCGGCTGCTACATCATAGGCGACGTATCGGGTGTGCCGCTGATCAAAAATGCCGTAAAAGAAGGAGCCGAGGTCATCGCACGGATCCGCGAAGAGCTCGCCGCTGCACTGCCCGATCCGAAGGCGGAATACGATGTCGCGATCATCGGCATCGGCCCCGGCGGAGCTTCGGCGGTCGCTGCGGCCCACGACGCAGGGCTGCGTTATGTCGGCATCGAACAGAACAACATACTCTCGACCATTGATCTGTATCCGAAAGGGAAATACATCTTCTTCAAACCCGACACTAAGGACTGGGACGGCGGCATTCCTGCGGTCGGGCTCGGACTCGCAAAGGCGAAATACGGCGGCGATGCTGCGGACGACGATTCGCCTGTCATAGACACCGCGGGGCCCGCGGTTGGTGCGTTGATCCAGCAAAATGCGTCGGCAGTGCACGACGAACTAATCGCAAAGATACCGCAGCAGCTTCGCGGCGAGCTGTCACCGATGCTCCGCGAAAAAGCGGCCAAAGAGATGAAACGCCGCGTCGCCGCGTTCCTGCGTTCCAAAGGCTCCGGCGACTGGGCGGCAGTCAGCCGTCAGCATCTTGAACCCGCTGCGGATCAGCTCGGCGCCGAGTTTCGTGCTGACGTCGTCGATCAGCTTCAGCGGAAGATCCCCGGCGACCAACGTGAGAACATCCTAGCAATTTGGCTCGGCAGCCTTGAGGACCGCGGCGCCAAGATAAACGAATACGAAAGCTGCAAGTCGGTCACGCGTGCGGAAGCAGGCGACGGCTTCGTGATCAATACCGAACTCGCCGCCGACAAATCGCAGCGGACGTATCGCTCACGCCGCGTTATTATCGCGATCGGACTCCGCGGTGCCCCGAATAAATTGCGTCTTAAGGACGAGGAAAAGATGACGGTCACTCTAGACGGCCGCGAGATGCAGAAGGTGCATTACGGCCTGTCAGAACCGATGGCATTTCGCGGCAAAAAGATCGTCGTCGTGGGCGGCGGCAACGTCGCCGTCGAAGCGGCGGTTGATCTGGTCTGCGTCCGCGACGGCAACTCGATCTCGCCCCGTAAACCTGAAGATATGAATCAGGTAACGGTTCTCGTCCGCGATTTTTTGGCGCCGACGGTTAAATTCGGCAACAAGCTCCAGCTTTACAGCTGCGCCGAACGCGGGCTGCTCGATCTGCGTTTCGGCGTCGGTATCAAAGAGATGCGCGAGCGGGAAGTCGTACTTGAGGACGTGCCGACAAAGCGGGAAATTGAGATAATAGAGAACGATCTCGTTTTTGCTCTCATCGGCGGAGAGCGGCCAAACCGCTTTTTGGAATCTATCGGCATCGAGATCAAGTAGTAAATGAACAAAGAAAATTTGATGTATGGAGTGATCGGCCTGCTCGTAGGTTCGATCATCGGCTTTACCTTTGCTAACAACGTTAACCGGTCATACGTCGGCCAGGCTCCCGCGGCGGCAAATACCGCGGCTCCCGGTTCCGACCCGACTCTCCCGCCGGGCCATCCGCCGCTTGCCCCCGGCGGAAACTCGGACACGGCGATGCCGCAGATCGCTGAATCTATCGATAAAGCACGCAACGAGCCGCAGAATTACGAAGCTCAGATGACCGCCGGCGACCTGTTCTATCAGATACAGCGTTTTGAAGATGCAGCTAAATTCTACGAACAGGCGATCAAACTGAGACCGAAAGAGGCCGAGCCGCTTATCAAGCTGGGAAATGCGCGTTTTGACGGCGAGCAGTTTGCCGAAGCCGAAAAGTGGTACGTCAAGGCTCTCGAGATCGACCCTAAGAATCTGAACGTCCGGACCGACCTCGGCCTGACATTCTTCCTTCGGGAACCCCGCGACCTCGACCGCGCCATTAAAGAGTTCAAGGCGGCTCTTGCTGAGAAACCCGATCACGAGATCACGTTGCAGAACCTGATGCTCGCATACAAAGAGGCAGGCGACGAGGCGAACCGTAAAGCTACTGAGGACAAACTCCGAGCTGTCAACCCGTCAAACCCGGCTCTGAACCCGCGGCCGCAATAGCTTTTATGAAAAGCCGGTCATAATTCACGCAGTTTTAGCAGAAAAGAAAAAGGGCGTTCGCAATGCGAACGCCCTTTTTTGAAATTGGCCCAATAAAGCTGGATCGGGAATGTGTTCACGGTCCGCTGAGAGTAACTGCAAAAAGGAGCACCTTCACGATCGTTTTCAACGAGCATTCAAGCCGCCGGCGAAGTGAGGCGGACACCTTCAAGCGGAGCTGCCGCTCCTCATTTGCGGCTGCCTATCGCCTGACCTGTCAAAATGTACAGTTAAAGACCTTTTGAAGTGATGTTATCTTCAGCGCAGTTCATTCATTCGTGTTCGAATAATGAACCGGTGTTCGATAAATATCAGTTCGGGGTTTTATCTATATGAAACACTCACGAAAAATTCTACAAAACCTCTATACCGCGGTCATGTGCTTGCTGCTGACAGCCGGCACGACCGCCTTTGCTCAGACGCCTAGATCATTATCTATCACGGCAACAGCCGCCGGCACCTCCACCCAACTGGGGCGAATGGTTAGTGTGAACATATACATATCCAAGTTTTCCACTGCTGAGGATCAACAGGCACTGATCGAAGCTTTTGGAGAAAAGGGCACCGAGGGCCTGGTAAATGCTCTTGAGAAAATGGGTTCGAAGGGGCGGATCGACATCACGGGAACTCTGGGATTTGATCTTAAGTACATCCGCTTGTTCAAAATGAAAGATGGCACCCTTAACGTTCGTTTCGTAACGGACCGGCCCATCCGCTTTGCGGAGCAGTGGGCAGGCGCCCGAACAATGGATTACTCGCTCGCCATGGGTGAGATATTCATTAGGAATGAAAAGGGCAAGAGTTCCGGCACCTTGATACCGGCCGCTCGGCTTACTCTTAATAAAGACGGTGAACTTGAGATCGAGGCTCTTCAAAATCCTTGGAATTTGAACAACCTCAGGATCTGGAAATAGAGGGTCGCAGATCAGCGATGATCCGGTATGTTATCTCCGCCGCCGTCAATTCGAGGATATTTCGTCCTAGCGTCAATGCTCCTGTTGATCGTCGCGGTGAAGGTCCATGGCCAAAGCTCTTCTGCGATAACTGAATTGGACCCGACGGTCGCAATTGCGCTTGAACTCAGTGAAAAGGTGCGTTTGGACCTTTACGCGGGAAGGGAAAAAAGCGAGGAAATTGATTCCGCGAAAGGTAAGGTGGGAGCAGGCATAAGTTTCCGTATGAAGCCGGTCTTTCGACGCTTCCTCGACTCATTTGATAAGGATAAGCAGCATCTTCTTGTTCTGGCAGCGACCTACGAGTACTCGATCGCGAACGAAGCGGAAGTAAGATCTGTTGAGAAAAAGCTGATGCTTGACGCGACGCTGCGTTACGCGTTGCCGCGCGATCTTTTGTTGAGCAACAGGAATCGGTCGGAGTTTCGCTGGGTCAACGGAGACTACCATTTTCGTTATCGGAATCGCCCGATGTTGGAACGGCCTTTCCGAATAAGGACGCGAGAAATAACACCTTACATTGCTGCAGAAGCGGAATGGGACCAAAGGTACCGGAAATGGAACGTGTTCAAATTCAGCACAGGGCTGGTGGTGCCTTTGGTACGCAGGGTCTCGCTCGAGTTTCTGTATGAAAGGCAGCACTGCGTCACATGTAGTGTTGCGAACACAAATATTTTCGGCCTTGCGCTGAATACTTCATTCAAATTGAAGAAGCGGTGATCGTCTTTGCATTTTGAGGTTTCCATGGCCACAGAGAGAGGAACCGGAACATATTGGGTATTTACGTCACTTTGCGAATAACACCCTTGGGAATAAACTTATTGCGATCCCTGCTCTATTTGTTTGCCGGAGGTGATCCAAAATAGACATCATTAGCCACAGCGTTTTAGCGGTTTCCATCATCTGTTTTACGTTGGGACTGATCAATCTGCGGTTATGGATCGGGGACCGCTCACAGCCAGATCCGCTCGCTATCGCAAGCATCTGTTTTTTTGGCGGGTCATATTCCCTCTTCGAAGTTGCCTGGCTGCACAACACGTCGCCGGTTGAATTCGGTGAAATTGCCCGTTGGAGCCAGATCGCCAGCTGGGGAACGGTCGTATCACTGGCGATATTTTTGCGTATCCACCTGCGAGGCGGAAGAGAATGGCTATTTTGGTCGGTCATAGGGCTCAGAACGTTTGGGATGTTCATAAACTTCGCAATGCCCGTGAATATTCAATATCGGGAGGTCACAGCGATCGAACAGATCACCGTATTGGGCGAGAAACTTTCATATCCTATCGGAGTTGCCAATCCCTGGCATCTGGTTCAGGCCCTTTCGCTGGTTCTGCTTCTTGTTTATACGATCGACGCATGCAGGTCGGTATGGCAACGCGGCGAACGCCGCAAAGCGCTTGTCTTTGGCGGCGGAGCCGCCCTATTGAGTTTGACCGGCCTCATGATGGCAGGGGCTATAATTTGGCTGTCGGTAAAACTACCCCCGTTTGCCAGTCCTGCTCTAATGTTCGTCGTCCTGGCGATGACGCTTGAGTTCGACTATGACCTGAGGCGTTCGAAATATCTCGCCCATGAACTCACTAATCGAGAGGTCGAATTGACCGAGGCCCTTGAGCAACTGAGCCTTTCGGCAAATGCCGGAAATGTCGGTATATGGGCCCGCGACCTGAGTACAGACAATGTCTGGGTCAATCAGAAGATGCGGGAACTTTATAAATTCGAAGATGGCGATGAGATCACGATCGGCCTGTACATGGAAAAGGTACATCCTGATGATCGGGAGGCCCTCGAATCTCAACTGCAAGCAGCGATCGAATCTGGGAATACTTATGAGGCCGAATACCGTATCCGGCTGCAGAATGGTGATATTCGTTGGGTGCGCTCAATCGGCCGTTCGCAAGATCAAGACGACGGCAGAAAGATGATCCGCGGAGCTTCCGTCGATATAACGCGTAGAAAGCAGGCGGAGGCCGAGGCTCATGATCTGAGCCATAGATTGATCGACGCGCAGGAAAAGGAACGGGCCCGGCTCGCCCGCGAACTTCACGACGGTCTGAGCCAAAGCCTCGCCATTCTGTCCATCCAACTTCAATCGCTGGTGAACAAGGATGGAGACGGGATAAAGAAACAGGTCGAAAAACTTACGGGACAGGTCCAACAGCTCTCGACCGAAATTCACCGCATCTCTCACGAACTGCACCCGTCAAAGATCAGCCAACTTGGCCTTGAATCCGCACTTCGCGGTTTTTGCCGTGAAGTTCAGGCGGCCCACCACCTAAGAGTAGGATTTAGAGCGGTGGGCGTTCCCCGTTCATTGCCGAATGACATCTCTCTCTGCATCTACAGGATCGCACAAGAGTCGCTGCAGAATGTCATAAAGCACAGTGGTGCGAGTGCTGCAAACGTCGACCTGACCGTCACCGACAATATTCTCAGGCTGGTGATCACGGATAACGGCAGCGGGTTTGATACACAATTGGCCAGATCCAGGGAATCATTGGGCCTGATAAGTATGCAGGAACGCATTCGCGCTGTCGACGGCACGTTAACGGTCGATTCTGTCCCGGATGCCGGTACCAAAATTGAAGCCCGCGTGTCTTTGCCGAAAAGCTAGACGTCTCATCTTAAAAAAAGGCGGTCATCTTCCCGTTACAAACATCAGGAATTTTGTAACGAGATCTGCGCTCAGGTAATTGCCGGATACCTGTACAAACTAACAGTTATCTTATCGCTGCTGCAATCCCATTATCATCGCAGGGGGCGGCATTTCATGCCCTCATAAGAACGATCGGAGGCAGTGAATAAAATGATCACAGAAACAGACATTATAAGTTTTAATGCAGCAGCAAGCGGTGCTAAAACCGCTGCAGACATCAGTCCCGAAGAGGTTCGTGCAATTGCAAAGGAGGCGTTTGTCTATGGATTTCCAATGGTTGATAGCTACCGCATTGAGTACGCATATTTTGTCGATGAGACGGGTCCGGAATTCAAAGCCCATTGGAACGAGATCCGCAATGTTCCACGTGTCTACACGCCTGAGGACAAAGCCGTGCAGACGCCCAACTCGGACACGCCATATTCCTTTATAGGAATGGACCTTCGTGCCGAGCCGATCGTCCTAACAATTCCCGAAATTGAAAAGAACCGCTATTTCAGCGTGCAGTTGATCGACGCCTTCACGCACAATTTTGAATATATAGGCACTCGGACCACGGGCAACGACGGCGGGAATTTCCTAATTGCAGGGCCTAATTGGAACGGAGAAGCTCCGGCGGGGATCAAGAAGATCATCCGTGCGGAGACCGAACTTGTGATGGGCGCTTTTCGAACCCAGCTGTTCAATCCCAATGACCTCGACAATGTGAAACAGGTACAGGCGGGTTACAATGCACGACCGCTCTCGGAGTTTATGGGCGAACCGCGAAAGTCGGCGCCGGCCATCGACTTTATGAAGCCGCTCACGCCGGCGGAGCAAAGATCCTCGATCGAGTTCTTCAATATCCTGAACTTTGTCCTCCGGTTCACACCGACGGTGCCATCGGAGGTCGATCTGATGGAACGCTTTTCCAGGATCGGCGTCGGTGCAGGCAGGCATTTGGACGTAAACCAACTGCCGGCTTCATTCAAGCAGGCACTAGAGGACGGAATGTCTGACGGCTTGCGGGAATACGAGGAATTCAAGAGAACCAAAGTGGACACCGGTGAGGTGACCTCGGGTGACATTTTCGGCACCAGAGAGCACCTGAAGAACAATTATCTGTATCGCATGGCGGCATCGATACTGGGTATTTACGGCAATTCAAAGGAAGAAGCGATGTATCCCACATACACCCTGGATTCGAATGGGAACCCGCTCGATGGAAGCAACCACGCGTATAGGCTGAGGTTCGAACCCGGGCATGAAAAGCCGGTCAATGCATTTTGGTCGCTGACTATGTATAAGCTGCCTGAAAGCCTGCTGGTTGCTAACCCGCTCAACCGTTATCTGATCAATTCGCCGATGTTGCCCGACCTCAAACGTGACGAGGAGGGCGGCGTGACCCTGTATATTCAGCACGCATCTCCGGGAGCCGACAAAGAAGCGAATTGGCTTCCCGCTCCCGACGGCCCGTTCTTCATGGCTCTCCGTCTCTACTATCCGACGGAGCACATACTGCGCGGCGAGGGGCATCTGCCGGTATTGGAAGCGGTTTCGTAAACGAAGTAAAAGAGCGAACCCGCACGGCCCGCATCTTTTGTGAGTGGCCCGAACTGCAAACTTCACAGGGCTTTGCCGTCATTGAAGATCGCAGTTCGGGTCAATTTTGTTTGGCCATTCGGAACCCGCGTCGGCCAAGAAAGGGCGTGAGATCTCGCGTTGGTGAGCTTCAAGCCAATACAGATCAGAAAGGCCTGTAACTTTTGACAGTTACCGCATCGGCCCAGCGGCGGGATTCTTAAAATCATATGGAACTTCCATCGAACCGGAGGATGAGGTCATGTTCAAGAGATCAGATCTAAAATGTGTCGTTATGGCCGTATTGTTGGCAGGGCCGCTGACGATCGGTGTTTTTTGCCAGCAAGAGACTAAAGGAACAACAGCGGAAAAGGCCGAAGTGACCGGAACGGCAGAAGAACCCGTCAAGGATAAGATAAGAAAGAAAAAGGCGGACACGGTCGCCAGCCTATCCCGATCGGACAGGAGAGCTGTTTACGAGCCCGAATTTTCCGTGAGGCGACCAGGCGAGGAGTCGTCGTTCCGCGGCAGCGTTCGGCAAACCTCGCAGGACGATCCGGCGGCGTTGGCAAAGAAACTGTCCAATCCCGTCTCGTCGCTTATCAGCCTGCCGTTTCAAAGCAACTGGGATTTCGGCATGGGCCCGAACGGCCACGGCTTCCGCCAGACGTTGAATGTTCAGCCCGTGATCCCGATAACACTTAACAAGGACTGGAACCTCATCTCGCGAACGATCATTCCGATCATGGGCCAGAAAGACGTCGTCGCTGACGGTTCAAGCCAATTCGGGCTTGGTGATATAACACAGGCATTTTTCTTTTCACCGAATAAGACCGAGCCGGTCATTTGGGCGATCGGGCCGCAAGTAATGATACCGACGGCAACGAACCAACATCTTGGCACAAAGAAGCTGAGTCTGGGGCCAACGTTCCTTATTCTCAAACAGCAGGGACCGTGGTCTGTCGGTTCACTTGCAGGTCACTTCTGGTCGGTAGCGGGCAGCGACACCCGTCCATCGTTCAGCATGAGCAATTTTCAGCCGTTCTTGTCGTACTCGACCAAAACCGCGTGGACCTATACGCTGAATGCCGAGTCCACATACGATTGGAAAGCGGATCAATGGAACGTTCCCCTACACCTATCGGTCGCGAAACTCGTTCGATTCGGAAAGCAGCCTGTCAGCTTTGGCGGAACCTTGCGTTGCTGGGTCGCAAGCTCGCCGACCGGCCCCGAAGGCTGCGGTTTTCGACTGACCGTGACCCCGCTGTTCCCAAGAAAATGATGCGTAGGATCAAGGCCGGGACCCGGTAGCGAAGTACGAAGCAATTTCTGCCGACCTGTAAATTATTACAGTTAAAAAGGTTCTCGATCTAAATGAATATATTCCCAGGGAGACCCCCGAACAGCCCTTAGATCCGTTTGGGGAGGCAAAGCAATGAAAAGATATACAAAGATATTGTTTCTGGTCGCGGTCGCGGCCATGTGTGCGGCGACCGTCGTTGGGCAGGAAAGGGGCCTGTATTTGCCGGGCTTACGCGGACTGAACACCGCGGAGCAGCCGGCACCGGGATTCACCTACGCAAACTTTTTTACGGTCTATCCTACTGATACATACAAGAATAAGGACGGAAACAAGGCGCCGATAGATTTCGGCCTGGATCTGGTCGCCGACATGAATGTACTTGCCTACACGCCAAAAAAGAAGATCCTCGGGGCCACATATTCTGCGTCGATAACGGTACCGATCGTGAATTCGGCGGTAACCATCCCGCGGATCGGCGTTGGCGTGGAGGGTGGCGGCATTGGCGACATTTACATAGAGCCGCTAAGCCTCGGTTGGACGATGAAGAAAGGAAAGGTAAGGGCAGCTTATGGCGTGAGTGCTCCGACAGGATCCGACAGCACGACGTCAGACTACTGGGGCCATCAGTTCACCCTGGGAGGAACTTATAATCCGGGGAAAACCGGGCTTTGGCAGATCAACGCGTCGAGCGTTTGGGAAGCACACCACAAAAAACGGAAGAGTGACGTTAAGGTCGGAAATAACGTGACATTCGAGTACGGCGTCGGCAAGACGTTCGTAAGGAATAGCGGCAAACAGCTGTATCAGTTCGGTGTTGTCGGATATTCACAGTTCCAGCTGACTAACGACAGCGGCCCGGACGTAACCCCGCTCAACGTAGGGGAAAAGGACAGGGTTCATGCCGTAGGGCCCGAGTTTGGCGTGATCCTGCCCGCAAAGAAATTCAATTTTCTGGTTAGGGTCTTTCCGGAGTACGGTGCCGGTTCGAGGACGCAGGGTGTGACCGTTGTCGTCTCGTTCGGCAAAACCTTCTAGCGGCGATCGTTTACACATGCAACAAAGAGCGTCGGCTTTACGCAAAAGCCGCCGCTCTCTTTCATTTTAGCAGCCGCCAACCTGTCAGTTCTTACAGTTATCCGGTACCTGAAAATCGGCAACACTAAGCTCAGATCAATGGATCTCCGAAGATCCGAAGGAGGCAACCAATGGAATCCATAAAGCTGTTCACCGAATGGTCGGCAACTGGAATTGAAGTGGCGGCCGTGGTCGTCATCGTGATAGCCAGCCTGTTCGGTACGGTCAGGTTTCTGATCCATGTAAATCAAAAGGTTCCTGACGCTTTCCGACAATATAAGCACCGGCTCGGGAAGATGCTGATCCTTTCGCTGGAGTTCTTGGTTGCCGCGGACATAATCCGAACGGTAGCACTCGAACCGACCCTGATGAATGCGGCGGTCCTCGGGCTGTTGGTATTGATACGGACATTCCTGAGCTGGTCGCTGAGCGTCGAGATCGAGGGACATTGGCCGTGGCAGTCCGCACAAAAGACCGAGGAGGCCGAAGCAATAAAATGAATGACACAGCTCTTACATCGAATCAACTCGCCGCCGAACGAACGGAAATGGGCTTTGGTCGGACCGTGATGGCTCTTGAGCGGACGCTGATGGCGTGGATCCGCACATCGCTGTCGCTCATAAGTTTTGGTTTCACGATCTTCAAATTTCTCCAGACACTCCAGGAAAGAACCGGTTCGGGAATGCGTGAGAATGCTCCCCGCAACCTCGGACTATTCCTGATCTTTCTGGGGATGGGAGTTTTGGTGCTTGCCATCGTGCAGTTCGTTCACACGCGAAAGGCCGTGCAGGCCTACTCCGAAATTCGGCCGCAGTTCTCTATCTCACTCGTTGGTGCATTTGGTGTGTTGTTAGTTGGACTGTTCACCATACTGAATATTTTCTTCGGATTGGGAGGGTTTTGAAATGGAAGACGTGATCACCAGAATCATTGAGAACCTGGGAGCGAGGGTCACCGGGCCTATGCACCTGAGGCTATATATGCAGCCGTTGATGGCTGCCATCTTCGCAATTATCGCGGGCTTGAAAGATGCGAAAGCGGGCAGCCCCGCTTACTTTTGGGCAATGTTCACTCAACCGGAGCATCGCCGCGAGATGCTCATGGATGGTTGGAAGTCGGTCGGAAAGGTGCTCGTCGCCGCGATCGTGCTCGATATTATTTACCAACTCATTGCCGAACGCTGGGTCTATCCTTTCGAAATGATCCTGGTCGCGTTCATTTTGGCCATAGTGCCATATCTGATCCTGCGAGGGATCGTTAATCGGATCGCTTCGCGCTTCATCAAGCCAAGCGAGAGAAAACGTATGTGAAACAAGATACGTGGGAGGAAATGAAATGAAAGAAAGTAGAAATGATGTAACAAATACAGACAGTCCGGCAAAATCGGCGCCAGAACCCAAGTTCGCCGCCAAGGTTCCGGAAGGGATCAAGACCCCGGACAACGTCCACACTAAATTTCTCGGTGATCTTGAGTTCTTCGACGGGATGCCGAGTAATGCCACCGTCAAGAAGACCTACGATTTCCTCGACTTCGCCCGCGGCGTGGAAACGTTTCTAAACGGGATTCCCGCGGCTTCGGTCTATGCGGCGCTCGAAGGTTTGAAGGAAGCGGGGCTCAACCCCGGTGACCTTGGCATCTTCGAGGAATTGATGGACGCCCGTTCCCTCTTCCTTACGCCAAACTCCACCACTGTCTATGCAATGACGGAACTGAATGTCAAGGACGAACCCGTCGTGGCGGAGATCCCGACCGGCGTTCTGGGTCCCGTGGATGACGCCTTCTTCCGCTGGATCACTGACGTCGGCATGACCGGCCCGGATCAGGGCAAGGGCGGGAAGTATCTGTTCGTCCATCGCGATTACAAGGGGGAGATCCCCGAGGGCTACTACGTCGCGAGAACACCGACCTACCGCAACAATTTCTTCTTCCGTGCGTTCGTCCAGGACGGCGATCTCAAGGGAACCGCCGATGCACTCAAGGCGAAATTCCGCATGTATCCGCTGTCGCAGGCCGACGATCCTCCCCGTCAGCGGTTCCTGAATCTGTCGGGCAAGCAGTTCAACACGATACATGCCAACAATTTCACGTTCTACGAAGAGCTGAACGCCGTCATCCAGTACGAGCCCTGCGATGCCTTCGACCCGGAACTGGTCGGACTTTTCGCCTCGATCGGCATCAAGAAGGGGCGGCCTTTTGATCCGGACGAGCGGATGAGGAAGATCCTGACCGAAGCGGTGGCGGTGGGGAACGCCACGGCCCGCGCTCTGACATTCGCGCCGCGTAAGCCAAACGTGTACTTTTACCCCGACCGGAAGTGGAATTCCGCGTTCGCGGGCGGGAGCTACGAGTTCATGGACAACGGGGAACGCGTTCTCGATGACCGGATCTTCTTCCACTACTACGCTACGGGGATCACCCCAGCGATGGCGGCACCAAAGGTGGGCACCGGCTCCGCTTATGCGATCGCTGCCCGGGACGCGGACGGCCAGTACCTCGATGGCGGCAGGACCTACTCGGTCACACTTCCGGCTCCTGTTCCGGTGAACAACTTCTGGTCTTTCATGGTCTATTCGGGGCAGCACCGTTCGATGCTGGAAACCGACCAGAAGCTTGCCGGACTCGATAGCAACAATCCCTCGGTCAAGCCGAATGCCGACGGTTCCTATACCATGTGGTTCGGTCCTGAGGCCCCCGCAGGCTGCGAGGGCAATTGGATCCAGACCATGCCCGGCAAGAGCTACAACGTGGTGGTGCGTCTCTACGGCCCGCTGCAGCCGTGGTTTGACAAAACTTGGAAGCCGGGGGATCTCGAAATGGTGAAGTAATTTCAAGCGTCCGTTTCTCACGTAAACGGGGCTCCAAATAATGAGGGCAAGCCGGCGGCGAGGCGGATATGAACAGTGGAGGACAAAAAGATGTCAGACGACAATAATTCTAAAACGAAGGAGTTCCTGAGCGGCAAAGCTGTTAAGCGGGACTCGCTTCCTTTCCCTGCGAAAAAGTCGGGAAGCACTGCCGGCCGTACCATGCAGGAGTCAGTGTACAGCCCAATGCCGACCGAAAAATTCTTACCGGAAGATGCTCCGAACATCATGGTGATCCTGATCGATGATGCCGGCCCCGGGCTGCCGACGACGTTCGGCGGTGAGGTGACGACAAAGACGATGGACCGCATCGTCGGAGAAGGCATCGCGTACAATCGCTTTCACACCACTGCGATGTGCTCGCCGACCCGAGCCTCGCTCTTGACCGGCCGAAATCATCACCGCGTAGGCAACGGTCAGATCGCCGAGCTTGCGAATGATTGGGACGGATATTCGGGACACATCCCAACGAGCAGTGCGCTGGTTGCGAAGGTTTTGAAAGATTACGGCTACTGCACCGCAGCGTGGGGCAAATGGCACAATACGCCCGCAGAAGAAACAACGATCGCAGGGCCGTTCGAGAGCTGGCCGACGGGGCTCGGTTTTGAGTATTTCTACGGTTTCCTGGCGGGCGAGGCATCGCAGTATGAGCCGAATCTTGTTCGAAATACAACAAGCGTACTCCCGCCGAAGACACCTGAAGAGGGTTATCACCTTAGCGAAGACCTCGCGGACGACGCGATCCGCTGGCTGCGCACCCATCGGGCACTTCAGGCAGACAAGCCGTTCTTCATGTACTGGGCCAGCGGAGCGATCCACGGTCCGCACCACATCATGAAGGAGTGGGCAGACAAGTACAAGGGCAAGTTCGACGACGGCTGGGATGCCTATCGCGAACGCGTCTTTGCGCGGGCAAAGGAAAAAGGATGGATCCCTCCGAATGCCGAGCTAACGCCCCGCCATGAAACCATGCCGGCATGGGACGACATACCTGAGGACGAAAAGCCCTTCCAGCGACGGCTTATGGAGGTCGCCGCGGGTTATGCGGAACATGTTGACGTGCAGGTCGGACGCCTCGTAGATGAGGTTGAGCGACTGGGGTACGGTGACAACACTCTGATCTTCTACATCTGGGGTGACAACGGTTCATCGTCGGAAGGGCAGAACGGAACCATCAGCGAACTCCTTGCTCAGAGCGGAATACCCTCAACCGTCAGGCAGCACATCGACGCACTCGAGGAGCTCGGCGGATTGGACGTCCTCGGTTCGCCGCTGACGGACAACCAGTATCATGCCGGCTGGGCGTGGGCAGGCAGCACTCCCTACAAGGGAACCAAGCTCCTTGCATCACATTTCGGCGGAACGCGGAACCCGATGGCTGTTCGTTGGCCGGCGAAGATCCGGCATGATGCCACGCCGCGATCCCAGTTCCATCACTGCAATGACATCGTTCCGACCATCTACGAGATCCTCGGGATCGAAGCTCCGCGGGTTGTGAATGGCGTCCAGCAGGACCCGATCGATGGGGTGAGCCTTGCGTACACGTTCACTGATCCGCACGCTGAGGGCCGGCTCCGTACACAGTATTTCGAGGTCATGGGCAGCCGCTCCGTCTATCACGATGGTTGGATGGCCTCTGCATTTGGCCCGCGAATTCCGTGGGTTGCGGGCATCGATCCGAAGATCCTCCAGTGGACGCCCGACGACGATGTCTGGGAGCTTTACCACGTCGACGAAGACTGGACCCAGTCGAAAGACCTGGCTGCAGAGATGCCGGAAAAACTCGCGCAGTTGAAGGAGATCTTCCTGATCGAAGCGACAAAGAATAATGCGTTGCCGATCGGCGGCGGCCTATTCGTACCGATCATGCATCCGGAGATGCGGATATCACCGCCTTACAGTGAGTGGAACTTCAGCGGGGACATCATTCGCATGCCTGAGTTCTGCGCTCCGGCTCTCGGTAATAAGCCCAATGTCGTCACCATCGACGCCGTAATTCCCGAGAATGCCAATGGTGTTCTGTACAAACTCGGTGCTAACAGCGCCGGGTTGACGTGCTTTGTTGATGACGGATACCTGTGCTACGAGTACAACCTGTTCATCGTCCAGCGAACAAAGATCCGTTCGACCGAGAGGTTGCCCGTTGGAAAGGTCAGGATCGAGATCGAGACGGCATATGCGGTCATGAAGAAAGCCGGGCCGCTCAACATCACGTTGAGGGTTAACGGCAACGTGGTTGGTTCAGGCCAGGTTCCGATCAGTGCTCCGCTGCTCTTTACTGCCAACGACTGCCTGGACATAGGTATCGCACTCGGATCACCCGTGTCGCTTGATTACCGTGAAAAGGCACCGTTCAAATTCAACGGCACCATCGAAAATGTTCGCGTGAAGTACGTGGCTGCCGCGAAGACAGCCCAGGGATAGTATTACCCATCACGCCGGCGGCCGAAGAGGCCGCCGGCTTTCTTGGTAGATCGCGATCAGGCATGGGCGGAGTGAAAGGCAATGAAAAAGAAAAGGGCGAAAGTCATTGATAGAAGCTCTCGTAAAGAGATCTTAGATCCTCCTCCCGCATTTCATCTGCTCGCTAAGCCGACAGGATCGACCTGCAATATCAACTGCACATACTGTTTCTTCCTCTCTAAGGAAGCTCTGTATCCGACGGAAAAGAACCGCATGTCGGATGATACGCTTGAGGAACACATACGCCAGTTGCTCGAATCGCACAAGACACCGGAGGTGGCCATTTCCTGGCAAGGCGGTGAACCCACACTAATGCGGCTGGATTTTTTTCAGAAGGCGATCGACATGGTCGAGAAATACAAGAAACCGGATCAGAGCGTACTTCACACATTTCAAACCAATGGAATTCTGCTCGACGACGCATGGGGTGCTTTCTTCAAGAAACACAATTTTCTTGTCGGCCTGAGTGTTGACGGCCCGCGTGAAATGCACGATCAATATCGTGTGGATCGCGGCGCTAAGGGTACCTTCGATCGCGTGATGAAGGGCTGGGAGGTGCTTCGTCGTCACGAGGTCGACTTCAATATTTTGTGTACCGTTCATGCCGGGAACGAAAGGCACGGCCGTGAGGTCTACCGCTTTTTCCGTGACGAGCTTGACGCTCAGTGGATACAGTTCATTCCTATTGTCGAGCGGGCGACAACGAAAACCATTGCGATCGCGAATGAAGGTTGGGCGGCCAAAGCGGGGCGAGATCGTTTGCTCTATAAACAAGAGGGAAAGTTGGTGACCGAGAGATCGGTCCGCTCGAAGCAATATGGGCAATTCATGCTCGACGTCTTTGAGGAGTGGGTTCGCAACGACGTCGCCTCGGTTTTTGTCCAGCTTTTTGACGTCACGCTCGAGGCATACTTCGGCCAGCACTCCTTGTGCGTTCATGCTCCTACCTGCGGGCTGGGACCGGTTCTGGAATACAACGGAGACGTATATTCTTGCGACCACTACGTCGAGCCTGATTTCAAACTCGGCAACATACACGATGCTCACATGCTGGAGATGGTCGCATCGCCCCGGCAGCGTCGCTTTGGAAACGATAAATACGACTCGTTGACCGCCCAGTGCAGACAATGTGAGTTTCTTTCTTTATGTAATGGCGGATGCCCTAAGGACAGGTTTTCGCTTTCGAGAGATGGTGAGCCGGGCCATAACTATCTCTGCCCCGGTCTTGAATTTTTCTTCAGGCGCACGCGTCCGGCCTTTTCGACGATGGCCGAGCTGCTGACGCAGGGGCGGGCTCCGGCCGACATCATGGCATTGGTCGATCGAACTTCACCGCGCGGATCTGACGTCGGAGTTAACGAGGCCATGGCCGGACATCGTCGCCGAATGGAACACTGAATATCGACAATGACGGATATCGACCACTCACAAGAGATCCCGGATTTTTCGCTGGTAAAGGGCGGGCCATTCTATCGTATTCTCCGTCGGCTAAAACTCTGCGATGAAAGGCTTGAACCGTCCATTCGTCGGATCGTCGCTTTCGCTGCCTTCACGTGGCTGCCGCTGATGCTGCTTTCGATGATAGACGGCCGAACAGCCGGCGGCGTCGACATACCGTTTTTCAAGGACGTCGAGAATCACGTCCGCTTCCTTGCCGCACTGCCGCTGCTGCTTGCTGCTGAAACACTTGTCGAGAAGCATATTTCCCCGCGGATCAAGAATTTTATTCGTCGCAGGATCATCACTGATGGCGATCTTCCGAGGTTTCGGGCCGCGATACGATCCGCGTCCCGAATGCGCGACAGCACAGTTGCCGAGCTCCTCCTGCTGATAGCCGTCTATGTGGCCGGGCCTGTCTTCTACGGCACTCTAATGGCATCAGCATCAGGGGCGATCTCCACGTGGTATGCTGCCCCGGACGGAATCCGCTGGAATCTGACCTTGGCCGGCTATTGGCTCGTGTTTGTCAGTTTGCCTGTTTTTCAATTTCTGTTCCTACGCTGGTATTTTCGTATCTTTATTTGGTTTGTCTTTCTGCTGCGGGTTTCGCGTCTCAACCTCTATCTGCTGCCGACCCACTCTGACCGCGTTGCCGGTCTCGGGTTCCTGAACAAATGTGCTTATTCCTTCACTTACTGGATGATCGCTCAAGGTGCTATTCTCTCCGGGTTCGTTGCGGGTCAGGTGATCCATTTCGGCTCTGACCCTCGCGAGTACAAACTCGAAGCCGCCGGGGTCGTTATACTGGTCCTCGCCGCTGTCCTCGCCCCGCTGGCGTTGTTTGCACCCAAGCTTATCCAAGCTAAATGGGATCGGGGAGGGGTTTTCGGTACCTTTGCAAGCAAATATGTCGAAGAGTTTAACTCAAAGTGGATATCGGGTGACGATCCAACGTATAAACAGTTGTTGGGAACGAGTGATCTCCAGTCACTGGCCGATCTGGGCAACAGCTACTCGATAATAGAGCAGACGAAACCGGTGCCATTTGGCATTACCGACATTATCTACATGACGTTCATTACGCTGATGCCGCTGCTTCCATTGCTCCTGTTCGTTTTCTCCCTCGAAGAGCTCCTCGACAGGCTGTTGAAGATGTTGATGTAGCGGCCGCGTTTCACCAATCTGTCCGCATTTGCCTTTGAAATTGAAAGCGGCCCGTTTAGAACGAGCCGGATGATCGGATGCGGGGGAAATGGTGGATGTCAGATGTCCGGGCCGGCACCACATCCGGAGGAAACAAATCTTCGGCCATTGAGACAAGCATGAATAGCGGGCCGGAGGTCAGAGGCCATCTTTCGCTTCACCACATAACCCAACGCCCCTGTTTCAAACGCGGCTTGCACGAAATCCCGATCCTCGTTAACAGTAAGGAAAATTATCTTCATGTCCGAACCGAGCCGTTTTATCTCGGCAGCGGCTGCGATGCCATTCAATATCGGCATTGAAATATCGATTATCCCAAGGTCAGGTTTTAATTCCAGAACGGCATCGATCAACGCTTTTCCATCCGCAGACATACCGACTATGTCGAACTCTGATGTAGATCCCAGAAAGTCCGCTACGGTTTCCAGCATCTCCTTATTATCATCGGCGATTATCACTCTTGTCGGCTTTTGACCTTTTTTCTCAGCCACGGTGCTTTTTCTCCGTTAATGAGGTACACCAAACAACGGCGGATCAAATGAAACTAAAAGGCCGACCACTTTCTCAACAGCTTTAGTCTGTTCGATTCCAATCGACTGCGCTACTGTCAAAACTGACAGCATTGGACTTTCTTGCCGGGAAGCGATCGTTTACAGGTCGGTGAAATAAAAAAGTGGGGTCAGTGGCGGGCTAATTTAAGTGTGAATGGGCGAAACTCATCAACTCAGCATTTGATCCTATGTTAAGCTGATCCATCATCGTGTACTTGTGAAATGCCACGGTGCGCGGCGTAATGTCTAGTTTTAGGGCGACCTGCTTCATTGAAAATCCTTCGGCAAGAAGCTTTAGAACCTCCTTCTGTCTGGACGTCAGTTTATGCGGTCTCTTCATCTGCTTGAACTGCCGCACAAAAGAACCTACCATGCCGTCAGTGAGCCTTGGCGATGCATAGAAACCGCCCCTAGCTACTTCGCGTAAAGCGGCAATTAGTTCCGTTCCCGCCGCGGACTTTATCACGTATCCGGACGCACCTAACTGAAATGCCTCTGCAGCAGTTTCGAGGTCCTCATTGGCTGTTAAGAATATTATCCTGGTCTTTGGGAGCAGCTTCCGCAACCGCTCTGCTGCCGTTAGTCCGCTTATCAACGGCATGCTGATATCGAGTACGACGATATCAGGCTGCAGTGCCGCCGCATGGTCCAGCATAAGCTGACAATCTTCAAAGGCACCAACGACATCGAATTCCGGTTGGATCAAGAGCCGAAGGGCGTCGAGAAGTACCTTATGATCATCAACCAACGCTATGCTTGTCCGTAACATCGCATTTTCACCGCGCAACAAGTATGCCTCTCGTTTTAGCCGAAGATCATCAAGAAAACAGACGTATCAGTTGACTTATAACCGTAATGCTGCGAAAAAATTCGCAGTGCACCCGTGAAAAAACTTGCGGAATGCACAGTACTCGGGACACCCACCGCCTAAGGTCTTTTCTGCCAAGGTCATCGTAGATCGCCGACTATCCTTTCTCCGGAATACCGGGATATGGAGCGTGAAATTACCGCCGCACGCACCTCCGCGAGATCATATTTTCATTTACGTATCTGATCTGCTACGTGATATTGGCGTCACAGAGGAAAGTTCTTGTCTGGAGTGGATCCAAGCAAAAAAGGCATCTCGCGATTTCACGAAATGCCCAAAAATATTGGCTCCGCAGGTAAGACTCGAACTTACAACCCTTCGGTTAACAGTTGAGGCAAACGCATTTTCTCTAACTATCCAGAGCTAGCTAAAAGCATCCTAACTTGTGCAGATACAAGAGATAGCGAATCTATTGCTATCTTGTGATTTCGCACGTTTTCTGCTAATATCACGCTATTAGAGGAAAAAATAGAGGAAAAATGTCTAGACAGATGGGCCGCAAAGAATGAACAATAGGAGTTCCATCAGACACAGAGACGGGAGTATTCGGGTCATAAACGGATGCCTTTACGCAAGGGTACAGTATATTGATGAGTCAACCGGGAAACGAAAAGAAAAACTTCGCAAAGCAGACAGTAGAACCCACGCCAAAGAGCTGATCAAGTCAATGCGGGCTGAACTTGAGACTAGTGGCCAATCTGCCCTGGAGTCAGATCAAATCACAGTTGCTCAACTCGCAGATCGGTACAAAGAGATTCGCCTGATTCCAGCGATATATCAAAACGGGATCAAGGTCGCCGGAAAGAGGTCCATCGGGCCTACCCTTTCAGCGTTGAAGTCCTTGGTAAACGCGATCGGCCATAAGCGAGTGCGAAAGATTCGGCCGAGCGACATCGAACATTATAAGCTCCAGCGGCTCAACACCCCTGTAGAGATCCCGACCAATGTGCTCGTTTACGATCCGTACGTAAAGAAGAACGTCAAGAAAAAGAAGGTCGTTACCCGGCCGAGGAAGATCGCTTCGGTCAATCGCGAACTGGAATTGTTGCGAGCGATGTTGAATTTCGCCAAGTCGGAGGGTGCGATCATGGTCTCGCCTTTCGAAACTGGTACAAAGTTGATATCAACGGCGGCAGAGGTTGAGAGGGATCGAGTATTGTCGATCGATGAGGAGAGGCGACTTTTGGATGCGAGTGTAGGGCGGCGTGCCCATATTCGCCCGCTCATAATTCTCGCCGTGGATACTGCGATGCGCCGGGGAGAGTTATTCAAGCTTCGGTGGGAGGATGTGGATCTACCGTTGAGGCAAATCACGATCAAAGCCGAAAATGCGAAGACCGAGAGAACCAGACTGGTCGGCCTTACGGAAAGGGCGGTCAAGGAACTAGAGAATCTGTGGGATAGGTCTCCTAAGGATGTGCGTGGTCTCGTTTTTGGTATTACCTCGACCGTCAAGAATGCCTGGAAATCGCTCCGTCAGGAATGCGGCCTTAGTGATCTGCGGTTTCATGACCTCAGGCACACCGCGACAACAAGGCTGATCCGCGCAGGTGTACCCGCCTCGGAGGTAATGAAGATCACCGGGCACACACAATTGAAAACCTTCCTGAGGTATTTGAATCTGACCAATGAATCGGTCACCGCTTCAGCCGTTGCTTTGGATGGATATTTGGCTGAGCAGAAAATTGGTGAAAGCGGGGTAATTGAGGTCCCGGATAGATTTGCCCAGTGACCTTGTTGGCAGGTAAGAACGAAAGGGAAGATAAAGGAATGAATATTAACGAATCATCAGATAGACCCTTCAGAACGCGTGATCGAATTCGCGACATTGTTCTTGACGCGGTAGCAGAATGTCAATCGCATAGAACTGCGAATCCATTACCTGATTCTGATATCTTGCGGATAAGGGAGACGGTCCTCGAGCTCCACGAGGACGACGAAATTATATGGGTGCTTGAGCTAGAAGATCTAGTGTCGAAATTCAAACACGAGACCCCGCTCATGCACCTCGCAATCGGAATATATGGCGAGATTCAAGACGTTCTCAATGATAAAGATGTGCGTGATCTCTTTGATATTGGAGAGAACGACATTGATTTTCACATCGGACATTGGACGCACAGTCTTCTTGTGGAATATTTGAATAGACTTAGTATTTCGATTCATAGGTCAGCAAACCTAAACTGCATCCTATCTTTCGTCAGCATAATTAAGAAGACAATTGAACCGTCTGCGCGATCGCCAAAAGATGGCATTAATGAAATCGTGGCTCCACGAACGAAGTTCAATTTTGTAAAGGGAATATCTCTTAAGCCGTTTATTGATCAATTCCCAAACGCTAGGTTTGCTATCTTACCTCAACTTGAAGACACAGAAGAAATACTTGCGGAAGCGCTTGGCTCGGCCACCACGGATAAGAAGGCTTGGTTCGATAGGCGTTCTCATGAAGAGAGGGTTGCAGAGTATGAACATCTTCTTACTCGCTACCAAGATGTGTTTAATCGATACTCTCAGGAAAAGGAAGAATTCAGCAAAGACTGCGGGGAAAACGACGGTGATTGGCGAAATAAGTGGAAGGAGGTCTGTGAGATCGAATTCCGCGAATTGGATCTAGCGCTGGAGATTAGGTCATTTCAGGGCAACGAAAGGCCGGCTGAGCTTGCGTATAGAAACCTTGCGCAACAGTATGACTACACGCCGGAGTACATGAAAAACTTAATCAAGAAAAGTCGAGGAATTCTCAAAGCAAGAAGAATCAGTCTAAATCGATCGAGGTCGCAGCAAAATACTCGTTAAGAATGTCGTCGTTCGGGGGTGAAAACTCCGCAATTCCTGTTTAGAGGGCTGTCCAATTCTCCTAAGTCAATTTTGAGCTTTCCCTCAAATACCATACCTCACATAAGATGCACATTTAGCGCATTTCCCGGATGAAATAAATGAACGTGGCTGAGTTCCTATACGGAGTTCGGGCGTGTTCTTCCCCTCACGATTAGCTGATGATTTGCCGTGTCCGTTTTCAGCATTTCTTAGGAAGCTAACAGGCAATCCTTCGTCTTGTAAATTAAAAAAGTCATCAAAAGGACATATTTTTTTTGAATGTCCATCGACGAAGAACTCCAATTCTTGTTATTGCTTTAGACAGTCCTCGCTTATTCGAGGCGACTCTAGACACGAAAATGGCAGGAGAAAACGAGAATGTCTGATCATCGAATTCGACCAAACAGCACCTTCGATCGAAAAGAAGCCGCTAGGCGGCTTGGCGTTTCTATTGTGACGATCGACCGTGAACTTGCACGGGGACGGTTGCCTCATTTTAGATGCGGCCGAAGGGTACTTTTCACTTCAGAGCTTCTTGAACGGTACATTCACCAAAACACCAAGAATGCAGATGGACTTAGTAGTGAAGGTCCGCCCTTTCCAAGGAGGATCGATGACGCCGATGTTTTGGTAGAAACAGCAACGGAGGGAAACCGACATGACTAAGTGCGAATCGACGAGCAAAATCAACGAAGAATCGATCCGTGAACATGTTGCAGCGGAGTTGGCTATGAGCCGGTCGGGACGGCGAGAGCATTCAAGGGTTCTACAGGATATCTTGGACAATCTTGAAGCCGTGGATTTTCGAAAGGTAAGCGGCAGAAAGGACGGAGATGCTGTCACCGGAAAGCTCGAGATCGTCGTGACAATTGATGAGATCCTCTCAACTGCTAAACAGCTGAACTGCGAACTCTGTAAAGATCAGGGGTTCATTTACGCGTATAACGGCGAATACTGGCGGCAAATTGAACAAGACGAGCTTGGTCATTTCCTTGTAGAAGCCTCAATAAGATTGGGCGTTGACGTAATCGCGTCTAAATATCATCGGCGGAGAAAGGAGATGCAGGTGCAATTCTTCGATACTGCCAAACTTGAGAAAAGCCAACGAGAGAGCGATACGGCCCGTATCAACTTGCAGAACTGTACGTTGGAGATCACTCCGTCTGGACCAAGGAGATTGGCATTCGATCCGCGGCATTTCCTCAAGTATCAGCTCTCGTTCGCCTATGACGAGAATACTGAGTGCCCGCAATGGAAGGCATTCCTTGATGAGGTTCTCGTTACTAAGAACGTTGAAGGAAAGATCGTCCCCGATATTTCAAAGCAGAACGTTCTGGCGGAATTCTTCGGCTACGTGTTTGCAAGACATTTGAAGCTTGAAAAGACGCTCATTCTCTACGGGGAGGGAGCCAACGGCAAGTCTGTTGTGTTCGATGTAATCAATGCTGTATTTGGGAAAGAGAACATATCAAATGTCTCGCTGGAATCGATCTGCAACGATCAATATTACCGCGCAATGCTTGCGAACAAGCTTTTGAATTACGCGTCTGAGATCTCAAACCGCCTGTTGACAGATCGTTTCAAACAACTTTCAAGCGGCGAACCTATTGAGGCCAGGCTTCCATACGGTAAGCCAATGATCCTAACTGACTACGCGAGACTGGTCTTCAACTGCAATCAACTGCCCAAGGACATTGAGCATACACGGGCATTCTTTAGGCGCTTTCTGATCATTCCCTTTGACGTGACCATCCCGGAGGAACGAAGAGACCCGTTCCTTGCTAAGAGGATCATCGAATCTGAGCTTTCAGGGGTTTTCAATTGGATCCTTGCTGGCCTGGATCGATTAATCAAGCAGAACGGTTTCTCCAAATGTGACGCCGGAGAACGGATTCTAAACCAATTCAGGCTGGAGAGGGACTCCGTAGCGATGTTCCTTAAGGATGAGGGATATCGGCGTTCGGTCAACTGCTCGACACCATTGAAGGCACTTTATAACGAGTATCAAAGGTTTTGCATCGAAAGCGGCTTTCGGACGGTCAGCTTAGTTACCCTTGCCAAACGGCTTGGCACTTTGGGGTTCGATAAAAAGAAGTTTAGTGCCGGTGTAGTGATCTACCTTGAGAAATAATTTTTTCTGTTTTTACCGTCATTTTTGTCATTTGCGTCATCGGTCTGATGTTCAGCTTCTGTCAAGAGAATGACGACAATGACGGTAAAAACAAACAACTTTTTTGTGGCTATGACAAACTTTCCTTATTCATTGGAGAAAGGCTCGAAGAAGTACCCGTGCCCCAGGTGCGGCCGGAAGTCATTCAAGTGTGTGGTCGAACAGGCGACGGGCGAATACCTGCCGGACAACGTCGGAAGGTGTGATCACGAATCAAGCTGCGGATACGAACTCACATGGAAACAGTACTTCCAAGACGCCCCACGAGAGCGGTTCGATCGAGGCAGTAGAAAGATGGGTCACAATATACGGACCAATTCGAAAAGGGACCGAGACAAGACGATCTCCACGCGAGCAAACGGACGCACATATCGATCCGACAAGCGGCCGGATCACCTCGAAGAGAAGCATTTGCTGGATACACTTGGGGACTATGATCGAAACGCATTTGTAGCTTTTCTTCTGAATCTTTTCCCTGACGAAACCGCCGCAGTCTGGGACGCCATCAAAGATTATCGTATCGGCACAAAACAGGACTACTGCGTCTTCCCTGTGATCAAACGATCCGGCAGATTCTGCAAAGCAAAGCTTATAAAGTACGACCGCAATACGGGAAAACGGGTGTCGACCGACAAAGACCCCAGTTCGATATCGTCGTTGGAACACTTTCTGAAACGAGACGGCAGTATCAATGATGATTTCGAAAAGGACAAGGAGGTCTTTTTTGGCGAACACCTGTTGTCAAAGTACCCTGGTTTACCCGTTGGTGTCGTCGAATCCGAAAAGACTGCCGTGATCTGCTCGATCGAAAAGGGGGTATTTCCCGAGATGGTCTGGTTGGCCTGCGGCTCAGGGAGTTGGCTGAACGCGGCTAGGCTAAGAAAGATCGGACCCAACCGCAAAGTGTGGTTGTTTCCCGACGCCGATTCGAAAGGCAAATGGATTGAGAAATGGCGGCAGATAGCCAAAGAGGCCAAAGGCCATGGCATGCACGTGATCGTATCGGACATCATTGAAAAAAATGCTACGGAGGAAGAACTCAAGGCGGGCAGTGATATTGCAGACTATTTGATCCGTTGGCGTGAAAACCGCATATTCGAAAAAAAGATACTAACGAACCAAAACGAAAACCTGACGACTGAAAACAAAAACTGAAAAAATGTTACCTAAGAAAAATGACTTGATCACGAATGGCGGGGTTTACCGGCAGATGGTTCGCTGCGGAAAAGCGAACTGCCGATGCACCAAGGGACAGATGCATGAGGCCCACTATTTCATTACCCGACGCTACGGCCGGCAGCGAAAGCTGTATATCCCCAAGGCGAAATTGGAGGAGGTCCTCGAAGCTGTACGAGAATCGCGTCGTTATAGGGCCAACAATCGCAATCTGATGAGACGATCCATCGAACTGCTTCGGATCTCGAGAGAACAGCTTAGGCAATTCAAAGAGCAGAACTTCGGACATCCGGAAGAATTCTAATATTCAAGAATGACAGGGAGAAAAGACATGAAAAAACCGACGAAAGAGTTAGAAAGGACCTCAGAGCAATTAGATATACCGCCTAATGATATTTTCATAGATCTTGACGAAGAGATCGATCCGCAATATATGGCTAACATGCCGCTAAGCACTCAAAGATCTCTCGGGCTGGCGATGGCTCGGGAAACGGAAAAATCCGTAGAGACCGTTGACGAACTATTCGATGCGGTCGACGAAGCTGATTTCATTCCCAAAGACTCAAAGACGGAGATCTTTACAGAGTCGCTGGAGGCGTCGGTCGGATACAGCTCATTGATACGGCAGTTGACAGAGTCCGTGAAGACTCGGATGACGTTCTTTATGTCCGAGAGCGGCGGCTCGCTGGATTTCGAAGAGGCTCGAAGGGTCGCATTCAAGAAGTGTGAAAACGCCGAGGAGGCGAAGGCTCAATTCAGACTCTTGGTTCAACTGCCTGCTGAGGGCACATGCTTCTATGACCTCGCAAAGCTGTGGGACGTCGCCCCGCGTGCGGCTGAGCGGGTGTGGGAAATGATCAAAGCCGAGGGCCGGAAAGAATTTGAAAGCGGCCACTTCGCCGCTAATGCGATGTTTCCAACGGCTCAGCTAAAGAACGCCTGGAAGATCGCTGAGTATCTCGGCATCAGAGAATCAATGTTGGACGAATCGAAACCAAAAAGCGGCATTGAATTGAGCCTAATCGATATGCTTGTCCAGGCGTTCTTTAAATGGCAGTACTGGGTTGAACAGTCGGTCTTGAGGGCAGAAACGCCGCCTCGATTGGAACACCCCGAATACAGGAAATGGAAATCCAGAATTGCCGATCCGCCAGAGGGGAAAAGCTGGGATGAAGGAGACTGGTTTCCGCAGTATGTTTCTGAAAAGGAGGCTCTGGAGCAGGCGACCCAGATGGCTGACAAATGGCACCGAATATACATCCGGACACTGCGGGCACTCCGAGACCACAGACGCTATAGCCCCGTCACCATAAACAACGCCAAACAGGTCAACATCGCCACCGACGGATCAAATCAGGCGAATATTGCCGAGTAGGTTGGGCTCGGAAGATCGGCTATCGACATGAGATCGTATTGACGCAATCCCATGCCGGTTGTACCGGAACCTTGCAGCGATAGTTCTGTTAAAGATCCGTCTCAACGTGCGTGGAGACATTTTCCGAAGTTCAGAGCTCCGCATGGACGGCTTCGGTTCATCTCCACGTGCATGGAGACATTTCACGCGGTTCACGGGCTCATCGGTGCCCGGTCGGTTCATCTCCACGTGCGTGGAGACATTGGCTTCGGGTTCGATGTTGTCAATGTCTGTTACGGTTCATCTCCACGTGCGTGGAGACATTGCATCAGTTCTCGTATTTGGAGCAGGCCGGGTCGGTTCATCTCCACGTGCGTGGAGACATTCGGCTTCGAGCTATCTTCGCACTCATTGACGCAGGTTCATCTCCACGTGCGTGGAGACATTGATCGCTTGGCCGACGACCTGTTTTTCTGCAAAGGTTCATCTCCACGTGCGTGGAGACATTTAAGGAACGATTATGAAACGAAGTTGGACGATAGGTTCATCTCCACGTGCGTGGAGACATTCAGCGGCTACATCGCTGCAAAAACCTCGAACACGGTTCATCTCCACGTGCGTGGAGACATTCAGCGGCTACATCGCTGCAAAAACCTCGAACACGGTTCATCTCCACGTGCGTGGAGACATTTCAAGCTGCCGGGCATACCGCGGAAAGTCCGCCGGTTCATCTCCACGTGCGTGGAGACATTGCATTTTGAAAACAAATCCCGACAAATTCAAACGGTTCATCTCCACGTGCGTGGAGACATTAAAAGTGCACAAAACGCGGCCCGGTTCTTTGCAGGTTCATCTCCACGTGCGTGGAGACATTATCAGTATCGAGCAACAAGTATCGCGAACATACGGTTCATCTCCACGTGCGTGGAGACATTTTATATTCCCACCTCGACCGGCAACTATCGTAAGGTTCATCTCCACGTGCGTGGAGACATTGCCACGCCATAACCTGCCGGGATTCTGTGCGAGGTTCATCTCCACGTGCGTGGAGACATTCTTATTGCCGTCTTGAGGCGAGCAATGACGGACGGTTCATCTCCACGTGCGTGGAGACATTTGAGCTTGTCGTTGTTTAATCTGGACTCCCCAAGGTTCATCTCCACGTGCGTGGAGACATTTTTTTGACGAACACCTCGGTCTCCGCCGGGACCGGTTCATCTCCACGTGCGTGGAGACATTGAAATGGATGACGATGTAAAGACCAAACGCGGCCGGTTCATCTCCACGTGCGTGGAGACATTGGCGGCTGTCCGAAGCCGTGATTCCACAGATGCGGTTCATCTCCACGTGCGTGGAGACATTGAGAATATCGAGCCTGACTTCTACGGCGTTGACGGTTCATCTCCACGTGCGTGGAGACATTGGCGGGGAGATCGCGGCGATGACATCAAGGAAAGGTTCATCTCCACGTGCGTGGAGACATTGTCGCGGCGAAACGCCATTACACGCATGCCGTAGGTTCATCTCCACGTGCGTGGAGACATTGTCTGCGGTAGCGTCTAACCCGCCAACACCTAAGGTTCATCTCCACGTGCGTGGAGACATTGACGGCGATGTCGTGGAATTTCGCATTGACGAGGTTCATCTCCACGTGCGTGGAGACATTCGAACATGCGATTCCATCGAGTCACCTTGAGGAGGTTCATCTCCACGTGCGTGGAGACATTGACAGGGAACCTGTCGTTGGCGCGTTTGATGGAGGTTCATCTCCACGTGCGTGGAGACATTGTATCCGTGAAGTGATCTGTTTCACTGCCATAAGGTTCATCTCCACGTGCGTGGAGACATTGTTATGTATCACCCCATCTCTTACGCTATCGCCGGTTCATCTCCACGTGCGTGGAGACATTTTGACAAAGTGCGACTAATTTAGTAACCTTGCAGGTTCATCTCCACGTGCGTGGAGACATTTCTGAGATCTTCGATCTTGTTCTTTGGCATACCGGTTCATCTCCACGTGCGTGGAGACATTTACTGAGCACCCATGCCGCCGTACTGCAGCATCGGTTCATCTCCACGTGCGTGGAGACATTTCTGTATCAAGGGGCTAATATCATGAATCGGGCGGTTCATCTCCACGTGCGTGGAGACATTTTATACGCGTACTTTTGCCAGGCCACTCCCTTCGGTTCATCTCCACGTGCGTGGAGACATTCGTCACGCATCACTATATCCGAAGTTCGCTGGAGGTTCATCTCCACGTGCGTGGAGACATTTTCCCGGATACCTGCACTGCATCCGGCATTAACGGTTCATCTCCACGTGCGTGGAGACATTGGATTTGAAATGACGAGTCGGTATGGTGAGAAGGTTCATCTCCACGTGCGTGGAGACATTTACTAATACCCTTCCTCTAACTTCTGAGCCAGCGGTTCATCTCCACGTGCGTGGAGACATTTTCTAGCCTTGCCACTAAACGCTCCATAGTATAGGTTCATCTCCACGTGCGTGGAGACATTATTCGAGGCGTCGCGAGACTGATGAGTTCAACAGGTTCATCTCCACGTGCGTGGAGACATTCCAGTCGCCGTCGGTGTATCGGATCTCGATCTCGGTTCATCTCCACGTGCGTGGAGACATTTTCGTCGGCCCGGGCTATCCCGAATCCGCACGAGGTTCATCTCCACGTGCGTGGAGACATTTGAACGCTGATACTCGTATCAAGCACTGTATTAGGTTCATCTCCACGTGCGTGGAGACATTTCGGCCCGGTACCTTTTCGGCGAGTGGTTCGACGGTTCATCTCCACGTGCGTGGAGACATTAAATGGTCTTTGCCGTGCGGATCGGTAGATTGCGGTTCATCTCCACGTGCGTGGAGACATTAACGATTCAGCCGGACGCTCATACGCCGTGACCGGTTCATCTCCACGTGCGTGGAGACATTGATCGACAGGGCGGAAGCAATCAATCAGTTCCAGGTTCATCTCCACGTGCGTGGAGACATTCTCACGCGACATAGACGCGATGCCGCCGATATAGGTTCATCTCCACGTGCGTGGAGACATTCGCTCAATGGCGTAAAACGCTCGCTCTGCGTAGGTTCATCTCCACGTGCGTGGAGACATTTTGGGGCATACAGTGTGCGTTACCGCAGGTGTAGGTTCATCTCCACGTGCGTGGAGACATTATAAGCAGCCGACGCCATTGCTTGGGGTCGATCGGTTCATCTCCACGTGCGTGGAGACATTCGAACGGCGATGCAGAAAGAGTTGCAGAAAGGCGGTTCATCTCCACGTGCGTGGAGACATTTTTGTCAGAAAGTAGATTGCCTTTGTCCAAGACGGTTCATCTCCACGTGCGTGGAGACATTGTCTTGTCACTGCGTTCGAAGTTCTCCCCTGAAGGTTCATCTCCACGTGCGTGGAGACATTTTCCCGGTAATTAACTTTTAACGCGGCGATTGCGGTTCATCTCCACGTGCGTGGAGACATTAGCTGTGCAAATGACGGCGATTCGTGGCGTCGAGGTTCATCTCCACGTGCGTGGAGACATTGTCGTCCCGTCCGTATGCAGCACCGTGACTGTAGGTTCATCTCCACGTGCGTGGAGACATTGGCGGAGTGAATCGCGGCGGTGAGTATATCGGCGGTTCATCTCCACGTGCGTGGAGACATTATCGCTCCATCCACGTCCCGACCAATGTCGCCAGGTTCATCTCCACGTGCGTGGAGACATTGCTGTATCGGCTGCCCTGCTCGATTGCGTATCAGGTTCATCTCCACGTGCGTGGAGACATTCAGATAACCGAGGGCAAGTGCAAGGCGAAAGCAGGTTCATCTCCACGTGCGTGGAGACATTGCGTCATCGGGAACGAGGTCGGTTATCTTTTGCGGTTCATCTCCACGTGCGTGGAGACATTGCTTGCCACATCTTATCTATCGTCTTGCCTTTCGGTTCATCTCCACGTGCGTGGAGACATTGCCCGCCAGGCTCACCGCCAGTTGCTCATTTACGGTTCATCTCCACGTGCGTGGAGACATTAGCAAGATCGGGCGCGGGTAAATCTGCGTTCGCGGTTCATCTCCACGTGCGTGGAGACATTTGTAAATTCTCTCGCCAAGTATTATAGGATTACGGTTCATCTCCACGTGCGTGGAGACATTGCCATCACCGCTTCCGGTGTCCAGCCAAGTTCCGGTTCATCTCCACGTGCGTGGAGACATTTCTGATGCCGATCGTCGCCGGCGTGTTTCGCGAGGTTCATCTCCACGTGCGTGGAGACATTGTGAAACCGACCGCCTCGACAACAAGGATCGCCGGTTCATCTCCACGTGCGTGGAGACATTATTACGGATTCTTCGAACAATTAACCGAACAACGGTTCATCTCCACGTGCGTGGAGACATTATCGTAATCAGCTTTAGTAAGGCCGAGCTCGGCGGTTCATCTCCACGTGCGTGGAGACATTCGAGGCGTTCGCGATCGACAGCCAGATCGGCGAGGTTCATCTCCACGTGCGTGGAGACATTCGTCGATGATCTGCTGGTCCTTCGGGATAGGCAGGTTCATCTCCACGTGCGTGGAGACATTCCGCACCTTTGGGTTTTGCCCGACCCACGTCGCGGTTCATCTCCACGTGCGTGGAGACATTATTTTGAGAGAGCGGATTACGTCAGCAACCCTAGGTTCATCTCCACGTGCGTGGAGACATTGTGATCACCGCGTCACGCTCGTCTTCCGGGATAGGTTCATCTCCACGTGCGTGGAGACATTTCACCCGCCACACCCGTTGCCGATGCCGTCAAAGGTTCATCTCCACGTGCGTGGAGACATTCCAAAAGTCAACTAACGCATCTTCGAGTTGCCCGGTTCATCTCCACGTGCGTGGAGACATTGAACGAGCCGCCCGGCGCAACGGTCGCGATGTCGGTTCATCTCCACGTGCGTGGAGACATTGCAATGGCTTCCATTGCCGATACGGTCGGAGGCGGTTCATCTCCACGTGCGTGGAGACATTCATTGAGCCGTGAGATCGAACGCTCGACCTGACGGTTCATCTCCACGTGCGTGGAGACATTGTTCAACGACATTCAGAGATTTCTGCATGAGAAGGTTCATCTCCACGTGCGTGGAGACATTTGATACTCTGCTTTGAAAATCTCCAGCCCCGAAGGTTCATCTCCACGTGCGTGGAGACATTAAGTCGCTCTTTCGCGAAACGGTCAGCGTGGTCGGTTCATCTCCACGTGCGTGGAGACATTTCTGACGCACCGGCGAGGTCAGCCCTGGTGAGCGGTTCATCTCCACGTGCGTGGAGACATTTCGACGCTGCTCCGGTGCTCCGAGGCATACGGAGGTTCATCTCCACGTGCGTGGAGACATTCCCTTCGCCGCACGGGCGTTCGAGCTGGAACGAGGTTCATCTCCACGTGCGTGGAGACATTGTGCCCTGACGCTTTCTTAACTTCCTCGCGCAAGGTTCATCTCCACGTGCGTGGAGACATTGCAAGTGTCCCTACGGGCAGCCCGGCGACAGACGGTTCATCTCCACGTGCGTGGAGACATTGGCACCTCGTCGCCGTCAAACTCAATGCCGAGCGGTTCATCTCCACGTGCGTGGAGACATTTTGATCTCTTCGCTAAGATCATAGATACGCGCCGGTTCATCTCCACGTGCGTGGAGACATTTACGGGCGGTAGATGTCGGCTTCCTTGTCATACGGTTCATCTCCACGTGCGTGGAGACATTGATCGGGAAAAACTCCATTCGCGGGATATATCCGGTTCATCTCCACGTGCGTGGAGACATTAACAACACCGTGACGGCGCTTAGCGTGGATCACGGTTCATCTCCACGTGCGTGGAGACATTTTCGAGCCGTTCTTTGTTACCCAGCCTTCGGACGGTTCATCTCCACGTGCGTGGAGACATTCTCCGAAACTCAACTCCAAACGGGCGGCCGCAGGTTCATCTCCACGTGCGTGGAGACATTGCCCGTCGAAAACCGATCCTCAACGGAGTTGTCGGTTCATCTCCACGTGCGTGGAGACATTTGTAACGGTGGTCCGCTGGTTGATATGGCTCTAGGTTCATCTCCACGTGCGTGGAGACATTCATAGCGGGGCGAGGGCTTGGAAGTAGCGGAAGGTTCATCTCCACGTGCGTGGAGACATTTAATTTGCCTTGCTAACGACGATTATGGCTGGAGGTTCATCTCCACGTGCGTGGAGACATTCGCGTATTATCTGCCGTCGCATCATAGTCAACCGGTTCATCTCCACGTGCGTGGAGACATTTGCTTCAGCGTGCTCAGGATGCCGCTCAACGAAGGTTCATCTCCACGTGCGTGGAGACATTCAAGAGCGGGCGGGTCGGCAGCTTGGCGTTGACGGTTCATCTCCACGTGCGTGGAGACATTACATGGAAAATACTATGTTTCAGCATATTTTTTCAAGCTAAGTGTCGTACACAATGTCGCCTTAGATCAGGTAGGGGCGTTTTTTTCCTTTTGGGGTACAGTAGCGAGCAGCAGACCGTCGAAGGAGCGGATCTTTCTGGAAGTTTCGCCATGGGTACGGATGTTGTAGCCCTGTTCGTTTGCAGCGTTGTAGAGCATCATAGCTCCGCCACCGCGGGTTCGGCTGCAGATATGGTCCCACAGCTTATCGCGGACCAATGCGGACAGATGGCCGGCGAAAACACCTGATCTTAGTTCGATCATCCAGCGGGTGATCTCGCCGCGAAGGGAAGGCGGTACCTTTTCGAGCAGTAGAACTATCATGATCCTTCGCCCTCCCTATTTGCGTTCTCTTCAGTCTCATCGGCATAGTTCACTCCGCCCGGGACGGAGCGGTCGCCGCCATCCCAAAGGCCGCCTAAGGCGAAATCTTCCAGGTCGAATGCGACCTCGGCATCGTCGGTGCTGATATCAAGTGCATGCTCAATATCAGGGATGATATGTGAGAGTAATCGTGTTTCGTTGAACATATCTCGCAATTGATGGCGAACGCGCCGTTCTAGGTTGTCCTCGGACTCACGGACGATCTGGAAGGCCAGCGGGATCGTGATGTCGGCTTTGTAGAGGTCAGCGATGTCGTAGACGAAAGAGAGCATGCGGCCGGTATGGATAAAGCCGAGAGCCGGCGAATATCCGGCGGAAACTATCGCCGCATGGCAAATCCCGTATAGACAACTATTTGCCGCCGAAAGTGCTCGATTGACCGGATCGGCATCGAACCAGGAATCTTTTTTGTATGAGCGTCCATTCCAGGGCACGCCTGTTTCGGCCGATGCCCGGGAATACGCGGTGCGGACTCGGACGCCTTCGCGCCCGCGTATCTGTTCAAGCGTGAGATCCAAGGAGAGCTCTTCGGCAAATCGCATCTCGTACATCCGTCTAACGACGCGAAGCCTAAGCGTCGGCAGCGAACTTAGATATGCCTGACGCAGCAGACGCCGGCTGCCGCGAGTCTCGCCCAATCCCATTGCGTAAAACCGAACCGCTCCTTCGCCCGACCACATTATCAGACAGCCGTTGTCGGCGAGCGATTTAACCGCCTCGTGCGTGATGGCAGCTCCGGGGCCGATGATCAAAAGCGAAAGATTGGCCGCAGGAACGCTTGTCTTTCCGTCAAGATCATAGAAAGCGATCGATTTGGCATCCTGCTCAATACGGCAATGTTCGACGTAAAGATAGCTGTAGCTATCTCGGACTTTGGGCAGAGTTGCAAGGTCTTTCAATTTCATATTTCCTCGATAAAAATAGGCGGGCCATCTTGACCCGCCAATATGCGACGCTCAGAGGCGTCTGCGACAAATGCACTAACGTGCAGGAGCTACGGACATCAGGCCGAAGCCGTAAGCTTTGCCCGTGCCGATCCCTTTTGCCAGTGCATCTCGAAACGCGGCAGCATCTACAACCTCGAGAACGCCATCAAAAACAGCCGAGCCGAGCGTAACGCGCCCCTTGTCGTGCCCGAATCGCACTGATGGCCTTGGCACGGTATCGACCGCCCGGACCTCATTGCGAGCAGTGACATGGGAAAGCGCAAACCCGCATTCAATACCCTTGCGTTCAAGCCAGCGGAGGCGGCCTTCTTCATCGCGGATGTCGATACGGCGGCGTTTCTCATCCCGGAATTTCGCATTGCCTTCATCGCTTTTTCCGACCCGTTTCGTCGGATTAGCCGCGAGCCGGAAAAGCAGCCGTGAGCCATTGCGTATCTCCAAATAAAGCCTGTCGATAGACTTTTCGTCGATGCGGTTTGCATAGCCCGGCGTCAGCAGCGACCAATTGGGCTTTCCTGTGGATTGAACGTAAAGCACAAAACCATCGGGACGACGTTCGAGCCGGTGAAGTATGTTGAACGTACTTCGCGGCGTCTCACGCTCCGAGGCAGACTGCTTCTCATGGGCATCTGCCATCGGAAAGCATCGAGATATCGTTTTGTGTAGCATCCGCGGATCGGCAACATCTTTCATTACGGCCCGCGAACGATGATCCAAAAAGAGACGGCTAAGATAGAGTTCCATTATTTTCACCTCCTTGATTACCAACGAACGACGTGGCAACTCGGCGGACCGTGAATCGACGATCGGCGAATGACAGCGGTACGTCATTGCGCACTTCGCTGCCGTTCGGGTCCTCGATCACCAGCCGCTGCGGGTTGTCGTGGCGCCTCGCGTCGTAGATGATGCCGAGCCGTGACAGCAGTTCGCTGTTTTCGAGCTCACTTTTCAGCCCGGACTTGGTTTCGATGATCGCCGCGTCGTCGGCTACGTGGATCGGCAGCGAAGGCATGAATGCTTTTCGGCCGAGGAAAAGTTGCCAGACCGGATGCTTCAGGGCATCGTGAACGCGTTCGAGCAGGCCGCGGTCGTCAGATTCCAATGCCGCGATGAAATCAGCATCCGAAAGGAAGAACCGCGTAGAAAGCTCGGTGTCCTTGACGCCCTTTTCCGCCTTGGCGATCTTGCTTGCGGTGTGGTAGTCGCTTTGCATATCGCCTTGACGAAGGACGCGAATGCCCAATGCCGCCTGTGCGAGTTTCTGCAGATCGGTGTTGCTGTCGTCTTCGCGGTCGATGCCCATCGCGGCGCAGATCAGGCCGATGATGCCCGATTTCGATGGCTCCTTGCCGGTATCGCGACGCGTAAAGCGAGACATAGTTCCCCAGGACTGCATCGGCCCGGCAAGCCGAATGAATAGTATGTGTGCCATAGCTAACCCTCCCTGCTGTTAAAGATCGCAGACATGGTGCGGTCGAGAAGGGCATCGAAAGTGCCGGCGTTGTCGCCCAATGCGGCCGCTTTGTCAGCATCGCCGGTGGTGATAAAGAGGCGAGATGCAGCATTATCGCCGTATATGCCGGTAACCTTGCCGTAGTGCTCAGCGAGAGCTTCGATCGACCTGTCCACAAGCCCGCCCTGCGGTGAATAAACCGGCGCCTCGAACGCATTTGCCAGCGACATCATCCCCGAATCGCGAACAACCGCGTAAACAAGCGAGGGCTTCTCGTGCGTTGCGAACGTGTTCTGCTTGCCGGTCGGGAGAGCTTCGACAGCCGCTCGGATATAGGCGGCAACGGTCGCTTTGGTCAGCTCCTCGTCCTTTTGCAGATTCTCGCGGAGCTTGTCGATGTTGACGTTGGCGTAGCGATAGAAACACGCCGAATTGAACTCGACCGTACCGAGATGATCGCTGCCGGCCGTGTCTTCAGGCCGAAGGTCGTCGACGGCGGTAAAGAAATCGAACTCCAGCCCGACCTTGTGAGTCGATATCGCATGAGCCACCTGCGATGCGGCATCGCGATTCCTCTCCGGCAAATCGGCTAGCATTCTACCGAACAAACCGAGATCGGCAGCCTTGCCTTCGTTCATCAGATCCATCAGAGCCTTCTTGACGGCTTTCTTCGTTTCATCTGAGGGCTTGTCTTTAGCAAGATCGTCAAAATGGTCGTTGCAGGTGTTCGCTATACGTCCCAATTCGTCCCGGCCCATGAAAAGCAAATACTCTGTTTTTGCAGCATCCTTTTTTGATGCCTTTAGGCCGATAGAGGTAAGTGCTTCAAGAGCTACTTTTCGTGACTGCTCCTCATCTCTCCCGTCGGCAACGAGACGCATGGCGATGTTATCGATCAGCCGCGTCGAACGCTCGGCGAGATTTTCCGGCTTTTCGAACTTATCACGAAAGTAAGTACGCATTGCCCGCTTGAAGCATTGGCTTGAGATGCGGGCACGGCGGACGCCGCCGAATGTGCAGTCTTTCGGCGCTCCGGTGTCGCTGCGGTTAAGGTTTGACGGTGCAAAGTTTTGAATTAGATGTAGTTCCAAGATCACTGTTCTATTCCTCCTGTTGTTTCTGAATCGTTATTTTCCTTAGTTTCCCTGCTGCCCCAGAACGAACGCGCCCAGTTGCGTTGCACAAAGCGGTCGTCGTGGGACCAGTTCCGAACGTCCTTAAAAAGCCGGTCCCAATTCACGGGAACCGAGTTACCTTTTAGCAGTCCGAACATCTGCCGAAGGTAGTAATGCAGGTCCTTGGCATCTGCATCGAGCAATGCGACAAAACGGCGCTCGATGCTGTCGGACTTCTCTGCGATCTGCTTTACCGAACTTCCAAGATCGCCGGCATTCTGCGGCGCGTCAGGATAATCTGCGAAAAGAGCGGCCGTCAGAAAAACGGCTCGTTCGTGTGCCTCGTTTGACCGTTCGCCCGCAAATCTCCCGACGTAGGGATACATCTCCATCGCATCGCCGGGCTTTTTCCCAAGTCCGCGGCGAAGATGTGCCAGGGCAGCCCGATCCTTCCTTTTCGCAAGGCCGTGCAGATATGCGATGAGCCCACTTTCGTGTTTTTGTTCGTTTGTTTGTGCTGCTGTTTCTATCATTGATTACCTCCTTTTGCTTCAAATCTCTCGGGCAGATATGGTGCCCATTCGTTGGCTTTCGCCTTGATCGCCTTGCCGATCGCTGAATGAAGAGCATTCTCTGCCGCGACCGCCGCTTTGTTCTCAGCCGCCGAACCGCTGAGGCCGTTGACCGTATTTCGTAAGGCATCCTTTGCGATCCGCTGTGTGTCCCGAAACCAGGCGATCATTTCCTCGTCACCCTTTCCGGGCAGCTCACCAAGAAGCCGATGGAACCTCAACTCCATCTGCGACCAGAAGTTTGCTTCGGTTGAAAACGTTTCCCTCTCTGTTTCAAGTGCATCGGCAAGCACTTTAACTCCTGCACGAAGTGCCGAGCCGATCGTTTCGGAAAACTCAAGACACGCACCCAGTCGCAGTGTCAGATCATTGTCTTCAAGATACGCCAACGGCAGATCGAAGCGTTCGTGATTCCAGAAAAGCAATTTCGCCTTGTCTGCTGCGATGCCGCAGAAATCAACTGGCAGTCTATCGCGTTGCAGGTAACCGTTGGATCGCAACTGACTTATCCAATCGAGCATTCGCGGGCGGCTGCCTTCGCTGATATCTACTGCCTTTAGAAGTGACAAACTGTTTCGCCATAGATCGCGAATTTCACTAAAACCGACCGAGAACATCCTGCCGTCCTTGCTCTTTCGGAAAGCCATCATCGTCTCCTTCGTATGGGTCTCCATTCCGTCAGGGAATGAATGGCCTGCCATTACGACAGCCTTTCGAACGACGAGCTTGCCGTCTTTGTCTTCCTCGGGTTCGAGGGCAACGCGCCGTGATTGCCAAGTCAGAAGATCAACCGGCCCACTGGGCAGACGGCTGCCACGAATCGTCGGTTCGCCGCGTTCCCATGCGGGAAGATCCTCGGCGTCATCGAATACGAACGGCGCTCCATCCTCGCCGCAATAACGGTGAAGATTGAGCATCAGTGTCTCAAACAGAGTTTCGCCACGAATTAGTGCAATTGCTGATTGAATAAGCGGAGCGGCCTTCGCCGAATCAGCACCGTTGTCGCCGGTGATCTGCCCGCCGGTATCAAATGCCTGGATCATAACGACAAGCCGAGCGGCTTCTGCCGGTAAAAGCTCTCTTGGGTTCAATATGGACGTATGATCGAACAGCGTCGCGTTGTTCCCGCTATGGAAATAGAGCTTGATGACGGCCCCGTCCTTCACCTTTTCACGCACCGTCGGCGTTTGATAGAACGGATGTGTTTCATGAAAAAGGTCGAACCGGTCATGGAAAGTATCAAAATAGTTGGTGATCTTATCAGCATCGAATCGGCCCGCTGTGTAGAGCGAGTTCCATTCATCCTCATCCTGCGGCCCGCGATAGATGCGGTGCAGAATAGCCAGCAGCAGGCGATGAAGTGCGATGGTCACCGGCGGCGAATCGCCAACAACTTCGCGGATATTGTGAGCTTCGGTCAGTACATCGACCAGCGACATCTCGCGTTGTCCATCATTGGTTAGGCACGGTATCCACGATTCTTTTCTCAGGTCGAATTGCGGCATTTAGTTTTCCTCCTTTTTGTAAATTAGCAGCCCTTTTTCAGGATGCAGTTCAAATGTGCGGCCGAACTTTTCACATTTCCCATCCGGCCCAAATTTCAAAATCCGGTGCCGCCTGAGCAGCGGCGAACGCTGCCAGCCCGTCGGCGGTTCCTCCTTAAAAAACTCGAATACTACTGCTTTGGATGACACTCCGACGGAACTCATAACCAGCAGCTTTTCGATCTCACGAGGCGACCGTTGCTCGAGATCGACCTCCGTCTGCAAGGCTTCGTCAACGTAAATCCTGCCGTCACTTTCCCACAAACAGACGACCTGTGCGGTCGGCTCTACAAGCCTCGTCATCGCCTGGCTATGCGGATGAAGTTCGGGCGATTCCTCTTCGCGGGCATAGAGCATTAGATCGCTAAGTTCTCCTCTATATCGAGGATGATTGATGTACCGGCTTTGGGCTTGCTGTCTTACGTTATCCCGTTCTGATTCATAGTGCTGCCTCGTTATTTCAAGATGCGGTCGTTCCACTTCGAATACCTCATCTGTCAGAATATTCTGGCCGTACACCGCTTCGATCAGTTCTTCGACGTCTGACGGTATGTCGATGGATTCGCGATTGCGCAACAACAGCCATGTTCGAAGCAGGATATGTTTGTCATAAACAAGGCCGCTCGTACCAAAATCGGGCAGGCCTTTCTCTTTGCCCTCGGAAACGAGTTTCAGGTTGCCGCTTTCATCGAGTGGCGGTCGGAGGATCCAAAGTGACGGGTTTTTGCCGCCGGTCTTGGGGTCGCGGAATGCGATCGGGCGTTTGCCGTCTTCGCTTATTTTGTCCGATTCGCGGTCGTGGCGTTGGAGCCGGCCCGAGCGCTGAAGAAGAAGATCGACCGGAGCAATCTCGCTGATCATCAGATCGAAATCGAGGTCAAGCGATTGCTCGATTATCTGCGTCGATACGAGCACCGCCATGTCGGGCCGCTTGACGTCATGCTCGACCTTCTTGCCGTTCTCGGTAAATGGAACCTTCGAGCCGGCCTTGCCGAAACGCAGCAAAACACGCTTTTCGCGCTCTTGCCGGTCGATAAAGCGATTTCGTGCATGGAGCAGATCGAGCTTTGGTTTACCATCACTTGCATCGCCCGAGAAGAAATCGTCAGCCTTCAAAAAATCGTAAACCTCCTGGGCTCGGCCGACCGTGTTGCAAATAATGGCAGCACAGCCGCCACCGGCGAGTTTTGTCTTCAGTTCCTCGACGAAAGACTCGTCGTCTTTCCATTCGATCGTTAACGTGCGGGCATTTTCGAGCGAAGTTTCGATTTGACGAATGCTGAATGTTTTGTCTGTGTCGCCGGCGAAGGCGTAGGAAATTCGGGGATATTCATCTCGGTCGCCCGTTGCGGTCGGCATTTCCGTCTTTCGAAACTCTTGCCGCGAACCCTTAAGGTATGCCTTTATCAGAGCATCTCGCCGGTCTTTCGGCAGCGTAGCACTCAGGATGATGACCGGCGAACCGAGAGCGGCAAGCCATTCTAAAAGGCGCTCGAGCAGCTCTGTCATATACGCATCGTAGGCGTGAACCTCGTCGATGATTATCGTCCTGTGGGCAAGCCCGAACAGCCGGACAAAAACGTGTTTTGTTTGCAATGCAGCGAAAAGTATCTGATCGATGGTGCCGACGCCAAACGGTGCAAGCAGGCCGCGTTTTCGATATGTGAACCACTCGGCCGCAGCCACATTCGAGATGTCCGGGCGCCAACCGCGATCATCATTCTCGTCTGAATAGACGTTCTTGATGTTTTCCTGAACTTGGCGAAAGCTTTTGACGGTATCCGCAAACTCGTCCGAAAGCGACGCGTGGCCGTGTTGGAGCATCAAGTTGACGAATTCAACCGAGTTGCCAAAACGTCCTTTCAGAAACTCGGCCACACGGCCAAACATCTGATCGCTGGTCGCCATGGTCGGCAAGGCAAAGTAAATGCCGCGTGTTCCGATCTTCGCATTCACAGCGTCCGCCAGATACATCGCAGCCTCGGTCTTACCCTCGCCCATCGGAGCTTCGATCACGAAAATGCCCGGAGCATCAACGCCTTCGGCAATGTCAATAGCCTCTTGCTGCAAATCGCGTTTGTCCATGATAAAGCTAAAAAGCTCGTCAAAGTCCTTCCGCTGAGTCGAACGCGGCCAGTTGTTCCAGCCAAGGTTTGACAGAGCTTTCGTCGCGAGTTTTCGGGAATCGGCGAGGTATTCTTCTATATTGAGATCGAATGGCTTCGATGAGTCTGGGATCCGGCATTCGAAAAAGCTCGCGTCCGAACCGATCCAATCGGCGACTGACACCAACCCGGCGAAGATCATTCCCGTCGCACGATCAAGCGTATTCTCATCGAATTTTAGATCTGAAAGGTCAACACAAAGAATTTCCCTCAACTTTTGGACATGCTCTTTTCTTGCTTCAGTCCACGCATCGCGTCCTAGAGCGAAAGTGCCTGCGCGTTTTATGTTCTGTAAGTTGGTCGAATTCGCGAAAATGCCGTGATGCCCACCAATCAACTCTGAAAATTCACGCGCAAGTCTGTTCGGAACGGAGAACTCCTCCTCGAGTATTCTTGGAAGAGTTATAGAGGTCACAAATCCATGCGGCGCCTCGCTCGCGGCTGAACAGGAATCACAGTGCAGTGCGCTATTGACATAAAGCCGGTAGAGCCGATTTGTCTGATCAGTGTCAGGCTTATGCATGCCGCGAAGAGTAAACGGCGGTGAGCATTTGCCGAGATCGTGCAATCCCGCGAGCCAAGCGATGATCGTGCCGGCACGTTTAAGGTCGTGGTCCAAACCGAACGGCCTCGCCAAGCGCCTTTTCGTGACATCCGGCAACGAACTACTCCATATAGCCTCTGCGACGCAGGCGACATCCATCATGTGACATATCAATGGGTGAAATGCGTCGGGAAGCCTCTCACTGTCGTGAGAGGTCTTCGCCCACAGTAGAGCCAGGATGATATCTATTTTCGTTTCATCTATCACGTGGAGTCGTATTGACGGATCGACCGTTCGAGCTTTTTTCTGATGATCTCTCGAAGTTTTGTCGGTTCTTCAGCGACGCAGTTGCCGGCGTACTGCAGACAGAATCTTGCGACAGCTTCGAGTCCAGCCTCTCCAATCTTGAACCTGATACGGAGCGAGCCATCCGGAAGCTCTTCGCGCGTCTCGTCCGGATGAAACTTTTGCCGCTCGCGTATCCACTGAGCTTGATAGCTGTCGAAAACTATCCCGACCTTCGTCAGCCGGCCGCCGCGTGTCATTGAAAACCCTCGCCGAAGATAGTCCTCTTTGTTCCAATTTTTCTGTGGTTGAAAGAACTTGCCGGAGGGTTTGATATCGTTCATCCGTCCTACATGGAAATCACGAAAATCCTTTGCTGCGTGGTCGTAGGAAATCGCATACCAATCACCCGCATAATTGTGGACCAAATAGACATCAGCCCGCCGCCGACTGATTTCTTGTTTGTGAGGCGAAAAGTAGGAAAATTCTATGCTTTCGCAATACATCGCAGCACAGGTTACTGTTCTTAGCTTTTGCGGCTCTACATTAACGATCGGCCGTTCCTCGTAGCTTATTGACTCTGTCAGAGAAGCGATATTCACACTGACCTCATCAGGCAAAAGTGAAGCAAGTTTCGATAATGCCGTTTTCAGCACATCCGCTTGGATTGATTGGCCTATCGATTTGAGGGCTCGTTCAGCAATGAAAAATGCCAGCAGTTCGCCTTCGGATAGTTTCTGCAGAGGGAGCGTCCAACCCAAACCGGTATATCTGAACCCCTTCTTTCGGCGGTCGTACAGAATAGGTGCGTTCATGCTATTTCGCATGTTGTCAAGGTCTCTCTTTATGGTCCGAGGTGACACAGATAGCTGCTTCGCAAGGTCTTCTACTCTCGGGAAACCTCCGTTAGCGATCTCATTGTGTATCGCAACAACGCGGTTCAGCCCGGACATGAACGACCGACGGCGCCTGGTTCCGTCATCAATAACTTTCATTTGTTTTCCGATGGTAGCACATCCTAAGTGCCATCTAATGACACCTTGATTGGTTTTCTTAGAAAGTTAACGAAAGACTCGATTACATAGCGAAAACTATCGCCTAGCAATCAATGACTCCATAGACTTCTGTATTTGCTCCGACTGTTGATCGAAGAAAGCGTACAGGGTGTCAAAAAACCCTACGAAAATCGAAAGTGTTAAACGCAGTGATAATGGGGCTTTCAGCTTTAGCTTTGTGTATGTCAGAAAACTATAGTTTATTGACGTCTATTCCGAAACCAATTATGATGACGCTATGAGAGTAGGAATATACGCGAGGGTTTCCACGCACGACCAGCAGACGCTGCCCATGCAGCTTGAGCAGATGAGGGAATATGTTGCGAACCGCCATTGGACGGTGGCAGTAGAATATGAAGAAGTTGGCTCAGGGGCAAAGACCCGGCCGAAACGCGAAGAGCTGTTGAAGATGGCGAGGCGGCGTGAGATCGATGCTGTGTTGGTATGGAAACTTGACCGGTTTGGCCGCAGCCTGGTTGACCTGGTCAACACGCTCAATGAGCTTCGCAGCCTCGATGTTGTATTCGTGTCGTTGACCGAGTCGCTGGATTTTTCCACGCCGTCAGGCCGGGCGATGGCCGGCATGCTGTCCACCTTTGCGGAATTTGAGCGGGATATGATCCGAGAACGCGTCATCGCCGGCATCGCTAACGCCCGTGCCAAAGGAAAACCCCACGGCCGACCCCGAACCGCCGCTCTAAAAACCGACCAAATCAAACGCCTGAAGTCTGAGGGCCTCAACAACTCACAGATCGCCCGACGCCTCGGCATCAGCCGCGGATCGGTGATCACTCTTTCGCGGTGAAGATAGCCTCCAAGGGGCATTTGATCACCCTGTCTGGCGACGATTTGTCAGTTAATCTAAGAAACTAGTGATACGATTGTAAAGCATTTTATCCTAGTCCTAATGGGCTACTAAATACACTGGCCTTCGGAACCGATGAGAATACCCCCTACTCGCAAATCGCTTAGGTATAAAAAGAGGCATTTTCAAAATGGCGTAAAAATTACTCCATTTTGTACTCAAAAAACAGCCTCTATGGGCTACTAAAGCGTACACCCCGACCACCCAAATTCCGATCGGAAGTTTCCTTGGCATGAGAAGCGCAGATCAAGATGATGCCTAATAAATAATCATTTGTTCTTCAGGCTCAAATGGTTTGGGGGATTAGTCGCGGTCCTACATTCCTTTCGGGGCATACGGAATGACATAGAAGTGCTCTGATACTATTAATAAACCGCGGGATTTTACGATTAGGTCTTTCTAATTAGTTCTCGAAGCCGCTGAGCCAGAGCATTGTCCTTGTTCTGTTGGATAACTTTACTTAGTAAACTACCGAGGAAATTCCTATCAAATCTGAGATCACACTTGTCGGCGTAGTCGAGCAGCGCATTGACCTCGTCATTTCGGCCGTCATTCATCTTTGCCATAAGATCGGTTCGCAGGCGATCAATGGCGGTCGCCGCTGTGATGCCAGCGTCACGAAAATCAGTTACTCGTTCCAGGCATTCTGCAAATCTGAGTTCGGCGGTTTCATCGCCGGCGGTTCGCCAAACGGCGATCAGACTCGCGTCGTCATTGTTTTTCTGAGAGTTTTCCAAAACCAAGTTTGTAAAGCCGTTCTCGGTTTCCGAGTGGTTGAAGATCTTTGGAATCTCAGCTGTAAAAGCGTCGTTCTTGCTTATGCCGTCTGAAACAAGTAAAAGCAGATGATTATCTCTAAATGCATGGGTATAAACGCTGAAGTCCAGAGCCTCTGTTTGGCCGAGACTGCGGGTCACGCCTCTCATGAAGACCGGAACACCGGCCTGAAGTACCACTTCGCCATCTCGCTTTAAAATTACGGGCTGTACGTCGTCAGATGTTATCTGTTCGAGCATGTTGTCCGGTCCAAGGTAGACCCGCGAGTCGCCAACATTTAGCACATTGATCTCATCAGAAGACGTCTGCCAAACAACAAAGGTCAGCGACGTTATCGATCCGGCACACCGGCCATCAATTTGCCGGACAGCATTGTGAGCCTTCGAGGCCGCGTTCAACATTCTTTCGCCAATAGTGCCGCTAGCTGTATTGAATCTCTTCACTACCGCCTCGCACGCTGTTTCAGCAGCCTTCCAGTCGCACGGGCTGGAACTCACTCCGTCGGCAACAGCAAGCAGCAGCAGTTCCTCATCCTCGAAATATTTCACTGCAAGCGAGTCCCCGCAGGTTGGCTTCCCGCTTTTTGAATTGCGGCGGGCGAATACTCTAAAGGGGAGTTCATTTGAAAGAGAAGGGGTAACATTGACACCAAGTTCGTTTAAAGACAGCACTTCCAATATTTCCAACGTTCTTGTGTCCGGTTTCCCCTCAAAATACTTTTCCAATGCCGATTGGAATATCGGATCCGCGCCTTCAACACAAGCAAAAAGTGTCAGCGATGATCGAAATTTGTGGCAATCAGGTTCGCCGAATATATCAAATGCAGAACGATCCTCCAGCGAGAGAACGGCTCTCGTGCATTCGACAAGACGCTCGCCAAGGACAGGATGTCTTAGATACGCTGACGCTTCTTGTATAGATCGAATGGCAAATCTCTTTGAAGTTTCGCTAATGCCCAATCCGGTGATCTGAGGAAAAACAAACCACATCCAGTGGGTCTGTTTCTTCCCAGCTTCCAGTTCTCTAAGTGCCACAAAAATTGAGTCTTGTTGGGCGAATAAGAACCTCTCCAGGTTGTGATTTTTCGTCTTAATCATTCTTCCTATTGGCGAATCGCAACCTCCCGCCCATTATTCCTCAGCTATGATCTTAAGACTCGCTATCATACGTGTCCTCGACTTCTCGAAGTCAATTTCCAATTCCGTCGTCCGTAAGGCGATTATCAGACCCCCTCAATATCGTCGTTTGATTAGTCAATGCTAAGCCAGCTGCTTCGACCAGGTTCGAATGAGTATCCAAGAGAAAGCATTGCCTCTTCGATTTCATTCAAAACCTCAGGAGTGGGTTTAGCTCGTGATACGAACGAATCTTTCTTCTTATAGGTCAGATCAGAAAGCGAAAACACCTCCGCCCGCTTAAGTATGGCTAATGCCGCATCTGAGAGTCCCCAGTACTTGTTTTGACTCTTTTCAAAGAAGGCATCCAGCCCGGAAAGGATCGTGTCAACCTCGTCGAGCCCGAAACCCCACTTCCCGGCGAGCTCCGGTTTCAATACTGTGCGAGAAAAATGCTGGTCCATTAGACCTCTTTCTGCAATATCAGCGAAAAACAAATAATCGTCACTCACCTTCAACATTGGCATGAATTGCCTCTTGGTCGCATAAAGCAAATTGGCGAGCCAACTTTCGTTTGCAAGCAACCGATCCTGCCCCCGCCTACGAAAAATCATCATCGGAGTATTAGGTTCTGCTCCACAGCTCTGAAATTTCTCTCGCACCCGGCCGTATCTAAGTTCTGCGGTATCGGCCACTGGTTCAACGGTTATAAGTTCGCCAAGATCCTCACCGATCTTCATAAAAACAAAGGACAATTGGTCAGTAGCCCAAAGCCGATACCCAGGTTCCCGATCTTCAAAGTATCCGGAACGAATCGTCGTCCCGCTAAGCTGTATAGTCTGAACAAAAGGACCCCGATCTTCTGGCGGCCCGACCTCGAAGAATAGTCCCGTGTATTCGCCGCTGTAGGTCTCGCATTTCATAAACTCGGCAAAATATCGAGATACCCCGTTTTCGTCCGCGTCAAAAAGCGATTCAAGAAACCAGCCGCAGAGCCGCTGCTGCTCTTCCGTCGCTTTTCCTTTCCAGTGAAAATCACATCCCATATTTGCCTCCGTTGTCCACGAAACTTCGTAAACGCTTATTTCCTTAAGGTTCTTTAAGGTTCATGCCTCAAACATCGGGCTGAAGATCCTGTACAGTCTTAAGCTCGACTTCTTGCTAGGTCTTGGAGCCCTTTTTTATTGCCGAGTTTTTGGGGTCTGACTTGGTATTTCCCCTTCTCATCTCCTCTTCAGTCACCGGCGAACAAATTAGTCTTGGAATATTAGTCATACCATGATCGTGCCATAACATAATAGATTGCTGGAAGAGACGCCCGAAGCAAGAACATGCAGATTTTCAGTTCCGCATCATAAACGACTAAGGCGTCTCAGAGCGTCCTCACTCGCATGCCCGTCAAATTCCTGGTGCTGTGTCGAGTGTGTGTGCAAAATGCGTGTCAGCCCATTTTTCGACCGGCAGATGATACGTTATCTGTTCCCCTTCCCTGTATCCAATACCCGTCACGAACCATCCTTCCAATTGCGATCCGTCCGAATGCCGCAAAGTCCGCCACACGCTTGATAGGTCACTGGCCGCTGGTTCTTCGCAATCGGTGATCCTCCTGCAAAGAGCAATGAACAGCTCAGCCCGATGAGCATACAACTCTCCGAACGTGTGATAACCGTCCGATATTTCCTCGGTGTCGCACCCTGACTCCGCGATCAACTCATTTATTTCAGATGCCACCATTTCATCGATTCGTCGTCAAGTTCTTCGCGACCAGAGCATAGTAAAATGCAATTTCTCAGCATTCTAGTTGATATCATTCACGACCGATCATGACGGTATGTTCGTTCACACTATCAAAACTGTTCGATTGTTGGCCGTCATAATCTGCTCAATTCGCTATAAATCAAACCTCTGATCTCATTTCTGTATCGAGCGGCATTATTACCTGATCCGACGGCGAGGGCGTAGGTGAAAAGACCGTTGGCTTTAGAGCAGATGTAGACCCCAACTTCCTCGTTCAATTTTAGCTTCGGCGAAAACCCTTCGAACAGGAATAGATCGCACATTCGATTGCCAAGATGAATTTTCTCTCGCATTCCTTTGCTTTTGAGATATGTGCTTCCCCGCGTTAGGCTAGCTGCGACACTGGTCGAAGTTTGCCCAGAGGCTCTTCCGAAAATCACGCCGTTTCTTAGTTCTCCATTAGTAAAATCTCCGAAGGGGGCGATGATGGTTAATTGTCCTCTCCTGATTGAACTCCAACCTGATGGAATCGAAGAACCCGTTGTCGTTGATGGGGAAAATGGGAATACTGGACCAGTAGACCCGCTCGGTATGTCGTCATTCCTTCCACCATAGACTGGTGGTGGGTACGAGCCATACTCAGGTGACGTCGAGCCAGGGATAGTCGATAGCGAGGCGTTGAATCCTCCACATTTTTGGGTTTGATTGCAGTAAATGATCGCGGCCGCGCCGATTGACTGTATAACGATTTGAGACCGCCGGCCGTTTCTTCGTTCTCGACGGTCTCTCTGACCTCCACTATCTTCCTGAGGGATACCGCTGTCGACACTGTCTGGGTCAAAATTCAATACCCACTGACGAGCTGTGGGTTGAGCAACAGCGTCCGTTGAAAACATTGAGACAAGCAATACGATAGTTAAAATAGTGGTGTTTTTCATTGTGGTTTTCTCCATTTCGTCTGTTCACTTGGGTATGATTTTGGGTAGCGACTAAAACGGCGACCGAGGCCTTACGGGCGCTTTGACCGGAGCACTTCGAGAACTGCCCTCTATAGTTAGACGGATTGCATTTGAACTGCGACCGTCTCTTTCGTTGAAGACATAGAGCGAGTACTTACCGGGTGAATTTACGGTAAGCGGTGCGGCTAATGAATTTGAGCTTAGATTTGTGATAACAGAGGTCGGAACCGAACAGCGTCCCCACGTTTTGCAGTAATCGCCTCCGAGCAGGACGACTTTGACTGAATCAGGATCAAACCCGCTCCCACTGATATGAGCTTTAAACTCCCTACCTGCATACGCGGTGAGATGTGTTTCGCGAACTCGTGGGGGAGCGTCACCTGCTCGGAACCTTGGATCAAAGAAACCGACAATTCGCAGAGCAGCGAGGGGGCCTCGGCGAGATCCGTACCGACACGGGATATAATTCGCTTCATCAATGACAACCTCCAATGATCCGTCGGCCTGCATCTCTACGTTTCTGACCACTGCGACGTGATTATATTGAAAAATAGCTACGGTTCCCGGCCTGGGAAACATTGAATTTATGACGCGATGTTTGTCGTTTTCATCGTATAGCCCCGTTGGTAAGGATCGCACATGTTGGCGTGCAAACAGAACGCAATTGCAACGGGTATCCTCTTGGGCTGCAACCGCTTCCGGTGACGTCCAAAGCAATGGTGAAGTAAAAAGAACAGCAAGAACAGTTAGTATATTTATCATAGGTTTATAGTCCATAAAACAGATCTAGGTAATGTATCGGATTCGACTCAATCGCCAATTGTGAAGGCTACCAAATAGTAACTATTGGGTAATTAGTTGTAATTATCGGGAATGTGAACTATGCTTCGTGAGTTGTTGCCAAGGCGTCTGAAAGTCCAGATCTGACTACACTTTGTTCACATATCGCTCTGGATCAGATTAAGACAAACTCTTTCTTTGGCCTGCCGCTCCGCTTCATAACAATTCGCTAGCCTATTCTGCCTCTTCCATTGATTAGAGAATGCCGGGTGCTGATAAATTACTGATACCGGGACATTTGAGACGACGCAATCAATTCCGTGGAACTTAAGAAGCGATACGACATCAGAATTGTCGATTCCCATTTTCGGAACCACAGTCAATCGGAAGAATGAAGGAAGGATATTTTCATCGTGAATCCTAGTTTTTTCAATCAAGTCGTGGCTTTCCAACAGTTCAATGACCGAAGTGCATTCGACCTGACGCCTCTGCAAATTCGATATTGCTTTATCAAAATTAGCGTTCGCGTAATTTGCTGCGAAAGGGTGAATACGCCCATTGATCCCAAACTCGTTGCATACGTTCAAACCTAGTTCGAGCTGCTGCCTAAACGGGTGCTGAGTGGTCCAGATCAGCCGTTCATAAAGTGCTGTGTTGTTCGTAATGATCGCCCCTCCCTCACCGGCGAACAAAGTCTTTCCCGCGGTAAAAGAGATGACCAAGGCGTCAGCATAAACGCTTGCTGGCATGCCGTCTCTGGAGGCTCCAAGACTCTGAGCCGCATCTGCTATGTACCAGAGACCATACTCGTCTGCGATCCTCCTAAGTTCTTCCGAATGAGAAGGATTGCCAAGAATATCGGTGGCTAAGATAGCCCTCGTATTTCTTGTAATTGCGTTTCCTATTTGTTCAGTATCTATCGTTGCGTGGGCTGGCTCAATATCAACAAATACTACGGTATTGCCCAACATTAGCCAGCTTGAGACGGTTCCCCCGTACGTGTACGGCGAGGTAATGAACTCAGTGTTTCTGAGATCCACAGCTAAGGCAATCCCCAGGAGTCCAGTTGTTGCGTTTGAAACACAAAGTGCATGCTTCATTCCATAGAACGATGCGATTTTGTTCTCTAATTCCTCGACACACCCTTTGCCCGTCAACTGCATACCTAGCCAATCGGTACTCGCGCCGAAATTAAGGTCGTTTCTCGGCATTCTATAGGTTCGCGTGTTTGCGATACTGTTCGATTTTCTCGTTAAGAACGCGATAGTTTACTTCACCGTTCACGGGATCGATCACATCGCTAAGGTATTGGGGAATCGGATATTCGTCGAGGCTGTCACTCCAAGGTAAGAATGATTTTGAGGTGCAGGACTGGATGGCCCAAAGATCGGCGTAGATCGCTGAGTGGAGATCCGTTGTGGCACAAAAATCGTAAGCCGCTTGCAAAATGAGTTCACTGGAAAGAACCGAAGTGCCGGCTAGCATCATAATGTTGCTTAAACAACCACGAATGTGTCTGGGATTGGCTCCTTTGGTGTAGAATATTTCCGCGGCCCTAATAACATTTTCGTCATCTTCCGTTGCTTCAAAGTCCGGAGAAATACGTGCAGCTGTTACGGTTATGATGCCCGGATAATCTTCCTTTAGTGATTGCAGTACCGGGATTACTATAAATCTTGACCGCATCGCGGCTCCCATCCGCCAAGGGCAGTTTGTCGTGGCGATAAGAAGAGATTCCCCTCGTCGAGACTCATCAGAAAGGGCAGTAAGCAGCGATGCCATGACCGCTCTGCTAGCTCCGGAATCTCCATCGAAATCATTCCGCTCAAGCGGAAATGCCTCGGTTATCTCGTCTATAAAGGCTATGTTAGGAGACCATTCCTTAAGTGCAATCTGCTGGAGCCGGGCCTTCCGTTCCGTTTCGCCAACGATGCCGCCTTTTGGACTAAGCATTTGATATGCGGGAACGTTTCCGATTCGCGCAACCATTAAAGCTAGGTCAGTTTTGGCCGTGGCAGGGGCTCCCGCGAGCAAGATGTTCGCCGGCATTGTTCTCTCTCTGCGCAAGAGTGCGTTGCCTAGCTCTTCAAGTATCGTCCGGGGTTTATTTACATTCCTCCCGAATAGTCGGAGGTCTGCTACACGGTCTGTGTCCAATGGCAGGAGAGTGGACTCAGACATTTCCTCGACATCCCGGTTCTTTTGGTGGGTTAGCTCTTTCGTAGTGATAAGCTTTCCTCCCCGGTACGATGCTCTAATTAAAGACTCTAGTGATCGATTGGGGGTGTTCGCTGTAAGATAAGCAACCCCTTCCTTTGTCAGGTTCGGGTCAAAGCGTGCGTTAGGATAAATCTCTGTCGCCTTCGAAATGAATGCGAATTTTTCTGAGAAGTTTGGCTGCGTTAATCTAATCGGATGCAGAGTGGAGCAAACCAGAGGGTCGACAAGTCCCTCCCGAGCATGGAAAATGATCAAGTTGCCGCTTTTTCTTAACGCGAGGCTTTGGCCTGTAATATGAGCTAACTCGATCGCTACGAGTTGGTTATCAGTTTGGGTGCCGTTATTGAGGGCAGGGATCATGTGTTCAGCAAACTCTAAACAAAAGGCAAACCTGAGGGGGTTCCCGTCAGCCCAGGTAAGGTTTTCCATGGGCATCCGAGACAAATGAGAGATCCCTCGAATAATTCGGGCTACTTCATTTTGGTCTTGGGGTACTTCGAGCAAGTTGTTTGATTTGAGTGCATTTTGGATCGTTTGGCGGTCTCTTTCATCTGATATTCGGCTGTCATCCCAATCTAGTCCTTGCGCCAGCGAATAGGTCACCATGAGCATGCCGAATTCGCTGCGCAGTGACCGCCGTAGCGCAGTTATCATCGGGCACATCCGCCCCTCGCTATCGATCACAAGGTCGTATAAGGATCTTCCACTTACTAAGAGAGCAGAGTGTCCTTGGCGATATGCGTCGAGAATCGTATGCGTTGTTTGATTCATTACTGTGTCCTGTTGGGTTGTCGATTTAATTTACCTATCTTTGTTTTGTTGAAGGACGCGTGTTCAAGATTCGGGTTCGACTGATACCAGAATCTGTTTTTGACTTCGATTCCTGGGCGGCCTTCTGTTTCGATGCGGGCATTACCTTACGGCGTAGGAACTCTCTAGCCGCCGAAAGTTCACAGACGCCGCCCGTGAAATCCTTCTTTCCGGGAGATCGTCTCACACCTTCGTTCGCAAGGGCTTCATCGAATGCGTCCAAGATCTGATTGCAAGATCCGTCGATCACGCCAACGACCTCGGTGGCGATTGAAAAGCCACCCTCATTGTCACGGCTGATCTCAGTGACGACCGCTCTGCCCGCGGCGTCCGATCCGATAATCCTAGATGTTCCGTCTTTCGCGAGCTCAGTTGCGACTTGGCCAAATCCGATCTTTGAGCTTGCCCGCATGCATGCCGTGGATAGACTCTTTAGGAAAACTAAGTTGTGAGAATTTCCGATGAATTCCAAGACCCCGCTCTCTGTCGCTGCCAAGCTCTTTAACGAGGTGGCGCTCTGTACCATCGCAAGCCGCTTCTTTAGACCGTCGGGGTCGTCCGTGAACAAACGTGCTGACGCCAGATGAGCGAGGAATCGACCTTTTGCGAGATCGACATCATTCGACATGGTTTCCTTAGAAGGGCGTGTGACAGAGTTAAGATCAGTTGTGTTGAATGCTTTGATCTCGTCAGCGATCGTTGGCAGTATTCGGACCGTCTCGTTGTACACTTTCCTTCCGCTAGAGCTTAGAAATCGTGCTATCCCACTTATGACCGAAGCCGCGACTACCACGCCTGCGGCCGCCATGCTTGCAACTGCGATCCCTGAAACGCTTTGTACTTTTGAGTCTGTTGATTTTATTGACATTTGATTCTTTCTCCTTCGATCTAGTTAACTTCGTCTTCGGCGTCTCTTATTCTTCTCGTCAGGACGCTACGAAGAAACTCGTTTTCGCGGTTCTCTACCTCATGATCTGAATTTCTACCATTGTTGGATCCATTCTGGCTTTGTCCTTCGGCAGAATATACGAAAGGAGCATGGCCACTATCCCCAGTTGCGGGTTGTCCCTGTACGTTGCCATTCATACCGTTTTCATAATGGGGGGCTGACAGGTCACCATCCCCTTCCACCTCTGAAGCTGGCGCTCCGGTAACGCATTCTTCGATGAAGTTCCTGGTGGTCGGATCGAAATTTAATGGAGCTATCGTTGTGTCCGGATTGCGTTGGTTATAACTCTCGATTTCAGTAGAGTAAGCGTTCCAGTTGCCCACGACAGAGAGGCACAACCGGTCGAAATTAAGATTATGGTCATTGAGTCTGTTCTGTAGCCTACGATGCATGATGCGATAGTAGAAGAATGCCTTTGTTTTTGTGCCTCGTTCACCCGAGAAGATAACAAGGGCATGCGCAGCGAAGGCAAGAAGTCCAAGCCCAACAAGTTTGAATAGAAGGAGAGTCCCCAAACTGTCGCCTGAGTGAATCAATCGGACAGTATCGGGGTGGCTTGCGATAGCCAAGGCCGGCATTACTAATGTTAGAATCGCTCCGAAGATCCAATACGGATTTAGACGTTTCGCACCGTTGGCCAAAGCTCTTGTGTTTTCTTGACTACGGGAGTAAATCAAGAACGCTAGGAAGAATTCTAGGGTGATTATTACAAAAGGAACTGCCATCTTTGCAACAATAAGCATTGACTCATTGCCCGGAAATGCGATGTTAGCGAGCGAATTGGCGACGCCGCCGAACAGCAAGATGTCAAGGATATATATAGCCACGATCGCGAGAGCGACGACATAATAGCCGGTTATTTCACTCGGAGTTGCGGCAGCAAACTCGGGGCTATTCGTTTCGAGATTGGTCAGATCGTTCCCGTCCTTTTCGCTTTCTTGACGGATGATCCTCGCCTCGTGCGCTTGGCGGTGCAGGGCTTCTGAAAGTCGCTTTAAGTTGGAAACTACGCGCTCTCTGAGGCTTAGCTCGTTATGTCGTTGTAATAATGTTGCTGGCATACTTATTCTCCGCGAGTGATTTGATCTATCGCTGATTCCAAAGATTCGAAAAGTTCCGGATTCAAAGCTTTCAGCGAACCGACGCTCCCTATACCGTTCACTACGATCAGCCTTGCCTCGCTGGTTAGCGGCATTAATTTTGCTTTGACGTTATCTTGAGCATCGCTGTTAAGAATAATGACTCTGGCCGTGTCGGCGGGGAACGGATCTTTCTCCGAAAGAAAAAGATCGACCCTATTTAGCGCATTCATAACATCGGTGCGTCTTGAGTTCGGCTTTTGCTGAAAGAGCTTCGCCACATCTGCTGTAAAGCGTTCGACTCTCCTCGACGTCTCCACCTCCCAAGCGGCGAACTTTGTTTTGTATGCTTTTGTGTCCACGTCGTATTTGTCATAGGCGGCTGCCAGTTTTTCAGCGCTGTACTCGTTTGAATCTGGTCTGGTCGGAGCTGCAGGCCGCAGGTCGATCCTTAGCCGGACGAGCGGCATATTGCTGTTGTCCGAGATAAGACCAACGGCTAGCTCGCCGCCGCTTTGCTTAATTCTTTCGATCAGTGGCTGAATGTCTTCCAGCGAGGGTTGCTTGGTGCGCGTCGATTCGGCGCTCCCTGATTTGTCTAGCATCAGGCCTATCTTCATGACTCGTGCCGTTTGGCCTGCCGGACTTATTGGCGTATCCATGCCGGTGTTATTGCCACATGATGCTAGGAACGCGGAGATGCCTGCGGCTATAAGGATGTTTCGGATGATCGTCATGGGTTTATTTTGCATTTTCATTTATTGTTTCTATCGGTCGTTGCTCGCTGTTGCCAACGCTTAATTCTTCATTCGAACGTAGTGAGCGTGGTTGATCATATAGCTCAGCCGTGTATCAACAACCAAGGCAACCTGCTTTACGCACTCGCTTTCCAGCGTTGATCGAGTTCTTGCTCCGACCTCAGCCTCGATCTCGGGTCCGCACCCATCGAGAACGGTGTTCGCGATGTCGAGGACGCCAAACACCTGAAGTCGTCCACGTTCGACGAGCCCTTCCGGACCGTCGATGTCTCGAATATCAAGGCCTTCAGCCCAGTCGGTTGCACGATTGCGTATCTCGTAAAGCCAGCCGGTAACCAATTTCTGCCACTCCCGGTGGAAGATCGCAGGTGATTTCGTAAAGAGCTGTTTCAGTTGCCTGACCCGAGCATTGAATTTCCGTTTGCCGCCTCTGCTGTATTTGTGTTCTTTCGCCATATGTCTATTTGAACTTGTTCTTCTCGATTGAACAGACCTCACCCGTGATTCGGGTGCCGTCAAGCAGCTCGCGGCCGCGACAGCGGGAAGTTTTCTTGTCTAACACCGATTCTACGATCACGCCCGTTTGCCGGAATTATCCGGGGTCCCAGATGAGAAGAGGGCGGGTTGCCCCGCCCGTGAGAATTACCAGCCCATTCTTCCACCTCCTTTGTTTTTATTTTTCTCTCCCGTGATAGACTTCTCCCGCATTCGGGGGCCGTCAAGCAGCTCTTGGCCGCGACAGCTGACTCAGCGATGTTCGCTATATTTTTATTCTACGACTCAGCAGATTACCCAGAATTATTCGGGCAACCCGTCGGCTGTCGTCGGGCATCGTTTTCAACAAAACTAAGATACGATACAGGTGATTAGCCGGAATTATTCGTAGTCAGACAAAAAGAAAAGCCTGCCGATTTGGCAGGCTGTAAGCGAAATGAAAACAAAACTCGCAACAATCTAACCCGGATTGTTCCTTCGCCAACTATTCTCAATATCTGACAATGTTCGCAGTCGTGACACATCGACGTCTGATATCTTTCCGCTTTTCCGAGCTTCGTCCATAGAGGTTTCTTTTGCCAGAGTTGTTAGTTTATTTCGCAGATCTTTCAGCTCCGCCCGCATCTCTTCAGTGAATTCGATGGGCTTTTCCTCTTCCTCTTCATATTGCTCTTGATCCGGTTCAATAGCCTCAGGCAGGAGTTCGGACGGGTTGGCAACCACATTGATCTGAAGCCCTCGGCTCAAAAGCCAAGCTCTTTCGTGAGGGAACATGCGCCCCGAACCTAAGTCTTCCTCTGACAGTGCTACTTTAAGTAGGTCACCACCTTTTTGTCCCTTGGCCTCTGGCCCGACGATGAATTCCCATACAAGATCAAAACCGTCAGGTGCCCCACCATCTTCGCCGGCGAGGTCAAATTCGGCAGATTCGTGATCAAAACCGTACTTGTACCATAGACCAAACCAGATGAGACGCATCACGAGCACGGAAAAAAGTCTCTTCCTATCATTGCTCTTTCCGAAGGACAGTCCGAACTTTTTAGGTATGCTCTCTGTTGCCTCATCGGAGTTTTCGAAATACTCTACAATTTCATCCGCCTGCGCATAAACGATCGTGATCAGATCCTCCCATTCAAGGCTCTGCCTGTATCTTAAGAAGAGATCTCTGAGATCACCACGCCAGGTTTTGGCTTCGGTAGTCGGAATGTCGGCTTCCGCAAGTATGCTGTTTTGGCAGGCGTTTCGGATCCAATCGACGAGCAGATTCTTTTGAGCATCGGTTCTAAAGTCATCTTTCTTTATCAGCTGAAATCTAAAGCCGAGATCGTTACGGATCTGATGAATAACGAAATCAGCCTGGGACGTTAGTGCAAATAACGCTCGACCGGTTTTCGACGCTTCTTCGAGCACCTCATATCCCTGATATTTCTGCCAGTATTTCGAGCCTTCTTTGTAGAGCCGCCAATCGCAAACAACAGCGAGTATCTCATTTGACTTATCCTCTTTCAGCAATTTGATAGCTCTCGCGGCGTCACGTTCCACTAACACATCAAAATGACCCTGCAAATGGCTGAAGGCGTTTTGAATGTCATCCTCATTATCCTCGACCAACAAGATTTTGAACCGTCTCTCTTCTGCAGCTTCCAGATCAACACCTGCCGCTGTCAAACGAGCGCTGCACCGATCGAGTAAATCCTTTTTAGCATTCAAGAATCGGGACGTATAATTGCTCTCAAAAGCTATTTGAAGGTTTGCTCGATGCTCGTCAAGCATGATCTCCGATCGTTGGATTGAATTCAGAAACGGTTCGATCTCATCCAAGGGGGGAACTGGATCCTTTCCGGGCTTTAGATCGTGATTCAGTTTATCGAGGACCATTCCCTTGAGATCGCAGAGCATCGTCACGACATCGTGCAATGCGGCGGGGGTTAGCGGCGGGGTGGCCTTGATAACCTTGTCGAGAGCGGCCTTCGTGAACGGAGATTGAATGAATGCGGACCCGCGTCCGAATAGAAGTTTATACTTCAGGTCCTTTTGGCTTTTCTTTTCAAAATATTCCACCGCGATCGGGCTATAAAAAATGATCGGCGCGGTCGATTTCAGTTTGGTTCTGATGATACTGGCTATTTCAAACCCATAGTCGCTCGATAATGGCCGACCGTCCCAGTTTAAGTGGACACAAATCAACCATGGAAGATCTCCGTTAACATTATCACTTAGCATCTCCTTTTCGGTGGTGATGTTGATAAAATAGGGTGGTTGAGGAGTGCCCAAATTACAGCAATGGTTACTATCGGGCATTGACCGGTTTTTATCCATTTTTAGTATTCATTTTTATCACGGCTCTAAGATCAGCCAAGGATGAATTGTCTTTTGTTATTTTGCTCTCTTCATCGCGAATCTTCCTGTCATAATGATCGGAAATAACATCTGCATATACTTCACTGAAACGCTTTTCTAACGAATCACATATTCCTTCAACGAAAGTCACGTCGCACTCATCCTTTTTTGCGAAGAACTGCCGAAAATAGTTAACGTTGGCGTTTGTCGGTCGGCCATTATCCTTCAGTATCCAGTTTTCTCTATTTGATAACGCCCTGAATGCTTGATTACTTAGAGAAAGAAGTCCAATGAATAGGTCAGCACAAAACAGGACTTCAAGGGGGAATGCTTGGCGGTAGTACAGCCCGTGCGAGTAGTGGCTACGAATCCGCCAAATATACGACGCTACTAAATGAACATGCTTTCTCGTATCGGCGGGATTAATCTCCAAGATCTCAGAAAGCCCACCAAGGTTGTTTAATACGACGGAACAAAGGCGGCCCTGGAATTCATCTACCTTTTTTGTTTCGAAGGTTGAGCGTTGGCTATAAACCGTATCAAGAATGAAAAGACATTCTTCCAAAATCTGCAGAGCCTGAGGTTCTCTTGTGTACCACCAAGACTCTTGGGAGTGCTCCTCTTTCAACTCTAACAACCTCTTCCAGACATCAGCAATAAAACGGCACTCTGGATCAACAAGCTTACGGATACAATCCATAAAATGGTCGAATTGTGCCCTTCTATTGTCCTCACTTACATAAACTGACGTCTCTTTAACCGCCCATGCCCAAACACCCTCAGACCGAAATGCATCCGCATTCCAAACCTTATTGCTTGATGTAAACATCATGTAGGGAAGGTACGGGTATTTGCCCTTTACCGCCTTGAACAACTGATACCCGGAAATCTTCTCAAGGTCGGCTAAGGACTTATACGGATTTGTATCTTCATGGTTTTCTTTTATGTATAGATCCGACAAAACCGCATCACTTGCTTCGGCGCCTTCAAGAATCGTTCGAAAGCCGTCGCCGACAGACCATTCCTGACGAAAGTCCTCTTGAGAGTAGAAGGGAGGAAAAAGAACTTCTCCCGCATTTTTATCCACTCTCCCGCTTGTTGCAATGCAAAATATAGACAAATATGTGGTTGCCCAGCTCGAAAACTCATCGTCCACAATCAGCAATTTCATTCCGTTGAGTGGGATTTTGGCTTCTTCGTCTTTTCCCGACTTGATCAGTTTTTTGTTCGCTATCGCCCAGCCGCTAAGGAGGTTTTCGGAGGCGTTGTTGAAACGCGGCCATTTTGCGGGTTCGTACTCCGCGATCTGTCCGCTAAGAGTGTTCTTTGCCTGGCCATCGGAATCGAATTTACCGTCGTATTTGCATTCGATAAACGGAAGGAGCTTTAGGACGTAATTTTCTGGACGGAGTTTGACGAGAAGATCTTTCGATAACGGCGAGTAGAAGATGACCTTGAGTTTGTCCTGTTTGTCTTTGAACAAATTTAGTAGGTGTCGATAAACGACAACGCCGCCTTGCAATTGCAGCTTTTCCGCACCTAGAACGCTACAATGAACGTCGATCAAAAATATGATCGTGCCATCTGTGTAGTGTTTGAAACCGTCAGGTGTCCCATTAACAAAATCGTTCGGAGACTTTTTTTCAAGAACAACATTCTTCGACTCGTTGTTGACCTTTAGTTCGAGGTCCTTGGGAGCAGTAAACTCAACGCTCGTGATCAGAACGATACCTTCAATGCTCATGCGTCCGCCCCCAAAGAGTTGACGTAGGCAATCAAGACAGCCTTCGCTTGCTGCAACTCGGGTTCGTTCGCAAAAGGGCCGGCTTTTGCAAACGGCTCCAACAACCTCTCAAGCTCCGGATCTATTCTCAGAAGTAGCTCCAGATGTTCAGAGCCAATATTTTCAACCTCGGCAATTCTATCCAGAAAATTGTTGAGGTTTTCAACGAGCGTTGAGTGTGATAGGTCTTGTAAGAGGGTGCCGGCTAGTTTGGATGCTGTGTTTGCTTCCCCAGTAAACGTTACTAAAGCTATGCCTCTTTCGACACATTTATTAACTAAAAGCGCCTCTCTTTCAATCGCTATCAAATCACTCTTATGTGCGAAGACCAAATGGAGGTTACTTTCGTCAAGTTCATCAATAAAATCTGTGAGATCTTTGGTTGTCACATATCTTGAAAATTCGACTCTATCGCCGTATTCGCAACTGGCTCTATTCCATACTTCGTTTCTGCTATCGTCCCGATCATTCTCCAGTATCGCGACGATTTTCGCTTTAATCATAACTTAGCTTATAAATGTTTATTATCGTCTTAAACCCTGCAATTACTTCGGAGTTCGTGACTTCCTTAAGAGATGGTGTGAAGCTAACCGACTTTCCGTTCGAATGCAACTCAACACTCCCCATTCCGTTGACTGCTTTCCTCCAATCACTGTGTATCCGACCGTAGGTAGTTCCCTGGTCATTCTGTGCAACGGCGACAAGGTCATTAGATCCCTCACCATCATCAAAGATATTAATGCTGACTCTTTGGGCTTTGTGGAATTCAGTTGTTTTCTCGTCTTTACCATCATACATCAAATAATTCAGCTTTGGGGCAGATCCCAATTGACCTGAATTAAAAGCAGCTCCCTTGATAATATTCACTATGACGGCCCGATCTACATAAAGCCGGTTATTCGGTATATCTAATAGCTCAAGTTCTATATCTTTAAAGAGGCTACCCCAATCTTGTCCGTCTATGCGAATAGATTCCTTGACCGCCGTGCAATTGCTAGCGAGGCTATTTCTATCTTCAGCCGTGGCCTTAGAGAGGTTATCCAGGTAGTCGGAAATTAATTCGAACGTACCCGTAGACAGTGTCTGCTCCAGCGGACCCGAATAAAGTTCGTTGAAGGCTGCTGAAATTTTTTCGTCTGAGTAATTCAGTTCATCGTAGCTATGAGTAAGCGCCCGTAAGTGCGTTTCCCAAAAGCTTTTCAGTATGCTGTAACCTCTTCCATTCAAAACCTCCTCTCTGATCTTATGTTCGTCCACTAAGATTTGCCCTGCAATAACAGATGTGACCTTGTCCGCAATGATTCCGAATATAGCTCTTTCCATGCGAGAAAGCGGTTCAGTTCTTTTATAGCAAACCAGCAAGCCGCCGAGATTGCGATTCTCGATTGCCCCCCGCGCTCTCCTTTTTACATTGGCAATACCCGTGAAGTACTCCAGCGAGCCATTGAAATACAGAGCCAAAAACGACAGGCAAATACAGGCGACTGCTATTTCTTGATGCTTGAGCCCCGAACTGTTACTAAGAATCTTTGCAAATCTCTTCTCTAAGGTCGAGGCTAAATCTTTGAATACCGCAGTCGCTCTTCTAATATTGAATAACTGCCTAAAAAAGATTTCGTATACGTTATGCGGACCCACATTCTCAAGCGAGTAAAATCTGCGCTTCTTGTTATCTAAATGGCGGGTTGCTCTTAGGTTTTCCGGAACCTCTTTGAGGGCATCATGTAACCTATTCCTAAGTTCAGGTAAATGATCCCGAACCTCCTTCTTGAAGACATCGATAGGAATTCTAATTTCAAGTACCGAAATACGATCGTCAAATTTACAAAACGGTTTTGAATATGAGGTGAGACTAAGCCTCAAATTAATTTGTTTATTAAACGACTCTGCAATCGCTTTGCTCGCGTTTATTGTCGTGCCGGCCTCAAGAAATTTCGCACTGAACTCTTGCAGCAGAAATGCATAAAAACTAAGCAACGACACCTTTTCTATATCAAAAAATGCCTTGAAATATACGTGATCGTAAGACCCGACGTCCCAGCTTTTGGGGTCTTTTAACTTACAGACAGAACCTATGAACAACCTGATGTTATGGTTTTGTTTGAATAACGCTGATTCAGCCAAATTGTCGTAGAACGCGTATAGTTCATCCTCGATTTGGGAATGACCCTGTATCGAGAAATTCAGAGACCTCAAAACATCCTGATAGATATGCTCCAAAAGGTCCATCGCTGTTATCCTTTCACCTCAATTCTCATATTGTTCCAGAATTCTTGAAAGATCTTTATTCCCTCCTTGACAAACTTCGATCGGTTCTTCGCAAGTCTTGGGTTTTTTGCTTCTAATATCGACAAAGCTTGCTCGATGCATTTTGCGTGCTCGTCTTCCATCTCACAAAGGTGCAGCGGAAAGTAGATCATATGTCTCGGGGCGTCTCCGTAGTACTGTTTTACCCGATCATACATAGGACCGAGAAAATCAGATGAGATTGCTTCTATCGCAGGACCTAAAACGCACAAGCTCCGATAGGTGTCCTCGCCGCGAAAAATGGTGCGAAAAGCTTCCTCAGCATCGATTGTGAAGTTAGCATGTCGAAATGTACCGTATTTCAAGCCTAAGGAGTCCAACATTTTCAGATAAAGAGCGTGGTGGGAATTGTTTTTCCCAAACTCTCCATTTTCCTCCAACAAATTTGGCATTACTAATTGGCGAACAGCTTCGTCTTTCGCGTTCGCCATAACATGCAGAAGCCAAGGTACAAAGCTCCTAGAAATAAGCTCGTACTCCAAGAGAACCCTATCTAGCTGCGATCTTTCGACGTTCGCCAACCACCTTACATCCAACATTGGCTTTTTCATAACATTATTTTAATTCTATGAGCTTTACTTTCGGGAGAATATCATGATTCGACTGAATCGTAATTTCCAAACCTTGCGCATTAAAGGATTTGACTTCGGACAAATAGCGAGCTATTCGGCCAATGTCTGAAGACCCTTCATTAATGACCGCGTTTCCAATCAGGTATATAGTGCCAAAATCTGTTGCTTCCTTTACGTCTAACTCAGATACATCAAGAGTCACAGCTATGATCTCTCTATTCGACAGCGCCGTCTTTTCGGCCTCGGTCAATAGGTATGAAAAGGATACATAAATGGTGCTGTCCACTTTCTGTTCTCGCATCTTATTCACAAATGAGCCAGCCGAACGACCATAGCTCACAATAACAACATTGTCCGGCGCTATTTGCTTTATTCGTTGAACGAGGACTGTGAAATCAGTCTCAGTTCGCTCCGCGGTCAAGTCCAGCACGACTTCGACACCTGAAAATTCACTCCGAAGCCCGTTAAATACATTCGCAAAGCCTTTGCCAAACTCATCGTTGACCGTCACCAATGCAGTTTTCCCCCTACCGCTTTCGGATATTCTTCCCAAGATCAGGGGGGCTTCTTGCTCTGCGGTTACGAAGTGTCTGTATACAAGCGGCGCTACCTCCTTATTTATGTCTGGATGAGAAGCACTTGGAAAATATAGAACATCGTCCTGTCTAGCCAAGGGCAAGATAGGCATACACATCGCACTTGAGCCAGCGGTTATGATATCGATACCAGAGCTTCGAAGTTTTTGGAACGCAGTGATTGCTTCTTTTCCTTCACCTTTGCCGTCCTCAAGAACAAGTTCGAATTTGAATTCGGATTGGAGGTCATTTAAATGTTGGATGGCCCTAAGTTGGCCATTCCTAGCGTGATTGCCATAGGCTGCTATTGGACCGGTAAGAGGAAGAATCGAACCGATCCTGATCACTTTCGAGTTCTGCTGATCCTGAATGCTCTTAGAGCTGCAAGCGCTAAATGCAATCACAGCAACAATGGCAATGGTGAAAATTAAAGTTAATGTAAAATGGCGCATTATTTTCATAGATTTAACGATCCTAGGAGTAAAGATACTCTCCTAGAAACTCCTCCTTCTGAAATTCTGACTGTGGGAAAGTGTTGTAAAGTTCTCCTTCTTTGATCACGGCGACCCGGTCGGCTAGGTCGAAAGCGACATGATAATTGTGCTCGACCAAAACCATGGTCTTGCGGGACCGCTGCTTCATTTCCTTCAAGAATGCTACTGCTTCTCGAACCGGTTCCGGGGCGAGGCCGGCCGTAGGCTCGTCCAAAAGCCAGCATCGCGTCTGCTGTGCGATCAACATTGCGAATGAAAGCATCTGACGCTGTCCGCCGGAAAGATTCCCCCCAAGCGTCTCCATTTGGTCTTGCAAGGCAGGGAAATAAGCGAAACACTCGTCTCGGATCTCTCTCGAAGCATCTTTGCTCTGATCTTTCAAAGCGAGTTCGAAGTGTTCGCGAACCGTCATTGTTGGAAATACCATCCCGCCCTGGACAAAGTACGTTATGCCAAGTCGTTTGAGATCCCACGGTTGAAGATGATTGATCTTCATACCTTCAAAGATAACATCGCCGGAATTATCTGAAATTATTCGGGCAATTGTTTTCAGCAAAGTGCTTTTGCCGCACCCGTTCTGGCCGATCACGGCCAATACCTCGCCCTCGCCAACAGAAAGCGATATGTCTCGAAGGACTGTCTTGCCGTTATAGCCAGCACAGAGGTTTTCTACTTGCAGCAAATAATTCATTTCTTTCCGAGGTCGTTTAGCGTCTTTATGCGGCCATCTTTCATTTCAATATGGTGATCGGCAATCATGAGCCCTCGCGTTAGGTTGTGCTCAATGATTACGAACGTCATTTCCTCGTCCCTCATCTTTACGATCATATCGCTCAAGCGATCGATAGTTTGCGGGTTGAGCCCTGCGAAAGGTTCGTCGAGCAGAGCAAGTTTTGTTCCGTTCATTGCGATCATGCAAAATGAGATAAGTTTTTGCTGCCCATACGAAAGTTCGCCAGCCGTTTGATCTCCCAATTCTTCTAGACCGAATTTTCTTAAGAGGTCGATGGCTTTTTTCTTAAGCTTTTGATCTTCCGATCTGACGGACCTATTTCTGAAAACCAGATTCAGAAAGCTATTCCCCGCATTTTCATGTGCAGCGGATACAAGATTTTCCCAAACCGACAAATTCTTGAACAAACGGGGTTGCTGATAGAGACGGATTATGCCGTGTTTCGCGATCTCCAGAACAGATTTGCCGGTTATTTCATGACCGTCATAATGCACTTTTCCCTTAGTGGGCTTTTCCAAACCAGTTACGAGATTAAAAAGCGTAGTCTTTCCGGCTCCGTTCTCACCTGTGATAAGAACGATGTTCTGCCTTTTAACGGAAAAAGATACGTCTTTGACAGGCGTGACGCCGTCAAACGACTTGTTCAAATTCTCGATTCTTAGGATCTCGTTCATTGGATCAAATATTTGCCGAAAATCCCTTTCGGTTTGAAACGGACGATAAGCACCAAAAGCAAACCAAATATAATCATTCTCATATTCGCTGCAACGCTGTCAGGCATTTGCATGAACTTTAGGGCTTCGGGCAGCAGAATATAAATCAGAGCGCCGCTGATCGGGCCGATAATACCTCCGGCTCCGCCGATCAAGACGATGCTCAATATCAAAATGGACTCGTCGAGCGTGAATGAACTTGGGTCGATATACGTTGCATAGGTAGCGTAGAGTGTTCCCGCGACGCCTGCTATGACTGCGGAGATTATGATGCTAACCCGTTTGTAGTAGTTGGGATCTTTACCCAAACTCAATACTGCGATTTGATCATCTCTCGTCGCTTGAATCATTCGGCAAAGGGGAGTCTTGAGGAACCAAACATAAAAAAGAACCACGCAAATTACCCAAACACCTCCGAATAGAGCAAAGCTGCCGGGCGTGTTTATCTTGAATCCGAGAATTTCGGGGCTGGAGATCCCTGCGATCCCATAAGGGCCGTTAGTTATGGAAACCCAGTTGTAAACAACTGAAAAGAAGATGATCTGTATAGCTAATGTTGCCAGGCTGAAATACAGATCTCTAACTTTTCCTGCGATAAAACTGAAAACCAAAGCGGCAAGTACACAGGTAAGTAACGCAACTGGCAAAGCTAACCAGTAAGAGAACCCCAATTTTGTAATGATAATAGCTGTTACGTATGCCCCAACGCCATAAAAAACGGCTTGTGCCAGGGTCAATAATCCCGATAACCCCACTTTCTGATTGGCGCTAAGCGCCAGCAGAATATAGATCTCAAGAAGTACCGAAATGTGTAAGAAGTAATTCATGCTCGGTCCTTTCTCAGGTTGTAGCTAATAATTCCTTCAGTTCTAAACAAGATTGCGACTAAAAGGATCAGAAACGTTATGCCATCTCTCCATTGTGCGTCCAAGAACCATTCGACCGTATTCTGGAGAAGGGTCAATACGATGGTGAACGCGATAACCAGGAGCGCGTTCAATCTGGATACTAGGATTGCGATCACAGCTGCTGTCAGAGTGATTCCCATACCAGCATGAGGGTCGACCCCGACTTCGATTGTTCTAAGGATAGCCGCGATACAGGCAAGAATACTCCCCGCGATAAAGACTCTAGTCCTTTCCTTTTCTGTATTGATTCCGTATGCCTTACTAATAGTTTCGTTATCCGAAACCGCCCGCATTGCCAGATTCGATTTTGTGAATTTCAAATAAAGAAAGAATGCCGCGATAGTAGTAATCCCTACGACGGTTTGAATCAACTGAACTCGAGTTAAGATAATGGAGCCGATCTCGATGGTTCCCGTCACTGGATCGAGAATTGTTTTGTTGTCGTTACCGAAAAGTAGGGCCAATGCGTTAACTATAACGACATACAGCCCCATAGAAGCGATCAGTGAAATGCTTTGATTAGTCTGATTTCTGCGAAGAGGCGAATAAACCGTCTTTTCAAAAATATACCCTAAGATTGTTGCAACTGAGAGAGCCATAGCAGCGGAACCGACCCAACCTAATGACTGGGAGAGTGCCCACCAAAATGAGAACGCACCTGCGATGTATACAGCCCCGTGCGCGAGATGAAAGACCCGAGTGACCCGAAATATATACGTAAATCCGATCGCGACCAAACTGACCGTCAGTCCAGCGACAACGCTATTCAAACAAATCTGTGCGACGATGCCGGTCACGATTACTATCTTATTGAGTTTCCGATTATTTGAAATTATTTAAATGGGACATTCTCTTCATTTGCAACACTATCTAGTCGAACTTGGCCCCTTCACAAATGCATATTAAGCGATCGTTAGAGGAAAAAATAGAGGAAAAATGCGAAACGGGCACCAAATCGGTGCCCGTAAGTTGTTGATCTAATTGGCTCCGCAGGTAAGACTCGAACTTACAACCCTTCGGTTAACAGCCGAATGCTCTGCCATTGAGCTACTGCGGAATATGGCACACCGCAAAACGCGGCGAACCTAAAGATTAGGAATTCAGCAAGTGAATGTCAAGTATTATGGCCTTCGTTCGCCGTTGTTATAGTTTATTGAATATAATTAGGCAACTCGTTCAGGGTGTCAGCGAAAAAGGTGGGTACCGCTCTTGATCGCCGCTCGGCAAAAATTGTTCTATATGGCGATAATGAAAACCAAAATTCTATTGGGGGCTTTAGTTCTGTGCGCTCTCGGCGTCAGCGGGGCTCGGGCACAATCGGCGGTGGTTTTTGTGCCTTCTACGGACACGATCGAGAGCGGGAAGGTGGTCGTCGGGGGCGATCTTTATTCGCATTTCAGCAGATACAGGAACGGCGGCCTGATCGCCGTCGGCCCGACATTCGGCTACGGGCTGACCAAAAATATCGAGGTCGGTGCAAATGCCTATGCCGCGCGTGCCGAAGGCGGCTGGACGGGCGAATTTCAGCCGAATATAAAATGGCGTGCGGTCGATCAGGACAAATTCGGCATAAACCTGTCGCTGGGTGCGATAGGTTATGTCCCGATCAAGGATAACAGCCAAAAGGCCGCCGCAAAGCTTTACGTCAACGCAAGCCGTTCGTTCGAGTCCGCGAAAAACGCACGTCTGACCGGCGGCGTTTACCGTATAGCGGGCGGCGGCGATTCATTCGGCGACAAGACGGGAGCCTTGGTCGCTTTCGAGCAGCCGGTGACGGGGAAACTGACGTTCGTCGCTGATTGGACGAGCGGCAGAAATAAGCTCGGCTATTCGTCTGCGGGATTCAATTACAAAATGGGCCAACAGGACCTGATCGTCGCCTATGCCTTTGGCAATACAGGCCGCGGCAACAACTACCTTTCGCTGCTTTATTCCTTCACGTTCTGATCCGCGGCTTTGGCTCTTTGCTTGGCCCTATAGACCTCGTCGTTCAGATTGCCGCCGCTCAAAAAATTCACGACAGCAAAATAACTCTTCGGAAATATGCGGGCGATCCGGCTGATCACCGCCGCGTCCGGGCCGACCAGGATGCGCGGCTCACGCCACAGCATACCGGTAACGATGATCTCGGCGGCGCGTTCGGGCGTTGTTCGGGAGAGCAGCTTGTTCTGAAATTTCCGCTGTTTTTCGAGTTCCTCTTCGGAGATCGAAACGCCTTCAGCGATGCGGGCGTTATTGACGATATTCGTTTTCACGCCACCGGGATGAACGGATGAGACCGCGATATTCGTACCCTCGAGCTCGTGCCGCAGCGATTCGGTAAAGCCCCGTACCGCAAACTTACTCGCGCAATATGCGGCCTGTCCCGGCGGTGCGACCATACCGAAAAGGCTCGAAATATTTACGATGTGTGCCGAGTCTTCTTTCTCAAGATGCGGCAGGAAAAACTTGGTTCCGTGTACGACGCCCCAGAAATTCACGCCCATCAGCCATTCGATCTCGTCCAGGGAAACGTCGTTCACCGTGCCGCCGAGAGCAACGCCGGCGTTATTGATGATATGCGTCACGCGGCCGTGCTCGCGTAGGACGTCGTCGGCAAATTGCCGCATCGCGTCGCGGTCGGCGACGTCGACCTTGTGCGTCGTTATCTTCGCTCGTCCGGTGATCAGGTCTGCCGTTTCGGCGAGGCCTTCGGTGTTCAGGTCGGCCAATGCAAGCCCCGCGACGCCTTCTTTTGCGATGCGCACGGCTAATGCTCGGCCAATGCCGGAGCCCGCACCGGTGATCACCGCAACGCTGTCTTTTTTGATCGTCATCTCGGCTTAATGAAACTCCATCGTATCATCTTCCAGCCGTCCGTAGCGCAGCATTCGCAGGTCTTTGAAATAATTTTGATGCAGCCGCCACGGGTGTTTCGAACCCTGGCTCGGTATCTCGTCGAGCGCACGCAGGACGTAGCCGGAATTGAAATCGAGCGCCGGCTCGCGTGCGACCGTCGGATCTTTCAGCCGCGGGACGCAGTACGAATATCCATGCTCATCCATGTGGTTTATCAGCCGGCAGACGTACTCGCTGGTAAGGTCGCATTTCAGCGTCCAAGACGCGTTCGTGTAGCCGAAAGCTTGTGCGACATTGGGCACGTCGTTGTACATCATACCCTTGTAGGCGACCTTTTCTCTATGTATTACGGGCTTTCCATCGACGATGAGTTCCAGCCCGTCCATTAACCTAAGTATCAGCCCCGTAGCCGTGACGATGATGTCCGCGTCGATCACGTCGCCGTTCGTAAGCCGCACGCCCGTTTCGGTGAAACTATCTATCTCGCCCGTGACGATCGACGCTTTGCCGCTTTTGATCGCGTGAAACATATCCGAATCCGGAACGATACACAGCCGCTGGTCCCACGGGTCGTATCGCGGAGTGAAATCAGGCAAGTGTTCCTCGCCGAGCTCGGCCCTGATGCCCTTTGCGATGAGCCGCTTCATCAGCGAAGGCCGCCGTCGCGAAAGAGTGTAAAAAAAGCCCTGCCGCAGGATGTTTTTCCAACGCGACAGTGTGTAAGCCGCCTTGTCCGGCAGAATTTTGCGAAGCGCATTTGCGATCCGATCCTGCGAAGGCATCGTGATGACGTAGGTCGGCGAACGCTGCAGCATCGTCACGTGTCCGGCCGTTTCCGCCATCGCCGGCACCAACGTCACGGCGGTCGCACCGCTGCCGATCACAAGTATACGCTTGCCCTCGTAATCGAGATCTTCGGGCCATTTCTGCGGATGTACGAGCGTGCCCTTGTATTCGCCAAACCCCGGCCACTCCGGCGTATAGCCTTCTTCATAGCGATAATATCCGGTACACAGATACAGGAAACTGCACGTGAAAACCTTACTCCCTTTCTCCTCTTCTCCTTGTCTCCCGGTCTCCCCGTCTCCCCGTCTCCCTTTGCGGTTCCTTTGCGTCTTCGCGGCTTTGCGGGAGCCCGGCCTTTTCACTCGAAAAGTCTTCTACCGATCCTGCCACTGCCGCTGCCGCTGCTACTGTCTCTACCTCAACTTTCCATTTGGCGGTCTCTGAGTTCCACTCCGCACGCCGCACGCGATGTCCGTATCGGATCTCTTTTTCGAGGTCATTCTCGCGGGCCGTTTCACGGATATAATTCAATATCGCCGGCCCGTCCGCTATCGCCTTTCCATCACGCCACGGCCGAAAACGATACCCGAGCGTGAACATATCCGAATCCGACCGCACACCCGGATAACGGAACAGATCCCAAGTCCCGCCGCTCCTCTCACGCCCCTCAAGGATCGCAAACGTCTTCCCCGGCAAGTCCATCCGCACCCGTGCCCCGGCACCGATCCCCGAAAGCCCCGCACCAATGATCAAGATGTCGAAATGTTCCATAAGCGAATCACGTTGGGGACAAACACTATCTGCCCGTGCCGATTATCGTTTTCAAGCTGCTTAATCAGTATCCTCCGATAACTCGTGCTTGATGTTCATAATATTCGCCGTATGCACCACGACCATGAAAAACCTCTGGTTCAATCCCATCAGGTTTTAGTTGTCGATATCTCTTCCGAAATTCAATCGCACGATTTTCCCACTCCGTTTCATCGCCTAACATATAAGAGAACAAATGAGCTGCAAGGCCAATGACATAAAGTAGTTCAGGATCAGAATTGATCTGTGGTTGAAAGTATTCGAACACTTGGTTGAACGTCTGCTGTAATTTATCTACTTCTTCGACATATTCACCGAAAACAAAGGGAGGTTCGACTAAACCGTACCAGCTAAGAAAAAGAAGGTGTAAGCCGACTTCTCGGTCTCGATCGCCTTCATTCCATTGTTTCTTTAGGATGCGATATGCATCGATTAGAACCGGCTCACCATTCTGTGAATAACCTCTGTACTCAAGTTCCAATATTTCAGGAGCTATTGGCATAAGCTACCACCGCAAAATATACGCAAACATCAACGGGGCGACTATTGAGGCGGCGAGCCCCGCACCGATGATCAAGATGTCAAGGTTTAGCTAAAGGTCTAAATGCGAGGGTCAAAAGATCTTTTGTTTCGGGTCACGCTCCCATTCTTTCCATTTATCTCTGTCGCCTTGAAGCCAATCCCAATAAAAATAAAGAATAATGCCGGACATGTCATCCGGATGACGTATTCCTTTGTCGGTGAAATATTTTTGTAAACGCGAGCCACCCCAGAGTCCCCAATTGTTTCTAAGCCAAGTTCCTAGTCCGTGGTGATAAACGATCATTTCCGACCGCGCCTTAAGGGCCTTCATCTCTTTTCTGGTGATCTCTGGAAGTTCCTTGTCGAGCTGTTCAAATGTGTCTGGGAGATCTTTCGGGATATATCTACCGTCCACCATTTCAGCTACCAACCGATTCTGGCGCTCCATTCTTTGAACTCGTAGCTCTTCTTGTCGCTCCTGGCGAGCGACTTTGTCGTTTGCCTTACGAAAGTGGAAATGCTTTCTAGAAAGAAACCATCTATCCACACCCCTAGGGATCAAAGTCGTATCGAATCTATTTTGTGCAAAAAAACTAACTATCGAATCTCTTGGAAGTCCCTTCATCGAATCCAATTCTGTCAATTCAAAACTTCCATCAGTCATCAAATATCCACTAATCGTAAAACTATATCGCTTGTATCTTTCGTCGTCACCAGACGAGCTAACGAACTGCTTCATCCCAAAGATCTTACTAAGGGCCAACTTAACGTTGGTTCCAACTAGTGTATTTGGAAAATCCCGGAAGAGCGGAGCCTCGATCCTTTCGAGAGAGACCTTGTTAAAACGCCCGCTGTTCTTTATCTCATCATAAATTTCTGTAAAGGGTTGGGAATCCAACAGCCGAGCATCTGACAACTTGAACCGATGAACGGTTCGTTTCGAATCTGTAAGATACACGACATCGTTGTTCGTAAAGATCGGGTAGTCGCTAAGAAACTTTTCTTTGTCACTGACACCTGCCTTGAATACCTTCTTGTACTGACGCGTGCCAATATTACTTTTTTCTTTATCCACTACCTCATCGAAATTTGAGTAAACAAGCGAACACCGTTCCTTCTTCAAATCGCAACCCGTGATCTCTGAAAGGGTGTAGCTCTTTTCAAGCTCACCCCGGTTATAGATCGAGATACTGCGTAAACCCTCTTCTTCTTCATTAGCTCCCCAATCAAGCAAGTAAACTATGGTATTCCCGTCATCACTAAGAATCAGGTTATTGCTTTGGTAATTAACCGAATCAAAACCACGAGGTAGTGTATAAAGCGGAGATGAAGAGCCCCTAGCAAAAACCCGTGTCACCCCACGAACACTAGGCGATTCATTATCATAGGGAATCGAAACGAGGAAGAAGTTCTCATTCTGGGAGTGTACCGTCACTATATGAACGACCGAAGAATATGACTGACCCAAGATGGATATCGCCACAAAACAGGTCATCAGGACAAGCGTGATCAATCTCATAGTAGGTCTGATGCGAAGCAAGCTCGTCGGTTTTCCTCCTTGATATAAAATATACGCAAACATCAGCGGAGCGACTATCGGGGCGTCAACCTAGTAGTGAATTTCGGCTTTCTATGATGACATTGGCAGCTCTTATTCCAACATCCTGACGAATCCTTCTTGCTGAAAGTGTCGATCGGTCGTGAGTGCATCGGTCAAACCGTATTCGCGCATGACCGCAAACCTAACTGCATCGCAGAGAGAGTAATTTTTGTCTAAGCGGGTTTCAAGCAAATCCATTGCTTGGCCGTGCAGTTCGGTATCAACCCACACGATCTTTATCAGATCTGAGGATTCAATTTCTCTAACGAATTTGAGAGATGTATCTCTCGGAATGCCGCGGGAGTTTGCTAGGGGGATCAACTCGGCTAGCACATAGTTGGTGGTAATGAACTGCTTGCTCGAATCAAATATTTTAACTGCTTCTGTGTGTTGGGGCTCGTCGGCTCGCAACAATGCCATCCATCCCGAAGTATCGATAAATAGACTATTTCTCGCCGCCATATTCTTTTGCAAGATCGGCGTCGATCTGTTCGTTATCTAGTCCGAAAGAATGGCCTAAACTCACTGAACCAAACATTTTCCGCAAACCGTCGAGCTTTTTAGATGTATTTGGCGGTTCATTATCGGGATCATCCATGATCGTAACTATCGCCCGGCTGCGCTTTTTTAGGCGCAGTGGCTCGAGCAGCACAACGCTACCATCAACCCCAACCTCTGCTTCGACTTGAGTCAGCATACCCTATTCCTCATGACGAATATTAACACTTTACCACCCCAAAATATACGCAAACATCAACGGGGCTACTATTGAGGCGTCGCTCTCGACGATGAATTTGGGTGTTGACGCTTCGAGTTTGCCCCAGGTTATTTTTTCGTTGGGGACGGCGCCGGAGTAGGAGCCGTAGCTGGTGGTCGAATCGCTGATCTGGCAGAAATAGCCCCAGACGGGCACGTTCTCACGCTGCAGGTCCTGATGCAGCATCGGCACAACGCAGATCGGGAAATCACCCGCGATGCCGCCGCCTATCTGGAAAAAACCGACGCGTGAATCATCGGTCGCGTTCGCCGTGTACCATTCGGCGAGCATCGTCATGTATTCGATGCCGGTGCGGACGGTGTGGACGTTCTCGACGTCGCCGGTGATGACGTGGCCGGCAAACATATTGCCCATCGTCGAATCTTCCCAGCCCGGCACGACCATCGGCAGATTCTTTTCCGCCGCGGCGTACATCCACGAATCTTTCACGTCTATCTGGTAATACTCCTCGAGCGAGCCGTTACGCAGCACCTGATACATGAATTCGTGCGGAAAATATCGCTGCCCTTCGGCCTCGGCACGCGTCCAGACCTCGACCATCGCTTTCTCGAGCCGACGCATCGCTTCGTGTTCGGGGATGCACGTGTCGGTCACGCGGTTCATGTGGCGGTCGAGCAGAGCCTGCTCGTCCTCGGCTGTCAGGTCGCGGTAATGCGGGACGCGTTCGTAAAAATCGTGAGCAACGAGATTGAATAGATCTTCCTCAAGATTCGCACCCGTACACGAGATGATCTGCACCTTGTCCCGGCGGATCATCTCGGCGAGCGATAGTCCCAACTCAGCCGTGCTCATCGCGCCCGCGAGCGTGATCATCATCTTGCCGCCGCCGTTGAGGTGCTGTACATAACCCTCGGCCGCGTCGATCAAAGCCGCCGAATTAAAGTGCCGATAGTGATGCTTAATGAATTCCGTGATCTGTCCGTTCATATGTATTCCGCCCGCAAAGGAAAAAACGCGAATAGGCAATTATACCTATTCGCGTCGTTTTCGTGCATATTACGTCGAGTTCTATCGACGCTTTCTACGACCGCCACCTGATTTATTTGGTCGTTGAGTTAATGCTGATGCCGCAACTGACTTTATCCTTGCGGGCGTTGATTTGGTTCGCAGTAGCGAACTTGCGATGGTTGCCACCTTCTTCGAGGTGGTCTCATTCTTACGTACCATAATAGTCTTAGTTGAATACTCGGGCGGTTTCCCACGACCGCCCGGCCTTGAACTAGACGGCAAGAGTATGAGTTGGTCGCGGAATACCTACGTTCGATACAAGATCGACGAGACGATTATCCCCGTACAAACTCTTCTTACCGCCATCCGATACAACGAGTAGCGCGTAGTCAACTTTCATGTTTTCGCGTTCCAAGAATGAAGCAAATTCCGACAGAAGCCAATACGGCGATCTACTTCTTTGCTGCATTCTTGTTACGACAAAAACTGCCAAATTGCACCACTCATGCTTCGTCGCATGTTGACGAAAATACGAAAAATTAACAGCCATGGCCATCAACTCCTATGCGAGTCTGGTTTGATTTACGGGGAACTTGTGATAACTTACGAAAGGTTTAGATACGTTGTTTACCAAAAGTAGAGATTTCGGAGCTTCCGACTCGCCGAGAAGCACTTGGATCATCCCCAAACATCGAAGAAGTTATTTCTTCGGCTTCTTGCGAACGCGAATCGGAATAGCTTTCTTGCCATAGCTACGAGCATAAATACGCCGTCGAGCGCGTTTATTCCAGTAGCTGGCAACGAAAATTATCTCGAACTCATCTTTTTGAATTGTCATAAGTTTCCTCATTTGACCAGTAGCCTAGGTTAAGAGGAAACTTATTGGCTAAACGACGTGGTCATTGCTTACGGGGTAAGCAATTGTCGAACAACCAATGTCCCCGTTTCCTCGCGAAATGGGACCTGTAGAGAGCCTTCTGATGCGCCCTGGTAAGCTATTTAGAAGGCTCTCACTCTGTCCAGCATTTTCAAGCCACGAAGTCGTGACTCAATAAACGCTGGATTAAGATTCGTAATTTCAGAAAGGTCGCGTATTGAACAACCATCTGCGATCGCTTTCTCTACTGCTATGCGTGGCACGAAAAGTGACTTGCAGAATTCCCAAGCTTGCCATTCTGGATTTTCGTAAACAGCAATCTCCGACTTCCGAAAAAGGTACTGCGATGCATGTTCATCATCGTGCATAAATGCCGACGCGGCCTTTTTCCGTCTAAACTGATGCGCGTGAAGGATTGCGTGTCCAATTTCATGCCCGATCGTCGATCTGCCAAAACGTACTGTCGGAAGATCCTTCGAATCAATCAAAGAAATCGCGACAGCACACCTTAATTCAGTTGGATCGGTATAACCATGAATTCCGTGGGACATTTCTTCATAGCAAGTTTCGATGCCGAATCGATTAGGCAAGTACTGCTCGAACATTTTCTCAATATCGAGCATTTTTAGTGAGGTAACAGCGTTCGGGGAAAAATCAAAGAGTATCTTGCGTGCGGCTTCCTCAATTCTTCGCCGGCTGAGTCCGTCGGCCTTCATCAGAATATTTTGTGCCATAAAACTCAAACCCCCATGCCCGAAAACATCACGTTAAAACGATTTCCATACAATTTCTTCGCACTTTCAATCCCATTCGTACTCATCTCTTCTCGAACTTTCTCGATAAATTCAATGACCTTTTCAAATTCCTTCGCTAATGCATCTCCATTTTCCGAGTTCGGATCTTCTCTAAAGAAGATTTCGCAAGATGTCAGTAGCCGACTCAGCTTAGGATCTTTGCGAACGAGACTATTGATGTTTGATGGAAGTTGAAACCTCTCTTCTTCAGCCAAAAGTTGTAAATGCCCATCGGTCACGCCGAGGACGTCTTCTAGCTTCTTTACCAATTCAAGATCTGGAGCATTTTTCTTCCCGCTTTCAATTTCCGACAAATATCCTATGGATTTTCCTGTGTGTGCGGCGATTTCGCGAAATGTCAAATCGCTATAGAGACGTGCCCTTCTAAATGCCATTCCGAATTTTTTCATTTCTGCTCTCCTTTTAAGTCTCGAGATTTAGCCATGCCAATCTAAAAAAGTTAGCCATACATAGCTAAATCAATTCGGCTTGAAATGCCGTGACGAATCACGGCATTTCATATATTATACATCAATCGACTTAATGTCAATATCTAGTGGGTTCATTGCAAGCAATACGCAATATCTAGCACGTACCATCTTCGACATTCAAATCAAAACGCTTCGCCGAAACTCACTTCGCCGGCGACCGCGACCTGATAGGCCGAGACGCGGCGTTCGAAGAAGTTGGCTAGTTCTTGAACGTCTTGCAGGTCCATGAACGAGAACGGATTTTTTGCACCGTAAACTTTGCTCATACCGAGCATCGCCAAGCGTTGGTCGGCGATGAATTCGAGATACTGACGCATATCGGCGATCGACAGGCCCGAGATGCCGCCTGAGAGGATGTCCTCTGCAAACTGCATTTCGCAATGGACGGCCTCGTCGATCATCGTGACGATATCGACCTTCAGCTGATCGTCGAACAGTGCGGGTTCCTCTTCGCGGACCTTTTTCACGACCTCGAAAGCAAAGCTCATGTGTGCCGATTCGTCGCGAAAGACCCAGTTCGTCCCCGCCGCAAGGCCGTGCAAAAGCCCCTTTGACCGCAGGAAATATACGTACGCAAAGGCTGCGAAAAAGAACAGCCCTTCGATACACGCCGCAAAGCAGATCAGATTGAGCACAAAACGCCGACGGTCCTCGACCGTATTCAGTTGGTCGAGCTCGTTGATCGAATCGATCCATTTCAGGCAAAAATCGGCTTTTGTCTTGATCGACGGTATGTTCTCGACCGCCGCGAAAGCCGCCGCTCGTTCGTTATGATCCGGGATATAGGTGTCGAGCAGCGTCAGATAAAATTGCACGTGCAGAGCCTCTTCGTAAAGCTGCCGCGATAGATACATCCTCGCCTCGGGAGCGTTGATGTGCTTGTAAAGATTGAGCACGAGGTTGTTCGCCACGATCGAATCGCCCGTCGCGAAAAACGCCACGAGCCGATTGATCAGATGCCGCTCAGACGCCGTCATCTTGTTCTTGAGGTCCATCACGTCGGTCGAAAAATCGACCTCTTCGACGGTCCATGTGTTCTTGATGGCGTTCCGGTACATCTCGTAAAAGTCCGGATACTTCATCGGGCGAAGTGTTAAATTAAATCCAGGATCTAGAAGCATTTATAGTTTCTCCTGATGCATCGATCCGACAAATTCGGACCAAGTTGATTGATTAATGTACCTGACAGGCTTCCAATTGATTTCCATCAGGATCTTTAAAGGTGAAATAGGTTACGTCGCCTCCCGCAATTATCTCGCCCACGTCGACTCCCCGATCTTTAAGACGTTCCCTTGCCTCTTTTGCGTCTAGGGTCGAAAAGATGGGGAAGACTGCGGCGGTTCTTGATTGTGCTATCTGATCCCCTTCTTTAAGTTCCCACAAGGTCAATGATGTTCCGGGACCTGCATCAAAAACGACCAACTTTTCACTTTCATCAAAATATTGCGACTTCAGACCTAGCTTTTCTTCGTACCAGGCTCTAGAGGCGAGTACGTCGCTAACCCGAAGCAGTACTGTATCTAACCTTTCAAAGAGCATAATTCACCCTCAATCAAAATTACTGACACGCTTCGCATGCTTCGGGGTTTTCTAAAGAGCACGCGAGTGCTTCGTCATCTGTATAGACTTTCTTCGGCTCGGCGGCAACTGTAGTTTCGCCCGCGGCGACCTGGGCGATGCGTGTCGCTGGCCGCGAACGCAGGTAATACGTCGTTTTAAGGCCTTTTTGCCAGGCGTACATGTACATTGACGAGAGTTTGCCGATGGTCGGGCTCTCCATGAACAGGTTTAGCGACGCCGATTGGTCGATGAAAGCCCCGCGGTCGGCCATCATATCGATCAGCGAACGCATCGGGATTTCCCACGCCGTCCGATAGATGGCCTTAAGCTCTGGCGAAAATTCTTCGATGTCCTGAACCGAGCCTTCGGCCAGCTTGATCTTGTTGCGGATCGCGTCTGTCCACAGTCCGGCACCCTTCAGCTCGTTGACCAGATATTTGTTGATCTGTAAAAAGTCGCCCGACAGCGTCTCGCGTTTGAACAGGTTCGATACCTGAGGCTCGATGCACTCATAGCAGCCTGCGATCGAAGCGATGGTGGCCGTCGGTGCGATGGCGATCATCAGCGAATTGCGCAGTCCGGTTTCTTTGATCTTTTCACGCAGTGCGTCCCAACGCGGCATGTCGTCCGGAGTCACGCCCCACAGATCGAACTGCAGATCGCCTTTTGCGGCACGCGTTTCGAGAAATGCCGGATGTGCTCCGCGTTCGACGGCGAGGTCTGACGAAGCGTCGAGAGCCGCGTAATAGATCTCTTCCTGTATCTTCGCCGAGATCTTGCGGGCTTCGTCCGAATCGAACGGCAGACGCATCTGAAAGAAAACGTCCTGCAATCCCATCAGCCCGAGCCCGATATTACGCCAGCGGTTGTTCGACTGCGAAGTGGACGGAATGGCGTAGTAATTCAGGTCGATCACGCGGTCGAGCTGGCGAACCGCCAGGCGGACGTTGCGTCGGAGCTTGTCGTAATCGAACGCACCGTCGTTCACATACCGGGCCGCGTTTATCGAACCGAGGTTGCAGACGGCGGTCTCGTTGTCGCTTGTGACCTCGATGATCTCGGTGCAGAGATTCGACAGATGCACGACGTTCTCGGGCCTAGCGGTCTGGTTCGATTTGCGGTTCGACGCGTCCTTAAAGGTCATCCAGCCGTTGCCGGTCTGTGCCATCGTACGCATCATCTTGGCGTACAGGTCGCGAGCCTGCACCTGGCGGACGAACAGGCCTTCTTCCTCGGCCTTGATATACGCCGCCTCGAATTCCTCGCCGTACAGATCAGGGAAATGCGGAACAACCTTCGGATCGAACAGCGACCAAACGCCGTCCGCCTGAACGCGTTTCATGAAAAGGTCAGGGATCCAGTTCGCGATGTTCAGATTGTGTGTGCGGCGAGCTTCGTCGCCGGTGTTGTCGCGGAGTTCGAGGAAATCGTCAATGTCGGCGTGCCACGTTTCCAGATAGACGCAGCAGGCACCTTTGCGTTTGCCGCCCTGGTTCACGGCGGCGACCGACGAATCCAGCGTTTTCAGCCACGGCACGATGCCGTTCGAATGGCCGTTCGTGCCGCGGATCAGCGAGCCCTGCGAACGCACGCGGTGATACGCGATGCCGATGCCGCCTGAGAATTTCGAGAGCATCGCGACGTCGGAATACTTCTTATATATGCTGTCGAGGCTGTCCTGAGGCGAATCGAGCAGGAAACAGCTCGAAAGCTGCTCGTGTTTCGTGCCGCTATTGAACAGCGTCGGCGTCGAAGGTACGTATTCCAGCGACGAGAACAGATTGTAGAGATCGATCGCCTCGTGCGGGCTTTCCGCCAGGCCGCACGCCACGCGCATCCAGAAACACTGCGGCGATTCGATGACGTCGCGTGTCGTCGGATTCTTCAATAAGTATCGATCATAGAGCGTCCGCAGGCCGAAAAATTCGAACAGCTCATTACGCGTCGGGTCAAGAGCGTCGTTCAGCTTGCGGCTGTTTTCGGTAACGAACTGCATCACGCGATCGTTGACGAGGCCTTCCTTATAGCCGAAGGCGATCGACTGCGAGAACGAATGTATCTCCTGATTGCGGACCTCTTTTTCGATGTACTGATTCAGCAGCCGCGCCGCCATCCGCGAATATTCAGGCTCTTCGAATATCAGGCTAGCCGCCGTCTGTATCGACAGCTTGTCCAGTTCCTTTGTCGTCGCTCCGTCATACAGCCCGCTGATGGTCTTGGTCGCGATGCGCATCACATCTACGCTCGGCAGATTCGTCGTACAGCGTGAGATCGCCCGGACGATCTTATTTATATCGACGGGCTCGAGCGAACCGTTCCGCTTGCGGACCTGCATCGATGTCTGGGTTGAGTCTTCAGCGCGGCGGGCGGCTGTGTTTTGCGTAGAGACAAAGGTATCCATATCTTTTCCGGTTCTGCTGTCCAAAAAATTCTCTGCGTTCTCTGCGGCCTCTGTGGTGAAACGCACGTCAGAGCATCGCGGCGTATTTCGAATTTTTCAATTTCAAAGGCCAAAATGAGAGAGAAAATCCTCCGACCCCGTAGCAGATGTTTTCTGAGGGGGACATCTTTTCCAAATGGCCTTTTTGTGTAATTTGCAGGAGGTTGACCCGGCCGAGCGGCCGAAATTTTCCCTGCGTGGATATAGACTATATTGTGTCGGAAATGCTTTGTCAACACAAAATATAGTGGTTTGTGTTAAATTTTCACGCCCCTCGCTAAAGCCAATCATTTCAACATTTACGGCGCGATGCCTAATGTTCCGCCTAAATCACCGCGTAACATCCGCGTAACGCATTTAAGCGCAATGATTTAGCTGAACTTTCGGTTAAGCGTTCGACCGAAGCGGATGCAATTGCGGCCAGAAAAGTGTCGTCACTGATCAGGACTCCACGACCAGTTCATCATGGGCGAAACTCACATTTGCGGGCAGCAATTTAGAATCGCGGGCGTGGAGGATGTCGTGATTGAGGTGTGTGAGGAAAGCGCGGCGCGGACGCAGTTCTTCAATGTAGGCGAGGGCTTCTTCGAGGCAGAGATGCGTGGTGTGCGGTTTAATGCGGACGCAGTCGAGCACCAGCACATCGAGATCGCGTAGAGCGTCCATCGACTCGGGCGGGATGACCTTGAGGTCCGTCGCGTAGGCGATGTCGTTAAAACGATAGGCGATGACGGGCAGTTTGCCGTGGATGACCTCAAGCGGCGTTACCTCGATCTCGTCACCGATGCAAAACGGCGAACCCGCGACGACCGTGTGCGGTATCAACTGCGGCAACCCGCCGCCGAAATGAGACGGCTTAAAAATATACTGGAAAATGCGGCGAAGGTCGGTCCACGCGATCTCGTTAGCGTAAACGCCCATAGCACCGTGGCGGAAATTCAGCGGGCGAATGTCGTCGAGCCCGAAAACGTGATCGACGTGACAATGCGTCAGCATCACGGCGTCGAGCCTGTCGATGCCGGCACGCAACGCTTGCTGTCGAAAATCTATCGACGTATCGACGAGTATCTTCTTGTCCGCGTGTTCCACCAACACGGAAACACGCAGCCGCTTGTCCCTGGGATCGGTCGAAACGCACGTCTCGCAGCGGCACCCTATCGAGGGCACTCCCGTCGATGTGCCTGTTCCCAAAAACGTGAGTTTCATAGTAATTTAGCCACAGAGACCACAGAGAGCACAGCGAAACAAGAGGTCAGAACACAAAAGTCAGAAATCGGAAAACGAAATTCGAAATTCAAAAACCAATGACCAATGTCCGGTTATTTGATGCCGCGGGGCAAATACTCAGCCTGTATTTCTCCGTGCTCTCTGTGTCCTCTGTGGTGAACCTACTTATTGCATCCTAAGATATCGTCGCCGGTGAATTTCGCAGCGGCCTGTGCTTTCAGCTTTTCCTCGGTCGCCCGGACGAGGTGCACATACTGCATACGCATATCGCGGAGCAGGCCGTCGAATAGCTTTTCTTCCTTGGGATGCAGATTGCCTTTTGTTTTTTCTTTCAGCATCGCCAGAATGTCGAGCCAATATTTCGCACCGTCCAGATCGAGAGAAACCTGTCCCGTCGCGGGGTGCGGCATCGCCCCGAGCGACGCGGCCGCATTGGTCGCCAGGGTTGAGAGGAAATTGATAAAACTCGCGGGATCGTCCGCTCCCGGTATCTGGTCTTCTGCGGCCGCACTTTCCTGAGGAGCTTCCGTCGGCTGATCGTCCGGCTGTTCCTGCACGGATTCGCTGACCGACGGTTTCGGCTCGGGCGCCGGCTCTGGAGCGATCTCAACACCCTCTTTCAGCGAACCGTCAGCGTTGAATTTGCGCCTGTCCGCTACCTTGAACGTTACTTCTTCCTGTTCTTCGTCTTTTCCTATCATATCTATTGGCTAATTTTAGCACTTGTCGCGAAGCTCTGTTAACCTCCAGTGGATAGTGACAGGTGACAAGTGACAAGTTTTTCGCTATCCACTTATAACTTCACACTTGTCACTGAAGAAGCCCTCATTGTTGACTACATCGAAATGCTCGTTTCTAATTGTCCTATGTCCGAAGCTTTTGATGAACTTGTCGCCGTAATGGAGCGTTTGCGTGCGCCGGGCGGCTGCCCTTGGGATGCCGAACAGACGTATGCCTCGCTGTCGCAATATCTGCTCGAAGAGGCGTACGAGACATTCGACGCAATCCAGCATGCCGAATCGACCGGCGACGTCGAGCATCTGAAAGAAGAGCTCGGAGATCTGCTGCTTCAAGTGGTTTTTCATTCGACTATCGGCAAGGAACGCGGCGAATTTACCATCGACGACGTCAGCCGCGGCACCGCGCAAAAGCTCGTACTTCGGCATCCGCACGTTTTCGGCGACAAAAAGCTCTCGCGTGCGCAGGACGTTCTCGATAATTGGGACAAGCTCAAGGCCGACGAACGCGCCGCTTCCGGCAAGGCCGAGAAAACTAAGGATTCGCTGCTCGACGATGTACCCGTACATTTTCCGGGCCTGCTCGAAGCGTTGAAGATCACGAAAAAGGCGGCAAAGGTCGGTTTTGACTGGGAAAACGCGGATCAGATATTCGACAAGATCACCGAAGAAACGCAGGAACTTCGCGAGGCCGTCAGCAGCGGCAATTCAGAGGACATCGAAGGCGAGATCGGCGATCTGCTCTTTGCGGTTGTGAACCTCGCACGCCATCTCGATGTCGAGCCTGAGACCGCTCTCAAACGCACGAACCGCAAATTCCGCGAGCGTTTCAAGTACATCGAGGACAAACTGAAAGCCGACGGACGTACTCTAGAAGATTCGTCCCTGGAAGAAATGGACGCGTTGTGGAACGAAGCAAAGGCTTCGCCAAACTTTGCGTCTTAACGGGAAGCTGCGACGCAGTAAAGTGAATTATTTTCCGCTCGCAAACTTCAATTTTGGTGATAATATCAAATTGTCATGCAGACGAACTTGGAAACATTGATAGATGCGGTAAAGCTCCTGCCTCCTGATGATCGGAAAAAATTGACCGATATCCTTATCGATGAGGCTCAAAAGACTGTCGAGGCAAAACATCGCATAACCGAAGTTCGGGGCCTCGGGAAAGGGCTCTGGAAAGATGTGGACGCCCAAGACTACGTTGATTCGGAGCGTGACAGTTGGGAAAACTGATCGAATCGATATCAGGTAAGTTGGTCGCTATCGACAGCGCGCCGTTCATCTATTACATCGAAGAAGACCCTAAATACGCTTCAATAGTAGATATCCTTTTCGACGCTGTCGATAGAGATATCTGCCGTGGTGTGACCAGTGTCCTGACGTTGCAGGAAGTGCTTGTTCAGCCGCTGCGTCAAGGCCGGCCAGATCTAGCGATCAAATACAGAGAGATTCTCAAGAATTCACTAAATATCTCACTTTTAGAAATTGGATCCGCCATAGCGGAACGTGCGGCTGAACTCCGTGCCGGATATCGCTGGTTGCGTGCCCCCGACGCATTTCAAATTGCGACCGGACTAGAATCGGGTGCTCAAATTGCGGTGACAAACGACAGTAAATGGAAGTCTATGGTCGAGATGCCGATCATTACATTAGACGAATATTTGTAAGTTTCTAACGCAATCGCTCACTCCGCAAACAGCTCCTGTAGTCTTTCGATCACAATTTTCTGTGTGGCGGCGTCTATGTCGCCGATCTTTTTGACGAGCCGTGCTTTATCTACTGCACGCAGTTGGTCGAGGACGATGGAGCGTTTGCTTTTGAGCAGTTCGACAGCGATGCGTGTAGGGAAATCGCCGCGATAGGTGGATACCGGAGCCGCGATGACGTGTTCCAGGTGCTCGTTCATCTCGTCGGGCGAGACGACAACGCAGGGACGCGTATTTTTCGGGTCGTCGGATACCTCGTCGTCCAGATTCAGCAGATAGGCCTCGAAACGCTTCACCATTGCCATTGCCTCCGGTCAAAATCGTTCGAACCGTCGGCGGCGGTGAGCTCGTCGTCATTTTCCGCAATGCTTTTAAAAGCGGCGTCCCAGCCTTCACGCGGGCTGCCCGAGCGCTTGATCAGGATGCCGTCCTCACGGAGTTCCAGTTCGACCTCGCCGGAAATACCGCTCTCTTCAAGCATCATTTTCGGCAGACGAAGCCCTTGGGAGTTGCCGATCTGTATGATCTGAGCTTTCATAATTACATTGTAATTACGTCCTGCTCAGAACGTCAATTAATTTGCCCGCGAAACACGCGAAAAACACGAATAGTAAGAGAATTTACTCGATCTAGTTCTAACTTTTTACCCTCTGCGTCTCCGCGTCTCTGCGGTTAGCTCCTCCCGCAAAGCAGCCAAGCCGCAACGGACCGCAAAGAAATACCAAAAACCCAATACCAAAAGCCCAAAACCTAAAGCCCAAAACCTAAAGCCCAAATTCTAAAACCTACTTTCGTGTATCGCCGTCATCATCATCATCATCGTCCTCCTGTTCTTTGGCCTTCTTTTCCGGATCGCCGGAGCGGCCGCCGTAGCTTTCGATCAGTTTGACGACGTCTTCGTCCGACGCCAGATCCCATGCGGTCTCGCCTTCTTCATTCTTAGCATTAACGTCTGCCCCGGCGGCCAGCAGCATCCGAACGTGTTCCAGATCTTCGTCCCACGCGGCACGCATCAATGCCGTGCGGCCGCTTTTGTTGGCAGCGTTGACATCGGCGCCTGCTTCGATCAGGAGCTTTAGAACTTCGTACTCGACCTCGCCGGCGGCGAGTATCAGCGGCGTGTTTCCGTCCTCGTCTGAAACGTTAACTCGGGCTTTGTAGGATAACAGCAACCGAATCAGCTCCGGCGTAGCGTCATCGTCGATCTGCATCAACGGCGTTCGGCCCCTGTCGGTCGTGAAATTGACATCAGCGCCGAAATCGAGCAACGCACGGGCGATCTCTAAATTCCCGTCGCCCACCGCGATGAACAGCGGCGTTATACCGCGAGCGTCACCTTCACTATCGTCGGGCCGCTCGCCTGCGGCTAACAGTGCAAGCACCTCATCAATATCTTCGTCCGCGACCGCCTTGCCAAGCGGGGTCGTGTATTCGATCGTAATGGCGACGACCCCCATCATAATTTCTCCGGCATCCATCGAGATCTCGTTCACGATGTCTACTGAAACGCTGATCGGCTCGATGTCCATTGCGGCATCGTTCTGTGTCGTTTCCGCCTCGCGAATGACGATGGTCTTGGAATATGTGCGAAATCCCGGCGAGCTCGATTCAAGCATGTACCGGCCGGGAGCCACCATTTCGAAAGCATATTGGCCGTCGGCGTCAGATATTGTGTTCCGCTCATTGCCGGTTTCCAATAGAACAAGCCGAACCGCAGCACCCGGAATGACCGCACCGGTCGGATCGGTGACGGTGCCTGAAACTCTGGCTCCCGATGCCGCACTAACCCCGGCCGACGCAGCAGGCGATGTCTGCCGCTGCTGCGATTCGGAGGCCGCGGGGCGTTCGGCGGGCGTTTGCTGTGCGGGAAGCTGCGTTGCAAATGCGAGCAGCGTCGATAAGGCTCCCGCCGCTGCACGGCTGCGTTTGCGAGTGATGTTGACGAGCTGTTCGGCAAAGAGCGGCCGCTTCGTCACGGGGTCTGCAACGTAACGCACGCACAGCTTTCCGCCGCTTTCACGAACCAGCCGGCGAGCCTGTTTCTGGGTCATTTGAGAGACAAAATTTACGTGTTTCGAGCAGTGCGAACAAAGCCTGACCGCGTCGTTGCCGCTCATCTGTTCCCAATCTTCGTTGCAAGGCGTGGCGACCCTCAGCGAGTCGGCAAATCGTTTTCCGGACATAGATCACCCTCCGCGGACGCAATGTAAACCTCACGCGTCCAATGACTTAGACACCATCTGAATAGAATTGTTCCGGGGAAAGTTGTGACTTCTAGTGCCTAGATGCGGCGAGTTTTGATGATAGTTGCATCGCAGGCAAAAAGTTTTTTCGCTTAATTTATGTATTCGCTGCCGCCGGCGTCGCCGATCAACGGCGGTGCGTCGATGGCGGGCTCCTCCAGGTTCCAGATCTCGTAAAGTTCGGGCGGGCATTCGGTGATGAAACGCGACGGTTTTTGAAGTATCGTCTGGCGGTTAAAATCGGTCATCAGCAACGGATACGTCAGATAAAGCTCGTCCTTCGCCCGCGTCAGAGCGACATACCAAAGGCGGCGTTCCTCCTCTTCGCTGTCGATCTCGCGAAGGCTGCGCGGCGAGGGAAATTTGCCCTCGGCGGCCCAAATAATGAAAACGGCTTTCCACTCGAGGCCTTTCGCCTGATGGACCGAGGTGAGCGTCAGCAGCTCGTCGTCCTCGCCGCCGTAAATCACGTCCTCGCCGACGAGCGGCTGCGGCTGATCGAAACGCTCGGTCGAAAGCAGTGCAAGCTCCGACAAAAACTCCGGGGTTGAATTGTATCGAGCCGCGTACGCGGCCAGCCCGCGAAGGTCCTCGGTACGCTGTTCGGCGTTCTCGTAGTTTTCGGCGAGATACTGTTCATAGCCGCCGCCCAAAACAAGCTCGATCTGCTTGCCGGGCTTGTCGCGGTTCTCATCATTTGTCAGCGAGGTTAGCAGGTCGACGAATGACCGCCACGCGTCCGAGCCCATGCGGCCGAATTTCTGCTCACGCAGGTTGCGAACTTCCAGTTCGAATCCCGTCGAGCCGGCCTTGTCCGTCAACGCGATCGCTTCGTAAACGCGGTTTGCCGTAGCGTTGCCGACGCCGGGGATCATCTTGAGCACGCGTTTCCACGACAGCTCGTCACGCGGATTTACAACGATGCGAAGATACGAGATGACGTCCTTTATATGTGCCTGTTCGAAAAAGCGGACGCCCGACTGCACGCGATACGGAATGCCTCGGCGGGTCAGTTCGAGCTGCAGTTCGATGGAATGATAATGCGAACGGTACATCACCGCGATGTCGCTAAGGTTAGTGCCCTCGTCGCGGAGTTCCAGAATCCGCGACGCGACAAAGACCGACTGCTGATCGACGTCGGAACACGGAACCAACGCCGGCAGGAATTCACGCGAACGCCGCACCGCAGTCAGCATTTTCGGGAACTGCCTGCGGTTGCAGGCGATCGATGTATTCGCCAGGCCGAGTATTTCGGGCGTCGAGCGGTAGTTGGTCTCAAGTTTATAGATCGTCGCCTCGGGATAACGCTGCGGAAATTCGTAGATATTTGTAAATTCCGCTCCGCGCCACGCGAAAATGCTCTGCGCATCGTCGCCGACGACCATCACGTTGCGGTGCTTGACGGCGAGCAGATCGATTATCTCCGCCTGCAGCTTGTTCGTGTCCTGATATTCATCGACCAAAATGTGTTGAAACTGCTCGGCATAGAGTTCGGCGATGTCGGTGTGTTCAACGAGCAGGCGTTTCCAGTTGAGCAGCAGATCGTCGTAGTCCATCACGTTCCGCTCGAGTTTTCGCGAGCGGTACATCACATCGACGCGGTGTATCTGAGCGGTGAGCGGGTGAAACTGCGGATATTTTTCGATGATGACGTCGTCGATGGGCTTATCTGTGTTGTTCGCGTACGAGATCATCGACTGTATGACCTCGGCCTTTGGAAAACGTTTTTTCTTTGTGTCGATCGCTGCCTCGTCGATGCAGACGTTGATAAAAGCACGCGCGTCCTCGCTGTCGAGTATGGAATAATTCGCGTCGTAACCGAGACTTGCGGCGTGACGGCGGAGCAGTAGATTTGCCACGCGATGGAACGTGCCGCCCCACGTTCGGTGCACGTTCTGCGATCCTGTCAGCGACTCAACTCGCCGCAGCATCTCTTTCGCAGCCCTGTTCGTAAAGGTCGCGAGCAGTATTCGCTGCGGCGAAATACCTTGTTCGATCAGGTAGGCGACGCGGTATGTTATCGCCCGCGTTTTGCCCGTACCGGCGCCCGCGACGACGAGTGCAGGGCCGGGTTTTGCCGTGACCACGCGAAATTGCTCGTCGTTCAGATCGCTCTTAAATCGGGCAAATCGTTCGGGTATTTGGCCATCGCTTCGCTTTAGTACGTATGTTTTCATACATGAAACATCATACTATTATAGATAATTTCACGATTTCGGCAATCTGTGCGCGAGATGGGTTGACGCGGCGCAATTCTTTAATTATCATTCGCGATGCGGTGAAAAACTTACGGACATTGCAGATACCGTGCTGCGTAGCGGTTTTAGTGGCTTTGCTGTGTACGTCCGTTTCCGCAAGTGCCTGTTCGCATCTACAATCAGGAGGCGAAACATCGCTTTCCTGTCATAACGACTCTCACGAACCCCCCTTAATTGGAACTTATTCCTCGGTTAAACCAAACACCATCACCACGCCCTGCGGCTGTTTTACAGCGAGCGCCGAAGTTTCGATACTCGTCAGCTCGTCTGAAAAGAGCCAAAAGGGCCGTTCGGGCGAACAGTCATCAGAAGCAAAGCCATTCGAGGCCGACCCGCCTCGATTCGTACGCAGCCGGTATTCGCATTTTTCACTCTCCCACCGATCTCATTTCTCCGACCATACAGGGATAACTGCGCTCACGCGCGGTCCGCCCACAGTCTAAATACAGTTTCACACTACAATTGCGGCGAGGGCCGATGACCGTGAAACGCGGGCGGACTGCGTTCTCTGCGAACATCTAGGCGACGTCTGCGTTGAAATTTCCTTACGCCTGGCGGCGTTTTCACGACCAACTCTCTTTTCAGAATCAATGACGCGCCAACTTTTTATCATTCTCGCAATTCTATTATTCGCATTCGTCGGGGCGGCGCAGTCGCCGTTTACGCTTGAGAGCAGTTCGCAATTAACGATGACCTCGGCAGAATTAGATGCACGCGAAAAGGCGGCGACGCAGGGTAGAGTGCAGGGCAATATTTTGACCTTCACTCAAAAAGAGATCCGTATCGTAATTACTACTGGCCCCGCTGATGACGCTCTTTCATATCGAATTCAAGGGCTGAAAGATCCATCGATCGCCGTTCCTGAAGGTGCGGTTCTTAGATTACTCTTCGTAAACTCAGACGCCGATATGCGTCACGATGTCCGCTTCGGCGCTGTCGAAGGCGAATTTACACTCGCGCCGGACACCGCATCGTCCGTTGGAAGCTCGAGGCTTGCCGCACGATCGGCAGACGGCGAAATGCAGGCGGAGGAGCTTGTCGTAAGAGCGACAGGGAAAGGAAACTTCCGCTATTTCTGCTCGGTCCGCGGCCACGCGCGGAACGGAATGTGGGGCAGCATCGCTGTCGGCGTGCGGCCCGCAGCGGTACTGCAAACCACGGCCGCTCGTCACGGCCACCGGCGTACACAGGCTTCCGGCACCGACAATGTCGTTGAAGAGCCGATGCCATCAACGATGAACATAGGCGATGCGATGGAGCGTGAATCTTCCGGCACGGCGTGGAATCCCGACTCGTCTCCTGTTTACGGCTACATGAAAAGCTACGACGACGGCGGGATGTTCATGGTCATGGGCTCGGCATTTCTTCGCTATACGCGTATCGGCGGCGAACGTGACGTTTCCGTGGCAGGAAAGGGAAGCCGCAGCCGGCCCGATGCCCCGACGATGCTGATGCTGATGTATTCAAAGCCGATGACTGCGAATACGCAGTTTGGCTTTAGGACAATGGTCAGCGCCGATCCCGTCATTCAAAAAGGCTGGGGCTATCCGCTCTTGTTTCAAAGCGGCGAACTCTACAACGGCCAGCCGATCCACGACCGCCAGCACCCGCATGACCTCTTCTCGGAACTCGCGGTTTCCGTTTCGCATCGCTTCGGCAAAGGGCGTTCTATTTATATGTATGCGGGTTATCCCGGCGAGCCGGCGCTCGGCCCGCCGGTCTTCGTACATAGGATCGCCGCGAAAAACAACCCCGACGCACCGATCGCTCATCACTGGCAGGACGCCACGCATATAACGTGGGGCGTCGTTACGGGAGGCGTATCTTTGGGCAAAGCCAAATTTGAGGCGAGCATTTTCAACGGCCGCGAACCGGACGAGAACCGCTGGAAACCTGACAGGCCGCGTCTGAATTCTTTCAGCGGACGCTTGTCTTTCAATCCGACGAGGAATTGGGCTCTGCAGGTCTCGCACGGCTATCTGCGCGACCCGGAGCCGGCGGAACCTGAGGTCCGTATCCTGCGAAAGACCTCGGCGTCGGCGATCTTCAACAAAGCCTTGACCAACGACCGAAATTTCGCCGCGTCGCTGATCTGGGGACGCAATCACAAGAACGGCAAAGGCTCGGATTCGTACCTCGCCGAAGCGAATTATGACTGGGCAAAGAACGCCCTATTCTCGCGATACGAGATAGTGAAAAAAGAGGGCCACGAGCTAATACTGGAACATCCGCTGGAACAAGACAGCTTCTGGCTGCGTGCATTTTCGCTCGGGTATGTGCGGGATATCTATTCAGGAAAAGGAATCGACGTCGGCGTTGGTTCGATGTTCACCGTCAGCCGTAATCCGGAGCCGCTCAGACCCGTTTACGGCGGCACGACGCACGGCGGTTGGCAGATATTTATGCGATTCCGCCCGTCGAAAATTAAGATGGATTGATAAAGAAATGGTAACCGAAAAGTAGGTATTCCGGGTTTGAAAACCGGCTCCGTAGGAGCCAAATGTTTGTAGTAGAATCGAATATAGAAAAAAAGGAAGCAAGCCCCAATAGGGGCGGCATGACCCATCGTGCGTCAACGACATGCCGCTCCTACGGAGCTTGTTGTATTTTCGTGAATTCGTGCTATAGACATTACGCTCCTAGCGGAGCTAAACACCTGAGAATCCGGTTTTCAGACAGCCTCATCTCATTTTGATCTGATCTCGTCTACTTTTTCTCGACCGAGCTGGAGCTCGTGACGTTCAGGTTAAAGACCGTTCCTTTCTCCAGGCGCAGATTTCCGCCGTTCATCGTGAGCGTCGATCCTGCTCCGGCAGAAGCGTTCGTGGAACTGGAGATGGTCAGTCCTGCGATCGACCCCGCTGCAGAACCCGTAACGCCGGTCGCGACATTCGTTGTCGAACCGACCGTGGAACCCGCGACGTTGCCTACGCCGCCGACGGTTTGCGTGGTGGTATTAAGGACACCGCCGGCGGTGCTGCCCACTCCGCCGAGAAGACCGCCGCCCGAACCGTTCGATCGCGAGCTGCGTGCCGAGGTGGCACTCGACATATCGCTGTCGATCACCGCAGCAGCCGATGTGGTTGCCGAAACGACCGAAGTGATAGCAGCCGAGATCGGCATCTCCTTGCCGCCGGCGATCATTTTGTCAAAAAGGACCGAAACGCTGGATGAAGCGTTTGCCTTAGTCTTCTTTTCAACTTCCGTTACGCGTCCGACCAGCACGGAGCCTTTATCGATCACGGTCCGGCCGTTTTCTTTTACGGCTTTGGTTGTCTTGAGCAACACATCGTCCCCGACCTTTGCCTTATTGACATCAAGTGTCTTTTCGAGCTTTCCGCTGACGCTCGCCGACGTCACGGCCGAAACCTGTTCGGCTATCTCAACGTTCGAAGCCGTCGCGGCATCAGCCTGAGACTTGACCGTTTTGGTCGCCGCTCCTTGGGCAAAGACTCCCGTCGATGCTGCCAGCACAAACAAAAACAATGCTGATACTACTTTCATGATTCCTCCTTTTTCTCGAGATATCGAGATCGTGTTCGTGTGAACAACTCGTGTGATGAATCGAAAAAAACATGGGTTGCCGCACTATTTGCGCAAAAAAATGCCTGCTCCGTTCGCGGAGCAGGCAGATTGTGTGAGTGGTAAGTGGTCTAGTATCAGTTAGTTAACTGCGAAACTGATATTCACGACAGCAGTCATGTCCTTTTCGATCGTCGATGTGTCGTAAACGCCGTAATCGGAAACTTCGGTCGAATCGGCCGCCGTTATCTGAAGGACGCCCATTTTTGCCGACCGCACCGCGCCTATCGAATTTCCCGTGCTGGCGGCGATCTTTTCGGCGCGTTCTTTTGCGTCTTTGGCGGCCTCGCCGAGCATTTCTATTTTCAGGTCGCCGATCTTTGTGTAATAGAATTTCGGCGCAGATGATTCGATCAGGATGCCCTGGTTTATTAGCTCGGTCGCTTCGCGAGCGATCTGGGCTATTTTTTGAACGTCATTCGAACGCACTTCTATCTGCTGCTGCAGCGAATAGCCGGTTATCTCTCCGGTCTCGTTGCCGTCGGCATCACGCCGTTTCAGCGTGGTTGTGGTGATAGATGACACCTCCATCTGAGCTTCTGGTATGCCTTTTTCCAGCAAATACTGTTTGATCTTCGGGATGCCGTCGGCAAGCTGGCGGTAGGCGTCGGCCAGCTGCGGCGATTGTGCCGAGATGCCTGCACTCCAAACGACCAGGTCAGATGTGATACGGCTTTTAGCGGAGCCAGTTACCGTAATAGCTTCGTCGCCGCGCCGCGATCGGGCGTGGAACCACCCGAATATCAGCGATGCGAGCACCAGCCCTATCGCCAGAACCAAAGCCGCTTTGAATAGGCTGCTGCCCTTTTCGTCGCTCATAATACACTCCTCCGTACGAGCCGATTCGACTGTATCATACTCTCGGTCCGGAAGAATTGAAAGAACTTTTTTCGCTTATCGCCGTCATTGCAAACCGCTGCCCGTAAAGGCTACGATTGAAAAGTAAGGAAGGCATAAGTATATGAAATTACCGGGCGGGCTCGATCTGAATTCGATGATGCAGCAGGCACAGGCGATGCAGGAGCAGATGAGCCGTGAAATGAAGGAAATGGTCGTTGAAGCGACCGCCGGCGGCGGTGCCGTGAACGTGAAGATGCGTGGCGATTTTCAGGTCATGTCCATCGAGTTTTCTCCTGACCTTGTAAAGGACGGCGATGTTGAGATGCTGCAGGACCTTGCCGTCGCGGCTCTCGGCGAAGCACACAGAAAGGTCGAAGAATCGCTTAAGGGCAAGTTGGGCGGAATGCTGCCGCCGGGGCTGATGTAATAACTGGCGGCCCTCACTATGCTTGATTATTCTGAACCCGTCGCAAAGCTGATCGACGAATTCAAACGGCTTCCCGGCATCGGGTCAAAGTCCGCCCAGCGGCTCGCTTTCTACATAATGCGTCGGCCGGAGGCTGAGGTCGAGCGATTTGCCGAAACGCTGCGTGAGGTCAAATCGCGGATCGTTTTCTGCTCGGCGTGCAACAACCTCACTGACGTCGATCCGTGTCTATATTGTTCGAACGTCAAACGCGACCGCTCGATCATCTGCGTTGTCGAAGAACCGTATAACCTCGTCGCGGTCGAAAAAACACGATCTTACCGAGGGCTGTATCACATCCTGCACGGTTCGCTTTCGCCGATGCGCGGTATCGGGCCGGACGAGCTTATGATCAAGAATCTTCTCACGCGCCTCAGGCCCGAGAACAACGACGGTATCGAGGTGAAAGAGATAATCATCGCGACAAACCCAACGACTGAGGGCGAGGCAACCGCTAATTACCTCGCCCGTCTGATAAAGCCTATCGGCGTCTATGTGTCACGCATCGCGATGGGAATGCCCGTCGGATCGGACCTTGAGTTCGTCGACGAGGTGACGATGGACCGTGCATTGGCCAATCGTCACGCCATGTGAGCTAGAACCTTACGGTCTCTTCGCTGGCATCGGACGCGCTTCGCGAACCTTGCCATTCTTCTTTCGATTCGTAAAAATTCACGTCAAAACTGAGCAGCGATTTCGCGGGAATGCCGTCAAATTCATTCGGAGCGTCGTCAAATTTCACGATGGTCCCGATCCCGATAACCTCACTGCCGAGGTCTTTCACTAACTGTATTGTCTCGCGAATGGCCGAACCGGAGCGGTTGATATCATCGACAATTATCGCGGGATAGACGTCTCCCTGGCCGATATACTGACGAAACTGCCGCTTGCCCTCTTCCATTTCAGCCCAATAGATCTGCTCTGCTCCCAGAGCCTCGCGGACGCCGAAAGCGACCATGATGCCGCCGGGGCTCGGGCTGACGACCGATACCTTTGGCAGCCGGCTTGAAATGGATTTTTCCATACGGAACATCCTGCTCAAACCGACCGACAATATCCGAGCATTGTCGTAATAGCGAAAAGCGAGCGGCATCTGAAAATAGTGCGATGCACGTTTGCCGTTAGGATAAACAAAATGTCCGCGGCGGTATGCGCCTGTTTTAACGAGGATGTTCATTACCTCATCCGCTGTCGGAACCAGATCAACCATGAATTAAGTCTCCTTTATATAAACCGTGATTATACAACGATTCGCGGCGGGGCTTCCAATTTGACCGCCGTCAATGTTCGGGCTCGGTCGAAACTATCAGCGAACGCAGGTCATCCGAAATACCTTCGGGCAGCTCATCGACCCCGAACCAACCGAGCCCTCGGATCTCTTTACTCCCGACGATTCCCTGCCCGCGGCCCTTTGCGGTGAACGAGATCTCAAGATGGCTGCCGACCGTCCTCTGACGCAGCAACTTCAGGTCGAATATTTCGACCCCCGCTTCCTCCATCACTTCGCGGCGGGCGGCCTGCTCCGGCGTTTCGCCGTATTCTAAAAAGCCGCCGGGCAAACCCCAGCCTTTGTCTGGGCGAAAATAATGATCGAGCAGCAGCACCTTTTCCTTGTCATTTCGAACGATCGCGGCGGAAGAGACGGTGAATTTCGGCTGTACGGAACGCGTCACGCGCGCACGTGTCCTCGGCGACAACATCCGCCACACCTTGCCAACCGCGTCCATCAGCATTCCCACAGGCCGCTCTCCCGCCTTCAGAGGCTTCCTATTAGCATAGCTGACTATCACCCATTGTCCATATTGTAGCCGTTAGACCGAATTGGGTTTGCAGAAAGCGGGGGCGTTGCCCCCGTCCAGACAGTCTGGTTGTGATATTGGATCAGTTTCTCAGCGTTGTCCTGTGATCGGTTTTTGAATTTTTTTCAACACAAAAGCAAGGAGGTCATAAAGGGGGCATCGCCCCCGCTGATCCATCACTCCTGCCCAATAAAATCAAAGTCCGTGACGTTTCCGGCTACGTTCACCTGCCGTGAAGAGAACCTGTATCGCCGCGAGCGTACACCGACGGTGTAGGTTTCGCCGGTGAGTACGTCCTCGAAGGTGTAATAGCCGAACGAGCTTGTTGTTACTGTTCGCATCGTTACTCCATCGTTAAGAGTGACGGTCGCATTTCGCAGCCCTGCACCTTCGGGCGTTGTGACACGCCCCGTGATGGTCGCACTCGTCGCCTGCGGGGCACAGGTGCCCGCGGCGCCCGCGGCGAACATTCCACCGATCTGGTCAGCCGACAACGTGTTATTGAATATCAGCACTTCGTCGATCTTGCCGGGGAAATAGTTCGCGGGGTCATTCCACCAGCCGTAACCGATGCGGGCATTGCCGGGCACGTAGTTGAAATTGCGCGGACGGCTCTCCGCAAACACGCCGTTCTTGTATATGCGTTCCGTGGTCTGATCCCACGTGTACGCGATGTGTGTCCATGTATTTGGGCTGACCGGCGTATTGGTTTGCCAATCATAAGTGCCGGTATGGTGGTATATGCGGATGTTGCCCAATATGCCAAGTCCGACGCCTTCGCCGTCAACGCCGCTGCCGAAGACCGCGATCATGTCATTGCCGCCGGTTGTGTAGGGATTTACCCAAGCCGAGATGGATCCGGTCGCATTGTTAAGCAGCAAAGATGGTGCCGGCGGCAGTTCGACGTACTGCAGTTGTGACTCGTTCAGGTTGAATGCGTCTCCGACCATCCCCGTGCTATAGCCCGCTCCGTTGATCAGCGTGCCGTTGTTGCCAAAGATCGCGTCGGTCGCGTTTCCGTTGCCTTTCCACCAACCGACCACGCTGGTCGGCAGTTGAAAGCATTGTGTTCGGCATTTGCCCGCGCTTCCTGCGTTATAGATGGTCTGAATTTCGTTGAGCGTAAGTGCGCGAGATATAAATTCGACCTCATCAGCCTTGCCGTTCATTCGGTCATTGCCCTGCCCATAAGCATCGGTCCAGTGCATTGCTCCGATCTTTACGTTCAGGCCGTTATGCGAAATGCCCCATGCGGCCGCTCCTGAATCTGCGATCAAACTTCCGTTAACGTAAAGCTTTGACCTAGGGATCGCGGTCGGATCCCAAGTACCTGCAACGTAATACCAGCCAGCCGACGGTATTGCATTGACAGCTTCCAGCACACCGCCGACCGCCCACTTTAACGATTTTGATGCTCCAACATTCGCCCGGTCGTCAAAATAGAGCGTCCAGCCGTTGCCGGTGCTGCCTTCGGATTTGCCGATCAGCGTTGCGATCTCGCCGACATTGCCCGGTGCTCCGGGATCCAGATAGAACCACCCGTCCACCGTGAACGGCCCGTTCGGGTTGAACAAAGCAGCATTCTGCACTTCGACATAGTCTGACTCAGCACCGCTCAGGTTGAATGATTGCCCTACTTTGCCTTGCGCGTATCCGGCGTTGCCCATTATCGTGCCGTGCTCGAACGTCGGCCCTTGTATGTCAAATGCATTTCCGTCACCCGTCCACCACGAGTCCATACTCGCCGGCGGCATCACGCAGCTGTTGCATATGCCTCTGCTCCCGGAGTTGTAAATCGCAGTTATCTCAGCCGGTGTTAGGGCACTTCCAAATATGCCAACTTCGTCAATGCGGCCTTTGAAATGGGTGTAGGTCGATGAATTAGAATTCCTCACCAATCCGCCTATAGTTACATACTTATCGGAGTTTGTGTTGATCGTTGTTCCGCCTGTCCCTGTGGTTTGGCCGTTGTCCAAAACTCCGTTTACATATATGTCCAGAGATCCATTATTGAAAACGGCCGTGACGAGGCTCCAAGTATTGATCGGATAGAACTGTCCGCTGTGGCGACCTATATGGTTTTCGTTGTTATCAAGACCGCAATCAACGTAGTAGCGTGCATAGCCGCTTGGCGAATCGGATGTCCGCCAATAAAGTATTCGGCACTGCATCGGCCACCACACTGGTTGGGTCGCATCGCCTACAGAAACGACCGCGAAGTATTCCTCAACTAGGGGGACGTCAGTCGGATAGATCCATGCCTGATACGTCGCCTGCGGGCCTCCGGCTATTGCGGTCGTATTGGCTGCGATGAAGTAGTCATCAATACCGTCAAAGCTGAACGCCTGGCCGACCTTGCCTTGTGTAAATGCTGCGCCGTTCATCATAGTGCCGTTCTCGAACGTCGGCCCTTGAACGTCGTTCGCGTTGCCTTCCGCCGGCCACCAGCCGATCATGTCGGCCGGCTGTGCGGCACAGGGCTGGCAAATGCCTGCCGTGCCGGAGCCAAAGATCGCCGTGACATCGTCTGCCGTCAGGGTCCGGTTAAAAATAGCGACCTCGTCGATAAGTCCCGGGAAAAAGACAGAGGCATCGTTGATAAATCCAAATCCGATGCGGCCAAAGGTCGGGGCGTAGTTGAAGTTGCGTGCTCTGCTGTCAACAAGGATCCCGTTCTTGTAAAGCCTCTCGGTGGTTCCGTCCCACGTGTATGCAAGGAACGTCCAAACACCGGTGCTGACCGGAACGCTTGTCTGCCAATCGAACGGGTCCGTGTGGTGATAAACCCGTACGTTGCCTTCGTTGATGCCAAAGCCGACCGCCTCGCCGGCATTGCCGCTGCCAAACGCCGCGACCATCCTGAAGGGCGATGTCGCGGTCGGGTTGACCCACGCAACGATAGCGCCCTGATCATTGCTGATGATGTGTGACGCACCATCCACGCTGACGAACTGTTGCGACGGTGCATTCAAACTGAACGCCTGATCGACCTTGCCGGGTGCGAACGACACACCATTTATCAACTGGCCGTTGTTGCCTCCGGCCCGGTCGAGGCCGCTGCCGTTCCCCGGCCACCAGCCGATCATGCCAGCAGGCGGCGTCGAGCAGACTTCCGTACTTGGCCGCTGCCGTGAACGGTCATCGTTGGCGGCGCCGCCTTCACGTCCGGTGACAGCGAATGCCGTTACAAAAGCTGCGATAAATATCGCCGTCAAAAAAGTTCGAATTATTGAATGATTGTCGTAACTGCCCTTTTCGCGCAACATCTCGGTCACCTCCGGCGAGCGTTGATCGACGAAATAGGCTCGGCGAGAACTTGTCGTCACGCCCGCAAACGCAAATGTTTATTGCATTTTCCATTCCTTTGAGTTCCCGGGCTCCTGATACGTCAAGTATCAATAAACAGGAGAGTTAGTGGTGCGGAGGATGATGATGAATTACGACCGCCGCGAACTTTTCCACACTTGCACAAATAATTACGCAGATTCAATACACCAAGAAAAAAGGCGGAGAGCATTAGCCCTCCGCCAAAAGGTCATTAGTTTGAAGCGTTACTCTTGCCCGACGAAATCGAGGTCGGTGATCGGATCGAGCACCGGCACGAGCCGTGTGGTAAAACGGTACCGCCGCGACGATACGCCCACGATGTAGGTGTCGCCGACCGGAATGTCCGTAAAGACATAGTAGCCGAGCGAGCTCGTCGTAACGCTGCGTTTGATGCCGAGCGAGTCGGTCATCGAAACGACTGCGTTACGCAGGCCGGCTCCTTCCGATGTCGTCACGCGGCCCGAGACCGTGACAGCCGTCGATGTCGGAGGCAGAAGCTGCAGGCCCCAGCCGCCGAGTATCTCGCCCATGAGCGTGTCAGGTGCGAGAGGCGTTCCGGCGTCATCGCGGATGTACAGGCTCCAGACGCCGTTACCGTCCGCAAGGCCGAATTGTCCGAACATCGTCTGTTCGACGGGCCGTATCAGCGAGCAGCCCGGTTCTGTATAAGGAGCCGCAGGTGCCGGCGGTGCGAATGACAGAACAGGCGTTTCGCAGCTCGTCGGCTTGTAGCTGCCGGTCGTCGGAGCCGTGCTGTCGGGCACCGTCTGTGCGGCGATGTCCGAGAACGTCAGCGTGACGTGGTTCGGGAACTGTATGCCCGGTCCGGGGCCGCCCGCGTCCGCCATCAGCACGTACTTGTTGCCGTTCGGGCCGACGAGCAGTATGTCCACGTTGTCCGGGAACTCGTGATAGAAGTCGTACAAAGTGACCCTGATCGAACCGACCGATGCCGGTGCTCCCGTGACCGTGATGCTCGACGGATACGGATTCGCCACGTTGCCGAGCGTGATGTCGATCGGCGTGGTGTTGCGCCACTGGTTCGCAGTGTCGTTGATCATCAGAACGGCCGTCGAAGGCGTGCCGATGTCCGCTCCTATGTTGTTCGTCAGCGACAGATCAGCCGTCTCCGTGTTCTCGAACAGAGTATCGCTGCAGAGCGGTACGTTGAACGACTGCGTCGAAACGCCGATGCCGAAGCTGACATTGACCGGCCCCGCATAGACATAGTCGATGGCGGACGTACACGCGGGCCCGCCCGTCGCCGTGTTGTCCGTCAGTACCACGTCAACGCTCGACGTACCAGACAGGTCACCCGTCCTGGTCACCGTAATGACAGCCGACTGCGATTCATCGTCCATGAACGACGACGCAGCAAACTGCACCTCCGTCGTCGGTGTCGGCGTCGGGGTTGGCGTCGGCGTCGGTATCAGGTCAAATGTCGCGGTGACGTTCGTCGCGGCGGTCATGGTGACCACGCAGGTTCCCGTTCCCGAACATCCGCCGCCCGACCAGCCGGTAAACACGGAACCGCCGGCTGCTACAGCCGTCAGCGTGACGACCGTATTTTCGTCATAATCCTCGGTACAATCGCCGGGGCAGTTAATGCCCGCCGGCACACTCGTCACGGTGCCCGAGCCCGTTCCCGCCAAGTTGACGGTCAGCGTGTACTGCGGCGTGGCCACCAAAACCTCGTCAGCACCGATGTCATAAGCCGGCCCTTGCGGACGGCTGTCACCGTCAAAATCGTCAGCGGGCGATGACAGCGTAAAGCCAACATCGAGTGCGGGGCTACCAAGGCCTATGTGAAGGTCATTTGCGGCGTTCACAAATAGCGGATCGGCCTCGAACGATGTCGGGGGCGAATCCTGCCCGGTCGCCGTATTCCAAGCCGCCACGTCCACATAGTCGGTTCCTGCTCCACCCCCGAGCGAGCCCGTGCGGAAACCGCCGTCCTGAGCTCCTGTTGACCAATAAATATTATGGGAGGCCGAAAAGTTCAGGAACGTCGCGGACTGTAGCCCAATGGCGTAGCTCTTTGCATTTGCTCCGCCGCCCGACGTCTGCGTTGTGTAAAAGATGTTATTGATCAGTTGTATGCCGGGATTTGTTCCCGTGATGGCGATGCCAAAGCTGGGCACCTGAGATGAGGTGGCCCCGCGGTCTCCGGTCATCGCGATGGAGTTGTGGCGAAGCGTCTGGCTCGACGAGGCCGAGGCGACGGCAAAAATACCTGCGACCAGATCCGGCGAGGTCGCATTCGCAACTACACCCGAGATCATATTGTTATAGACCTCATTGGTTCCCGCCTCCATCGCGAGCGCGATCCCGACGGCAGAAAACCCTGCTGAGTTATTTGAAACGACACCGCTGACGCGGTTGCGCTTGACGGAGGCGTTCGTTACGCCGCCTGTTGCCGTAGTGATGTTTTCAAAGGATTGCGTTCCCACACCGATGCCGATGGCGTCGACCGGTTCATTTGATTCGATACCGCCGATGGTGTTGTCGTTGATCTCGATGCCGTCTTGGTTAAAGACAAGTATTCCCACGCGTCGCACACGATCCGCTCCCGTTCCGGTCAGGTCGTTTAGTGAAATGATGGTCTGCAGGTCCCGATTTGCCACGCTCTGTCCTGCGGCATAGATACCAAAGATCGCACGCCGTATCGAGCAGTTAATGACACGGTTGCCATCGTTATCGACACCGGTAGTGCCGGGAGTATTCCCGCCGATACCGATCCCGCCGAGGGTAGTGGTCGGATCGTTTCCGACGATGTTGACGTTCTGGATACGGTTATTCTGCGCACCGTTTGTACCGGTCTGAATAGACACGACCCATGACGAGGTGCCTGTGTTCGTATTGGTGATCGTCAACTCCCTGAGTGCAGGGTTTCCGCCGGCGACATCCGGATCGAACAGGCTGGCCGCGGTGGAACCGTCGATGCGGACATTATCCGCTCCGTTGAGCTTGATAAGGGCTCCGTTGATACTTCCCGTGATAGTTCGGGGAGCGCCGCTCGGTTTGATCAGAATGTTAAAGCCCGCTGCAAACTGATTCAAAGAAACCGCACCGGTCTCACCTGCGAGGTCCGTAGTGATGTTGATGGTCACGTTGCCGGTGACCTCGTTATTGTTGATGTACTCGAATATACCGCCCGGGTTTGTCAGCGAAGTGTATGTTTCGCCGGTCCCGACGTCATAGCTGCCGGAGACGGAGCCCACAATGTTGTAAGTGATCGGGTTTGTCGGTGTGGACGAGATGTTGTTGACGTCCGTTGCGGCAAAGCCGGCGCTTGGGTTCGCTCCGACGTTGCCGACGGTATCCTGAGCGGCGATGAAGTAGCGGATCTGGTCGCCCGCGACGACACCGCCGACGATGGTGTAATTGATCTCGCAATCCCAAGTGCCGTTCTGCGGAGTACCGCCGGTCAGCGTACAGGTCGTGCCGACATACGGAGCCGCATTCTTGCTGATGTAGATACGCGGCCTTAGGGGCAGCGTGGTATCAACGCCGGTCGCATCCGTCATCGTCGCCGTCTGTATCCGGTTCGATGTGCTGCTCGTATTGCCGAGCGGCGTGTATGTGATCACCGGCGGTGTGAGGTCGATGCCGACAAAGTTTCCGGCGTCAGCGCCGATATCGACAGGCGTCAGGCCGCTTCGCGTCTGGCCGTCGTAATCGAGCACTACACCGACATCGACGCCGTTGCCCTCGGCAACGGTCGGATTTGTCGGATGCAGGTGAAGGTCAGGCGTAGCCGCTGTCGGTGCATTGAACTGCGGATTGGATTCAAAGCTTCCCGCGTCTTGACCGACTGCCGTGCGCCATGCGGCGAGATTCGCTCGGTCGGCTCCGTTGTAATAACCAAATACACCGCCGGTTCCGCTGGCAAAATAGACGTTATTGTTTACCGTCAGGCCGGTCGGGTTGGCTACAGTGCCGTTGTATTTAATGGCATAGTTCGTCCCTGTTCCGCCGCTGTTCGTACGTGCGTTGAAAAAGATATTGTCGCGATTCGATCGTGTGTTTGTCGTAACCGTTCCATTAAATGCGTACGAAGCGCCTGAGCCGCTAGTCGCCACGCCGCCGATGAAAACGCTGTTGTGGAAAAATTGATTCGTGCCGAGAGCCTCGTTTATGCCGTTGATGCCGGCAACGCTGGAGTTTGCGGCAACCGCACCGATCGCGCCGGCCTGGTTCGCCCCGAGAGCGATCATATTGTTGCGATACTGCGTCGTACCGCCCGCGATGCGGATGCCGTTGATCTCGGCCGATGTACTCGCCGTCGGTGCAAGCAGGTTGTAGATCAGATTTCTCTCGACCACATTCGCCGTCGATCCGTTGAACTGGATCCCGGTCACCACGCTGGCACCGGTAGCGTTGGTATTCGTAAGCGTGTGTATCGTGTTTTGTGAAAGTGTTGAGTTCGGTGTCGATGAAGTGATATTTATACCTATCACGGAAGCTGTTGTTGTCGTGCCGGTACCTATATTGCTGGTCAAATTGCGGATGACATTTGAGGTCAGCGTGGCCGGCGCATTGCTAGTAAACATTCCGACCACTTGCGACGACGTTCCGGTTGCATTCAACGAAATAGAGTTGGATACCGAACCGCCGACGGTATTCGAGGCGGCAGACCAAAGGGTCGTTGAAGTCGTAAAGGCTCGCATGCCATAAACAAGAAATGTCCCCGATGCACCAAGATTAGTTACTGATATCCCGCCGATATTATTGTTATTCGATGTCCAAGGACTCGAGCTGAAGTTGTAGAGGCCGTAAAAGTCGGTAGCAGAGGTTGTTGTTGTCGAGAATGTTAATGATCCTGTCGCCGATTGGCTTCCGATCGTGTTTCCATTAGTTATCGCGTTTCCGTTGTTGATAAAAATGCCCATGAACGGACTAGACGTCGAGTTCCCTGAAGCTGTAACACCGGTCAAACTTACGGCGGCGATGGTATTGTTATTGATGTTGGATACAGTACTGGCTGTGTCGGCGTTATAGAAGATCCCTATAAACTTGGCTCCGGTTCCCGCACCCGTCAGTGTATAAACACCTGTCTGCGTATTTGATGCATAACCAATGATATTGCCGGTCACGGTCATACCTTGAACACCGCTGGTTGGAGCGCTGCTATTGAGGTCAATACCTCGATGAGTCGCTCCGGTTGTCCATGTACGCGTACCGGTCTGATAGAACCGGTTGTCGGTGATCGAAAATGTATTACAGCCGCCATTTACCGCGATACCCGAACTCGTGACCGCCGCACCGAAATAGTCAAAGATATTATTGTTCGTGATGTTCAGGCCGCTGTTCCCGATCGCGGTCGTAGTCGTCGAGCCGTTACACAGGATGCCTTTGGTCGGCAGGTTCGCTCCCGCAGGGCCGATGTTGTTGTTCGAGATCGTGTTGTTGTCGTTGCCGTTTGCGGTTACGCCGTCAGTACTGAAAAAGATATTCGCACCGTTCGTTGCAACTGCCATAGTTCCCGAACCCTGAATGTTCGAGTTCGTGATCGTATTGTTTGTCGCACCGCCGATGAATCGGATCGTGGATGTTCCGCTCGTCGCCGAAACGGTCGTGTTCGCGATCGTCAGCGAATTACCGCCTGTGTTGAGGCCGTCGATGGTTACGTTGTCGGCACCGTTGAAGTCGATCAGCGGACTGCCGGCGGTCGTCGCACCGGTGATCGTACGTGTTCCGGCGGGCTGGATGCTTATCGACGTATAAGACGCCGAGCCCGCACCGCTTGCGTTCAAGACGGCTGTACCTGTTCCCTCATTCGTGTCCGCACAGATCAGAACCGAGATCGCTCCGGTGTGCGTTCCGGCATTGATCGCCGCAAATGCCGCGGTAAGCGTCGAATAGCCGACGCCATCGATCACGACATTGCCGGGACAGCCGCCCAGGGCGGGTGGTGCGGCGTCGAGGACGTTCACGGGTTCGGCGGGAGCGAAAAGCCCGAGAGCGGCGGCCGACGTGCGGTCGGTGATATAGGCGCCTGCCGCTGCGGCGGCGAAGATGGCGATGACGAGTGTTGCAAGACGGAGCGAGACGTTTTTCACGAACATTGATTTACCTTCCTTAAATTGACGACCTTTTTCAGGGAATTTCACATTTGGACACAGTCCGGCCTTCCACTAATCAGAGGGGAAAGGCGGACACGCGTCCGAATTAGTGCTCAAACAGCGATACATACGAACTGCAAGAGATTGTTCTGTGAGTATACGTTTATCGCCTTATAAGTCAAGGGAAAAGCGGTGGGTGAGGTGCAGGCTGCCAGCCTGCAGCTTGGATCCGGGAATTGCCGTCGGCTTTAGCCGACGGTTTGCGTGCATAAATGAAGTTCGGGCTTTAGCCCGCAGATCATTTGGGCTGAAGCCCGCATAATTGTTGGCTTTTCGGACCGTCGGCTAAAGCCGACGGCAATCGGGCGAGGTGCGGCGGGCGGTGGGCGAGGTGCAGGCAAGGCTGCCTGCGGTCCGGCGGGCGGTGGGCGAGGTGCAGGCAAGGCTGCCTGCGGTCCGGCGGCGAGTGCCGGAGAAGTCTCCGCGAGTCCCGGAGAAGTCTCCGCGAGTCCCGTAGATGTCTCCGCGACGTCCGGAGAAGTCTCCGCGAGTCCCGGAGAAGTCTCCGCGAGTCCCGTAGATGTCTCCGCGAGTTCCGTAGATGTCTCCGCGAGTTCCGTAGAAGTCTCCGCGAGGCCCGGAGAAGTCTCCGCGACATCCGGAGAAGTCTCCGCGAGTCCCGTAGATGTCTCCGCGAGTTCCGTCAATGTCTCCGCGAGTCCCGGAGATGTCTCCGCGACGTCCGTAGATGTCTCCGCGAGTCCCGTAGATGTCTCCGCGAGGTCCGTCGAATCGCTATTTCTTAACGGAGACGTCGCCGTTATCGTCGATCTTCGGTGCATTTGGCCCGAAATCGGCTTCGGAGAGCGCGCGGACCTTTCTGACGGCCTCGCCGGACGGGTCGAGGACGGGAATTCCGCGTCCTTCCTGCTTGCCGGAATGGAGTTTGCCGCCGATAAAGCGGCCTTCGTGGTCGAGTTTTGCCTCGAGAATGACGGTCAACGCGGTCTCGCCGGCGAGCTGAAACCAGCCGTAGGTGCAGAAATTGCCGAGGCTGTAAGCGATCAGGCGGTCCTTGTAGATCTCCATGCCGCGAAGGACGTGCGGACCGTGGCCGAGGACGAGGTCGGCCCCGGCATCGATGACCGTCCGCGAAAACAGCGGCAGATTGCCGCGTGCCTCGCCAAAATACAGCTCGGTGCGGTTCGGGACGTTCTGCGCACCCGATCCTTCGGCACCGCCGTGGAACGAGACGACGACGATGTCGGCCTGCTTGTCGGCCTCGATGACGTAGCTGCGGGCCGCGGCCAGGTCGTTGACGTTCGGGACCACGCTGTTATGTGCAAAACCAATGAATGCAACGCGTTTGCCCTTTACGTCGAGGTAGGCCGTCGAGAACTGCGTGCGGTCGCTGCCGGCGTGTTTGATGCCCACGGCGTCGAGAGCGGCACGCGTGTCGGCACGGCCTTTGTCGCCGAAATCGCCCGCGTGATTATTGGCGAGGCTCATGACGTCAAACCCGGCTTCCTTGAGATACGTGTTGTAACGCGTCGGCATGCGGAACGCGAAACAACGCGTGGAACCGGGCCGGCATTTCGCCGACACGCCGCTGTCGGTCATCGGCGCCTCGAGATTGCCGAAAGCGATGTCCGCAGCCGACAAGACGGGCGTAACGCCTTTCAACAGGTCCGCCCCGTCATTCGGCGGCATCCGCGATTCGTTCGGGAACGGCGAACCGAGCATTATGTCGCCGACCGCGGCGATCGTTAGGGGTTCGGTGTTCTTCGGCGTCGCCCGGGCCTGCGGTTCAGATGGCTGAACGGGCGTCTCGCCGCTCGCCGTTTTCGACTGGCATGCAAGAAGCAACGCGAAAACTGCCGCAAAAGCAGCCGAAGCGAAAATTGCGTTCCGGATGACCATAAATGCGTTCATTCTGCTATTTCTGCACCGCAGCGGTGCTCTCGGAAGAAGCTATATCCAATGTTTCCGAAACGAGCTTGGATTGCTCCAGTTCGTGAACGGCGTACGAGCCTGTCGCCGGTGACGCGGACGCCGGACGGCCGATGTAGCGAAGCGAAACGCCGCCGGGCAAAAGAGCTCCGATGCGGTGTTCGACAAATTGCCAACCGCCCATGTTTTGGGGCTCTTCCTGCACCCAGACGATGTCTGAGGCGTTAGGATATGAGGCAATTACGTCGCGAAGCCCGGCGGCCGGGAACGGATAGAACTGTTCCAGGCGTACCACGGCAATATCGCCGACAGAGCTGCCGCGGGCGGCGTCGAGATCGTAAAAGACCTTGCCGCTGCAGACCGCGACGCGGCGAACGGCGGCCCTATCCGAAACGCGGGCATCGTCGATCACGGGCCGGAATCCGCCGTTCTCAAGCTCCGCCATCGTTGACGTGGCGGCCGGAAGGCGAAGAAGGCTTTTCGGTGTCATTACGACGAGAGGACGAACGCTGTCCTGCATGACCTGCCGCCGCAACAGGTGGAAATATTGGGCGGGCGTGGTCGGATAGCAGACCTGCATGTTGTTTTCGGCGCAAAGCTGGAGGTAGCGTTCGAGCCTTGCGGACGAATGCTCCGGCCCCTGGCCCTCATAGCCGTGCGGCAGCAGCATCACGAGGCGGCATTTCTGCTGCCATTTGTCCTCGGATGCCGAAATATACTGATCGATGATGATCTGAGCGCCGTTCGAGAAGTCGCCGAACTGAGCCTCCCACATTACGAGGTCGTTGATGCAGACGACGGAATAACCGTATTCGAAACCGAGAACGGCGTATTCGGAAAGCGAGCTGTCGAAAACGTAGAACCTCGCAGTTGGGTTTCGTTCGCTGGTCAGTTCGCCGAGCGGTGTCCAGCGGTCGCCGGTCATCGTGTCGTACATCGAAGCGTGCCGCTGAGAGAACGTCCCGCGGCCCGAATCCTGCCCGCTGATGCGGACGGGCGTGCCTTCGGCGACGAGCGATCCGAAAGCCATAGCCTCAGCAAACCCCCAATCCATCGGCACTTCGCCGGAACCCATCTTTGCTCGGCGGCCAAGCTGGCCAACCATCTTCGGATTGACATTGAACCCGTCGGGAACCAAGGATATCTTGTCCGCGACCCTGGCGAGCACATCTGCAGATGTGCCGGTTTCGAGAATGTTCGAGCCATCCTCGTCGGTGGGATGCTGGGGCAGGGCGGCTCTTGCGGGCTTTTCGGACGCGATCTGTTTTGCACGCGACAGGATGCCCTCGTACTTTTCAACGACCTTGTCGGTCATCGCTTTCAGGTCGTCTTCAGATATGACGCCCTCGCGGATGAGCTGCTGTGCGTAAAGATGACGCGTGCCGGGGTGAGCCTTGACGCGGGCGTACATGACGGGCTGTGTATAGCTGGGTTCGTCGCCCTCGTTGTGTCCCAGACGGCGGAACCCGACAAGGTCGAGAACGACGTCCTTGTTGAACGTATGCCGGTATTCAAGCGCGATCTGTATGACGCGGAACGCGGCCTCAGGATCATCGCCGTTGATGTGGAAGATCGGGGTCTGGGTGATCTGGGCGGCGTCGGTCGAGTATATGGAGCTGCGGCTGAGTTCCGGCGAGGTCGTGAAGCCGATCTGGTTATTGATGACGATATGGATCGTCCCGCCGGTCCTGTAACCCGGCAGATCTGCGAGCTGCAGCGTCTCCATCACAACGCCCTGCCCGGCGAACGCGGCATCGCCGTGAAGCAGAACGGGCATTACCTTGTCGTAAGCCTCTTCGCGCGTAAGCCCCGCGCCGTTGCGCAGATCGTCCTGCCGCGCACGCGCCATGCCTTCTACAACGGGATTTACGGCCTCGAGGTGGCTGGGATTACACGACAATTGTATGCGTATCTCTTTGCCGTTCCGTGTTTTACGGTTGCCGACGGCACCCTGATGATACTTCACGTCACCTTCGTCAGCAGGGAAGTCAGGGTGCGACGTTCCCTCAAAGACCGTGAAAATACGTTCCGCCATGTCGCCCGTCTCAGGATCGCCAATGATGTTTGACAAAACATTCAGGCGGCCGCGGTGAGCCATTCCCATGTAGATCTCGTCTATGCCGCGGAACGCGGACTCCTCGACAAGCTGATCAAGCATAGGAATCACCGTCTCACAACCTTCGAGCGAGAAGCGCTTTTGACCCAGATATTTCTTGTGCAGGAACTGTTCGAACTGTTCGGCTTCGATCAGTTTTTGCAGAAGCTCTTTCCTGATGTCGGGGGCGAGCGGCTCTGTATCGACGAAGTGTTCGCGGACCTTTTGCCTAATCCATTCTTTCTCTTCTTTGGATTGAATATGGCGGTATTCGATGCCGACCTTGCCGCAGTACGCACGCCGCAAGATGCTCAAAATGCGCCGCAAACTTGCCGTTTTTTCACCGTGCAGTCCGCCCGTAATGAACTCGCGGTCGAGGTCCCAAATGGTCAGCCCGAAATTCTCCAGATCGAGCTCCGCCGCATGGTAAGAGGTCATCCCAAGCGGATCGATGTCCGCCAATAAGTGGCCGCGTGTGCGATATGCGTTGATTAGCTGAAGGACATTAGCCTGCTTTTCTATATGTTCAGCTTCGCGGTTGCTGCCGAAAAGAGCGGGATTGTTGTCCGTGGCCCAGCGAAGCGGAGGATAATTCAGTTCGATATCGGCAAAGATGCCGTCGTAAAAGCCGTGCTTTCCGACCAGATATTCATGGATGCGTGCAAGAAAAAGGCCGCTCTCCGCACCCTGAATGACTCGATGATCGTAGGTGTTCGTCATCGTCATTATCTTGCTGATGCCGAGCTGGGACAGGGCTTCGTCGGTCATCGCCTGATATTCCGCCGGGTATTCGATCGCACCCGTCGCGATGATGGCACTCTGGCCGGACATTAGACGCGGGTTCGATGCCACAGTGCCTATCGTGCCGGGATTGGTCAGCGATATTGTCGTGCCCTGAAAGTCGGCTATCTCGAGCTTTCCTTCGCGAGCCCGGGAGATCTTGTCATTGTAGGCATCAAAAAACTCAGAGAAATTCATCGACTGGGCTTCTTTGATATTCGGAACGAGCAGGTTTCGCGAGCCGTCCTTTTTCTCGATGTCGATCGCGATGCCGAGGTTGACGCTTTCGCGTTCCAGACGGGCAGGCACTCCGTTCGTCAGGCCGAAGCCGGTGTTCATCGAGGGAATGGACCTTGCGGCCTCTACTATCGCCCACGCAATGATGTGTGTGAAAGATGCTTTACCGCGGCCTCGGTTCGCTAAGTGTTCGTTGATGATACGTCGATTTTCCTCTAAAAGCTTGACAGGGATCGATCGAAAACTGGTTGCAGTAGGAACCGAAAGGCTCAGCTCCATATTTTCGACGATCTTCTTAGCGGGGCCCGTGATGGGTTTACCGTCGGCAGCCTCGAGAGCCGCCGCTTTTGACCCCGTCTTTTGCGGTTCAACGGGCTGTACCGACGCATTTATTGCTTTGGGCTCACCGCTGTCGGAAGAGCCGGTCAGCAATTCACCAAAATACTCCTGCCACGACTCATCGACCAGTTTAGGATCCTGCCTGAATCGTGCAAGCAGTCCTTCCACGTAGGTGGCGTTCGAGCCGAAAGCCTCTTTGATAAATCCCGAGATATCTTTGTTTTCCGTCGTATTCATCTCAACCTCTGACGCAAACCCCTATGATACCGCATATAGCGGCCGCAAAGTAAGTCTTTGGCGGTTGAATGCAACGAAAGATCAGCGGAGCGGATTCGGGACCTCAAGGTCAAAGTCAACAGGGACAACACGCTTGAAGGAAAAGCCGAATTTCTTGAAACGCCCGAATACAAAGATCCGGCCTTTAACCCGCCAATGCTCCTTTGAGTCAACTAGTTCACGGTACGCAGCACGCAAAACGTCGGTATTGCGGATATACGCTCGAACCGGAAGCGTCAGCGGTTTTGAAGGGTCGCCCGAAAGGTCGAACGGCTTGCGGTATTCCTCGATTTCCAATGGGATTCCGTTTACGGTAATACCGTGAAACATTAGGAAATCAACTTTACCTCGCTGCTTCGGAGGCGAAATGTTGGTCGTGACCTCCAAGACAATGCCCGTCAGCCCGACGTCAACGACACGCGGCCGCGGCACCCTCACGACGGCGTCAGGTTTGTCGGCAGCACCATTGGTGGCCTTGTTTTGCTGTGGGTCGGGCTCGACAAGAACTCTGGCTTTGTGGACCTTGTAGCCGCGGATCTCTTTAGGCAGTTCCTGACCCGCTGCGGTAGAAAAAAGAGCGAAAATGCCGAGGAGAATAACAGAGGATACCCCGAAAAAGGTGCGTCTGTTATTTTGATGTTGCCTTTGTTTTGCTGGCGTCATCTGCTGTCGATGCGTCATTCTCAAGATCGTGCTTGATCGCATCAAGGATGCCGTTGATGAACTGGGTAGATTCAAAGGTCGAAAAACAACGCGCGAGCTCGAGCCCTTCGTTAATGATGACGGTCGCCGGCGTATCCCGATACAGGAGTTCGTAAATGGCCAGTCTGAGAATGTTGCGGTCAACGCACGCCATTCGCTCGATCCGCCAATGTTCCGCCCGCTGCTTGATCCGCTCATCAACTACCTCTATCTTCTCAAGGGCTCCTTTCGCCAGGCTGTCGGCGAAATCACGAGTAGCGGCGTCGAGGCCATCCTCGCCAAGCGTGTCCCAGTAGTTGTTGCAAAGGTCTTCGGGAGTGGTTTTTGCCAGATCTGCGGCAAAAAGCATTTGCAGTGCGGCTTCGCGGGCTTTGTGCCTTGTGCCTGAACTCTTCTCTGGCTTTTCAAAAGACATCGGGATACTGCTGATGTTGCTAAACTTCGATCGGACCGCTGATCTCTCGGCAGGCATGAGCCATTTCGATTGCCGTTACCGCCGCTTCGTTGCCCTTGTTCTCGGGTTCGTCCGCGCCACCGGCCCGGGCGATTGCTTGTTCCAAATTCTCGGTCGTTATCACTCCGAATATCACCGGCACGCCTGTTTCCAGTGAAACATCCATCAGACCACGTGCTGCCTCGCCTGCGACAAAGTCAAAATGCGGGGTGTCGCCCCTGATAACGCAGCCTAAAGCAATGACCGCATCAAACTTTCGCGTATCAGCGGCCTTTTTGCAAGCGAGCGGCAGCTCGAAAGCTCCAGGAACGGTAAAAACGCTGATACGATCTTCCGCACATCCGGCTGACGTTAGCCCGTGGATGGCACCTGCCTCAAGCTGTGTTGTGATGCGGCGGTTCCAACCGGCAACGACGACCGCAAACCGCAAACCTTCTGCGGAAAGGTTCTTGCGTTCAAGTTCAGTTTTCAAATAGTGCCTCCCATCATCGCAACATCACTCGTAAAGTATAGTTAACGCAGAGCTTAAAACACAAGGGAAACGCTGCAAGACCCAAATTCAACGCGGCCTGCCTCGCACCCTCGGATAGACTAAGATAAAATCTCGGATGTGACGCGAAGCATACTCGTAACAGGCGGAGCAGGTTTCATCGGCTCGCATCTTGTGGACAGGCTGCTGGCCGAAGGCAGATGGCGGATAACCGTCGTCGATGACCTGAACGACTTTTACTCGCCTGAGATAAAACACGCGAATATCGCGCAACATCTAAAAAGGCCGGAATACAAATTCGTCGAGGCCGATATTCGTGATGCGGATGCGATGGCGAATGTCTTTTCTGATGAGAAATTCGATGTCATCGCCCATCTCGCGGCACGAGCCGGCGTGCGGCCGTCGCTTTCCGAACCGAAACTATACGCGGAAACGAACATCAACGGTACATTGAACCTGCTGGAACTATGCCGCGAACACGGTATCAAGCAGTTCGTTTTCGGCTCGTCGTCCAGCGTGTACGGCATCAATGAAAAAGTACCTTTTGCGGAGGACGACCGCATTCATCAGCCGATCTCGCCATACGCTGCGACAAAGGCAGCCGGCGAGCTCATTTGCCATACATACTCGCATCTTTACGACATCCGCTGTATCTGCCTGCGGTTCTTTACCGTTTACGGTGCGCGGCAGCGGCCCGACCTTGCCATACACAAATTTGCTCGTTTGATCACAGAAGGCAAACCGATACAAGTTTTCGGCGATGGTTCGTCCCGGCGTGACTATACGTATATTGACGACATTATCGATGGCGTCCGAGCAGCGATCGACTATGACGGTTCGATCTACGAGGTATTCAATCTGGGTGAGTCAGAGACGACAGAACTTGGCGAACTGATCTCGCTGCTCGAACGGTCGCTCGAAATGAATGCGATCATCGACCGACAGCCGATGCAGCCGGGTGATGTTCCGGCGACGTATGCAGATATCAGCAAAGCACGGCGGCTGCTTGGCTATGACCCGCAGACCAAGATCGCTGACGGTATTCCGAAGTTTGTTGATTGGTTTAGGACAACCGTCTAGCTCCAGCCAAAAACTCGTTTCATGATCGGCAGCAGGCGATGTCCGCTTACGACCTCGCGGAAGAAGACCTCGTGTTCCACCTCGACGCGTGCCATGTCCAAAAGATCATCGACACAATCCTGCATTCCGAGTTCACGGGCAAAAACGGCGGCGTCCTCATATTCCACTGAATTCTTGCTTTCTAGCCGGCCGGCGAAATACATGGGCATGAACCATCCCGACACATAGCAGGTAAGTCCCAGAACGCGGCCGATGGTCCGGAATATCTTTTCTCTCAGTCGCCAAGGTGCAGCGCCGAGTTGCGCAAGCCATTCGCCGACGCGCCGTCTGTGATCCCATTCTTCTTCTTCGATCTGCTTGATCCGCTCTTTTTCAGGCGAGTCCTTCAGACTCTTCCAGTGCCCGCGATAGGCATATGCAGCAGCGATCTCGCCGGAATAAGCATTTTGAAGTATTCGTATCAGATCTCGCTTGGCGGCTTCATGTGCCATAACGATGATGTTATCACCGACAGGCACGCAACATTCTATCGGAAATGGAGGCACGCGGAATTGACAGTAATTAGAATTGGAATTATTCTAAAAACGTAAGAGTCGACGCCGTATTTGAACAGATTTATACCGTTCGCCTTTAGTTGGTTAAATTTGGTCAGCTACAGCGATTTCGGGTCGGTTATTATTCCTTGTAACCATAATCTTTGAGGTTTTAAACAGATCCAGAAAAACAGTTTGGGAGACAATCTAATGCAGAACATAGAAGAACAAAACCAAGGCGAAGCTTTGGAGATCAATGATTCAAGCAGATGCCCGTTCACGGGCGGTGCAATGAGTTTTACGACCAGCACTAAGCGGTCGAATCGTGACTGGTGGCCGAATGCTCTCGACCTGAAAATACTCAGGCAGAATTCCGAGCTTGCCGATCCGATGGGCGAGGATTTTGATTACGCGGCGGAATTCAAGACGCTTGACCTGAACGCGGTCATGGAAGACCTGAAAGCGCTGATGACCGATTCGCAGGACTGGTGGCCTGCGGATTACGGCCACTATGGGCCTTTCATGATACGTATGGCTTGGCACGCAGCCGGAACGTATCGCGTCGCGGACGGCCGCGGCGGCGCGGGCAACGGCGAGCAGCGTTTCGCTCCGACGAACAGCTGGCCGGACAACGGCAACCTTGATAAAGCGCGACGTTTGCTCTGGCCGGTCAAGCAAAAATACGGGCGGAAGCTTTCGTGGGCAGACCTTTTCATTCTTGCCGGCAACGCGGCGCTCGAATCGATGGGCTTCAAAACATTCGGATTCGGCGGCGGCCGTGCGGACGTTTGGCAGGCACAGGAAGACACATATTGGGGTTCGGAGGGTGAATGGCTCGCCGACAAACGCTACACGGGCGACCGCGAACTTGAGAACCCGCTTGCCGCCGTTCAGATGGGTTTGATCTACGTCAATCCGGAAGGCCCGAACGGCAATCCCGATCCTCTCGCGTCGGCACGCGACATTCGTGAAACTTTCGCTCGCATGGCGATGAACGATTACGAGACCGTAGCATTGACCGCAGGCGGACATACTTTTGGTAAAGCCCATGGTGCAGGCGATGCTGCACACGTCGGTCCCGAGCCTGAAGGAGCACCGATCGAGGCACAGGGCTTCGGCTGGCTGAGTACATACGCTTCGGGCAAAGGTGCAGACACGATCACCAGCGGAATCGAAGGTGCATGGACACCAACGCCGATCCAGTGGGACAACAGCTATTTCGAAACTCTGTTCGGCAACGAATGGGAACTCACAAAAAGCCCCGCCGGTGCGAATCAGTGGCGTCCTGTCAACGCTGAGCCGAATGTTCCGGACGCAGCCGATCCGAACAAGAAGCATCTTCCGATGATGACCACCGCCGACATGGCGATGCGGATGGATCCGGAATATGAAAAGATCTCCCGCCACTTCCTCGAAAATCCTGAAGAATTTGCGGATGCATTCGCTCGTGCTTGGTTCAAGCTGACGCACCGCGACATGGGGCCGAAGGCACGCTACCTCGGATCGATGGTTCCGTCTGAAGACCTGATCTGGCAAGATCCCGTGCCGGCAGGAACCCGCATCGACGCCGGCGACGAAGCCGCTCTCAAGGCTAAGATCCTTGAATCGGGCTTGAGTGTTTCAGAGTTGGTTTCGACGGCTTGGGCATCGGCATCGACATTCCGATGTTCAGACAATCGCGGCGGTGCTAATGGTGCCCGCATCCGGCTGACCCCGCAGAAATTCTGGGAGGTCAATAATCCCGTCCAACTTGAAAAGGTTCTGAACGTACTGAGCGGAATTCAGTCCGAATTCAACGCGGGCGGCAAGAACGTTTCGATCGCGGACTTGATCGTTCTCGGCGGAAATGCGGCGATCGAAAAGGCTGCGAAGGATGCCGGAAACGACATCGCCGTGCCTTTCACTTCGGGCCGCGGTGATGCGACGCAGGAACAGACCGAGGTCGATTCGTTCAAGTTCCTCGAACCGCAGGCTGACGGTTTCCGCAACTACAAACGCGGCCATCATGGAACTCCCGCCGAAGAGATGCTTGTTGACAAAGCCGGGCTTTTGGGGCTGACGGCTCCGGAAATGACCGTACTTGTTGGCGGTTTGCGTGTTCTCGGTGCGAACTGGGATGGCTCGAAGCATGGCGTATTCACCGACCGTCCGGGCCAGTTGACGAACGATTTCTTTGTGAATCTGCTCGATATGAGCACACGTTGGGAAGCTGCGAACGGGGACGGCCAGGTTTTCAACGGCGTCGACCGCAGCACCGGACAGGTAAAATACACAGGAACCCGCGTCGATCTGATATTCGGTTCGAATTCGGAGCTTCGTGCACTCGCTGAGGTCTATGCATGTGCTGACGGCAAGGATAAGTTTGTGAAGGACTTTGTTGCCGCTTGGAACAAGGTGATGAACGCAGACCGTTTCGACGCTGCGTAAATTGTTCCGAGTTACGCCTTCAGTTGTGAAATTCTAATTATCATGGGCGGCCTGATAGCGGGCCGCCTTTTTCATTCAGACGCGAAGCGAACCGCGAAAACCGCGGGCGGCGTAGTACGATTCCGCACCGTTGTGGTAAGTGAACACATGTCCGTAACGCCGGTCGCCGAATAACGCGCCGCCGCGTGTCCGAATGTCGTCGGGAGTGGCGATCCAGCTTGAAGTTTTCGTATCCACGGGGCCGAAACTCTGAAGTTTGCGGTATTCGGCCTCATCGAGGATGGTGATGCCCATTTCTGCGGCCATCCCGATCGCACTGTGGGCGGGTTTGTGTTCCTTGCGGGACGCCAAAGCCGCAGCATCGTAGCAAACACTACGGCGGCCTTTCGGGCTTTCGGGCGAGCAATCGACAAAAATGAATTCGCCGCTTCTTTTGTCAAAACCTATGACGTCGGGTTCGCCGCCGGTGCTCTCCATAGCATAAAGCGAACCGAGTCTGGCGGGACTTTTCTTGAGTTTGGCCTCGACGTCGGTCCAATTGACGCCTTTGTGGCGGTGTTTATTCGTTTCAAAACGGGATCTGAGAGTTTCGATAAGGGCGTTGCGTTCAGCGGCGGAGAGGTTTTTTTTCATAGCGGCAACATTATCGCAAAATATACCCAATCAACGTTAATCTGCCGACGGTTTGCCCGCGGCATCATCGAGAATATCCATAAAAAACCGCGGAATATCGATCTCGTACCTTGCCGCGTACGCGATAAATGCGTTTATGGACATCGGCGAATACGTCCTGCCGTACTGGCATTTGCGGTCTTCCTCATAAGAATAGACTCTGCCCTCAAAATATAAGTATCCGCTCTCGCCCCACTGATCGACACGACCGACCGTAAAGTGCGGATGCTCAAGATAGTAGATATGATCGAAATTCTCCGTTGTCATCTCAAAAAGTGTAACGTGTTTACTCAAATGCGGGTGCAGAGAACCTAGTTTCGCAAAGCCATTACGCAAATGTGCGGAGCCTTTGCACGTTTGACCAAAGGCTTTGCACGTTTGCATGAAGCCTTTGCACGTTTGCGTGAAGCCTTTGCACGTTTGCATGAAGCCTTTGCACGTTTGCATGAAGCCTTTGCACGTTTGCATGAAGCCTTTGCACGTTTGCGTGAAGCCTTTGCACGTTTGACCAAAGGCTTTGCACGTTTGACCAAAGGCTTTGCACGTTTGACCAAAGGCTTTGCACGTTTGACCAAAGGCTTTGCACGTTTGACCAAAGGCTTTGCACGTTTGCGTGAAGGCTTTGCACGTTTGCGTGAAGCCTTTGCACGTTTGACCAAAGGCTTTGCACGTTCTGCCAAAGCCTCAACGCAAATAAATCAAGCCAAAAACCTGCCGGGGGATCGAAATTTTACTGCGGAGAGAAAACAAACGAAAGCCAGCCTGACGTTTTTACAGGCTGTCCGGACAATGTCACCGGACCGAACTTCGTTCTCATTGCGGCATCGACGGCCGCTTTATGGAATTCCTTCGGCCCGCGTATCACCGTAGCGGAGATCACATTTCCGGACGTGTCGGTCATGATCCCGACATCGACTTGAGCCTTGATCCGTTTTCCTTTAAGTTCAACGGGATAAATGGGCTTTATCATTTCAAGAGCCTGGCTGTTTAACCAACCGCGGGAAACTATCTTCTCTGGCGGCGCTCCGTCCTCTTTGCACGCGTCAATGTTTCCCGAGATGTTCCGGTAAACACAGATATCGAACTCTGTTCTCCCCGAAACATACGCGCTGAGACTTGTGCTGCCTGCAAGAATTGATTCCGCTTTGTCACGAAAACGCGTTGCGTCGTCTTGCTTGCCTGCCAATTTGGATGAGACCGCGAGATCTCGATAGATCGTTACCTTGCGGCCAAGACTTTTTTCGTCAACCGAGTCCGCGAGCAGCTCCAAAGCTCTGGTCCGAATACGGAATGCCAGATCAGGTAACGGCGTGTTTCCATGAAGATACGAGCGAGCCGTGATGAACGAGCTGATCCAAAAGTGTTTCTCAGCATCATCGCCGATAAATTTCAACAGCTCGGTCTCAAAAGACTGTCCAAGTCTAATACGTTCGGCATTAAAAACCCTCGATAGGTTTTCCTTGTTCCCCGCGAATCCGGCCTTTTCTGCGGTCACGGCGGCTTCAAAGCTTTGAAAAGGCATCTCTTGCCCAACTGCCAAAGCCGAAGCGAGAAATAAACATGAAATACAAAGAAATATTCGTCTCATTTTTATCTAGCCGATGTACTCAACGCGGTTGTAAACGGTGTCGCGCTCCTCGGCTTCGAGGCCGGCGTTTTGGATCAGGGTTATGATCTCGGCTTTGGTCATTTTTACTTCGCCGCCGTCGGTGAGGCGTAAGTCCGGGTCGTTCGCGCCGAAGTGGAGGGCGGTCTGGGCGGTGGCTTTGCCGAGCATGACCATCACGCGGCGACCGGCATCAACGTGAAAACGCGTCCATAACGAGCAGCTGACCGGACATCTCCACGTCGCAGTGCTTCTCTGACACTGTCAAGCTTGTAGGCCTCTTCCACGCTTAGGTAAGGAGACCATTCATCATCGGTCTGGGTTAGCTCCACTGAGACCTCTGCGACGTATTCGCCTTCTTGGATCAGTTTTGTACGTGTAACCTTTTTCATCGCTTCCTCTTTAGAAAGCCATTGTCCCACATTTCGGGGTCCGGGCGATAGGCTGTAATAAGCACCGCCGGTTCGGATCTACCTTTGGGAATGCCCCACAAAACATGGATGTATTCCTCTGCACTGTCCTTTTGCCGCAGCAAAACGCATGGCCCTTTCGGATATCCAGGATAATCTTCTACTATCGTGGCGTTTACTAGCCCCTCGACAGCCTCACGAGCGAGTATTCCGTCGGCAGCAAGTTCGTCATAACCGTGATCAGAAATGCGAATGTTCCCAGCAAGTACAAGGAGTTTGATCTGGTCAAGCGTGTCGCTCATGTCCAACTATACCGTGGCAGATCCGACCCGGTTGTAAACCGTATCCCTTTCGACGGCTTCGAAGCCGGCGTTTTGGATCATTGTTATGATCTCTTGTTTGGTCATTTTCACTTCGCCTTCGGCGGCGTAGGCGTGGGTCAGTTCGCCGCCGTCGGTGATGGTGCCGTCGAGGTCGTTGGCGCCGAAGTGGAGGGCGGTCTGGGCGGTGGCTTTGCCGAGCATGACCCAGTAGGCCTTGATGTGGTCGAAGTTGTCGAGCATCAGCCGCGAGACGGCGATCGTCTTGAGATTGTCGATCGCGTCCAGGCCGGGCAGCGACGAGAGAGCAGTTCCCGGCGGGTAAAAAGCGAGCGGGATAAAGCACTGGAAACCGCCGGTTTTGTCTTGCTGTTCTCTTAAACGCACGAGGTGATCGACGCGGTCTTCTATCGACTCGATGTGGCCGTAAAGCATCGTGGCGTTAGTTTTCAAACCCGCGGCGTGCACTTTACCGGCAAGCTCTAGCCAGCGGTCGCCGTCGCACTTGTGATCGCAGATGCGCGAGCGTGTCGGTTCAGCAAAGATCTCCGCACCGCCGCCGGGGCACGAATCCATCCCAGCGGCCATGAGCTTTTCGATCACCTCTTCGTCCGACATCTTGTAAAATCGTGCAAAGAAATCGAGCTCGACCATCGTAAGTGCTTTGAGATGCAGCTTGGGGAACTCCCGTTTGAGCGACGAGAAAAGATCGGTGTAGTACTCGAACGGCAGCTTGCTGTTCAATCCGCCTACGATGTGCAGCTCGGTCGCACCCTCGGCGACAGCAGAGCGTGCGATCTCGATGCCTTCTTCGATCGAGTGCGTATATGCATCTTCCTGCCGGGCACGTCGATAAAAACCGCAGAACTTACAATCCGCAACGCAGATATTCGTGTGGTTAAAATGCCTATTTACGTTGTAATACGTCGTCAGGCCGTGCTTCCTGCGGCGAACGGTGTCGGCCAGTTTGCCTAGAGCATTGAGGTCTGTTGTGTTGAATAGTGCGAGGCCCTCGTCGAAGGTCAGCCGCTCGCCGTCTTCGACTTTGTGGGAAATATCTACTAGTTGTTGATCAAATGAGAACTGCATATGTTGACTAAATTCTATCACTAATTTCATTCGACCTGACGCGACGGGCAGATGTCTGCGAGGACACATTCGCCGCATTTTGGCCGGCGTGCGATGCAGACGCGGCGGCCGTGCCACGTGATCCATTGGCCGAATTTGATCCAGTGCTTTTTCGGCACGATCTGCATGAGGTCGCGTTCGATCTTGTCGGCGGCCTTTTCGTTCGAGAGGCCGAGCAGATGTGATAGACGAATGTTGTGAGTATCCACCACGATGCCTGCCGCTACTCCCATCGCCTCGCCGAGAACGACATTTGCGGTCTTGCGCCCAACTCCCGGCAGCGACAGCATCTCGTCCATCGTTCGCGGCAATTCACCGCCAAAATCATCGACCAGCTTTTGCGAAAGAGCGATCAGCGTCTTCGCTTTCTGGCGGAAAAAACCGCATGTGTAAATGTCTTTTTCGAGTTCGGCGGGGTCGGCGGCGGCGAGATCCTGCGGCCCGCGATATTTACGGAAAAGCACCGGCGTGACCTTGTTGACGTTCGCGTCGGTATTTTGAGCCGCAAGGATCGAACCGACAAGGAGTTCGAACGCGGTCGTATGGTCGAGCTCTGCTCGAGCGTCAGGATAAAGCTTGCCGAGGCGTTTAATAAGCTCAGTTGTTCGCAAAATTCTTTCTTCCATCAGTCGCGAAAAGCCAAGATACCTGCCATTCAAGCCAAAATCCAAGGTGCGTCAGCCTAAAACGCTATTATCAGATTTTGTCACTTTGGAAGTAAATGTTATCAATGTGTGGACGCAGATCAAGGATGAAAATATTTCTTTTCGGAAAAGTTCCCTTTGCCACCTTGTTTGCGGTTCTCATCAGTGCCTTGAGCGCCGTCCAAGCGCCTGCGGCAAGCGAAACGTCGGCCGCATTTCCGCTCTCAATCCACAAAAAGATCCGAGACCGTGCACTCGCGAGGGCTTTAGCCGAACTCGACATCGAGATCTCATCAGAAACACTTAGGTCTTGGCGCAAGAGACTGAACCGCTCGAATTTTTATCAAGACATATTTCGCTTTTTCTGGGCGCGTTATCATTTCGATAACTGCAACTTCTCGCAGGGAATCAAACAGGTGCAAAAATTCCAGCGTGAGATAGAGCGTGATTACGAAAAACTCCGAACGGCGCCAACACGCAAGCATCGCGATAAATATCGAGGGCGAATAATTTTCAAAACGGGCAGGATCATCCATGCTCTTCATGACTTCTTTTCACATTCGAATTTTGTTGAGTTGAACACTGCGAAATTCGATTCGATAATTGACGTCCCGCTGGTCGATATTTGGAGCCGCAAAGGGCAACAAGAGTTCTTAGGGTGGGTGAACGACGGGCTCGAATCTCACTACTTTCTGCTGAGTTTTCCAAAACGCTGTGCGAAGAAACCGCGATCGCCCCTGGCAAAGGACCCCGGCAGGTCGAGAGCCGGCCGTTTTCCAACAAAATGGAAACGGCAAGACGGCGGCATCTTTACGTCTTTTGAGGCAGCTGAGTATTTGTCAGAGGTCGCTACAACCCATATTTTTAAAGAGATTTTCAAAACCTACCCAATGATGTTTGAGAAACAGAACGACAAGAAATGAATGGACGCCGGTCCCGATATCACGGCAAGAAGATAGCGGTTCCAAACGTGAACAGAAGGATCACGCTCACAAATGCGTTGGTTGTAAAGAACGCGGCGTTCAATCTCGAGAGATCATCGGCCCTGACGAGCATGTGTTGAAACGCGAGCAAGCCGCCGGTAGCGATGACGCCCGCCAGTGCCGGCCAGTTGAGCTCGGAAACAACGTATAGCAGAATCAGCACCAAAAATGCCTGAACGTGAAAAAGTCTGGCGATCCAAAGCGAATTTGCAATGCCAAATCGTGCCGGTATTGACCGCAATCCGGCTTGGCGGTCAAACTCCTGATCCTGACACGCGTACAGGACGTCGAATCCGGCGGTCCACATCATAACAAACAACGAAAGCAGCACAGGTACTTCGCTGTCCAAAGATCCGCGGACGGCGATCCACGCCGCGGACGGTGCTATTGCGAGGGCAATGCCCAGAAAAAAATGTGCGAATGCCGTGAATCTCTTTGCGTATGAATACCCGAGGACGATAAGCAACGCGACCGGCGACAAGACGAGCGTCAGCCAGTTGAGCATATAGGCTGCAAGTACAAACACAACGATAGAAATGCCGAGAAACGCCCAAGCGAAAACGACCGATAATTTACCACTGGGAAGCTCGCGGTTTGCGGTGCGCGGATTTCTAGCGTCGATGTCACGATCTGCGATGCGATTGAACGTCATCGCTGCCGAACGAGCCCCGACCATTGCGATCGTGATCCAAAGCAGTTGGCTCCAAGTCGGCATGCCTTCAGCGGCGAGTATTGCACCCAGAAATGCAAAGGGAAGTGCAAAGAGAGTATGCTCGAACTTGATCATTTCGAGCGTTGTTTTCAGTTTGTTCAAAAAACCGGCCATCGCGAACGCACGATTTTAACACATTCGGCTTTCGATCAGCTCTTATTGCCGGTACGTGCGTTGACCAGCCGCGTCGCATGGCGGCGCACTGCTTCGGGAACGTTGCGATCCTTCGTCAACGACGTTAGATCTCGGAGCTGCAAACGGTTCATTATCGACATCGAATTGGCGAGCGGAGTTCTCGGATTTTTCGCCAGTCCAAGCTGAACTGTATAGCTGCGGCTCCATTGTCGGTTCATAGCTATCAGGCGAAGTACTTCTTCAGGAACCGTACGCATGGCTGCGATCATTTCGACTTCCTGCTCCGTGATCCTCGGGTTGTTGATGACGGCGGAGGCAACAAGTTTGTTCGGGTCGCGGATCAGGATGTTACGTGCTTCGCGGTCGCCTTTCATGCCGAGCTTGACGCGGTCCTTCACACCCATTCGCATAACGCGCGTCAGCATCGATATCCGGTCGCCGGGAACTTCTTCTTCCTCTAGTTTAAGCTCGCCAAGGATCTTTTCGAATGCTGCTTTCCGCTGTTCTTCGGACTCTTCGTAGATCTCCTCGATGTATTCGAGAGCGAGCCAAGAATCATCGGTCTCTTTGTCGAGGACCTCTATGTGCTTGGCGAGGAACAGGGCGTCCTCGACATCCATCTCGTCAGCGTTCTCTGAGGTCTCAAAGAATTCAGCGGCAGCTTCGTGTCCTCGGGCCCGCAGTTCGTTGGCGATCTGCTCCGCACCGCGCTCTTTTTCGAAGAATTCGCGTTTAATTTCCGCTGCGCGCCGGTCTGCCTCTGCCGTGCGGGCCGGATTTGAGATCAATGCGTCAAGGATAGACGGATTTCGGATCAGCAGCTGCTGATTAAGAGTAATGAGCTCCAGCAAGCCGCCGTTTTGCGTCGTTTTCGCGAATTGTGCGATCGCGGCCGGCGGCGTCTTTGTGTTCGCTAGGACCGATTCGTGGATCGACGCGGGCAGATCGGTGCGTTTAACAAAGTAGGCAAGAACGTTCGGAGCTGTTTCGGCCGAGCGGACCGACGCCTCGATGTCAGCCGTTTGCTGTTCTCCTAAGGCACGCTGCGCATTTGCACGCAGCTCTTCATCGGAGGCGTCTGCAAGATGAACGAGCAGTTCAAAAAGATCCGCCTGCGGCAGCGGCAGTGCTCCACGAGAAGCTGCTATCTGAGCTGGACGCGGAGCCGTTCCCTCTAGGACCGCTCGAACGACCGGATTGTTTGAGGTGATCTCAAAACTCATTTTGTTTGCGGAGGTTCGCGTTGATTCGAAGTTTCAATCCTATTCGGATCGAAGTTCCGATTAAGTTTAGCAGAAGACGATATTCTTGACTAACAACATTGTTTCGCATAGCCTTGATGGTTGACGCCATTGCAGTTCCACAGCCAATTTATACCTCGCTTATTGATCGTTTTTTTACATTAACATGCTGAAAGACCAGTTGATCGGACTTATTAATGACCGTAATGCGCGTATCGGCGTTATCGGGCTCGGCTATGTCGGCCTGCCGCTGATCGTCGAATTTGCTCTTAAAGACTTTGACTGCATCGGCTTTGAGGTCGATGCAAAGAAAGCCGACGAGATCAACAACGGCGGTTCGTATATCGTCGATGTGCCGGCGGAGAACGTGCAGAAGTGCGTTTCGACGGGAAAGCTTGCCGCGACGACGGACTTTAGCCGTCTGAATGAATGCGACGTCATCATCATTTGCGTCCCTACGCCGCTTCGCAAAACAAAGGATCCGGATATGTCCTACATCCTCACGGCGGGCGGCGAGATATGTAATTACATGCGTCCGGGACAACTGATCATCCTGGAATCGACGACATATCCGGGGACAACTGACGAGGTTTTGCAACCGATGTTCGAGGGAAAGGGGTTTGAACTTGACCGCGATTTTCTGCTTGCTTTTTCGCCGGAGCGGGTCGATCCGGGCAATCCGCAGTTCCAGACGCACAACATTCCAAAAGTGGTCGGCGGCGTTTCCGACGATTCGACCGCGGCCGCTTCTGCTCTGTATTCACAGATAGTTGACACTGTGCATGAAGTTTCAAGCGCCCGCGTTGCCGAGGCCGCGAAGCTCTGGGAAAATACTTTTCGTGCAATAAACATCGGTATGGCAAACGAAATGGCAAAGGTTTGCAACGCTCTCGGGATCGACACGTGGGAGGTCGTTCGTGCCGCGGCGACAAAGCCTTTCGGTTTTATGCCGTTCTTTCCGGGCCCCGGCATCGGCGGTCATTGCATTCCGCTGGATCCGCACTACCTTTCATGGAAAGCCCGGCAGCATGGTTTTGATTCGCAGTTCATCTCGCTTGCTGAACAGATAAATTCAACGATGCCAAATTATGTCGTCGAACTTGCATCAACCGCCTTGAATGATGACAAGAAAGCGGTTAACGGCTCGAAAATTCTCATCCTCGGTGTAGCTTATAAGAAAGATATCGACGACATGCGCGAATCGCCTGCTCTTTCGATCATCGATCTGCTGCGTGCGGACGGAGCCGATGTCGTTTACCACGACCCGTTCGTGGCTGAAGTTACGTTCGACCACGCTTACACCATTGGCGACGGCGAGCCGCTTTACAACAATGACCTGACGGACGAACTTATATCCGGCGCCGATTGCGTCATCATCTGCACGGAGCACTCCAATGTGGATTACGATCGGGTCTGCCGGCTTGCAACGCTGGTTGTTGATACCCGCAACGCCCTGTCTAATGACGTTCGCGAGGGAGCATCGGCCAGGATCGTGAGGCTATAGATGTTAAAGGTCATTCTCGTAGCAGGGGCACGCCCAAATTTTATGAAGGTCGCGCCGATTTATGCCGAGATGAATCGGCGGCCTGACGAGTTTGAACCGATGATCGTCCACACGGGCCAGCATTACGATGCGGCGATGTCGGATGCATTTTTTGACGATCTGAAAATGCCGCGGCCTGATATTTACCTCGGCGTCGGCTCAGCATCTCATGCAGTTCAAACCGCAATGATAATGACTGAGTTCGAGCCCGTTGTGCTCGAACATCAGCCCGATTGGGTCGTGGTTGTCGGCGACGTCAATTCGACCATCGCGTGTGCCTTGGTTTGTGCAAAGCTGGGCATCCGCGTAGCCCACATCGAGGCTGGACTTCGTTCGCGGGATCGAACAATGCCGGAGGAGATCAACCGGATCCTGACCGATTCCATTTCGGATCTGTTGCTGACAACATCCCAAGATGCTGATGAGAATCTCGCGGCTGAGGGAATACCGGCTGAGAAGATCCGCTTCGTCGGCAACGTGATGATCGATTCGCTGCTTGAACACATTCAAATATCAGGATCATCGACGATCCGCGAAGATATCGGCCTGACTGAAAACAATTACGCGGTTCTTACATTACATCGGCCGTCCAATGTTGATGAGCAAGAGACCTTCTCCGGTATCGCGGATGCTCTGATCGAGATCGCTAATAAACTGCCGATCGTGTTTCCTGTGCATCCACGGACGCGAGCAAAGATCGAGGAATTCGACCTTAAGGACAAGCTGTCAAGTGCCGGTGTAATGATGGTGGAACCGCTCGGTTACCTCGATTTTATGCGGCTTTACAGCGGTGCACGACTGGTATTGACCGATTCGGGCGGACTGCAGGAAGAGACGGCCGTTCTAGGTATTCCGTGCCTGACGCTTCGCAACAACACTGAGCGGCCGATCACTATTGAAATGGGTACGAACGTATTGGTCGGTACCGACCGCGACAAGATCGTTGACGCAGCGATGAAGGTTTTGAACAGCGGGACGACCGATGCAGGCACAAAAATACCGCCGCTCTGGGATGGCAAAGCGGCGGAGCGTATTTGCGACGAATTGCTCAGGTTCTAATCTCCGCTCGCCATGGGATAGCCTGCGTTCTTCCAGGCTGCGGTGCCTCCTACCAAAGCGTACGTATTTGCAATGCCTTTTTGGTTCATTTGGTATGCGAGTGCCGCGCTTGTGTGCTCAGCCGCACAGGAGCAGTAAACGATGATCTTTTTGTCTTTCGGCAAAACTCCGTAAGCATCTTCGGACGAGCCCCAAACAACATTCAATGAATCGGCGATACGTTCGTGTTTGAATGCGAATGCAGGTCTCGAATCGACGATAACCGCAATACCGGCGTCGACGTCCTTCTTCGCTTCTTCAACGTTGATCCGCGGAACATCAGCGTCGTTTGCGTAGGCACGATATGCCGGCAAGGTGTTGCTTGTGCAACCCGAAACCAGAGCCGCTGCTGCGACGGCCAAAATAAATACACCAAGTTTAGAACTACTTTTCACCAAAAGCCTCCAAAACCTCATCGGCGTGCTCCGCGACCTTTACTTTGTCAAAGATCTTAACGATCTTGCCTCTTTCGTCGATCAAAAAGGTCTTGCGGTGCGTGCCCATATACTTTTTGCCGTACATCGATTTTTCGCCCCAAACACCGTATGCCTCGACGATGCTTTTGTCCGAATCGGCAAGCAGATCGAACGGCAACTGGTATTTCGAAATAAATTTTTGATGCGACTTTTCGTCGTCGATCGAAACTCCTAGGACAACGATGCCCTTTTTTCTGAAAACATCGTCAGCATCGCGAAATGAACATGCCTCTTTCGTGCAGCCCGGCGTGTCATCTTTCGAATAGAAATAAAGAGCTACTCGCTTGCCTTTGTATTCGCTGAGTCTTACTTTCTTTCCGTCCTGGTTGGTCGTAGTAAAAGCAGGTGCCTTGTCGCCTTCTTTGAGCATATCTCTCCTAGTTCAATACTGGGATTTTAACATGGAAGATGTCCGCAGGTATATTTAAGCTAGGTTCGTCTGATGCGGTTTCTCTCCGAAACAACAGCCCTCACCCGGCTTTCTGCAATAAGAGATGGTTTTCGCCAACGTGTCGTCTCGGAGTACGAGTTGCGGGCAAAGGATTGCTCAACGTGCGAAACTCAAGGTGTTTGCTGTACTGACGAGCATTTTGTGAACGTCCGTATCACTCAACTTGAGGCTGCAGCGATCAAATGCGTGATCGATAATTTGGATGTCCGTCAAAAGCAAGCCGTTCGTGAGCGTGTCAATGCCGCTTCAGAGAAGATATCGTCGGGAACGGAATTCTTCGCCTGTCCATTGTACGTAAAAGGCACCGGCTGTTTGGTTCATGACCAAGCAAAGCCGATGCCGTGCATATTCCACGCCTGTTACGAAAGCCGGGATGATCTTCCGCCCGAAGAGCTGCTCGATGATGCAGAGGCCGCCGTAGCGGATCTGAATACAAAGACCTATGGCGTCGGGACCATGCTGCCGATCCCGACCGCTCTCGCCAACACGCTGCGGACTAATTCGAACGCCGCAGACGGCCGCCGAGCACCGTCATCGGATAGAGCATCAGAACGAAAATGATGTGGTACCAAGCAGGCGCAAGATTCCAGAACATATACTCCACGCCCACGCCAACAGCTACCAGTATCGCTCCAAGGAACATTGTTACACGTCGATATTCGCCCGCGACGAGTGCTGCGATATATCCGCCGATTATGGATGTAATAAAGCTGCGGATCAGGTTGACCACGGCGATCATCGGAGAAGAATTAAGCACCTCGCCATTTACAAATGCCCTTTCCGCCGCAGCAGAGTGTTCGGCGAATTCACCCCAAAAGCGGCCCAAGGTTCCTTCGCTGCCAACCCAGACGATCGACCAGGCTATGAAGCCCGCAACGACGCCAAGTACTATCCGCATAAATGCCCTCCAAAGGAAATGTTGCGGAAATCGTAAGCCTCAAGCTCACAAAAGTCAACGCGTCGCGTCAGCCCATGTCGTTACGACAATGCGATGTTCGCGGTCGCCGGTGTTTTCGACCCTCAATTTCCATGTTGCGGCGGAGATCGGTTTGTCGTAGAAGATGGAACGGAACCAACTCCGCGATCCCGGTGATCCCGAATCATCGCGCCCGACAACTTGTCCATTAGCATCGACCAGCAAAACTGAAATACTTGGGTCTGCCATGAAGGTAACGCCGAAATTTGACGCTGCAGCCACCGGGATCTCTATTTCGACCGTCTGTTTCGCGGCGACATCGACTGATCTCGCGAAAGGACCGGACGCTACTGACGGATCGACGCCCGGATCATAAGCTGCAAACCAAGTCGTCGCCGCTCCATAGCTTCGCGACCGCAACGGCGTTCGTGCATCTACTTCGATCAAATTAGCGGCTTGCGGCGTTTCAGGAGCCGCAGGGTTGTGATCCCCTTTAGGGCCGACAGCCAATCGCGGTTTCACAAAGTTCGAGAAATCGGCTGTGCCCGTAAGGTCGGTATGAAGACTCTTCGATTCGGCAGTATCGCTAACATTCCATTTAGCCGAAGGCACCGAGACGACGCCGTCATTCCAAACCACGGACTTGCACATTGTCGGCAGAGGGTTGCCCGCGAGGGCGGAGAATTTCACGCCCTTTCGTGCCGTGTTGATGCGGTTAAAGCCCGCCGCATGATCCTGACGAAGCTGCCTGACAGCCTCGACCCTGTTTCCGGTTAACTCGAATGCGAGATCCATCACGTCGGCGCACGGTGAACCCATGTTCGGCGTTCCCAGCATGATCAAACGCGAGACCTTAGGGCGTCCGTCCGGCGACTGGGCGTCCATGATCTGGGCTATGTAGTATCGCGAGATAAGACCGCCCATTGAATGGGCGACTATGTCCACATGCCATGCGTTGCGGTCTTCCTGAGCGTATTTGATATATTTCTCCAACTCTCGGGCATTCTCGGCGATCGAATTCGTCGGCTGCGTCGAAAGGAACGAACCGCCCGTGTTCATAATGCCTTTGTCCGGTTTTTCACCTACGGGAAACGCTTTCCAGTCATAAGAGTGCGAAGTCGTCAGAATGTTCTGCCACGTTTCCCATGCCTTCCAATTGCTCCACAAACCATGTACCAGCACAACAGGTTTGGGGGCGACCTTTATATTCTTGGTCATCTCATCTATTTTCTTCCCCTTTTCCTCAAGCTCAGCTTTGATCCTTTGCAGGTACCTTGGCCGTCCATCGTCATACCAGGAATATCCGGACGAGTCCCAGATCATCTCGACCTCTCGTTCTTCACCGGCATCCAGCCTGAACGAGGTTTCAGCGTCTGACAGCGGCCCGTCGGGCCTTGCTCCGTCCCATTTGTCGCCTTTGTATGTTTCTTTGAATCTCACCGTTCCGGACTTCGATTCGCCCGAAGCATTCAATACCGTAGCTTTGATCTTTACAAAGTTACCGTCGATGGTGCCGGCCTGCTCCGAGATCTCATGCCAATCATCCCAATTAGGGAACTTCATGTGCTCGAAGCGGAGATCTGTGATCCGGAGCGGCGCGCCGCATTTTTGAAGATTCCACGTAATGGTTTCGGTGACATTACCCGGAAGGCTAAGAGTATAAGATCCGGATATGCGGTTCGGATCATTCGGGTCGACCCTATGGCTGCCGTCGCTCGTCAATGAATTCCCATCGATCGTTGTTTCGGACGCGGGCGAAGTTAACGTCTTACCCTCTTTCGGCGTACATTGACCGCTATAGCTGGAGGTCGTTTCGCCGCTGACCTGTCCGCGTATTTGGGGCAATCCGACGCTAACAGCATATGAGCCGTCATCGTTAACGCCGACCGAAATGCTTGCAGATTCGGTGGCACTTGCGCTGGCGGTCGTTTTTGAGGTCGATGTGCCACGCATATCCTTCCACGTTTTACCGCGGTCACAAGAATTTTTCTCGACCGCGTCCACCTTTTCAATTGATGAAAACGAGTGGTTGATCGTCGCTCGTCCTGAGCTTGAGCCGTTTCGCTCAGCGGATTCAACCACCGACACGCGGGCATTGTAATCATATTTCATTTCCCAACTTCGGGTGTCTTGACCCCGCCCGGATACCCGCTCGACCGTTTTAGTCTCGCTTTGAGACTGCGACCGTCGGTAGCTGACAGTTCCGGTCCAAGCGGCGGAACACGCCGCAGCGGCTTTAGGGCTTGAACGGCGGCTAGCGACCTGCTGCCCGAACGCGAATTGGGAAGACAAAATAGTAACTACAATTGCGGCCATAAAGACTTGGTTCAGTGATCTCATTACTTTTCCGCTTCTGAGAATGGCGGCACCTCAGTCCGTAAGGCGAAAATTCAGCAAAAAAGGTATCTTTGCGAGAGAGAAAATGAAAAAGCCCGATAAGAACCGGGCCCCTTTAAAGTGAACTCGATCTGATCGATCTATTTTATCCGCAACTCATAGGGCATTATCAGCATTGCGTCGCCTGATGTCATACGGTCGAAAAGGGAAGAATATCTGAATGCTCGCCGAACGTCGGCAGGCAGCGAGTCAGCGATGGCCTTTTCAGTCTTTGTGTTACCGAAAAGCATTGACTCTTCCGGATTCAAGAGCGTTTCGAAGAAAGGCCGCGGTGCCGGGAACACGACCCGCTTGACATCTCTGTCTGAAGGCAGGCCGGCCAGATCGCGGGCGATAGCGATAGCTTTTTCCAGCCCTCCGAATTCGTCAACAAGTCCGTTCTCTTTTGCCTGCGTCCCGGTCCAGACGCGTCCTTGACCTATGGTGTCTATCTCCTCCACGGACTTTCCGCGGCCGGCCGCGACCTTCGGAATAAAATTGTCGAAATAGATGGTATTCGCCTGATCGGTCATCTTTTCGCGTTCCTCGGGCGTCCACTTTACGGTCTCTCGAAAGATGCCCGCGTTACGGCCGCGCATGACGTATTCGCTGGAAATGCCAAGCCAATCATATAGTCCCTTGATCACGGGTTTTCCAAGGAACACGCCGATCGATCCTGTGATGGTAGATGGCTGGGCGACGATCTTGTTGGCGTTACACGCAATGTAGTAGCCGCCCGATGCAGCAGCATCTGCCATTGAAACAACGACGGGCTTATTCCTCTTGGCATTTTCGAGTGCATTCCACATCAGGTCGGACGCTAGCGCCGAACCTCCGGGGGAATCGACGCGGAGAACAATGGCTTTTACCGATTCATCGTTAGCAGCATCATTAACGGCTTTAACTACGGTGTCCGAACCTACCATCTCGCCTGCGAGAGGCCCGCTGCTCGACTTGCCGACATTTATAGCCCCTGACGCAAAGATCACCGCTACCTTTTCGCCGTTGTTCAGCCCGAGACTCTCAGATGGGATCTCCCTGTATTGTGACGCTCGGATGGTCCTTAGAGGCTCGTTCTCGCGATAGTTCAGAGCTCTCCTCAGTTCCTCTTCAACGTGTTCTCGATACAATGCGCCATCGATCAGCCCGAGTTTCAATGCCTGCGAAGCGTTGTGCGGAGCCGTGTCGACAGCGGCTTTAACGTCTTCGATCGGCTTTTTTCGGGTTTCTGCGATTGCGTTCGTGAACCGCGAATAATATTCGTCAAGAACTGCATTTATCACTTCGCGTTGGCCGTCCGACATCTCGGTACGGGTATAGCGGTCGGGTGCGTTCTTGTATTTCGGCCCGATCTGAATGACGTCAGCCTCGATACCAAGTTTGTCGAGCGATCCTTTGTAGAACATCGCTTCTGCTGCAAATCCGTTTATATAAAGATCGCCCGGCGGAGGCAAAAAGATCCTGTCAGCGGCCGTCGCGATGTAGTATTCACGATTGGTCCCGATCTCCATGTACGCATAGACGGGTTTTCCCGAGTACTTGAAATCAGCGATGGCGTCTCGCAGCTCGTCAGCTTTTGCCCACCCGATGTCAGGGAAATTGATCTCTAACATAACGGCGCCGATGCGGCTGTCTACTTTTGCTTTTCGCAACTGCGTGAGGAGTCCCGTGAAAGATTGCGGCTGCTGCACTCCGAGGGCTTTTGCAAATGGATCGTCCGGGACGAAATCGGGCATCGAACCGCTTACAGTCAGCAGCAGGACGCTGTTGTCCGACACGGAGGGCCTGTTCATCGAAGTAGCCGCAAACAAGAGAGCAACAACCGCAATTATGAAAAGGCCAATAAACAGGCCACCCAGAAGCAAAAGGACCTTAGCCGATTTTGACATTGCCATATATCTTTCACTTTTCGGCCGCAAGCAAAGATATCCTGTCGGCCGTTGAATTAAATTCTACGCTAATTGACGGCGAAAAGTTTACTTCCGAAGTGCTACGCAGACGGCACTCTGCAGACGATAAGGTTGATGATACCGGCAAACTTTCGGCGCAGTTCGATCACCTCCAACCCGCATTCTTCCGCTGTCAACGCGGTTCTTCGGTTGAAATGGTCGTCTATCAAAGCGGAAGTCGCAATGTTCAATGCGTCAAAAAATCTTCCCAAGACGCCGTCAGGCCTCACGTGTTCTAGCAAAACTACAGTTCCTCCGGGCCTGACAACCCTGATAATTTCTGAGAACGCTCTCTCCGGTTCCGTTATCGAACAAAAAACCAACGTGGCAAAGGCCGCATCAAAACAATTGTCGGTAAACGGGAGATCCTGAGCGTCGGCTCGAACGAGCAAGATCGCCGAGGTTTTGGCGGCCGCGAACCGGAGCATTTCGGCAGATACCTCACTTGCCACCGGTGAATGAAAATTGCCGTAATGCTGAAAGTTGGAGCCGGTGCCCGAGCCTATTTCCAGCGTACGTGCAGCGTCAGGAATCAGTGAAAGCGTCTCGCGGCGCGATCGGGCAAGGAACAACCGCTCTGCCGGGGCGAACAGCATGTCGTAGTATTTAGCGAAACTGTCGTATACGGGCCGCATATGCGAAGCTTATCTGACGCCTGATAACGTGCGAAATTAGGATCGTCAGCATTGCTGATCAGCGTTTCGAATTAGCTTTGGATAGTTTATATTGAAAGTTTATGGCAAAGAAGGGAAACATCCTTGTCGTCGATGACGAAGAGATAATGCGCGACGTGCTGGAAGCGATCCTCTCAGGCGCAGGTTACAAGGTCGAACTTGCCCGCACAGGCGAGGACGCAGTAGCTGCTTATTCAGAAAGGCCCTTCGACGTTGTTCTGATGGATGTTTCGATGCCCGGAATCGGCGGCCTTACTGCCCTGGAGGAACTGATCAAGCAGGACCCGGAAGCGGTGATCCTTATGGTAACAGCCTACGCGACCTTTGATACTGCGATCTCGGCATGGGAGAAAGGTGCTGCAGGCGTTATCCGCAAGCCATTCCAAAACGAACAGATACTCGCGCTGGTTGCCAAAGGAATAAAGAGCCGCCGAAAGGAAGAAGAGCGGCAAAATCTTCGGCAGGCGATGTCCCGATCGGTCAAGCGAGAAGGCTTTATCGGGCGTTCCGAGGTGATGGAGGAGATCTTCCGGTTGGTTGATCGGGTAGCTCCTGCCCGCTCAACGGTACTGATCACGGGCGAGAGCGGCACGGGAAAAGAGCTTGTTGCAAAGGCGATTCACGAGGCCAGTCCGCGGGCAAACGGCCCATTCGTCGTAGTCAACTGTTCAAATATTCCGTCCGAATTGCTCGAATCCGAGCTCTTCGGCCACACCAAAGGAGCTTTTACCGGCGCGATCGCTGCCAAAAAAGGGCTTTTTGAGGTCGCAGATAACGGGACGATCTTCTTGGACGAGATAGGCGACTTGCGGCCGGAGACACAGGTTCGTCTCCTGAGAGTGATACAAGAACGGGAATTTATCCCTGTCGGCGACACCACTGCCGTTAAGGTCGATGTCCGTATCGTGGCGGCGACGAACGTTGATCTGAAAGAGGCTGTCAGAAATGGACAGTTTCGGGAAGATCTCTATTTTCGGCTATCCGTTGTGCCTTTGGAACTGCCGCCGCTTCGCAACCGGCGTGAGGATATTCTTCCTCTCGTTCAGTTCTTTATCAGAAAATATTCGCAGGAGAACGGCAGAGAAATTTCCGAAAATCTCGCACCTGAAGTTCTTTCGCTGCTTGAAAGCTACAATTATCCGGGAAACGTCCGCGAGCTTGAGAACATTATCGAACGGGCTATCGTCATCACTCCGGGAAATGAGATCACTGCGGACTGCCTGACGCCCGAGGTCCGCGACCCGGAACTCGCCCTGAAGCTTTTTACTTCGTCAGCAGGCATTTCCGACGAGATCGACATTGCGAAAGGCATTAACTTCTACGACGAGATCAGAAAGTACGAGATCGATCTTATACGCCGTGCTCTGAAGCAAACGGGAGGCCATCAGTCCCGGGCCGCAAGGCTCTTGGGGCTAAATGCGACCACCTTGAATTCCAAGATCAAAAGCTACAATATTCAGATCGAAAATTAGGCAATGGAATTTTCGGATTTTTTCCGAAATTTCTAATAAATCTCCTGTTTTTCGGCACATGTCAATTTGAGATGCGGATTTAATGCCCACCATTTCGCCATTGAACATCTTCGTTAAATCATTGAAAACATTGAATTAAATCTGAGACTTCGAGTCTGCGAATCGACGCTCGATCAAACTTTACAAAAAAGTAACGAAAATGGCACAGCTGTTGCCTTTCTACAGGTGTGTTTTAGTCACGATTTTTGATTTTTTTTGAATTTAACCCCTTAGGAGGATTAGTAATGAAGAGTTTGACAAGACTTTTGGTCGTCACTTTCGCCACCATGCTGCTCAGCGTAGCTGCATTTGGCCAGACGATCAACGGTATCATCTCGGGTATCGTCGTAGATGAGACCGGCGCAGTTGTGCCGGGAGCATCGGTTACGGCACGCAACCCGCAAACGGGATTCACCCGTACAGTGACCACTGACGGCGACGGTTCGTTCCGTATCGTCGGCCTTCCGGTCGCTTCGTATAACGTCCGTGTTGAAAAGCAGGGCTTCAAGACCTCGGTCAGCGAGAGCATTCTTGCAACCGTGGGTTCTGACACCGGCCTTCGCCTGACGCTTCAGACCGGTGAGATCACCGCGGTTGTCCAAGTGACGTCCAGCGGCGAGGTGCTCGACACCACACAGGGTCAGGTCGTCAAGACCGTCAGCCAGGTTCAGATCCAGGAGCTTCCGGGACAGAACACCCTCAACGGACTCGCTCTGTTGAATCCGGGCGTTCTGCCGAATCAGAATGGCCGTCCGGGATCGGGTTTTGCCGTTAACGGCAACCGTACCCGCTCGAACAACTTCACCATTGACGGTGCGAACAACAACGACCAGTCGTTGTCCATTCCCCGTCAGGCTCTGCCGTTCGGAGCTCTCGAAGAGTTCACGATCGTCACCAACACCCCGAAAGCCGAGTTTGGCCGCAACGCCGGCTCGTATGTCAACCAGATCACCAAATCCGGAACCAATCGTTTCACGGGTGAAGGTTTCTGGACGTGGGGCGGCAACGGACTCGATGCTCTTACCACAGCTCAGCAGCGCAGCTTTAACGCTAACGTCGCAACGCTCGGCGAGCAGCGTGCGCTCCGCAACGCACGCAGCGTTACGGTGAACAATGCTTACGGTTTTGTGTTCGGAGGCCCGATCAAGAAGGATCACACATTCTTCTTCACCAGCATGGACTGGAATGATTTCCGTCAGACCGTCAGCTCGGCCGCTCGTCAGGCATTCTCTCCCCTGGCCATTCAGAGGCTTCAGTATGCCGGCCGCACGGGTATTGTGCCCCAGGCTCTTACTTTCATCACGAGCAACTACCCGGTTGCTAATGATCCTACTCCGCTCGGCAGTCTGACGCTTACAGGCACTACGGCGCTTGCCACGTGCCCGGTCAGCGATCCGACGGACTGTAACGTTCTGCCGATCCAGATATTCAACCGCGCTCGTAATGCCGGTATCCCTTACGGAACAGATTTCGGACGGTACATGTTCAAGGTAAACACCCGTTTCACTAAGAACGATAACTTCTCGGTCCGCTACTTGTATGACAAGGCTACCGATCCGGGTGCACCGGCATCACTGCCGGGCCAGGAGATCGGTCAGGTCGTAAAGAATGATTCGTTCACGATCAATGATTCATACATCATCAATTCGCGTTGGTTGAATGAGGCCCGCTTCACTTTCAGCCGCCGTGACATCACGTTCCCTGAAAATCTGGGCTTCGCGTTCTCCGTCGGCGGTTTCACCGCCCTCAACGTAGGAAACGTTAACTTCCCGCAGTTCAGGAACGACAAAGTGTATGAATTCACTGACAACGTTTCGTACAACCGTTCGAACCACGCAGTCAAGTTCGGCTACAACATGCTGATCTACAAATTGGCAAGCTTCTTTGCACCGAACTTCCGCGGCACCGTCTCATACGGTAGCTTGGTCAACTTCCTGACCGACACAAATGCTTCGTATTCGCGCTACGCAGGCGATGGCCTGACCGATGCTACGACCTATGAGCACTCATTCTTCGTTCAGGATGACTGGCGTGTTAACCCGGACCTCAACGTCAACCTCGGCCTCCGTTATGAATACATAACGACGCCCTACGGTTTCTTCTCGAACGCCAAGCCGGATGTCAACAACTTTGGCCCCCGCTTTGGTATCGCTTGGAACCCGAAAGATTGGTTCGACGGACGCATGGTTCTCCGCGGCGGTTTCGGTATCTCGTATGACCAGGTGTTCCAGAACGTTCTGCTCAACAACTCGCGTAATTTCCCGCGTGGTGTGAACGTTGCATTCACGAACATCAGCGGACAGCTTCCGTTCATTAATCTGCCGACTGCACCGACGCCGCAGCAGTTCACGGGCGATCCGCTTCTGTTGCCGCTTCGTCTGTTTTCTCCTAACGAACGCGTCAGGCAGCCGATGTCCACACAGTGGACGCTCAGCATGCAGTATCAGTTGAACAACGACTGGGTTGCCAAGATGGAATACATCGGCAACATCGGCCGCAATCTGATCCGTGAAGTTGAGTCCAACTACGGCTTCGCCGTAGCAGCCGGCGGTACGGGCCTCAGGCTCGATCCGACCCGCGGTTCGATCCTGATCGGTCAGGGTATCGCTGATTCGTCATACAACAGCGGCCAGTTCACGCTTGAACGACGCTTCTCGCGTTTGAGCCTCGGCGGCTTCAGCTTTGGAGACCTTGTTTTCAATGCGAACTATACCTGGAGCGTATACATGAGCGAATCGGATGACGTACTCGGCGGACAGGCCAACAGAACGCTGCCTGCCGACCCGCGTAATCCGAAACTCGACCGTGCACGTTCTGGATTCGATCAGCCGCACAGGTTTGTAACGAACTTCGTCTGGCGCATCCGTGATTTTGTCAGCCGCGGCGACAGCATCGGCAGCAAGATCGCAGACAGCTTTGCGAACGGCTGGACGCTCTCAGCTGTTGGTACATATGCATCGGGAACTCCGTTCTCTGTGATCAATGCCAACAATGCACTCGGCATCCTGCCGGGACAGATCTCGACCGTTGAAGGTTCACAGCGTGTATCGGTCAATCCGCAGGGACAGTATCCCTTGGTTTCGACCCCGACCTCGCCGAACCCGAATGCTTACTTCATCGTGAACGCAGCAAACTCGGGCATCCTCGGCAACCTCGGTGCAAACACCGAGCGCACGGGCGATACGCAGAACTGGAACATGGCGATGAGCAAAAACTTCCGCACGTTCGGTGAAAGACAGGCACTCCAGATCCGTATGGATGTCTTCAACGTCTTTAACCGCCGCAACTTCACCGTCATTCCGGTCAACACCATCGGCAATACGGTTAACACGGCAACGTTCCTGAACCTCGGTCAGACCAACGTTGGCGGACGCGGATTCACGTTCGGTGCACGCTACACCTTCTAACTTGTTAGACAGGAGTTCCGTGTGAACTTTAAGGCGGCTCTTCGGAGCCGCCTTTTTTTGACATTCTACTCCGCCACTTCGCCTCTTAGCCTATAATCAAACCGTGTTGTCCACACAAGCGATCATCATCCTTGCGGCAGTTTTCTCGGTCACTGCCGCCATCGGCATCGTAACAGGCAGCAATTCCCTGATCACTGTGCCGCTGATGTTCCAGTTCGGCATTGAACCGCGTGTCGCCGTGGCGACCAATATGTTCGGCCTTGTCTTTATGGCGGTCGGCGGGACAATACCATTTCTGCGGGCCGGTACGATCTCATTTTCAAAGGTCACGCCCCTCGCGGTTATCACATTTGTCGGGTCTGCCATTGGTGCATTGATCGTCGGTATCATTAGCAATGCGTCGATCAAGATAATTGTCTCGACAGCAATGATAACGGTCGCTGTTTTCATACTCGTCTTTGGCGAGCCGGCAGATCCTTCAAAAGGACGATTCGGCGGCATGAGGCTGCCGGCTACCTATTTACTTACCTTTGCACTCGGAATATACGGCGGGCTCTTCAGCGGCGGCTATGTGACCATTCTTACTGCAGTCCTCGTCGGAATTTACGGGATGAGATACGCGGAAGCGATCGCCTCGACGAAACTCATCAATATAGTCTCATCGGGGGTCGCGACGGCCGTATTTATGTGGCAGGGACTTGTGGACTATAAGCTTGGAGCGATCCTCGGTGCCGCGATGTTTGTCGGAGGTTACACAGGTGCTGCGGTCGTAACTAGAATGAACGAGGTCTGGCTGAAACGCATTTTTCTCGCGGCAGTTTTCGTATTGGCCGCAAAAACGCTTTACGACCTAGTTCTCATCTGATCCCGGATCGGGCGGTTTTGTATTGGCCGCCGGCTGTCTGCCGCGGTTCACAGGGGTTGCCGCAGGCGTTTCACGCGGCTGCGGTGTCATCAGCGGCCGCGGCGTTTGAACAGCACTCGGTGTCGGCTGAGTATTCGCGTCACCTTGAGTTCTAGGTGTCGGTGAAGCCGCAGGGGCGGCATTGTTCGCCGGAATAGGCACCAGCACGATCCCGCTTTCATTCGGCATGAACTGGCTGCCTGAATTCGGGTCAATTGTATAGACCTGTCCCGGCTGGACGTAGGCTCCGGGCGGCAGTACGGAATTTAACGGAGCTCCGGGCGGAGGCGCACCGCCGTTCGCCCACGGATTATAGCCGTCGCCTCCAGGAAGCAGATCCGCCGACGTTGACATCAATATCTCCGCGTCGGACATCGGCATCTTTCTTGCGAGATCGTCCTCAAGAGCACCGGTTGCAGGGCCTATCGGCTGAACCGGCAAGCTTGCAGGATCAGATTCAAGCTGAACCGTTGGATCCGTCTGCCGCGTGTATGTCGCGTAGATCAACCCCGACGCAAGAAACGCAATTCCCACGAGCGATATAGCCGCGGTCTTCCAAACGCCTTTGCGGCCCGATGCCGCGGCAATAGCTTTTTCGGTACCGAGAATGCGGCGGATATCTTCGGCGAGCAGTTCTGCCGAGGCGTAACGCTCTTCGGGTGCTGCGGCTATCGCCGTCATTACGATCGGTTCAACGGATGGATGCAGGTCGCGTCTGAACGTAGTCAGCGGCGGCGGCCCGGCCGCGATCTTTGTCAGGAGCTCTGCCGCGTTGGGGCCTTCGAACGGCCTTGCACCGCTCAACATTTCGTAAAGTAGTACGCCGAGTGAATAAATATCGCTCCCCGCACTCGCAGGCTGGCCTCTGAGGCGTTCAGGGGCAGAATACGGTGTCGATGACTCTCCGGAATTGGGAAGGACGATCTCGCCGCCGCCTGCAAACAATTTGACCGTATCGCGGCCAAGCTCGTCGTGCTCAAGAAGGATGGACGAAGGCCCGAGAGATCCGTAAGCGATCCCGGCAGCATGTGCCGCCGTCAATGCATCGGAAATTTGTGCCGCGACGCGAAGGGCTCTTTCTTGGGCTATAGGCGCTTCTTTCAGGAGATCTAAGAGTGTTCTGCTGCCGCCGGCTTCATAAACAATGTACGCAATGCCGGCCGAGTCGGTGCCGAAATCCCTGATACGCAGAAGGTTGTCGTGCGAGATACCCGCGAAGCGCCTTGCGTTGCGGGTGAACGGCTCTGCCAGACGAGGATCTATAGAGAGAGCTTGCGGGAGCAAGGCCAGCAGGACCGGATCTCCCGTTATCTCATGAATTCCCGAATAGATGTCGCCCGTCGAGCCCTCTCGTATCAGCTCGCCGACGCGATATTTATCCGCCACCAATTTTCCTTCAAATTCGGACATCAAGTATTAGAACGCCTGAAAATTCTTCAGGTTGCAACTAAAAGGATAGAATTCGTGCGGTTGAGATTCAAGAAAAATCTCGCCCGCGTCCCCGCTGCAACAAAAATGCGGACGAAAGGCCGTGGCCAAACGTCCGCAAAGTGTAAAGGACAAGCTCGGTTTAGAGTTTGACAAAAACGATAAGCAGAGCAAAAAGGACGAGTGATTCGATCAGAGCGAGCGCAATGATCATCATCGTCTGAACCGTACCGGCTGCACCCGGATTGCGGGCAGCACCCTCAGCAGCACGCGAACCGACGAGGCCCTGTGCAATACCGGCCAAACCGGCTGCAAGGCCGAAGCCGATGCCGCCGCCGATGGCTTTCGCGGCACTGACGGTCGATTCGTTATCAGCAGCACCGCCCTGTGCCATTGCCGCAACCGACATCAAAGCGATAGCGAGCGATGCAAAAAGAACGTATTTGAACTTATTCATTTGTTTTCTCCTGTTAATTTAATAGAAGACTTAACAGCGTTCGGCCGTTCGCGGCTGCCGGGTGGTATGATTTCGCCTCACTTCCGGTATGCGCTTGATTTATACTCCGTGGAGTCAAGGCTCCTGTAGCGTGCGGGCTATAGCGTGGGCCGTAAAATGAAAGTGGCCCGGTATAAATGGCCGCCGTTCAACGGGCTTTCCGCTGTTCTATCTTCAGTTTGTCAAAAATACACTCCCTTTTTATCGGGCGTGAAACTCATAGATCCTAGGCATGAGCAGCCGCAGCAGCGGGCTCTCCGTGGGCCTCTTCTTCGTGATGCTCGTCGTGGTCATGGCCGTGGTGACTGACCTCGCTGATGTAGATCATCGAAAGCAGCGTAAATACGAAAGCCTGCACAAATGCCACGAATACCCCAAGGAAAGTGATCACCAAAGGAACAAGAAAATGCGTGTAGGGCGGTGCCAGATTCGATATTTCGAGGAACACCATCTCGTCCGCATAAAGATTCGCAAAAAGACGTACACCGAGCGTCAAAGGCCTGATCGAATTACTGATGATCTCGATAAAAAAGATCAGCACGGTGATCGGCAGCATCAGCAAAGGCAGTTTCGGCCCCGCAAAATGAGCAATATGGCCGAAAAGTCCATTCTCACTGATGCCGATGTAGTTGTAATAAACGAACGACGAGATACCCAGAGCGAACGTAACGTTGACCGATGCCGTCGGTGACATGAACAGCGGAAAATGGCCCATCAGGTTCGAGACCAGTATCAACACCGCAAATGTCGCGACCACCGGGAAATGCTTGAAACCTTTCTCCCCGATAATGCTCGTGATCATTCCCTTGATCGCCAAAAATCCGGCCTCGAGCGTAAGCTGGCCGCTGCCCGGGTCTTCCGAAGAAAGCTTGCCCTTCAGAATATTCACGATTACGACAGTAAGGATACAAGCGATAACGAACATTATCGTGTACCAGGGGATCGCGTTCTCAACGGTGTATGGGCCGAATACATTCGCGGCGGTCGTGCCGACGTGCTTAAAAACATACTCGTTCCACAGCGGTTCGGTATATTTGACCTGAAATTGATGAACCGGTTCGCCAAGATAATGGTTGACGAATTGAACGATCAGTGGTGTGTGATGTCCGCCTTCTGCAAATAAAAACATTTGAGATCTACAATATCAATTATTCGCTCTGATACTTCTAAAGCCTTGTATCACAGCCGCGATCGCAAAGGCTGCGAGCCCGGCGATAACTGATGCCATCGGAACGGCATCCGTCAGATAAACGAGAAGCAGTACGCCGCCAAGCAAAAAGTATCGGAAGATATATCTGGCCGCAACCAGTAAAGTGCTCGTCGACGCATTGCCCGAGAACATTGCCCTGAGCGAACTTTCCAGCCAAAGATAATTGACCAGTGAAAGTCCGCAGCCCAGAACGAATCCTATGCCGGTCGCAGTGCCGCCGATAACAAAGGCCATTAGCGTCCCCGCGGCCGAGATAACGGCCATTATTTTCAATATTCGCTTGTGCGAGTCGGGCCTTTGCCCATCAGATAGCTGAATGTTCTCGCTCATTGCGAAACGAGTATTCTATCGCGCATTTTTTGAAAATCAAAGCTGTGGAGGGTCGTCGGGATATTCTGAGGACGGTTCGGAGAAAAGGGGACGTGTCTTCAGGTCATCGGTCTTGGGTGCGAAGATTCGCGACGTAATTCTGAAGAACTGAACAAAACCGATCAGCGAGCCGAAGATGATACCTCCGACCAGGCCCCAAGGTGAGCTGCCGAGTACCAGGTCGGCGAGCCAACCAAGGAACAGCATAAATACTACCGAACCGAAAAATGCAATGCCGGCCGACCATGCGAGTCCGCCCTTTCGGATCGTTTCTGCGACAGGCTCAGGTTCAAACGGTTCAGGTGTGAAGGCCTCGCGGGGCACGTACACTGTCTCGACCTCATCGTACGGCAGGGCTTCATTGGCTACGGGTTCAGTAAAAGGGGTCTCGTCCGGCCAGGCGTGTTCCGCCCATGGATCCCTTTCTTTTGCATCGTCGTCGTTTAAATGAATTGTGTTCATCGACCGTCGTTAGTGGAAATAATGACAGTTTCATTCGGCGATTTCAATTCATACACATTTCCGCGCCATCGCAAGCGGCGAGAAAACAGAGCCGAGATCGAATTGAACAAGAAGATGGCGGGAGTTAACGCCCAAAGTGTGCAGTGCGGAAAATATTGACGGCTAATTGCCGGTGCGAGCTCAGGGATCGCAGCCTTGACCGCTTGTAAGCGAAGGATCGATTTACCAATGCTGAAGATCGACACCAGCACCAAGGCAGCGAGGCTTATGATGAAAGCCGGTTGATTTTGCTTGTTGAAGATGAGGACACCTATCGACGCTGCCATCACGATCGTGAATAGGGCCGAACCGACCATGGACATCACCCAGAATGTTGTCCCATAAACCCGCGTGATCTTCATCTGGCGGGTAGTGAATTCGATCATTTCGCCGAATGAACAATCTTCAAACGATGGTGTCAGGGCTCCCGGCGCGTATGCGATATCCAAGTTTTCACTTTTCATTGCCCGTGTTACGGCGAAATCATCCGAGAGTGTACCCGACCAAAGTCCACGCATACCGATCCCTTCGAACACGTCTCTCCGCAATGCCATTGCGCCGCCCCAACAGAAATTCGAGTCTCTGTTCGGCCCCAATGCTGAGGCGATCGAGGCGTTCCATGCAGATCGGATTTCCGACGCGAGGTTTCGCCGTTTACTGATGAACCAGCGATAACCGGTAGATGCCCCCACATTATCTTCAGAAAGCGGTGCAACGAGGCATCGCAGCCAGTGGCGTACGGGACGAACGTCCGAATCAACGAATGCAAAGATCTCAGAGTTCGGGTCTGCATGCAGGACCGCTTCGCGGAGGTTCTCCACCTTCTGACTTGCGGCTTCGGCTTTAGGTGCGATGATCAGCTTCGCGGCGCTCTTGCCGCGATTGTTACTCATCAATTTGTTTATGACCGCAACGCTCGGGTCGGCTGCGTCATCCGTGACGAAGACTATCTCGTATTGAGGATAGTCGAGCTCAAAAAGGGCAGCCAGATTTTCCTCTAATCCAGGTTCCGCACCGCGGCATGGAGCGAAAATTGTAGCGAACGGAGTGAAGCTCGATCCTTTTGTCAGTTCATCGAGTACGAATCTGCGGTATTTAATGCCGCCTGCGAACGATCGGTAGCTGAGATATATTAGGACACCCGCAAAAAAATAGTAGATGTAGATCATCGCTATTTCTGAGGGCCAAAAAGCGGAAGCAAGTACTCGAGAGTGTGTTCTGCGGCTCCGCGATTGACCGCCATTGCAGCGGCGGCGTTTTCGCCGAGAAATTTGCGGCGAAATGGATCTTTCAGCAGCGATGTGAACTCGGCCGCGAGTGCGTCGGAGTATCGGGATCCATCCTTTTGTTGAGCCAACTGCACCAATGCTTCCCGTGCGGTGAATTCCTCAACTGCCCCTTTGAAATTATCAGTATGCGGTCCGGTAACGATCGCCTTTCCCGCGGCTGCCGGTTCGAAAATGCTCTGACCACCGTGTTTGATCAGGCTGCCGCCAACAAAAACGATCTCAGCGAGCGGATACGCGGCACGAAGTTCGCCGATACTGTCCAGAATGATGACCTCGGCAGCAGCGTCACGTGTGGAAGGCAATTCCGTTCTTCGAACCCACGCAAAGCCGGAACTCCTGACAAGTTCTGCAACCTCGTCGAATCTTTCCGGGTGTCGCGGCGCGATCATTAACCGCGGCAAATTGACGGCAGAGGATTTCCAAACCGTCTTAAAGGCCTCCAGCACCCACTCTTCCTCAGGCGAGTGCGTGCTGGCGGCAACTATTAGCGGTGCGTCGGGCGTGATCGCGAAACGTGTTCGAAACTCCTCTGTCAGTTTCGTCTCGCCGCTGTCGAGGCTATGGTCAAACTTAAGATTGCCTGTGACACGAACTTTGCTGGCACGCAGACCCAGTGACATGATACGCGTCGCGTCAGCTTTGTCCTGCATTGCGGCAAGGTCCAGATAGCCGAGCACACGACGTATGAATCGCGTGATATAGCCGTAGCGCTTGAACGAGCGTTCGGAGAGCCGGCCGTTGATTATTGCGATCCGAGCTTTGCTCTTGCTGGTTTCCCGGATGAAATTGAACCAAAGTTCCGTTTCGGTCAGAAGAACAGCTTTCGGTGAGATGCGGTCGAGGGCTCGGCGAACGGTCGATTGCCAATCGAATGGGAAATAAAAAACAAGGTCAGCGATCTCGGCGAATACGTCTTTGGCGTGCTTTTGACCTGTCTTGGTCGTGGTAGACACTACAAGCCTCAGATCCGGCCGCCGTTCCTTTATGAGCAGTGCAAGCGGCCGAGCGGCGTTGACCTCGCCGACTGAGACGCAATGAAGCCATACAGTCTTGCGGCTGTGGTCAAGCCGCGGCACGAAGCCCATTCTCTGCCAAAAACCGGACACATATTTCCCGCCGACGAAAGCGTCGAAAATGAACCGCGGCGACAGAAGTATGAAGGCGGCGGTGTAAAGGAAACTGTAGAGGGGAAACATCGATCCAGCTTTATTTAGTTGATAGGTCGATCGCAGGGCGAGAAAAAGCCCGCGACCGACGCTATTGTAACACTAACGACCGGCCGCGGGCTTTTTAAGATCTGTATGAAATTCGCTATTTTACTCGTTCCATGTATCGAGCTTCGGTAGGGTTGACGCGAATTTTCTCGCCCTCGACAATGAACGGCGGCACCTGAAGCGTCACTCCGTTCTCAAGCTTAGCAGGCTTATTCGAATTCGAGGCAGTTGCGCCTTTCATGACGGGCTCCGTTTCGACCACGGTCAGTTCCATCGACCCGGGCAATGCAACGCCGATCGGTGTTCCGTTATAAAATTCGACCTCGATCTTGAGGCCCGGCATTAACCACTGAGCGGCATCACCGAGTTCGTCTTCGGTCATCGCCACCTGTTCGAAGGTCTCAGAATTCATGAAATGGTGATGGCTGCCGTCGGAATAAAGGTACTCCATTTCGTGCTGTTCAAGGATCACCCTTTCGAGCGTGTCGTTGGAACGAAAACGAAACTCGAATGAATTTCCCGTCAGCAGGTTGCGGAGTCTGGCCTGCACCATAGCACGCAGGTTACCCGGCGTGTGATGATGAAATTCCATTACCTTTACCGGTGCCCCTTCATGCAGGATCACCATTCCTTTCCGTATATCGTTTGCTGAAATTGCCATGATTATTCGTGTCGCACGGACGAAGGCGTCGCCTGCATCCGTGCGAAACTGCTAGTTTAGAAATTAAGACGAAACTTTGTAAAGCGGCTCAGCTTTCCTTCTTGAACGGAAGCGGCGGCGGCTCTTCGCCCTCTGCCGGATATTTCTTGTTCATTGAGTCGTAGATCATCGTTATCTGCGAGATCCACTGCTTTGCTTCACCGTTCTCGGGGTCGTGCTTCAGAACCCTGCGATAATCGCCCAATGCTGAGGCGTATTGCCTCGCATCTGTCAGGGCTGTCGCCCTCTTGAGATACGCGGATGCCAATGCCTTTTTGGCGGAGGCATGGTTCGGCTTTGATGCTAGTGCTTTTTCCGCATCTTTTATCGCAGTATCGAGTGCCGCGGTGTCGATCGGGTCGCCGCCCGAGGTCCAGCCGGACTTGCTGCCGCCATTTTCGGTTTTAGGCTGCTGATTCTCAGATGAATGAGCGACCGCCGTCTGAGGCTTATTATTCACCGTTGACGTGCTGTTCGCCGCCGGATCGACGGGAACCGGTTTGCCCGCATTGTTACATCCAATGACGGCACCCGCCGCCACGATAAGAAGAAACTTTTTCATTTATTTACTCTCAATATAAGGCCTTGATTGAACTATAAAGATCCTTCCGTTCATTATACCCCACTCGATGTCCTGTTCTTTCTTTCCGCCGAACACGCGTTTGATATTCGCGGCGATCCGGCCGAGATTTCTTACCTGAGCGTCGGTCAGAACACGCCGGTTAGCTCCGGCGCAATCATCCGCCGTCTGAGTGAGGTCACCGTCCGGAGAAAATTTTAGTGAATTTTCCTGCTGTGACAAGGTCATAACGCTGATCACGCCATTTCGCGGATTGAAAAGGATCTGCTCAGGAATTCCAGAGTTATCAACTACCCGCGAATTATGTCCGCACACTGAGCTGATATAAACCATATTTCGGTTCTTATCATCAAACGGATCGCGCGTGATCATAACGCCGCCCCTGTCCATATCGACGCCAAGCTGTATCAGAACCGACATATAGACATCGGTCTGACTGACGTAGTTGCGCACACGTGCTTCGTAGGCTTCAAATTTCCACAGCGATGCCCAGACGCGTTTGACCGCCTCGATCAGCTTGCCTTCATCTATGACGTTCGGGACGCTGGAATAAAGTCCCGCACCGCTGAAATTCGGCAGATCTTCGGAGTTTGAAGAGCTTCGGACAAAAACGGACCTGCCGCCAAGCTGCGTTTTCCACCGGTCAACGATCTGGGCCTTTAGCTCGTCATCGAACTTCCCGTTCTGGATCGTTGAGCGAAACTCGTCCAGTTTCTGTCGCCTGTATCGAGGGTTATGGACGAAATCGTCATCGTCCATATGTGCCTCGATGATCTTATCGAAGCTGTTGACCTTCATGAACTTGTCATACCAGTAGAACGGCACGCTGAAGCCGTCCGGGATCGTGAAGCCGGTTAGCTTTGCGTTGAGCATCTCGCCCTGATTGGCCGCTTTTGCCCCGTAACGTATGCTGTCGCCTTTTCTCATCTCCCGCAGTCCGGCTAATTTCGTCGCTTTGAGATCAACAGGAGGTATTTGCTCGTCAGGGGATTTAAATCGATCTCTCAAGTCATCAACGGACGCAGGCTCTAATTTGTAATCGGTGAGGTTCGCCTCAAGCCTGAAAACAAAAGTGTTGTACTGACGGAACAATCGGTCGGCGTCCTTTATGTAAACATTCGGGATGTTCCAGCCTTTTGCGAGGATGTTTATATGGGACAAAGGGGAAGACGGTTTTGCGATGATGATGCCTCGAACAGGCGGAAGTGTGATCGGGAGCTCCCGCAGAACAATTATCTCATTCTCACCGATCTCAACCGTGTCGTCCAATTCGTCGATTATGTGAATGCGGCCGACTGCCGTGCCCGTGTTCAAAGCCAGATACGCAATGTTCCGGTTTATCTCGTCCTGTGTTACACGGTCGAGCCCCAGCGATTCAGCATGCTCGCCTTGTTTGGTCGAGTTCGGTTTGTAATAGATCTTCTCGTAAAAGGCTTTGTTGAGCGCCGTGTTCGCCGTTTTGATAATTGCCTCGTTTGCCATGTCGCCTTCCCACAGTTCCCACGTATATTTTTCCACTGTCAATTGCCAAGCAATAGTGCCAACGATAAAGCGGCGATCCGTGTCAATATAGATCGGCTTGAAGACGTCAGCCCCTCGCGGAACAAGATAAGTGGCAAGCAAGAAATCTTTGTGAAATCGAAACTTCTGGGAATTAACGAAATAGACCTTGTCGTTCGAGCGGCGATCGATAACGAACATTACGTGCGGCATCGCATAAGATGTACCTTTGTTGTAGACGCGTGCGACAGAATCGAACTCCTCACGCGATCCGATCTTGGGGATCGAATTTCTTGTCGAGTCCGGTCGTTTGTTCATCGCACCCGCCGGTTCTCTGCGAGGCGTAGGCTTTCGGGCCATTTGCGAAAACGCGTCGGCGGTCAGAAAAAAAACCGTCGACAGAGCAAAAAATGCCGTTATTAGCCTGTTTTTTTCAATTATCATCATTTGATTATCTGTTTTGCGGGGAGCAAAGTTCAAGCGCCGCCCAGCTGACCGGAGAGGAGGCTTTCGATCCGGTCGCACGCTGATCTCGTTCCTGATTCTGAATAAACGATGTCTTTTAGACGCTGTGCGTTCGCTGAATAGCGAGGGTTTTTCAATAAAATATTCAGCAGGTCCGCAGCAGTCCCGGAATCGTACCTGTACCGCCGGATCACATCGGCAACGCCCGCTCGTCTGCAGCGGGCGGCGTTGTCCGGCTGGTCGTGCGAGTAGGGCATGATCAGTTGAGGAACGCCGGCTCGCAGTGCCTGTCCCGTCGTTCCGACGCCGCCCTGATGTACAACGCAGGCCGCACGCGGGAAAACCTGGGAATAGGGTGCATAATCAAACCCGACTATGTCATCGGTCAGGCCTTGCGGCGGTTCGTTGTAAACACCGTACAATAATACTGCCCGGCGGCCGAGAAGCTTGGCTGCTTTGACGCTTTCATCAAAAAAATCCCGTGGGTCCATCACTGCAGCAGAACCCAAAGTAAACACGATCGGCGGTTCACCGGAATCAAGGAAATCTTTCAGTGCATCCGGCATCGTCCCCTCGTCGTCCCGTCCATCGTAAAAGCAAAATCCCGTCTGGACCGACTGCAGCGGCCAGTCCGGCTGCGGTTCGGCCAACGCACGCGAGAACATCACGAGGTGCAGTTCATCGCTGAATTTTCCCAGGAACATCGGATCATGTGACGGATCCAGCCCGAGCTCTTTTCGAAACTCTTTGTAAGGTTCCATCCATCCGGCGGCTATCTGCCTCATCACTTTGTAGAAAAGCTCGTGAAAAACGGCGGGCATTGGGCGGAGATATTCCATGAATTCCGCGTCCGGAAACACGCCCGGGTCGTGAGCCGAGAACATCGTAATCGGCGAAAGACAAGTAGTTACCCATTTGATCCCCGTTTTTTCCCGGAGCGAGCGGGCGGCGTAAACAAGCTCGCCGGTAATCATCATATCGGCTCCGTCGCAGGCAGCGGCGAGGTCGTCATACATCGGACGAACATTAGGAAGAACCATCTCGCGCATGATCTTTTCCGAACCGCGGCGGCCGTCCATTGCAGTCTTGATGAATTCACGGTCCTCAGGATCGACGGTCGGACGAAGGGTATGATGGTAAAAGCCGAGCAGCGCCAGCTTTTCTGCGTAGCCCTGGAAAGTGGAAAAGGCGACCTCATGGCCGCGTCGGCGAAGTTCCATGCCGAGTGCGATCTTCGGATGCAGGTCGCCGAGGCTGCCCAATGTTGCCAAAACGATCTTTGCCACGGTCTATGCCTGATCCGAATTTTCCCGCCGCTCCAATTCGGCAGCCAATCTGGCCTCACGGATAAGATTGCGGGCCTTTACCTGTGCCCGGATCGAGAGAAAGAAGGAAACTGCCGCCAAAACAGAAACGACAAAGAAGAGATCGTTGTACCCGGCCGAATACAAGTAAGCGGCGGTGCCCGCGAGCACTACCGCCATGATCTGAAAAAGTCTCTCGATGGTCATTCCGCTTTCTCTTCTTCTTTATTCGCCTCATCCGGGACAACGGATACAAACTTTGACGATGCCTTTCGCCACAGAAATCTGGCAATGAAATAAATCGGCAAAACGATGATGACCAAAAAAGGAAATAGAGCGATGACAACCGTTATCAACCCGAAAACGAAAGAGACCGCCGCGTTCAGGCCTGAGTTTACGGCATCGGTCAACTGAGAACCGAAACTGCCGCCGCCTGTGCTGATCATGGCGGGCGTCTGGATGCGCAGCTTTATCGTCGAAAGGCCTATTTGGTTTTCGAGAAAGCGCTTGCGTCCCTCAATGACCTCGATCTCGCCGCGAACCTCCGCAAGCTCCCGCTGAACCTCAAGCGCATCCTCAACGGTCGAAGCGCGTTTCATTATTAGCATGAACTGCTCCTCGAGAGCGCGTTTGGCCTTGAGGCGGGCCTCTATGTCAACGAACTCTTCCGTTACGTCCTGCCCTTTTACGGTCTCGGAAACAACGCGGCTCGCGGTTTTGCGTATCTCTTCGAGTGCATTAACGAATTTATCGGCAGGTACGCGTACCGTCATCGATACGATGTCGCGTCGCGCTGACCGGGCGTCAGTGCTGGTCTGCTGGCTCTCGACCACGAGGCCGCCAAGTCCCTCCGCGATCGACGCTACCCGTGTCTGAGTTTCCTCGGGTGAATCGGCTTCGAGCAAAAGCTCGGCGTTGCGGATAATCTTTCGGCCGTCAGGCTTGACCTCAGGTTTCGGAATCTCAGCGGCCGGGTCGGACGTGCGGGGTTTGTCGGCGGGTTCGCTTCGGGCATTCTCGATGCCGCCGCCGCCGCTGCCGGTTCCGCTGCCCGTGCCGGAACCGCGGTTCTTTGAGCCGGGGCCGGCTGTTTGTTCTTCGCTGATAGCCGGGGATCGACCGAAAGTGTCCGAGCCGTCACCGACACTCGTTGTCTTTCTTTCTGCCGGGCCGGCGGAACCGCCGCAGCCAACGATCGTAAAAGACGAGATCAATAACAACCAAGAGACTATTTTCATTATTCACCTCCGGAAATCGTTCCGAACTGTAGAACGGAAAGTTTACCCCGCCTTGCGTGCGATATCCTGAAAACTTTCGCCGCGGAAAAATGCGGCAGTCGCCGCAAATAGCCTCTTGACCGCCCGAAAGACCTTCGGAAAGAACCAGAGAAAGAAAAGCACAAAGACGATCAGCACGCCCGCGATGATGAAAGGCGCAAAAACCGCCAGTACCGTTCCGATCATCGCAATGCCGTCCTCGATGAATGATAACGCCCAGTTAGATACGGGCTCAGGCGAGAAATTGGCGCCGATCCGTGCCGCGGCCTTTGTGCCGTGAGATGCAAAGGCGAGCCCGCCGCCGAGCAACGCAGCGCTGACCCAAACCGTCGGATCAAGGTCGTTTGTCGCGGCGTAAGCGACCACCGCTCCCGCGGGAACGCGAATGAACGTATGAACAACATCCCAAACGCTGTCAACATAAGGTATCTTGTCCGCAAAGAATTCGACGATATAGAGCCCGCCTGCGATCCCGATGATCCACCAATTATCCAGAACGTCGAGCCCGCCCGGCAGCTTCGTCGCACCAAATTTCTGCAGCAGGCCGAGTATCGACACCGTCGCGTAAAGATTTATCCCGCTCGTCCAAGCCGAACCAAGTGCCAGCGATATCGTCGAAAACCATTCCATGCGATTTCTTCGCTCTACGACTCGAGCAATTTTACATATCCTGCTTGTTCAAAATGGTGATCGGTTGTGAGCGCTTCGGAGATTCCATACTCTTTCATCAGCAAGAAACTGACCGCGTCACACAACGACCATTCTTTGTCATTCCGTTTACGAAGGAAAATGATCGCTCGTTCCGTTAGGTTCTCAGTAACCCAAATGATCTCAGTTTGCGGATCTTCAAACATATCGGAAAGAAAATCTAAAGTGATCTCGCGGGAAAAGTTTCGATACTCTGCGAGAGCGACCAACTCTGCAAGGACGTAGTTGTGAGTGAGGCGAGAACGAGCCGATATGAAATATTCTGCGGCTCTCGGATGCCGAAAATCCCTTTTATCAAGGATACAAAGAAAGCCGGAAGTGTCGATCAGCATCAATTCTCAGGCTCGTGATCGTCCGCATATTCTCGGGCCAGATCGGAGTCGATCTTGTCATTGTCCGCAGATCGAGGGTCACCGCTGTCAAATATTCCAAGATACTTCGAAAGATCACCCTGCTTTTTTCTCGTACGGCTCGCATTTCTCAACAATTTGTCGGCAAGTTTCCTCTGATCAGCAACAGGAAGCCTTAACGCGTCGTTGAAAATAGAATTGAGATTAGGTTCCATAATGACCTCGTTTTACCACCGAATTCTAGCACACATTTCGATTGTTCCGGAGTAAATTAAATCAGCCTAATGCTCAGGTAAAATCTTCCGCAACACCGTTTGAGGCAGCCGACTAAAATAATAAGAAACTGTATGTTCGGTATCATTTTGAGATGCGTCCCGCTCCCAGTCAAATTGGTTCCCGATCCGCATTCTGGTGTTTTGCTTGGCATCGCGGAGAGGAATTGAATATGTGAGATTATTGCCCGGGCTGACGGGATTAATTGAGCACACATGACAATAAAGCCGACCGGATATCTGCTCGCCTGATCTACTGTTTTCAATAAGGTAATACAGGCTGACGTCACCATGGCGTTCATTTGAAACGCCGGACATTTTTAGCCACTCCGGCCAGCAAGAATTATTTGTAAACGTAAAAAATAGATATTCTGACTCATCACCTTTGTCAGCTGGCTCCATCGTTTCATGTTTGAGAAACGTCAAATAAACGGATGACCTTTTATGATCGATCAACTTATTATTTCCGGTGCATTTGCGGGCGACCGTTGATTTCGAAGAAGTTATCGCCTTTTTCTGTGCAGCAACGGGAATGGTTGCTACAGAGAGCAGTAAAAGTGCTGTAACCAATCTACTCATTCGTCCCTTGCCCCTCGCCACTTTCATCTCTTTTCAACCCGAACTTTTCCAGGCGGTATTGCAGCGTGCGGAATGTCAAGCCGAGCAGTTTGGCAGATTTGGTGATGTTGTTGTCGGTACGTGCCATTGCCTGTTCGATGAGCGTGCGTTCTACGTCCTCGAAATTAACGCCTTCGGGCGGCAGCGTGAAAAGCCCGCTTGCTGCCGCCGCGGCAGCAGTGCGTCCCTGCGTCACCTCAGGCGGCAGGTCGTCGGTGGTGATGGTGTCGTTCTCGCAAAGCAAAATGGCTCGTTCCACGGCGGATTCGAGTTGGCGAACGTTGCCGGGATACGAATAATCCTCGAGCAGCTTTCGTGCGGCGGTATCTATCGAAACCTTACGATCCGTGCCCCGTGTGTGTTTTTTCAGAAAGTAATCGAGCAGAACTGGAATGTCGGATCGGCGCTCGCGTAAGGCAGGCAGGTCGATCGACAGCACGTTCAGCCGATAATACAGATCCTCACGAAAGCGTTTTTCCTCGACCATGTGCAGCAGGTCGCGGTTCGTCGCGGCGACCACGCGGACGTCCACGTCTATCTCGCGAGTGCCGCCGACGCGGCGGATCTGTTTTTCCTGCAATGCACGCAATATCTTCGCCTGCAGCGAAATGTCGAGCTCGCCGATCTCATCCAGAAAGAGCGTTCCGCCGTCTGCTATCTCAAAAAGCCCTTTCTTTTCCGCCACGGCGCCCGTGAACGAGCCCTTTTCGTGGCCGAAAAGCTCCGACTCCAGCAGATTCTCGTTTATGGCGGCACAATTCACGGCCTGAAACGTCTGATTCGACCGAAGGCTGTTCGCGTGGATCGAGCGTGCGATCAGCTCCTTGCCCGTGCCGCTTTCACCGCGGATCAGGACGGTAGCATTCGATTTCGCGATCTTCAGGATGAGCTTTTTGACCTTATCCATCTCGGGCGAGACCGATATGATCTCGGCATCGAGCGTGTTCAGCTTTTTCAATGCACGCGATACGGTCTCAAGCAGATTCTCGCTGTCGTAAGGCTTTTGCAAATACTCGAACGCACCCAAACGCATCGCGTCCACGGCGGAATCGACCGAGCCATGCGCCGTCAACAAGATGACGATGATCGATTTATCGTAATCCGTGAGCTGTTTGAGCAGGTCGAGGCCGGACATGCCGGTCATTTTCAGATCGGTCAGGACAAGGTCGAAACGCCGCGATTCGACGAATTTCATCGCTGCCTCGCCTGACGACGCGGTCGTCACGTCGTAGCCCTCGCCCGACAGGATCGTCTCAAGTATCTCTCTTTGATTTTTCTCGTCATCGACGACGAGGATGCTTTTTCTTGCCATAAAAAAACTATTGCAATAGATCGCATTTGGGATTATAACTTACGATGTAGATAAAGCCTGTAAAGTTTCTCCCGAAACTCCGGAAGCCCTAAATGGGCTAGGTCGGCGTTCAACCTTTGGCTTTGTTCACACCAGAATGATGAAACCAAATTTTTGGAGGTACGAAAGATGCACAAACAAACAAACAAACAAACAAACAAACAAACAAACAAACAAACAAACAAACAAACAAAGACTCTTCTCTTCGTAGTCTTGTTTTTCTGTCTCGCGACACTCTCAGCAGCGGCAGTTTCGGGACAACGGTTGGACAAGGACACGAACACGGAAAGCCCGAAAGTGTCCTGCGCGAGCCAGATATTTGTTCTCCCTCAAACCATTTCAACGGGAAACTCGCTTGAGAACTTTGAACGTATTGCTGCTCTTTCTCCAGTCTCTCGTCGGTTGGCATTCTCAAATCTTTCCAATTCAGAAAAGGCGGCCTTCATTCGGCTCAATCTCTCTTTGCAGCTTGCTAAGCGCGAGAGTGTTTCGCCCTCCCAGCGAGAGTTTGTTTTGAACTCCTTGATGAACGTCGACGACGCGTCATTCAGCAAAACGACCATCGAAACTGAAGAAGGAATCCGCGCAAAAGTCTTACAGATCGAAAACTCCGCCAGAGCATTATTCTCGCGAGATGAATTAGGGGACTTTCTGGAGCCGCTTGCAATGGACAAGAGCATCGAATTGGATCTGGTCCGTCGCTATTTTGATTTACTCCGAGAAGATTCGAGGGTTCGCATGAGGTTGGTTGAGCAGTTGCCTATTAGGGTACGAGTTGGCATTTGGAAGACTCAGATGGCGTACCACTTGGCGACCGGAGCATTTTCTGAGAATCAACTCAGATTTATCAATGAGATGTTGACATCGATGACACCGGACGCCTTAGCCTCAAAACTAGATGAAGCTGAGGGAATCGAACTCCTTAATAGAATGTATTCTGTATTTTCCAAGGAGGAGGCATTCGCACTATTCATGTCAATTGGATCACACAAGCCCGTCAAAAGGACCACTGCCGAGTCCGTCGACTGTGAGTGCCTGTTGTCGTGTCCTAGTGGCTATTACTGCGGTTCGGAAGGTGGATGTGTTAGCACAAAGAGCGGGTGCGGACCTTGGGGGATCCTCGGGTGCCACTATCGCTGCTATCCTAATCCGTAACACGTTCGTCGAGCCATGTTTCTCGATAAATTCAAGGCTTTTGTTGTAATAGCAATCAGCTTAGTTCTGATTTCGCTATTGGCACCTCAATTGTCGCCCCAAGTCGACCACATAATGCTGGTTTCCTTCGTCGGCTATTTTGTCGTGGCCTTGATATTCTTCAGGATGTTTTCGAGCAGAATCAGCGCCGAGAATGTCCTGAAGATCATCGGTTTGGTGATGCTGCTTATGCATGCATTTACCATATACTCGTGGTTTGTATGGGGGGCATTTGGGCTTCCTGTGGTTGTCGGATGTGTTTTGGCTGTGATTTCTGCCTATACGTTAGTCCGATTCGCTTTTCCTGGCGGCTTGGTAATGTTCGTACTTAGTACTTTTTTTGTTGGGTACATGTACTCTTATGGCTGGGATCTTTGGATACATCGTTACAATTATGGCACCTTCACGGGAAAGGTTGAGCCGCAGGCCCTGAACGTCCATCTGACCGCGAGAGATGAACAGGGAAGGGAAGTTAACGATAGCTTGTTCAACAACAAACTTGTTCTATTGGATTTCTGGACGACAAGCTGTGCTATTTGTTTCCAAAAATTCCCGCTGCTTCAGTCAGCATTTGATCAAAATGCGAATGATCCCTCAATAGTGCTGCTTGCCGTCAACGTACCTATCGAAGAAGACGAACCGAACACGCCGTTTCGCAAGATTCGCGAACGGGGTTACACCTTCCCGGTCATTGTCCTAGCCGATGAGGATCAGGCAAAACACTTTGGAGTTAGGTTTTACCCCACGACCTTCGTCGTGAGCCGAGCGGGATTGATTGTCTATAAAGGTGATATTGAAGGTGCTGTTAATATGGTCTCAAAAATTCGTGAAGCCGAGTAAGGAGATTGACCTCTTTGGTGCGGGCCACATGCAATTAGCTTTAAAGCTTACTGTCGTTACGTCATAGCCCTCGCCCGAAAGAATGGTCTCTAGTATCTCTCTTTGATTTTTCTCGTCATCTACGACGAGGATGCTTTTTCGTGCCATAAAAAAACTATTGCAGTAGATCGCATTTGGGATTATAACTTACGATGTAGATATAGCCTGTAAAGTTTCTCCCAAACTCCAATAGCCCTAAATGGGCTAGGCTCGGCCGTTCGATCACAGGGTTAGTCTGCGATAGAAAATAATCTCAAATATTTGGAGGTAAATTAAATTAACAAGAAGCACGTCTTAGCGTTGTCGATACTCCTTTTTCTTGGGTTTCTTACGCCGTTTACCGCCACAGTTTTTCCGCAAAAAGCTGCCTTAGGCAAGGTTGGACAAGCAACTACCGAGACGGCCGTGAATTACTCCGCGCTCGATGATTACATTTCCATCACTAGCCTGCCTGCTGACAAGAAACGAAGAGCTTTCCGAGAAGCAAGTCCTGCAGACAGAGCGACTTTCTTCAGACTTCACCTGGCTTTGCAACTGGTTAAGCTTCCAGATCTTACGGAAGCGCAAGCAAAACTAGTTTTGGATGCAATTTCAGTGATTAACCGTGATACGTATGACGTAAGTAACATTGAAAAACGCGCGTTAGCTGAGCGAGATGCATTGGATCTTCAGAATAGGTCGCTTTCAGTATTCTCGCCCATAAAAACGTCTGAGATATTTGCTGGCCTCGGTGGAGGACCGGACGAGTTGGAAGTATTAACGAGATATCAGAGCATCATTCGCGTTGATTCGATATCTGATCGAAAGAGTTTATTTCGCCGACTTTCGGTCGTCGAGAGGACGAAGCTGTGGGCTATTCAACTTGCATACCATCTGGCCACGGATGAAGAACTGAATTCGCATCAAAAAGAGATTCTTTTCCGCGGAATAAAAATCCTAAGATCTACGGCTTTGGAAGAAAACTGCGAAGCAGAGTTCGCGGGGACCGCTCTTGGTAAAGAATTGACCGAGCTAGAACTGGATGCAATAGCCAGTTTTGATAAACGAGAATTCAATAAGGTCTTTGTCTCCCTTGGAGGTTCTGGAAACTGCACAATAAAAGGTGCTTACGTCACCGAGGTCAATCCGGACTGTGGCTGCAGTCTTAGCTATAACGATTGCACACAAACAACTACTTGTTCATCCGGCGGATGTACTAAGTCTTGCTTCGGATGCGGTTTTCTGTGGTTGCAATCATGCAACGGTGAATGTCGCCGACATTGAGAGTAATAGCAATCGCGGGAGCATTCTTAGCTTCCCTCGTGTTGATGCTTCTCGTCTCTCCCCTGAGAAGCAAACAGGGCGGCGGCTTACTTGTATCGTCATCTATAGGCTTTCTGGCTTATTTTTTCTTAAGCTGTTTCATTTTGTCGAAATGCTCGGCGTTTATTTCGCGTCGATGGTTGCTAGGATCGTTGCTTCTCGGGCTTTGGATTCTGCAAACCCCTGTTCGCGTATTCGATTTCGAGGGCACATTAATCTCGTTACCCGAAGTCTTAATGCATACATTGGGAACAATTTGTGGATATTTATTCGTGAGTTTGAGAAGTCCATTGAATTTAGTCCCAACTATATTGGGGGGAACACTTGTTCTATTCATGCTGCATTCGGGTTGGGGTTTGTGGATTCATAAACTTAATTATGGAACATTCACAGGCCTGGTCGTAGCAGAGAAAATGCCCACTGAATTCGTGGCGATTGACGAAAAAGGGAATTTGAAAACAGATGAAAGTTTCAGGGGTAAAATCGTGCTTCTTGATTTTTGGTATACGACTTGCGGAGCCTGCTTTATTAAGTTTCCGCACGTCCAATCGGTTTACCAAAAATACAAGAAGAATCCGTTTGTTGAGATACTTGCCGTAAACAAGCCTATTGAAGAGGACGGACCTAACCAGGCCTTCGAAGTAGTAAAGAACGCAGGCTATTCATTTCCGGTCGTTATCGTAAAAGACGAAGAAATGCCTGAAAAATGGGGAGTCAAGTTCTATCCAACGACTTTTGTGATTAACCAAAACGGACTCGTCGTTTTCAGAGGCGACATTGAAAAGGCCATTGGACTAGTCGACGAACTATCGGCGGTTGGTCGATGAAAGTCGGTTATTGATTTTTCTCGTCATCGACGACGAGGATGCTTTTTCTTGCCATTATTCGCTTTCTAGTAGATCGTAAAAGTATATTCCACCGTTCTCGCAACGTTGACGGGCTTGCCATTCATTATCGCAGGTTCAAAAGTCATCTTTTTTGCCGCATCGATCGCTTGCTCTGTCAGTCCGAACGGAAGGGTCGTCCGAGGAGTTACGGAGCCGATCCGACCATCAGCCCCGAATACCACTAATAAATTTAAGGTTCCCGTGATCTCATAAAACCTTGCTGTTTCTGTGTACGGAGGTTTGGGTCTGCTCAACAATTTCATAGGCTTGGACTCTTGGTTGGGCGAGGGCTGTACGGTCTGGGACGGTGAGGTCTGACCTGTGCCAACACCCGAACCGGAGCCAGAGCCCGACCCCGACCCGGTGCCGCTACCGCTTCCGACGGTTTGATCAGATGCTGTATTGTTTCCCGCCTGGATCTTATCGTCAGTGATCGAATTATTTGTTGCGGCCTCCGTTATCTGGGGTTCCCGTTTCACGGAGACACCGTCCCTCAGCCGCAATGACGAAATAAATTTGTCCGCAACCTTGTCATCTTCTTCTTTGCTGACTGATTGGGCCAAATAGTGTCGCTTATTGGTTTTGAACGCGACGAATGTCTGCCAGTACCCGAACCTGTCTCTGAACTTCAGTATCTGGCTTCGTTCGCCATGTGGCGGAAAGGTGATGCTTTTCCCTTCTGAACGCAAAAATCCAACTACGGTACGAATCAGATATTCTCGATCCTTCTGCTTCGACAGCACATAAAGATCATTGACGGGCTCAGAAAAAATGTAAAGAAATGTTCCTTTCGAACTTCCGTAATACATTCTAGGTGTGTTGGGCGAATCAAGCTTTTCTTCAGCGCGAATCTCAAGTCTGAACGGGAATTCAAAGGCAATTTCTTCGTAAGGGAAGCCGTAAGCTTTCCAATCGAGGGTAGCCGTCGGTGCATTTTGAGCGATGCTAAAACTGGCGGCAAATGTCGTCAGACCTATAACCAGAAATGTTCTAATTAAAATCGACATAAAGGTTCATTGCTTTATCATAATTTCCCTCAGATTCGGGTGAGGTCGCCAATAGTTATTCTTCCACGCCGCCCGCTTACGCAGGCGGTTCAGAATGAGTCGGCAGCTTTACCGTGAACGTTGTTCCTTTACCTTCTTCCGACCTGACATCGATCGTCCCGTTGTGCGATTCGACGATCTTTTGAACTATCGCCAGGCCGAGGCCTGTGCCGGTCTCTTTTGTTGAGAAATACGGTTCAAATATCTTTTCCAGATTTTCCGGAGGTATGCCGACGCCGGTATCCGATATCTCAAAATTTACACAATTGCCGGTCTCGTCGGGTGTGATTTTGATGCCCAGATGTCCGCCCTGCGTTTCCATCGATTGCAGAGCGTTGATGAAAAGATTGTTGAATACAGAGCGCAGGAATTCCGGGTCGGCCAATATTTGCGGGACATCCTCGTGTTCCACGACGCCGATGGTGATGCCTTTTTCTTCTGCTTCGGGTTCGATCAGCCGCAGCGAATTTTCGATGACCTTTCGCGGGTCGACGGGCCGCAGGTCTGCCTTTGCCGGCCGCGAATAATTCAGAAAATCTGAGATCTGCTGATCTATGCGTGCGACCTCGGCTTTCAATTGAGAGGTTAGCTTTTCGAAGTGTTGTCTATCGGCCGGTTCGGCCGGAGCGTATTTTTTTCGCAGGTGGTCGAGCGTAAGATTAATGTAATTCAGCGGATTACGTATCTCGTGAGCGATGGCGGAGCCGAGCCGCCCGACGACCGCGCTCTTCTCGGCCTGCTGCAGTTGCAACTCAAGCTCACGCTTTTTCTCGAGCTCAGCCGCCATTTCGTTGAAATTCCTCGCAAGCATACCCATCTCATCGCTTCGCTTCGCTTCAGATACGCGAACCGAAAGATCGCCTTCGGCAACGCGGCGGGCGGCGGCCGAAAGATTGGCGATAGGCCGGGAAAACCGCCAAACCAGCATGAACGTGATCACGGACGACGCGAGCAAGACCAGCAATGTGAACAGCAGCGGCTGAGCGGCTCGCCTGGCTGCCTCATCTCGATCATTATTGATCAGCACCATTACATACCAACGGCCTTTGCTGGTTTCTAGCGGTATGGCGTGTGCTTCGTCGGAAACTGCCTTTCGATCCGGTACGGACGAATTGGGAAAATTCTTTGCGTCCTCGCCCAGCCGGGCGCTGTCCATCAGCGGCGGCAGGCCTGACAGGTCTTTCGCGTTCTTGTAAACGACATTTTCGTTCTCGTCATAGGCCGGTAGAAAGTCTGGATTCAGGCTATCTATTACCTGCCATTCGTGATCGATGATGATAATATCCTTGATCCGTTCGCGTGTTGCTCTGTCGAAATAGGTCTCGTCTGCCCGATCGACGAGATCCTGAAGGCGCATGTCCTGCAGCGGGATGCTGGTGAAAGCGAGCGTTATTCCGGCAACAAGTGCCTCAGTCTGAGCCTCGCGAAGCTCCGCACTTTCACGCTGCGATACGAGGTTCAGATAGTATTGAAAGCCCAGCGTCGCTATCAGCAGGATCGCCAATATCAACAGAAGCTTTCCGCGAAATGTTCGAAAAAAAGGCATTTAGTTAGTAAACAAGTGCTTAAAAAACGCTTGCCCGACCGCCGAGTGAATGTTATAGTCTTTCGTAGTTCTTACGCAAACGCCGCCTGAAACACGGTTTTTAGATGCGGCGAGATCGTTTTCCCCAGATACTGAATAATAAAAAGGATCCTTTCTAGAGGTAACGCATGAAGTTTTCACCCCTGCGACCGCTTGCCGTTTTCTGTGGTCTCGTTCTGGCATTCACTGTTACTTTCGCAACTTCTCCTGCTCACGCTCAAGCAAAAAAGCCATCTCCGGCGGCGAAGGACAACAAAAAGGCTGCGTCGGCGAAGGACGCAAAGAAAGCCGCTGCAGACAAGAAGGGAAAGGACGATAGAAAGGGAAAACAGACCGCTGCAGAGAAGCGGGCTGCCGACAAAAAGGCAGCGGACAAGAACTCAAACGCCGCAAAAAAGACCGATCCGAAAAAGGACGATAAACGAACCGCCGGCCGTAAGGACGACCCAAAGAAATCCGCAAATAAGAAAGAAGAGACCCGCAAAACTGCGGCCGAGCGGCGTCGATTGGAACAGGAACGCCGTCAAGCGGCGTTGGAAGAACGCCGTCGCCGCGAGCAGGCTATACGCGAAGCTCAGGCACGAAAGCTCGCATTTGAACGCGGCCTCAGAACTGAGACGATCTCGAATATAGCCAATGACAACACCGAAGGCGAGGACCTTCAGGTCAGGCAAGCCGCAGTGGCCGCTCTTGGCGACAAAGCGGGCTCGGTCGTCGTGATGGAAGCCCAAACAGGCAAGGTCCTAACTATTGTCAATCAGGAATGGGCCGCACGCCAGCCGATAAAACCGTGTTCGACGATCAAGCTCGTAACCGGCGTCGCAGGTGTCAATGAGGGCGTAATAGACGTGAACGACGGCCGGACAAAGGAAATTCCCAATCGGCTCGGGCTCGATGATTCGCTCGCTTTTTCCGATAACCCATATTTTCAGCGGGTCGGATCCTCGGTCGGTAATCCAAGAGTGATCGAGTATGCGCGTCAACTTGGTTTAGGGCGGCCGACGGGCATCAATCTGGAGAACGAGAGCCCCGGCAGGCTTCCGTACGGCAATCACAATCCGCGTATATATTCTCACGGCGATGACTTTGAAGTAACCGGGCTGCAGCTGGCCGTCATGGTCTCTGCGATCACGAACGGCGGAAACGTGGTCACTCCGAGGGTTCCCAGAACTTCGATCGAACAGGCTAACTTCGAGACGACAGTCAAACCGAGAATCACCATACCGCAGCAGAATCTCCGCCGTGTAATCCCGGGCATGATCGGCGCTTCGGAATACGGCACCGCACGCCGCAATATGGACCAGTCGCTCGGCGTCGCAGGCAAGACGGGCTCGTGCATCGGGCGAAATTCTTGGGTGGGGCTGTTCGCATCGGTCGCTCCGATCGAGGAACCTAAGTACGCGGTCGTGGTGATAACCCGCGGCGAACGTGAGCGAGGGCGAAACGCAGCAGCTATCGCCGCACAGATCTATCGGACGCTTTCGCCAAATATCCAGAGAACGAATCGAAATCTGGCACAAACAGAATTCAGGCTTCAGCCGCGCAATCGCATCGATGTTCAAACTGCGGCCAAAGCGGTAACAGAGGGCGAAGAGGTTGAAGCAATAAAGGAAGGTGATGCCGGACGGCCCGTAATTATTGTGCCTAGCGTCCGCAGTGGAACGGAGGCTGCACCTCAGCGACTTGTGACCAGGACCGGCTCATCAGCCCCCGTTTTTCCGCCTGTTGTCATCACCTATGAAAAGGAAGGTGCAGAAAAAAAGGACGGCCCGAAGGGCAGGCCGTAAAAAAGCAATATTCCTTATCGTTTGTTTTCAACAAGATACACGCAGGCGCGGCGATACGCGCAGCAATGGGCTTGACAGAGCCTTTTAATTGCAGGATTATTTTCGTTTTTACGCTTTTTATTTTAAGGGCGATTACGCTATTTTAGCAGTTAAACGTCAGCATGAAGAATTGCAACTTTTCTGCAATCGGCTTCATCTGAAGACACGCAAACCCGACGAACAGAACGTCGCCGGTACGCAAAAATTGAGGGCATCACCCGGAGGAAGGAAGAAAATGAAAAAAGTATTTAGACAAGCAGGCGTGGGGATCTTTGCCGCCCTTTTGTTTGTCTTAGGAACAGGCGCGGCCTCGGCTCAGGATGCATGCGACGCAGAGGCGATCGGCGCCGCAGGCGATAAGTTCCGTGCAGCTCATGCCGACAAATCAATTGCCGGTCGCAAGGCCGCCATTCAGGCGGGCGAAGAGTATCTTGCAAAGTTTGGCAAATGTCCCGGAGCACAGGAACTCGCAGAATGGTTAACACCCCGGCTTCCGCGGTTCAAAGAGACCGTGAAAGAGATGGAGGAAGAGGAAGCGAAGAACAAGCTCGTCGCTCGGTTCGACACCGCTATGAAAGCGAAGAACTGGGACGAAGTTTATGCTTCCGGAAAAGAGATCCTGGCAAAATACGCAGATGAGTTTCGTGCCGCGGAGATAGTGCTTGGTTCGATCGGCTATGATGAGGCTTTTGCCGGACGCAACAAATACAACGATGACACCGTCCGATTCGCAAAGCAGGCGATCGCAAGCCTTGAATCCGGTAAGGAATTCAAGACCTTCGGTGTAGCTCCCTTTGTCTATAAGAATAAGGAAGACGCACTCGGTTGGCTTAATCTGACCGTTGGATACATCTATGCCGTTCCTCAGAAGAACCGTGCCGGTGCTTTGCCCTATCTTTACAAGGCCACCCAAGCGGATTCTGATACAAAGAAAAACCCGATACCGTACGAACTGATCGGATTCTTCTATTTCGATGAGCTGAATAAGCTTGTAGAAGAGATCAAGACTCTCGAGAAGGACCAGAATGACAACGATACGCCGGAGGTTGCCAAACAGAAAGTGGATAACATCCGCAACAAGGTGGCACTCGCGAACGGCACTGCAGAACGAGCGATGGACGCCTTTGCACGTGCATTCAATCTCGGTCAGGCTGCGGCATACAAAGCCTCGATGAAAAAGAACGTAGAAGATGCCTACAAGCTTCGTTTTGCGAAAACGGATGGCGTCGATTCGTGGATAGCGAATACGTTGAAGCAGCCGCTTGTTAATCCGACGACACCGGTAACCCCGATATTCGAAGGAGAGTCCTCGGGGTCTTGATCAGCATCTGCCGAACGTGTTCGGAGCGTCGCAATTGGGTTGCGAACCGGGTCGTCGGCGATTGTCTGTACCCTCAATTTTGCCGGAAGCTTGCTGTTGGCAGCTTCCGGCTTTTCTTTTGCCCGTATTGTTCTTAAGATTGGAACGTATGGTTGCCCCCTTGGGAAAACTTGAAAGCCTTATTGGGCATCGATTCACCGATCTCAAGCTACTCGAACGCGCGGTTACGCATCGGTCATGGGCTCATGAAAACCTGCAGGGCGATAAAAATGAAGCTCATCTGGCAGAGAATGAGTCATTAGAATTTCTTGGTGATTCGATCTTGGGCCTGATCATCGCCGAGCAGCTATTTGCAGACGGCCCGGATCGGACGGCTGGGGAATTGACCGCAATGAAACACCACCTCGTCAGCTCGGTCAAACTTGCGGAAATAGCGGGACGAATGAAGCTTGGAGAATACATCCGCATGGGCCGCGGTGAGGAACAGAATGGCGGCCGCTCAAAACCCGCGATCTTGGCAGACACGCTTGAAGCTGTGATCGCTTCTGTTTTTCTGGATTCGGGTTATACGTCTGCCAAGGTTTTTGTGAGGCGTTTATTTTCAGACGACCTAAAGGCTGTCACCCCGCGTTCGTCGATCGATCCGAAAACGCGGTTGCAAGAGCGGCTTCAGGCTCAGAATATTCCTGCCCCGAGTTACAATCTGCTGCGCTCGGAAGGCCCTCCTCACAAACGCATGTTTTACGTAGAGGCAGTATGGGAAGGCGGCCGGGCAACAGGCGAGGGCACTTCAATAAAAGCAGCGGAAATGGTGGCCGCGGAAAAGGCGTTGGGCGATTTACCGGCAGCAGCCGAGTCCGCGTCAAAATAGTATCTTATGACAAAAGACACACTGGATCAGCCTCCTGCTCCTGAGGTCAAACCGGCATTGCCGCAGAGATCCGTTATTAGGGAGTATTTCGAGTCTTTCGTGGTCACGCTTGTGATGGCGCTGTTCGGAATGACGTTTATACTTCAAGCCGTCACTGTGCCGACGGGCTCGATGCAGAACACGATATTGGTCGGCGACTACCTTCTCGTAAATAAATTTATATTTACACCCGGGGGCAATGATCTGTGGTTTCTGCCCCAGCGTGAGATCCGCCGCGGGGACATTATCGTATTCAAATATCCCGGGAACAAGGTCAATCCGCGTATGGACGCCAGCCGCAATCCGCCGCTCGTGCCTTATCAGATCAACTATGTGAAGCGTGTTATCGGGCTGCCGGGCGAAACGGTCGAGTTTCGCGACAATCAGGTCTTCATCAACGGCCAGCTTTTACCCGAGCATCGCCTGATCGGTGATGCTCCTGACAATTTGTCAGCTCTCAGCGTGACGGAGTTTGAGGAGCGTCGCGAAGGTGAACTTTGGGACGTGTATTACGACCCCGAATCGATGGACGCCATAAGGGCCGGGATGAAGCTTTCCCGCCGCGGCTACGAGTTCGGAGTCGCAGGTAAGCCGATGCAGGTTCCGGAAAACAGCTTTTTCGTCCTCGGTGATAGCCGCGACAATAGTGAGGACAGCAGATTTTGGGGTTTTGTTCCACGCGAACTCATTATCGGGCGAGCGATGTTCGTTTATTGGTCATGCGACCGCGGAGCATCGAATGGCGACCTTTTCGGTTGTGTGACGCATCCGAGGCTTGACCGGATCGGTAAGTTCGTAAAATAGGATCACAGCGTTTTAAGTGCATATCACTTACAGTTCGGAAGTTCGCGAGGCGATCGATTCCGGCCGCCCGGCCGTCGCTTTGGAATCGACCGTGATCGCCCACGGACTGCCGCATCCTGACAACATCGAAACCGCATTGCGCTGCGAGGCAGCGGTACGAGAGAGCGGAGCGGTTCCTGCTACGGTCGCGATCATCGGCGGCGAGTTTCGCGTTGGCCTTTCGCAAGATGAGATAGAGTTTCTCGCCGCCGGCTCAGACATTAGAAAAGCATCTACACGCGACCTTTCGATCGCGGTTGCCAGTAAACTGAATTGCGCGACGACGGTTTCAACGACGGCCTTTATCGCACATAGGGCCGGCATAAAGGTATTTGCCACCGGCGGCATCGGCGGTGTGCATCGCGGTTATGCTGCGGACATTTCGGCAGACCTTCCGACGCTCGCGCAAACTCCGATCACCGTCGTGTGTTCGGGAGCTAAGTTGATCCTCGACCTCGCTGCAACACGGGAATGGCTCGAAACGCACGGCATTGCGGTGCTGGGCTGGCAGTGCGACGAGATGCCCGCTTTCTACAGCCGATCAAGCGGATCGCCGGTCGATGAACGTGTCGATTCTGCCCATCATGCGGCAAAGATCGCCGCCGCGCGTGATGGCCTCGGTATGAAACAGGCGACACTTCTAACCGTTCCCGTTCCCGTTGATTTCGAACTGCCGCGGGAAGTGATGGAGACCGCAATTGCCGACGCATTGGGAAGAGCTGATTCGCTGAGTATCGGCGGGAAGGAGATCACGCCGTTCTTGCTTGCGGAGCTAACAACGATCTCGGACGGAAAGACGCTTCGTGCGAACATCGCCCTGCTTGAGAATAATGCGCGGATAGCAGGCTGCGTCGCCAGTGAAGTTGCGAATATGTTTCGCTGAAGCGAATTCACTTTTCGGCTGCGAGCTTGGTTCTGAGATCGTTCAATCTTTCTTGCGCTCCCATCGCCTCTTCTGCTGCGGGGAATTTTTCTACGATCTCTTTCCAGCTCTTCCCGTCGTAATGGTATTTGAGAGTCTTTGGGTTGAAAAGAAACCTGATGCCAAGTTTTCGATAACGGTCGAGCATTACGAAGTTCAAGTAATAACTGTGCATTGGCGCTGCAGATGCGGCCATTTCCTTGCGTCTAAGACGCCTGGCGGCATCACGCGTTATCGTGGTCGCAATGTCCTCGAGCGTGTCGCCCACAATAAGAAGAAGGGCAGGTTTGAATCTTGAATTTGGAAAGAGTTTGAAATATTGAACGGCCGCCTCGACCTGTTCGAATCCCGCTAGAGCCTGAACGATCATCGCTCCGCGTTCCTCGTCCCGCGGCCGCGAGGCTGAGATCAGAGCGTCAGACTGAACCCAGCCTTCGCTCGACGGTAATGCTTTGACCTTGAAGAAGGTCACGCCGTCAGCCTCTTTGCTGCCGAGTATGGTCACCTGACGGCCACGCTGCATGCGATGTATCGCCTCAGAAAAAAGGCTGGGCTCACGGCGAAGCACTGACAAAAGCTCGTCCATAACAACGGCGGTTTTGCCGGCCAAGGGATCTTTGTTTACGCCCGTGTCTCGCTCATTTGCCGCCGATCGGCGCGTTTGGGCTGAATTCTCCGGTGCCGCCGAAAGCAGCAGCAAAAGCCCTGCGGCCAAGCATGTTGTCAGATTAGCCCGTCCTTTCATTTCTTCAAAACGGCCTTTCCGGCCGGTCCCGCATGATGGAAATGGCAGATCGCCGTTGCCAAAGCATCCGCTGCGTCATATGGTTTTGGCGGCTCACGCATTCCGAGAAGTACGCGTACCATCTCCTGCACCTGCTGCTTCTCGGCGTTGCCGTATCCGACGACAGTCTGCTTGATCAGCCGCGGAGCGTATTCGGCAATGTCGAGCCCGCGTTGCTCCGCCAGCAGCAACATCAGCCCGCGTACCTGGCCGAGTTTAAGAGCTACACTTACGTTCACCGCGTAGAATGTGTCTTCGACCGCAAGCACATCGGGCGAATGTTCCGCCATTATCTCGTCTATGCACTCATAGATATTCAATAGCCGTTTCGAGAAGGCATCTTTCGACCTGGACCTGACCGTCCCATAAGCGACGAGAGAATAACGCGTGCTGCGTCCTTCGACGACGCCCCAACCGAGCGTTTCACTGCCTGGATCGATTCCTAGTACACGCATCGGCTGAAGTTACTGCTTACCAAAGATTTACAAAAGATACTGCAAAATCGCCCCGTTCGGCAAGTCGGCCGGCGGCGACTGAGTTTGTAAATCAAGGCCGCAATACTTATCATCGAGCTTATTCAAGCGGTTCAGATCCGATGATGGATACTACAACCACAATTTATTCTGTCAGGCCGTCAGTGCGGGCACTTTTGGCAGAAGCGATCGACTATGCGGGGCTTTTTCCACCGTCCGCAGTGTCGATGCCAGAGGCGGTCTTAAACTACGCTACCTATCGAAACAGCAATTATTCGTGGATGCTCGGCCGTTTCGTAGTGTCGGCATCGAGACTCGGAGAGTTTGCCGAATGTGCTGCGGATTTTGTATCACGCGACGCGGGTTCGCCGTGGCGGATCGCGGTCGTTTTCGATGGCAATTTGGCGGAAAACCTCGCCGCTGTTGACTCGTTCAACGTGGTGAATGGCGAGCGCATGTTTTGCGATTCCGTTGAGATGAAAGTGTCGTCAGGCGATGCGATCTCTTCCGCGGCTGCGGCACTGCCGGCGGGCGTTTCGGCGTTCTTTGAGCTAGCTCTCGATGAAGCTCTGCCCGAGCTTGTCGCCGAGATAAACCTGGCCGGCCAACAGGCGAAGATACGGACAGGCGGCATCACGCCGGAAGCGTTTCCGCGCACCAACGAGGTGGTGAAGTTCGTCCGAACCTGTCTTGCGGCAAATGTTCCGTTCAAGGCGACCGCCGGCCTTCATCATCCGATCCGCTGTTTTCGCCCGCTGACCTATGAAGCAAATTCCGTCAAAGGCACCATGCATGGCTTTCTGAATTTGTTCCTGATGACCGGCTTTGCACGGGAAGGTTTCCGCACAAGCTTCCTCGAGGACGTGATGGAGGAGGAATTCGAAGAGGTATTCGCGGTCGAAGATCAGTCGATAATCTGGCGCACCGAATTCTCGCTGAATACGTTTCAGATAGAACAGTTGCGGGCAAAGGGAATTCGCGGGTTCGGCTCATGCTCATTCGACGAACCCGTAGCCGATCTGCAGAAACTGGGAATACTCTAACCACCGACTATGTACGAAGTTAACGAAACACACGACCCGAATCTGCAAAGCTGGGTCGAATCCGCCAACGACCCGAATACGGATTTTCCGATACAGAATCTGCCGTTCTGTATATTCGCGAGCGCTAAAAATTCCGACATGCCGCGTGTTGGGATCCCGATCGGTGATAAGGTCATCGACCTGTGGGGCTGTTACGGCAGCGGACTTATTGAAGCCGAGACCAGGGCCGCGGCAGCAGCAGGTTCAGAGAGCACTCTGAATAAACTCGCAGGAGAGAAGAGTTCATACACGGCCCTTCGTCGCCGGTTGTCGAAATTGCTGTCAACTGATGCCTCTGATGCCGACCGTAAGATTCTTGGTGAACACATGGTCGAAGCTGCTGAGTGCAGCATGTTTGTCCCTTCATCGATCGGCGACTACACCGATTTTTACTGCTCGATCTATCACGCGACGAATGTGGGGTCGATGTTTCGGCCGGACAATCCGTTGATGCCGAATTATAAATATATCCCGATAGGGTATCACGGGCGGGCTTCGTCCATCGTGGTTTCGGGGACGGACGTAAGGCGGCCGCACGGGCAGAATCGGAGCGATGCAGAGAAACCGCCGGTGTTTATTCCGTGCAAAAATCTCGATTACGAAATGGAACTCGGGTTTTTTGTCGGCAAGGGAAATGAGATGGGCGAGCCGATCGACATCGCTAATGCCGAAGATCATATTTTCGGCGTTTGTTTGGTGAATGATTGGTCGGCACGCGACATACAGGCGTGGGAATATCAGCCGCTCGGGCCGTTTTTATCAAAGAGCTTTGCGACGACGATTTCGCCATATGTCGTTACGATGGAGGCTCTTGCACCGTTCCGCACGCCGGCGTTCGAACGCGATGCCGACGACCCGCAGCCGCTCGAGTATCTTAACGACGAGCAAAATCAGAAATTCGGCGGCCTCGATATTAATCTTGAGGTCTACATTCAAACCGAGAAAATGCGAAACGAAAACATCGAGCCGCACATGCTTTCGCGGTCGAACCCAAAAGACCTTTACTGGACCATAGGCCAGATGCTGACGCACCATGCTTCGAACGGCTGTAATCTGCAGACCGGCGATCTGATGGCTTCGGGAACCGTCAGCGGCAAGGAGAAAAACGAATGCGGCTGCCTGCTGGAACTCACTTGGCGAGGCACCGAACCGATCGATCTGCCCAGCGGTGAGCAAAGGCGATTCCTAGAAGACGGCGACGAAGTGATAATGAAAGGCTATTGCGAACGCGACGGCTTTCGCCGCATCGGCCTAGGGACGTGCCGCGGCAGGATCCTTCCCGCGGGAGTGTGACACCCTCGTATTTGGATTGAAAAACCGATCTTTAGTGTTATACTCCGCTAGCCATGACATTTCATAAATTTCCGGCGGCAAAAACTGAAGGATTGGTCATTCAGGAAGTGGGCGTCGAAACACTCGTTTACGACACAGACAAACATCGCGCACACTGTCTTAACGAGACAGCCGCATTCGTGTGGTCAAAATGCGACGGGCAGCGTTCCGTTGAGGATATCGCCAAAGAGATCGAAAAGAAGTATGGGTATCCTACAGGAACAGACTTTGTGGATCTGGCGATCACGCAGTTGAACGAGAACGGCCTCTTGTCGTCGGGCAATTCGACTGCTGTGCCGGCAGTATCAAGCAGGCGTGAGATGATCCGCAAGGTCGGACTTTCTACCGCGTTGGCTGTTCCAATCGTCGCCTCCCTAGTTGCGCCCCGCGATGTTCTCTCGCAAACTTCTTGCCGATGTGTAAATCCCGGCGGCTGCATAACTCAAACGACATGTCCGTCACAGGTTAACTGCAATGGATCGGGTATTTGCGCTCCTTAGCCCCGTTTTTTGCCGCACATACTATAAAGGCGGTGTTTGTCGAGATAAATTCCCGCGAATGCTAAAATCACTTTGTGACGGCGCGATCAATTTCAAGTGTTCAGATCCGGCGGCTGAGTCGGGAACGGGATCAGTTGGTCGTTGAAGACCGTTTGGCGACGGAAGAGCCGCTTGAGATACGCCTCGGATTTCCCGATGGCAAACACCGAGCGATCTCGATCACGATGCGGACGCCCGGCGACGATGCAGAGCTCGCCGCAGGATTTCTCTTTACCGAAGGCATCATTAAGACTCCAGAACAGATCAAACAGATCCGCCATTGCGGACCGAAGATCGGCAAGGCGAACGGAACGCTCGACCGTGCAGCGGCTCTTAACTCGAATACGATCCGCGTAGATCTTAACGAAGACTCGTTAGTCGATCTGAAAAAGCTCGAACGGCATTTCTATACAACGTCGAGCTGTGGGGTGTGCGGAAAATCTTCGATAGAAGCTCTCAAGACAACTGCTGAAAGATTGCCTGATTCAGACCTCGTTGTCAGCTCGGATGTTATCGGGTCGCTGCCGGATTCACTTAGAGCGGTACAAGGCATTTTCGAACAGACGGGCGGACTGCATGCATCGGCCCTTTTCGGCCGCAACGGAGATCTTGATCTGGTCCGTGAGGACGTTGGCCGACACAATGCACTAGATAAAGTTATCGGAAGAAAGTTTCTGGACGGCGAGTTGCCGCTGACAGATAACATTCTGCTGGTGAGCGGGCGTGCGAGTTTTGAGCTTGTACAAAAGGCTGCGATGGCAGGTATTTCAGTGTTTGCGGCGGTCGGAGCCCCGTCGAGTTTGGCCGTGGAACTTGCGGGAGAGTTTAATATTACATTGCTCGGCTTCGTCCGCGACGGCAGCTTCAATATCTACACCGGTGAGAAAAGAGTGTTGGCTATGCACGAAAATGCTGCCGGCCTATGAACTGAGGATGAAAGACGAAAAAAGCATCCCGCAACTCAAGATAACGCCGCCGCCGGAGACCTCGGCGGGCATTCACGCCGTAACTAATGCGCTTCGCCATGTTTACGGTAAGATGGGCGTTATCCGAGGTGCTCGCGGCCTTCTGAATCTCAATCAGAAAGGCGGCATCGATTGCCAATCGTGTGCCTGGCCCGATCCCGAATACCGCACCATCAACGAATTTTGCGAGAACGGAGCCAAGGCTCTGTCAGACGAGGCAACGACCGCGAAGATAGGTCGTGAGTTTTTTGCTGAGAATGCTGTCGAAGAACTCAGAGCGAAAAGCGATTTCTGGCTCAACAAACAGGGACGCTTGACCGAGCCGTTGATATTGCGTGAAGGCGGAACGCATTATGAGCCGATATCTTGGGAAGATGCCATCTCTTTGATCGCTGAGAAATTGAATTCACTCGCATCGCCCGATGAGGCTGTTTTTTACACCTCGGGCAGGACGTCTAATGAGGCCGCATTTCTTTACCAGCTTTTCGTCCGCCAATACGGCACGAACAATCTTCCCGATTGCTCGAATATGTGCCACGAATCGACGAGCGTAGCTCTTGCGGAATCGATCGGACTTGGCAAAGCGACGATTCGGCTTGAGGACTTCGAGCAGACCGACCTCGTCATCGTCATCGGTCAAAATCCAGGAACGAACGCACCGCGAATGCTCTCATCTCTCGCCGCGGCGAAAAAGGCCGGTGCGAAAATGATCGCAATAAATCCGCTGCCTGAGGTTGGGCTGACGAGTTTTGTAGATCCAAACCCGCAGCACGGAAATCCATTCAACGTGTTAGGTTTCCGTCCCGCCAAACTCGCCGATCTCCATCTTCCCGTTAGGATAGGCGGCGATATGGCGGTTTTGAAAGGGCTGATGAAGGTCATGCTCGAACGCGAACAGACTGAGCCGGGAAGCGTTTTCGATCATAAATTCATCGCGGAACATACCGACGGATATAACGAACTTCTCGCATCGCTTGATGCTGTCACTTGGGACGATATTGTCCAAGGCTCGGGCCTCACGCGTGAGCAGATCGCCCAGGCTGCCGAAATGATCATCGCCGCGGATTCGTTCATCACATGTTGGGCGATGGGCGTCACTCAGCACACGGCCGCGGTTGCGACGATTCAAGATATTGTTAACCTCCATCTTCTCCGCGGTTCTATCGGACGGCAGGGTGCGGGGCTGTGTCCTGTTCGCGGGCATTCGAATGTGCAGGGCGACCGAACGATGGGCATTTGGGAAAAGATGACGCCCGTATTTCGCGATAATCTCGAACGCGAATTCGACTTCAAAACGCCGGAAAGCGACGGTTACAACACGGTCGAATCTATTGCCGCTATGCAAAAGGGCACGGCAAAGGTCTTTTTCGCAATGGGGGGAAATTTCGCGGCTGCGTCGCCCGATACAGAGGCCGTAGAAGGTGCTTTACAAAACTGCGATCTGACCGTTCAGGTCATCACAAAGATGAACCGCACGGCATTGGCTACGGGCAAGATATCGCTGATACTGCCGTGCCTTGGACGCAGCGAGGTTGATGAGCAGGCAGGACGCGAACAATTCGTTTCGACCGAAAGCACTATGCTGAACGTGCAGATGTCAAAGGGCGTATTCGAACCGGCGTCGCGGCAGCTGCGCAGCGAGACATGGATAATTTGCCGGCTTGCGAAAGCAACTCTCGGTGAGCGGAGCAATGTCGATTGGGACGCATATGCCGCCGACTACGATCTGATCCGAAACGCGATCGAGCGTGTCGTTCCGGGGTTTGAGAATTATAACGAGCGCATCAGAAGGCCCGGCGGATTTTATCTGCCGAATCCGCCGAGGGAGCGGGTCTTTCCGACCGCTGCCGGTAAGGCTTTATTCAAGGCGTCGGAACTTGAGTATCCGGAGGTCCCCGAAGGCCGTCTTCTGATGACCACGATCCGTTCGCATGACCAATTCAACACGACGATCTACGGCCTTGACGACCGTTATCGCGGTATCGATGGCGGGCGGATGGTCGTCTTTATGAGTGTCGATGACATCGCCGACCTGGGCATGCAGAAAGGCCAAAAGGTCGATATCACAAGTTATTGGGACGACGGCGAACGTAATGCTTGCGGTTTCACGATAGTGGAATACGCGATACCGCGCGGCTGCGTCGCTGCCTATTTTCCCGAGGCCAACCCGCTTGTGCCGCTCGGCAGCCACGCCCGCCGCAGCTTTACGCCGACGTCGAAATGCATCGTCGTGTCGGTCGCTCAGTCAAAACATCAATAGACAATGCTTTTTCCAGCACTGCGAGAATTTCACGACGCCGTTTATGTTCTCACAATTGAGAGTGCCGTCGAACGTCAAAAAAACACCACCGAACAACTCGGCGAAGGGAATTTCGAGTTCGTCTTCGGCGTGGACAAACGCGACGTATCAAAAGAGGAGTTGCTGGGCAAAGGCATCTACGACGAGGAAACGGCGGTCGAGACGGACCGCAGCGGGCGGGCGATGACCGTAGGGCATGTTTGCTGTTCGCTTGGCCATCGAATGATTTACGAGCGGTTTCTCGACACCGCCGCGACGCGTTGTCTGGTTTTCGAGGACGACGTTATTGTTAACGATGTGTCCGAGCAACTTATTGATTCGATAGTACGCAATATACCGGCCGATGCAGAGTTCATTTATTGGGGCTGGGATGCTGGCGGTTTGCGGCCTGCGTTCGGTACCGTAAAGCAGGCTGTCTATCACGTTTCCCATTCGATGGGCTTCCTGAAATACAACCATACAATGATACGGAATTTGTACGACCGGCCGTACAACGAGCATTTCCACGTTTCCGGCAAGCATTTGCTCGGCCACGCATATACCATTACGCGGCCGGCCGCGGAGGCGCTTATTAGGTGGAATACGCCGATCATTCTGAATGCTGACAACGCCTTGATGTATGCCGTAATGAACGGCGACGTACGGGCTTACGTTTCCCGAACGAAACTTTTCGACCAGCGAAGCGCCAGCAGTTCCGACCCGATGCAAACGCTGACCGCGTGAAGGGAATTCGATTGCGTTCCGATGATTTGATAATCTCAAAGCAAATGGCGGAAATTCTCTGCGACAAATTAAAAGAAGAGTGCGGCATCTTCGGTATATTTGGTCACGACGAAGCCTCAACGCTGACTCAGCTTGGCCTATTCGCCATACAGCACCGCGGACAGGAAGCGTGCGGCATAGTGTCCGCTGATGGCCCTGATCTAATACAACAGCGGGGCGTCGGCCTCATCGCCGACGTTCTGAACCCGACTGTTCTGCAGAAACTTCCGGGGCGTGCGGCGATAGGGCACACTCGCTACTCGACCGCCGGCAGAAATACCATCAAAGAGGTCCAGCCCTTTTCCGTCAGCTGCCAGCACGGCCGCATCGCGGTCTGTCATAACGGCAATCTCCCGTTCGCCGAGGAACGCCGCCGTGAGCTCGAAAGCACCGGAGCGATCTTTTCTTCGACGTCTGACACTGAGACCATACTTCACGACATCGCCCGAACTCCTGCACGAGATGTGATTGAAGCGATAACGAAGGTTCTGCGAAAGACGGAAGGTGCTTTCTCGTTGCTTTTCCTCACGCCATGGGCACTGATCGCGGTTCGCGACCCTCGAGGCTTTCGGCCTCTCGTAATGGGCAAATACAGCGGCGCGTACTGCTTTGCGAGCGAGACGTGCTCTTTCGACCTGATCGACGCCGAATACATACGCGAGGTCGAGCCGGGCGAAATGATCGTGATCGACGAGAAGGGAATTCATTCCTCGAAGCCTTTCGAGCAAACACGGCCCGCGGTGTGCGCGTTCGAACATGTCTATTTCTCACGGCCCGATTCGATAATTTTCGGCCGGTCGGTCAACGAATCACGGCACAAGATGGGCAAACGGCTGGCCGAAGAGCATCCGGTCGAAGCGGATCTCGTCGTCCCGGTGCCGGACAGCGGGGTTGCCGCAGCCATCGGTTATGCACGTTGGTCCGGAATCAATTTCCGTCAGGCGATAATCCGCAATCATTACGTCGGCCGCACCTTTATCGAGCCGACGCAGAATATCCGATCATTCGGCGTCCGCCTGAAACTGAATCCGATAAAGGACCTGATCAGCGGGCAGCGGATCATTCTGGTTGACGATTCTATTGTTCGCGGGACGACATCGAAGAAGATCGTGCAAATGGTTCGTGACGCGGGAGCGAAAGAGGTTCATATGCGTATCTCGTGTCCGCCGACGACGCATTCGTGCTATTACGGCGTCGATACGCCGGACCGCGAACAGCTAATCGCTGCAGGAATGTCCATAGAAGAGATACGCGATTTTATCGGTGCCGACAGCTTGGGCTATCTTTCGATCGAAGGAATGCTCGACGCGATCGGGCTTGATCCCGAGATGACATGCAATGCGTGTTGGAGCGGCCGTTATCCAATTGAGATACCCACTGACAGGGCGGCCTCGGCAACGAGAAAATAGCGAAAACGGTGTTCAGTAAACCGACAATTTCAAAGAAAAGAGCGGACCGGGCACTTGAGCGTCAGCTTGTCTATCAGACCGAAAAAGCCGATAGATCACGCGATGAAGAAGATCAGCTCGTGCGCGGTACTGCATTGAAATCGATGATGTTCCGTCAGCGGATCCAACCGATCCGTCCATGGCGTGATGATGACCGCGTTCTCGAGGTCGGCAGCGGAGCACACGGCCTTGTTTTCGGATTCGATAAAGGCTTTTGCATCGGGGTCGATCCGCTTGCTGCGGACTACCGGAGGCTATTCCCGAAAGTGCAGACCCTATCGCAAACGGTCGGAGCGATCGGCGAAGAATTGCCGTTTGACGACGCCGCTTTTGACGTTGTGATCAGCGACAACGTTATCGACCACGCTGCCGATCCGTTCGCGATAATCGACGAGCTTATTCGCGTTCTGAGGCCCGGCGGCCTGCTCTATTTTACGGTCAACATACATCACCCCTTCTACGACAAAGCGTCGCGGCTTTACGGCAGTTTGCGAAATATCGGCTTGCCGTTCGAGGTCAGTCCATTTGCAGACCATACTGTTCATTTGACGGAGGAATCTATATCAAGTGTGTTCGGCGAATTGCCGCTCGATATCATCCAACAGAGTTCGAACGCCGACGGCACGCGTGCGTCTCAGCGTGCTTCCAGAAAACTCGACCCCGACAGCCTGCTTAAGAAAATGTTTTTCAAGAACGCGATCTATGAGGTCATCGCATATAAGCTGTAACTGGCGGAAGAACTCTACATACATCCGTTTTCTTTCATTTTTCATCTCAATCCTGTAAACTGACCTTCCTCGGAAGACACCCGCTAACGCGTGTGGTTCTGATATGGGGGCGACAGGCTTCGACAGGGGCTTGTATAGATCTTTGAGTGCACGTCGGGCTTTTTGTAGGTGAGCCCGTTAACAAAACTTGCAAAACACAAATGCTAATCAAGAATTAGCCCTCGCTGCCTAGTTAACTCTAGCTCCAGCGATGTCTCACGGGAAGTCAGCCTGATGCGACCCGCCGAGGCATAACTCAGTTCAGGCTCGTGTTACGCCTCCACCTGCGGCGTGACATTAAAGTTAGCCGGGTTAGCCTTTGAAGAGGTCTTGTCGGTTCATCTGCTCTTCTCAGGCGAAACTTAAGTGAATCGGATAAACGTGTAGATCTCACTGGTCGCAACCTTTGGATGCGGGTTCGATTCCCGCCGCCTCCACCAACCTCTTTTCATTTCAGGCTCCTTTTGCAGGTGTCGATCTATCTTGGATAATCGTCTATGAGATGAGAGCTGCGAACATTGCTGTTTTCGTTCTGGTCATAGCCGCCGGCCAAACGCTTGCGCAGGCAGATAAAACCTCAGTAGAACCGCTTTTCGAATTCCTAAGAAAGCATGCGGCATTCACGCAGGAAGAGCTGGCCGGCCTTAAGGACGGGAAGCCGGTGATCCGGGTTCTCCCCGAAAGGGACAAACGTGAAACTTCCGTAATTGGCGTAGTGCAGGTCTCGCCCAATGCCGGACTTGATCTCGCGCGTTTTCGCGAGAGTATCGGTCAGCGTACAAACCCCTCAAGATCGGGCGGCGGTCCGATCGGCGTTCCACCGCAAATATCAGATCTTGAAGGATTTCGGCTCGACGCTAAGGACGTCGAAGATCTCAGGAAATGCCTGCCCGGAAAATGCGGGGTAAAGCTCTCGCCCCAGATGATCAAGTCGCTGTCTGAAAAGCCGGATCTTGCCTCAGCAAGTTCGGGCGACATTGCGGCGGCGTACAAGCAGATGATCATCGACTATGTGGCGGGGTATATTGCCCGCGGCGATGAAGCTCTGATCGAATACGATTCTCCGCGGAAGCCCGTCCGCCTGGTCGAGGAATACGCCGCGATCTACGGCATGCCCAACCTGCCCGACCTATTGGCACCTGAATTTGGGAAACATCTGCGTACATTCCCGAACAAACTGAATGGCGTTGAGGACAGGTTTGATTGGGCGATCGTTGAGACAGGTTTGCGGCCGATCTTTTCGGTCACGCACAGCTCTGCGTACACGAAAGGTACGACTGAAGCCAATGTTTTTATGCTGGCGACGAAACAGATCTACGCCAGTCACTACATTGACGCCACGCTTGCGGTTTTCACTTTGGTGATCTCAAATACCGGCGAAACGCCGACGGGGTATCTTATCTTTTTCAATACGTCGCGTTCGACCGCACTCGCAGGCGTTTTCGGAGGGATAGTTCATACTGTTGCCGAAGGTCAGGCTGATGAGCGAGTCAGGGAATTACTCGTCCGGGCGAAAACAAAACTTGAAGCGAATTCCCAACATCGAGAGGAAGTCAGTAATGACGATGCAGCTGTGTCAGTAACGACGGCGTCAGATAAACTTGCTAACAACTGGATTTATGCGGTTATCGCGGCTGCGTTGGCTGCTATTGCTGCCTACTTTCTTTTTCGGCGAAAACGTAGTTGACGGCTAGCAGATGTTCGGCCTCCGATCTTTGAATTCCGCTATCCGAAATGTATGCTCAATCTTCGACCTAAGCATATGAACAATGCCGGCAGTGAAAGTCAGTCTGAAAAAGATCGGTCCCGACCGATAGGAATATTCGATTCAGGCGTTGGCGGCCTGACGGTCTACCGCGCATTGCACGACCGATTGCCGAATGAGAGGTTCATCTATCTGGGCGACACGGCACGCGTTCCATACGGGACGAAATCACTCGCCACGGTCGAGCGTTATGCTCTCGAAAATTCGGCGTTTCTTGCCTCGCTTGGAATCAAAATGCTTGTTGTCGCGTGTAACACCGCTTCGGCATTAGCTCTGCCGAGCATTCGAGAAAAGATCGGCTTGGATGTTGTCGGCGTGATCGGTCCCGGCGGGCGAAGGGCGGTCGAGGTAACAACGGACGAACCGGCTCCGCGCATCGGCGTCATCGCGACCGAGGCCACCGTGTCAAGCAATGCTTACAAAGAAGCGATCAGGCGTGCATCGGAACGAGCGGCTATTTTGCAGTCGGGATGTCCTCTCTTTGTGCCGCTTGCCGAAGAAGGCTGGACGCATGAGCCGGAAACCTATTCGATAGCCCGACGGTATCTAGCTGATATGAAAGAGTTTGCACCGCATGCACTTGTGCTCGGCTGTACGCATTACCCGATCCTACGCGATGTGATCGCGGAAACGTTGGGCGAGAGTGTTAAACTTATAGATTCGGGCATCGCTACGGCGGACGAGGTCGCCGACCTTCTTCGGGAAAAAGGAATGGCGAATCCGAACACAATTGCCGGTGAGCGGCGGCTTTGCGACGATTTGGACAATTTTTACGTAACGGACGCCGCGGAAAGATTCGCACGCGTCGCAGAAAGATTTTTGGGCGTCCAGCCTTCGAAACTTGAGGCGATCGAGGTTTACGGCGCAGACGAAGTGAAAAGCGAAAATGTAGAAGGGTGAAAAAGTGAGAACGTCGATAGACCACTTCGCTTGCCCTTTTTCACATCTGGACTTTTTCACTGTTTTACATTTATGACTTTTTCAAGACAAGACAACCGCTCATTCGACCAACTGCGCAACACAAAGATCACGCCGAATATCTCGCCATATGCCGAAGGCTCGGCGTTGATCGAGGTCGGCGGAACAAAGGTCATCTGCACTGCTTCGGTCGAAGATCGCGTTCCGCTTTTTATTCGAAATACAGGCAGCGGCTGGGTCACCGCGGAATACGCGATGCTGCCCCGTGCGACGAACACTCGAACACAACGCGAAACTCAGCGAGGCCCGTCGGGACGTACACAGGAAATTCAACGGCTCATCGGCCGCAGCCTGCGGGCGGTCGTCGATCTAAAATTGCTCGGCGAACGCCAGATCTATCTCGATTGCGATGTCATTCAGGCAGACGGCGGCACGCGTTGTGCGTCTATCACGGGAGCATATGTTGCTCTGGCTTTGGCTTGCCGAAAGCTCGTCCGCACGAATGTTCTTCGCGTAAACCCAATTATCAGTGAAGTTGCGGCGGTCAGCGTCGGCATTATCGAAGGAACTGCGATACTCGACCTCGCCTACGTCGAAGACTCTGCTGCTGAGGTTGATATGAATGTGGTTTGTACCGGGAGCGGTAAGTTTATCGAGCTGCAGGGAACCGCAGAACGCGAACCTTTCACGCGTGAACAGATGGACGAAATGGTGCTGCTCGCCGAAAAAGGCATTGCCGAGCTTTTCGATAAACAGCGGTTGGTCCTTGCCGAATAGGCGTTACTGACGACGAAGAATTTTGCCCGATAGATTGCCTGTCGTTTTCTTCCCGTCCCATACAAGTTCCCCATTTACAAAGACCATTTTGATCCCTTCCGAAAACACCTGTGGTTCGGTGAATGTCGCGCGGTCGATGATGGTCTTGGGGTCTAGGAGCACAAGATCTGCTGCCAATCCATGCTTGATCAGGCCGCGGTCTTTCAGCCCCAGTCTTGCAGCGGGCATTGCTGAGGATTTACGAATAGCTTCCTCAATTGACAGCCATTTCTTCTCTCGTACGAACAGTCCTAATACGCGGGGAAATGTTCCCGTTGCTCTTGGATGGCGTCCGCCGATGCCGCCGTCGCTAGACGCCATCACCCACGGCGTTTGGAAGAAGGTCCGGACGTCCTCTTCGGTCATGCCGAAACCGACAACTCCGGCACCGCCACTCTTAACGATCTCAATGTAGGTTTCGACAGGACTTTTTCGTGCGAGCTTGGCTGCTTCATCGAGTGTCTTACCTTCGTATGCAGGAAACGCGCGGCAACTCGTGATCAGAACCTTATCGGCACCGCCAATTGCGTCGATGCCTTTCTGTACTTCAGCGGGGTCTTCGTGCTTTCGGCTTGGAACCAGGACCGTGATCGTCGAAGCCCACGCAATGTAGGGGTAAGCGTCCGCAGTAATATCCAGGCCGTTCTTGCGTGCCTCGTTGATTAGGGCGACAGCGTCGGCCGATTTGCCCCAGACGCTTTTGTTGCCCATCTTTATGTGCGAGATCTGGACCGGGATCTTCGCCTCGCGGCCGATGCGTATCGCTTCGCGTATAGCGTTCATCACGCCTTCTTCCTCGTCGCGTAGATGTGTCATGTAGATGCCGCCGTACTTGGCGGCGACGCGCGACAATTCGATCAGCTCTTCCGTCGTCGCCGCGAATCCGGCGTCGTATTCCAGCCCACTCGAAAGCCCCAGTGAACCTTCCTTCATCGCTTGTTCAAGAAGAACCGACATCTTCTCGATCTCAGCTTGCGTTGCAGGCCGCGCAAGGTCGGTTTTCATTACCTCCGTTCTCAATGTCCCGTGCCCGACAAATGCACCGACATTAACTGCCGTTTTTCCCGCAACTTGTTGAAAATAGGCACTTAACGGCCAAGGGCTGCCGCCGTCCGGTCCGATGATCAAGGTCGTGATGCCCTGCGAGACCTGATTTGAAGCAGTTCCTTCAGTTAACAGACCGCTTTCCGAATGATTGTGAATGTCGATAAAGCCCGGGGCGAGAACGAGCCCTTTGGCTTCAATGACAATGTCGCCTTTTCCCGGTTTGAGCTTGCCGATCTTTGAGATGATGCCATTCGCGATCCTGACATCAGCCGTGTAGCCGGCCCGTCCGGTGCCGTCGATAACGGCCGCATTCCTTATCAACGTGGTAACCGATTGGCCGATCGCTGTTTGTGAGAAGCAGACTGCTAAAATTACTGCAGATAGAAAGGACCTCATGATGGCAAGATGATACGCAATTCGGCGCGGGCGCTTCAAATCACAGTTGCGTGCTTTTGACGCACTGCATCTCGGAATCTAGAATCGAAAGTTCGAGCAAAGGAGAAAATTGCGTGAATACATACGACGTGAACGGAAGATCTGCGATAGTTACCGGCGGAACCCGCGGCATCGGAAAGGCCATCGTCCTGCAGCTTGCGCGCAGCGGCTGCAGCGTGGCGTTCAATTATTCAAAAAGTGCTGACGAGGCCGAGGCGTTGAAAAGTGAGGTAGCTGCGCTCGGCATGAAGGCATTTGCCGCACAGTGCGATGTCGCAAATACCGACGCCTCAGCGGAGTTTGTGAAACAGGTCGTCGCAGAGTTTGGTGCGATCGACTTTTTGGTGAATAACGCCGGCATCACGCGTGACCAACTCATTATGCGGATGAAGGAAGAGGATTGGGACGCCGTGATCGATACGAACCTGAAAGGTGCTTGGAATTTTTCAAAAGCCGTATTGCGTCCGATGATGAAGAACGAGAACGGCGGTTCTATAGTGAACATTTCCTCGATCTCCGGCGTTGTCGGAATGCTCGGCCAGTCTAATTATTCGGCATCAAAGGCCGGCATGATCGGACTTACCAAGGCTCTTGCTAAAGAGGTTGCGAGCCGAAATATTACGGTCAATGCATTGGCACTCGGCCTTGTAGAAACTGAAATGGCGTCGGAAATGAACGCAGAGTATCGTGAGAAGATACTTGCCCAGATCCCATTAGGCCGGCTGGGCAATGTCGATGAGGCCGCTGAGATCGTTTGCTTTATGCTGTCCGACGCAGCCCGATATATCACGGGGCAGGTCATACAGGCCGACGGCGGTCTTGCGATGTAGGCGAAGTGTGGAGTAACGATGTCGCTTGAATACAGGAAGGATGAGGCCGAAGAACCAAATGAGGAATTCGATCAGGAGGAGAATTATCAACCGCCACCTGAGGTGATACCTTTTCCTGTTTACACGACCATTCTTGTCGGCTGCGTTCTCATTGTAACAGCGATACAGTTCGGAACCGGTATCGAAGAAGGCGCATTAGCGGCCGGATTCGTAAAGCCCGCAGTTAGGGAATACGGCGAGTATTGGCGTATCTTAACGGGGGCAACCGTCCACGGCGGTTTGCCGCACATCGCACTCAATTCGTTCGCGTTCTACAGTTTCGGCAGGCTTTGCGAATATCTTTCCGATCGGGCTCATGTACCGATAATTTTTCTTTTGTCCGTCATCGGCGGCAGCGTCGTCAGCTATATTTTTGCTCCTGACGGATTCTCGGTCGGAGCATCCGGCGGCATCCTAGGGCTCGTATCGTATTTGCTGGTCTATTCGTTTAAACGAAGACAGTTCGTCTCCGCGGAATTTCGCAAGAATCTGATCTTCAATGTCGGCTTCATATTGGTCTTTGGCCTTATGCTCTACCAGTTCATCGACAACTACGGTCATATCGGCGGCCTTTTGACAGGCGCGGTGTATGCGCAGATTCAGGTGCCGTCCGATCCTCACCAAAACCCGCGCGTTGCCGGCGGACCGGTCAAAGCGATCGGGTTTGGGGCATTAGTTTTCTTCGTTCTGGTTTGCGCATTTAGCGTATATCGAATTCTCACCTTTTCCAGAATGTCCGAGCTGTTCTAGAGCTATGAAATGGCAAGAATAAGGGTACATCAGCATGTTAATCCGCTCGCGCCGTTCTTTCGTCGCGAATCAGAGCCTCTTGATGTCTCTGAGGTGTTTTCTGATCCTGCTAAACCTCTCCATCTTGATGTGGGCTGTGCTCGTGGCAGGTTTCTACTGAAAATGGCTGATGCGGTCCCGGAATTCAATTATTTGGGCGTCGAAATACGTCATCAGCTTGTCGACGAGGCGAATCGGCTTGCCGGCGAGGCAGGGCTTGGAAATCTTCGTTACGAATTTTGCAACGCGATGCTCTGGATAGGCAGGCTTGTGGAAAAGCTGCCTGACGGCATGCTCCAGACGGTCACGATCCAGTTTCCTGACCCTTGGTTCAAGAAAAAACACGCGAAGCGGCGGATGGTCACGCCCGAACTGGCAAACACCATTGAAGAGCATCTAGCCGTCGGCGGACGTCTGTTCATACAGACGGACATAGAGTTTCTTGCTGAAGAGATGTTCGAATTAATTCGGATCCGCCCCGCATTCAAAGAGATACCTATCGTCGAGAGTCCGTTCCCGGTCAAAACCGAACGAGAGGTTGCAGTAGAGAGCAAAGGCCTGCCTGTTTACAGAGCTTTGTGGGAACGGGTTTAATGCAAAAAAAGCCGACGGCTTGAAAGGCCGCCGGCAATTGGTCCAATGAACCGGACTCTTACCAGTTCACTTCGATCTCGTAATCATCGGAACCGCCTCTCGAATCATTGATTTGAATGATGGCGGTAAATCCATTCGCACGCGAAGGCTGCTGCAAAATGCTTACGCTGCCGCGTCCGCTGCGTCTGTTCACCCGCACCGTTCCGTTGCGTGCGGCGAGGTATCCTTCGACATTGCCCCAGGCATTAATGGTGTTATTGCCCGAAACGAGTTCGTCCCAGATATCAGTCCCGGAAATGTGGATATTGACGCGGTCATCAACGCGTCCACGCCAGGTTGCACGGCCCGGGCTGTAAACAGGGTTCGCCGCAGATTGCTGCCAAGTGATCTCGAGTCGGTAGTTTGCGGCGCCGCCCTGCGGATCGTTGATGTCAATAGCGGCCCTGAAATTGTTGAATCGGGTCGGCTGTTCGACGACGAAGGCCGAGCCTCTGCCGCTCGCCACGCGAACGTTGATCATTGTGTCCCGTCGAGGAAGTGTCCCCTGCCATTGAACTGAGCCTTGCGAGGCACCGTTTCCTGAAAGGTTCTCGATCCAGGTTCTGTTGCCTTGTACGTAAAGGCGGGCTCGGTCGTCCACGCGGCCGTTCCACGTAACGGATCCGGTTGTCATACCGCCGCCCGGAAAGCCGCCGCCACCACCGGGCCATCCGCCACCGCCGCCACCGCCGGGATTTCCGATCTCGAAATCATAACGACGCGGGGTGCCACTGTAGCCGTCCATATAGCCTTGGAAAAAATACGGCCTCACGATGAAAGTGACGTCGCCCTGGCGAGACTCTGGTGCATTCGTTCTGCCCAACTGCCGGTCACTGAATCCGATGTTATAGCCGGAATCGTAGGCCGAACGCTGTTCAGGGGTCCATCGTCCCCAAGACGGAATGGTCGCGTATCCGGCCCTGTAACCGTCTCGATAAAAACTCTCATACTGCCGCTCGAATTTATTGCGATAACGCTGATAGTCATTCGAACGTCTTGCTTGAGCGTCGTTGACCCCGTCCTGGTAGCCTTCATCGTAATATCCGCATCTAATGGGCGAATTTATTGTCCTGTCGCATTGTCCGTATGCTTCGGAGCTTGCTCCGACAAATAGGAATAAAACTAATGTGATCAAACTAAGGGTTTTCATACGTTCCTCCTCGTGCAAACTCTGTGTGATGTTTGCCTTTAGCTTGGCGTCTAACGCCAGCGTTTTTCTTTTTGGAATCTCCTTATCACCATTTCACGTCTCAATTTGGGCAATCGGTCAATGAATAGTTTTCCGTCGCAGTGATCTGTTTCGTGTAAGAAGCATCGGGCGGCGTAGCCTTCGGCTTCTGCTTCGAACCAGTTACCGTTCACGTCTTGGGCCTTCAGCCGAGCCTTCATAGGCCTTTCGACGACCGCGGGAACCTTGCCGACAGAAAGACAGCCCTCGTGACCGGACTGCACTCCTTCAGATGAAACGATCACAGGATTAGCTGCTATCAATTTAAGGCCTTCGCAATCCATGACAAAAAGCCGCTTGCTGATCCCTATCTGAGGTGCAGCGAGTCCGACGCCTTCGGCGTCGTACATGGTTGCGAACATATCCTCGCACAACTCCGCCAAACTTTCGTCAAATTCTGTGATCGGCTCCCCGACCTTTGCCAGTACGGGTTCCGGAAATTCAGTGATCTTCCTGATGGCCATTACCTTGGAATGACGCCCCGACGGGCCATGCGCCGAAACCCGCTCTTAGCGTTAAAGCCTTTTTCTTCACGCATTTGGCAGTTCCAGCAAACGATGCTTTCTGTATTAGTTGGTGAGACGATCTCGTTGTAATGGGTGGTTTCGCGGTCGCACACGGAGCACTTCGCGACCGGCCGCTGCAGAATGTTGGGATTTGTAAACACGCTCGTTTCCACGACAAAGGTATTCTAAGTCGTTACCGACAGCATAATCAAACCGAAACGGTTACCGCCTTCTGATCAGCCTGACCGTCGAGGCTCCTGCGAACTGAGCTGAAGACTCAACCTCAAAATGCGTACCCAAATAATTCTCAAGGATCTCACAGTTGAATTTGAGTGTTCCGTGGGCACACCAGCCGTCACTTACCAACCAAAACCTATCTGCTTGAGGCCAGCGGTCGAAACCGCTTTCCACCTGAGCCTCGTCGCGAAAGACACTCAGCTTCGGATTCCATGAAGTAAGCTCATTGATCTGCGGCAATGCGTCGAGATGATTGACGCCGTGATAGTAGTTCCGAAACGGATAAATAGCATCAGCATGGACGATCATCACAGGCTGGCCTGCTTCCTCGTTCTCCGCCACATATTCTGCCATCCTCCTAAAATCTCCCGGTTTTGCCAAGCTGCGATGTTCAAGGGAAATAAAGGCCATGTTCGACGCCAGCAAAAATAAGAGCCATAGGGCAATTGCCGAACGATTACGGAAGAAGCGTAGAGCCGAGAACTGTATGGCCATCAACGGCAGTATGAGTCCGATCATGTGCCTCGCCTGCAAAGGCTGCACACCAACGAAGGTGATCGCTGCCGCGAAGAAGACGATCTGAACGGCGACGAAGGTAACGAGAAAGCGGTCTTCCAGAATTCGTTCTTTCGCCAACTTTGCCGTGAACAACATGCCGAATCCTAACAATAGCAGCCGTCCGAGCCACACTTTTAGCCATTCGGGTTCTATCCATTCAACGGTCACGAATAGCACCAAGACGCGCCTGTAGACCTCTTTGGCAAACTCAAGGGCGGTAAACTCAAAATCTGTGTGCCCGCTTACTATGCCCGCTTGCCTGACCACGACGAATGCCATAGGGATGAAGGCCAAGCCGACAACTGCCATCCCAAAGAGATATTTCTTTAATGCTGCCCATTTACCGCAAACAGCAAGTGCGGCAGCACCGGCAGCGAGTTGAAAACCCAGATAATACTGTGTATGGAGAGCGGCTAGGGCGAGAACCAAGAACACTAACCGTGCCGTTCTCGACGCTTCTTCTTTTAAGTAGCCGTCGTAAAGACAAACGAGCATCCCGGCGGAAAGTGCGGTGATAAACGTATAAAGCCGAATATCCAATGTCGCCCAGAAAACGAGTTGGTGAACGGAGAAAGCTGCGGCAATGACCAATGGGTCAACGCTCCGAACATATCTTCTGCCGGCCTCAGCCGCCAACCATATGGAGATCGGATAAAACAGAAGTGAAAAAGAACGGGCAAAAAAGATCGAGAGATCGATGCGCCGCCAGAGGCTCAGGAGAGCAAAATACAGCGGAGCCTGTTGTTCAAATTCGATCGCCTGTTTGATCGCGTACAAGAAACCACGCGACGTAGTTTCCAGAGTGAAGGCCTCGTCAAAGCGGATATCCATTATCCAGCCGAGAATGCCCGCCGCAAGGGTGGTTGCCGCCATTAGCAAGAACAGCGGTTTGTATCTGATTGGTAGATATTCAGCGGCCGTGCTCACCTGTTCAGGCATCGATAGCGACTGCAGCCTCTTTTGAGATAAGTTCCGTCACCTTCCGCCGCGTCCTTACAAAAACGTCTTCCATAAAGATATGGGCAAACTCGCCATTGCGGCCTATGCTTAGCAGGTTATCGATGCCGGTCGATCGTTCAAATCTTCGCCGTGCCTCTTCGTAGTCTTTCAGGAACACAGGATAAGAGATCGGCGTTTTCAGTACGTTGTGGCCGAGGTAAAGCTCTCGAACATTTGGAATGAGCTCCGCCATTCCGTCGAGGCACATCTCAACAAGCTCATCGTCGCTGATAGACCAAACAGGATCGGTTTTCTCTGCACCGATATCGACCGTAATGATGGTCTTGCCCGCAGGAGCGAGCCACGGCATCGAAAGTGTCGCTTCGGTCAGGCGAAAGAACGAAAACTTCTTTTCAGGGAGCCACATGACCGTGTCGGGCAGATGCCCGCGGCCGCTGAGCTTCAAATTGACGAAGATCATCGGGCGAAAGCGAAAGTTCGCAACCTCTTTCAACGCGTCGGTTCCCGTAACCAGCTTTGCGAGAATGTTCGCCGGCGCAGTGCTGATGACGGCGGAAACAGGAAATTCCTTGTCGCCTGAACGAACGGAAACGACGCGGCCGTTCTCGACGTGTATTTCGCTGATGGGTGTTTTGAGCTTGATGTGATCCGCAAGGCCCTCGGCGAGTTTAGTGCAGATCTCCGAAACTCCATTTTTCGGATAGACGTGATAAACTCCGGCATTCTCCGAAAGTTCACGGCTGTAGCCGCATCCGACCGCACGGCGTGTTATTTTTGCGGCGGCTTTTAAGTATAGAGTTTTAAGGATGCTGCCCGGCAGACTGTCACCAACTGAAGGTGCAAGTTCATCTGCTCCCGCTCCCGACCAGGCCTCGATCAGCGGCAGGGCGATCTCTTCGGCGAGGGCATTTCCGTAACGCCGCGAGAACCAATCTCTCGCGTTCCGGTCCTCGCCATTCGATCCGCCGAGTTTTGCGCGCAATCCGGAGACCGACATTCGCGGAACGGCCATAAGCCCGAAAGGATACGAGTAGCTTTTGCCGCCGAGCCAGACCCGCTCGCCGTAGCTCTTGACCGTCAGGCACTCACTGCCGATGCCGACCTCGTCGGCAAGCCGGTTCGTGATGAAATGAGCACCAAAATCATAGCTGAAGCCCTCTTCGTCTTTAAAACTCACCGCTAGGCCCGCGAGCTTATCTGCCGCCTCAAACAATATGAAGGGACGTCCCGCGTCGTGAAGCGTCCGAGCTGCCGTCAGGCCGGCCAGACCGCCGCCGATTATTGCGACAGGCAGTTTTTCCTTGGCTTCGATGCGTTTGAGAGGTGGTTTAATCGTCATTGCTTTTCTCCTGCGATACGGCCCCCGCGGCGTGCGAAAATGGTGTAGCCGTCGGCATCGTGAAAGATCGGTGTCTCCTCAAATTGCGACGCGATCCACTCCGGCACCGGAGGCCTGTTGCATTCGACCACCAGCAACTCCGTTCGCGAAAGGTCCGTTTTTTCTTGCGCCAATGCGACCAGGTTTTCGCGGATCGGATTCGGATCGAAATGGCTGTCGAACATGAATATTGACGGCGGCCGCCGCTGAGTGGCCATATACATGTTCGGCGTATTGCCCCACAAAATGATGGTTTCGTCATCGCGAAGCAGGCCGTTGATGAACGCCGCCGTTTCGGGTTCCTTATTCAGTGTTTTGATGACAGGGACGTGTTCGCCCGCGAGCACTGCACGATGATCGGGAAATTGTGTGACGGTCAGAATCGCGGCAAGCATGACTAAAATGACTGCCCCCGACAAGTGAATTATTCGATTCTCAGAACGCAGCAGCGACCCGATGCCCCAGGCGATCGTAATGATAAATGCCGGCAGCCAAAGCTGGTAGTAGTGAACTGAGAATCTGCCGGGCAGGGCTATTGCGACCCAGGCCGAGCAAACGTAGAGAACCGCGACGACCCACTTTTTCCTATCCGAAAAGAACAGTGGAACACTGAGCAATGCTGCAAAGACCGCAGACGGCCCGATCACGTCGACGAAAAGCTCCGCATTGCCGTAAAGCGGTGCAAGAATGTTCTCGATCATGCCTCCGGCATAATGACGGTTGTAAACGATGACCGCATCGTAGAAAAGCCCGCCGCGTCCTGTCGCGGCAAAATAGCCGAACGCCGCAAGCCAGCCAACGAACCCGACCGCAGCAACGATACCGACATCTCTAAAGGCCTTCGTTCTTTGCTCGGATGTAGTGACATGTCCGACCGCAAATGCCGCGGCAACCACTACGACGACCGGTTTGAACATCGTAGCAGCAAAAAGCAGCAGTCCTGCGATGAGTGCACGCTTAAAGTTGATCGTTCTTTCACCGCTGAACATAGCAAGAAACGCGAAAACGAGGCAGACATTCATCAGAGCCTCAGTGTTCGGGTCGCGCATTTCGAGTCCTATAGAGCCGGACACGAGAGCCCAAATTCCCGCGGCGATCAAGCCTGCCGTATCGCCTCCGGGTCCGCGTCGGCAGATCAGGAAAAGCCCGAGCATGACCGCGGCCGTCGCGAGAAAGTTCATTACGAAAAGCGTCGTCGGCCCAAAACCGAGAACCGCTTCGAACGCGGCATAGACTACAAAAGGAGCAGGCGGCTTATGGTCCCAAATATCCTCGTAGAGCCTTTCGCCGTTCAAAATTTCGTGGCTTGCGACCGCGTAAGCGGCCGGATCGACGTTGATCGGCACGGTGGGCATCAGCAGCCTTTCGGCGAGCATTCCTGCGGCAAACAGGAACAACAGCGTGAATGCCAACGTTGTTGATACGGTGTTCGATCTCGGCCTCGAACTTTCGACGCCCGAAGTGAATAGCTTGCTGTCGCCTGTCAACGAATACATCTAGATCGACTGCCTCCGTATGTCGCTGTTCACCTCTCGTTTCGCATGCACCTCGTTGCCGAGCGTACGAGACAAAACGGCGGCCGCGTGAGTACGGACATTCACGACCTCAAAATTTGCTGAATAGACTGAAAGGATGTCGCCAAGGATGTCCAGTTTCCTTTGCAGCGGCATATCCATCGCCGGGAAGAACTTCAATTCAGGTACTTCATCTCCGCACATCAGATCGAGCGGGTGCAGAAGCAGCGACGGTTCGGTTCCTGTCATTCGGCACATCGCCAAGGCAGATCGCCAATACGTCATTGCGAGTGTTCGCGAGAACGTCGCGAGATAAATGACGTAGCTTGCGTGGATCGGCGTCTTGATGATCGGAAATGTTGTAACAGGGAGTTCCGCAAGCGGGTGTCCTCCGATATCGAGAACGTGCGGTTTCAGCGTCTGCAGTCCGTCCTTAAAAGTGCCGAAAAGTTTCTTTCGCTTCTCCTTTTCGGCGTCGCTCATCTGCGGCGAGCGCAGGAAATAGTAAAGCCGTGCGAATGGTCCAATGTATGTCGGCAACGTAGAGCAATCGTATTTGTATGAGCGCTCGGCCAGAACATCTAGAACAGTCGGCGAAAGGCTGTAACCCGGACCGCGAAACCCGACTGGCCGCTTGCCGGTCGCGGCGAACAACGCTTCCTCCGTCTTTTCAAACTCTTCGACGATCTCGTCCCGCGAGTACAAGTGCAGCCACGGCTCGTGGTCAAAGGAATGATTGCCGATCTCATGTCCCGCGTCGGCAATGGATCTGAGAGCGGCGTGATTCTTTTCCAGCGATGCATCGCGGCCGACGATGAAGAAGGTGATATTCAGTCCGCGTTCGCCGAGAAATTCGACCGCCCGCGGCCCGACGATGTCCAAATACGAAGGATAGCTCTCCCAACCCGCGTCGCCGTGGGTTTTCATGTACGACCACTTATTGTCCAGGTCGAGAGATAAACTTGCTATTACTTTCATAATTGCAAACAGGATCAATTGTTGCCAAAATGCTCCGCGAAAAATCTCTCCGCCAAGCCGACAGTTTCGTTGACATTCAGTGTTCCGTTAACGATGTGCGAAGAATTCACCACGTAAACCCCCTCGATGGATGTCCGCATCGGAGCGAGGCCTTCGGAATAGTTCAAGATAGGAAGCGGGAAGACCTCGCGAACGCGAGAGACGCGAAATGCAAGCACGTCCTTTTCGCTGAAATGCGGATACATCTTCTTAAGGCCATCGAGGAAAAGCCTGCGGATCTCGATATCCGGCTTTTCAAATATCCCGTCGTCAGGGGCGACGTATTTCGGAAGATAGATCAGCGAATTGCCTTCGAACTCGCGCTTATCAACGAGAGCGGACATCTCGATGACGCCGGTGAACGGAGCGTCGTCCGTGATGTTCGTTACGTAAAACCGCGAGGTCGGACATTTCATCAAAACCGAAGCGCAAACGATGCCCTGATAACGGACCGAACGCATGGAACTGCGTTCGATCTTACTCAACTGGGGCAGCATTTTGGCGGCTGCTGTCGATGGGCAGGTTAAAATGACGGAGTCAAATGTCTCTGCGTCGACAGCGGAGGGAAACTCGGTAACATTGCTTTTCGACACTACGGCCGTGCCGCCGCTTATCGCGAAGACGTTGGAGAGTTTTCCTGTTGATATCCTCCGGGGTTTTACGTCTCGGTATCGGCGAGCTTCTTTTGTTCTGACGGCGATGGAACTCGGCCCCAGGTTTTCTATCAATTCGACAGGTGAATTTAGCCTGATCTCGACGCCTCGGCGAAGAAGCTCTCGGCTCATTTCATCCAGAACGCGGGCATAGCCGCCGCGGACGTAGCCGAATTGCTCCTTTTTCATGCCCGAATTTCTGGCAGCATACATGCGCTGGATGGTCGCCCAAATAAATGCGGCTGAGGTTTCTTTGTATGCTTCGCCGAGTTTGGAGCGCAGCAGCGGCAGCCAGATCTTTTGAAATGTCTTTCTCCCGCTCAGTTTCGTCAGCCATTCCTCGACCGAAACCTTTTCAAGAGACTTCCAATCCTTGACCCGCGATGCGTAGGATATCGTCGCGCCGAGCCGCAGCTTGCTGATAAGGCCGAGCGGCGGGAATTTCAGGAATTCCGCCGTGTCAGACATCGAATACAGCTTGCCGTCAGTAAAAAAGCCTGTCTTTGTTTCGACCCAACGCAGTTCATTGCCGAGCCCTATCTCTTCGAGCAATTTTCGCGTGTGGCCGTCAGACGCGAGCGTTACGTGATAGTGCTTGTCCCAGGTAATATCGCCTATTTCCCAAGCCGCCGCGAGCCCGCCGATGCGGTCAGCCGATTCGAATATTGCTACGCGATGTCCGCTGTCGGCCAGACGCAGAGCGAGTGTCATGCCGAGGAATCCGGAACCTACGATGGCGATATTCTTTGACATAAAAACTTGTCACCACGGGGCACACAGAGTGCACCGAGAAAAACAGATCGGGGTTAGACGACTGCTTCCGTTCGGTGGTCATTCTGTGGTATCAGCGACTCTGTGGTGAACTGATCATCTTTTACTTTTACCACGCGGTCGGTTATTGAATATGCGAGCCCGCATTCGCAAATAAACTCGCCGCTGTCGCTATCGGCAAATTTGTGAAACAGCAGACCGCATTTGCAGACCGCACCGATCGAGCGGGCTGGCGAACCGAGCACTAGATGAAAATCCGGAACGCTTTTCGTTACGACCGAACCCATGCCGATCATCGCCCAGCAGCCGACCTCAAGGTCGTTACCGATGATGCATCCGGCGCCGATGGTGGCTCCCTCGCGGACGAGGGTCGGCAGTGTGTGTTCGTCGGGTTCGCTGGGACGCAGCGACTTGAGGTCGGGAAAAGTCGCACGCGGGAAACGGTCGTTCGTGAAAGTCGTCGATGCCGATATCATTACGCCGTCCTCGATCGTAACGGCCGCGCAAATATAGACCATCGCGTTGATCTTTACGCGGTTGCCGATACGGACGTCGTAGGCGATGTAAGTTTTTTCGCCGACGATGCACTCTTCGCCGATGGCCGCGCCGTGGCGAATATGAACATTGTCCCAAACGCTCGTGCCATCGCCGATGGTAACGCCGTCCTCTATTATCGCTGTCGGATGTATCTTTGCCATAAAAATTGATCCACTACAGAGAACACAGAGGGCACAGAGTGGATGAAAGGACCGGATCGCCTCTCTGTGTCCTCCGTGGCTAAATTGCCGCAGCGGCCTTTTCAACGACCGGCTGCCAGAGGTTTTGCCGCATCGATGCGTACGCGGCCTCGATCACCTGCACCGAAGCGAGGGCATCGGCGGGCGTGATATATAGCCCGTCGTTACCGCGTACGGCAGAGGCGAAGTTTTCGATCTTGCCCTTAAAGGACGCGACCTTGTCATAGCCGCTGCCGAAAACGGTCCAGTCAGGCGATGAATTTAGTTTGTATTTCGATTCACGCCATCCGACGTGAAGTGTGCCGTTCGTGCCGTAGATACTGACGAAATTCGGAAGCTCTTTATTGATGCCCCACGTCAGATCAACGCTCGCCGTGACGCCATTGGCCGTCTTTGCGAACATTTTCACGTTCTCATCTACCGAGAGGCCTTGTGTGCCGCCCGCATCGACAGCGAGTACCGACTCGATGCTGCCGAGAAAATATCGGATGATATCGACCGAGTGCGTTCCGTTGTCGATGAGCACGCCGCCGCCCGAGACCTCTGCATTCGAATTCCAACGCCGCGACATATCGACGTTCGCTGTGAACGCATTCTCGAACTGGATCACGTCGCCCAGGACACCGCTCGCCAAAATACCTTTTGCTTTGACTATGTCCTCGCAGTAACGGAATTTCGACGCCATTGTGAACACAACGCCCGCTCGTTCTGCGGCTTGGGTCATTCGAATCGCATCTGCGGTGTTCGTGCAGAGAGGTTTTTCGCACAAAACCGGAATACCCGCATCTATGAAAAAGCATGCGATATCAGGATGAGTCGCGGGCGGCGTCGCTACGATAACGGCGTCGAGCCCCAGATCGGCGAGCTGCTTATATTCGCCGTACGCATTTCCGCCTACGATCTCTGCCAAAGCGACTGCGGCGTCGCTGCGGACGTCCGCGACTGCGGTCAGCTCGCAACATTTGCTCTCGTTAAATGCTTGTGCGTACGCTTGTGCGATTCCCCCGGCGCCAACTAATCCAAATTTCAATTTCGTCATATTTTTCTGCCACAGAGATCACCGAGTGAATGAGTTAAAGACCGATGCCTCACTGCTCTCTGTGTCCTCGGTGGTTAATTCTTTCTGAGAGTCGAAGCCGCGATACGGACGTTTTCCGCGATGTATCGCACGTGCTCTTCTGTGTATTTTTCGTTCCAAGGCAGCACCAGAATGTCATGCAGGGCTTTTGCCGTTAGCGGATAATTCTCCATCGAATAATCCACAGCACCTTCACGTGCCAGGTTGAACGGAAATCGGCTGTCGCCGAGCGTATTCTGCTCCTGGAAAACTAGGCACATGAACGCCGGTTTGACGATATAACGCGGCGCCGAAAAGATGTTCTTTTCTTTCAGCAAATTGGCCATGCCGACCGAGCCGCCCTCGATCTTTGTGTCGTCAACGTTCAGGCAATATTTCCAATAGACGTGCGTTGCTTTGTCCGATATGACAGGAGTTTCAATGCCGTCGATGCCGTGCAGAAGTTCCGTCAGCATCGCGGCGGTCTTTTGACGCGCGGCGACTGTATTTTCGAGTTTTTCAAGCTGAGCCAAAGCGACCGCAGCCTGAAGCTCGCTCATGCGGTAATTCAACGCCATGAAATAGTGATCCGGATTCGGATCGCCGTAGCCCCATGCTTTGTTGATGTAAAGGAACATGCGGCGGGCGAGGGCTTCGTCATTCGTTACGACCATTCCGCCTTCGCCTGTGGTCATATGCTTGCCCTGCTGCAGCGAAAAACAGCCGATGTGGCCGACGGTGCCGGCGTAATTGTCGCCGTATTCAGCGAGGAATGTCTGCGCCGAATCCTCGATCACCGGAATGCCGCGTTCGTTCGCAAGTTCCATGATCGCGTCCATTTCGCACGGATTTCCGAATAGGTGCGTTACTATGATCGCCTTTGTACGTTCGCTTAGTTTTTCGCGGATCGTGTCTGCGGTAACGTTGAGGGTTTTCGGATCAACCTCGGCGAATACAGGTATCACGCCGCGGTACAGCAGCGGGGTCAAAGCCCCCATATCGGTGATCGAAGTAGTGATGATCTCATCGCCGGGGTTCGGATTTATCGCGGCGACAGCGATGTGTATCGCTGCCGATCCGGACGTGCATGCGTATGCGTAAGCGGCGCCGAGTTTTGCGGCAAACGCACTTTCAAGCTGCTTGCCGAATTTGCCCTTTGTCGTGGTCAAAGTGCCGCTGCGTAAAGCTTCCGTTACGTACGCGATCTCTTCATCGCCAAACGTTCTTCCCGAGATATCCTGGTCAGACGGCAGTGTCATCAGCCGTTCAATGGTTGTAACTGGTGTCATAGTTATATTTAGCCTTTTGCAAGATTGCCTGAGACCGCTGAATCGGCCTTAGGTGTTGAAGAAGTTTTAATCGTGCGGGATTTCCCGAACCATTTTTGCGATGCCATGCGCGACAGCAGGCCGAGGTGGCCGCCGATGGTGCGAAGCGTCTTCATTTTCGAGGAGCCGAAGAGTCGAACGTTCAGCACAGCGGGAAATTCAATGATGCGGCCGCCGGCGAGGTCGAGCAGGCCGAGGAGTTCTGCAACGCCAAGGAATCCGTTCTCCCGCGGCTGCAGCTTCTCGACCGAGCTTTTCCGATAGACGCGAAAACAGCTCGTATAAGTATCAAGTTGCGACGTCAGAACACGGCGATAGAGAAACGAGGCGCCTTTTGAAAGAAAGAGCCGCCAATTTGGAACGTTTCTTACGCCGCCTTCACGGTGATACGGCGAGGCGGTAACTAGGTCGGCATCGTTTAGGAGTGGGATCATCCGGGCAAGTTCGTGCGGATCATAGGTGCAGTCGCAGTCCATCGAGCAAACTATCTCCGTCTCAGCAGCTTTCAGCCCGGTCATGATCGCCGCGGATACGCCTCTGTTCTCGTCGTGATGAATTATCGAGAAATTAGGCTTATCAGAAAATAGTTCATTCAGTATCCGAGACGTCGCGTCCGTGCTGCGGTCATCCACGAAAATGAAGCGTGCATTGTAGCCCGCAGAGTTTAGCGTCGTCTCGACCGACCGCAATGTATTCGACAGATAGGGCAGCGAGGCTTGTTCGTTATAGCAGGGAATTATGACAGTAACCGGCGTTTTCCTTCCCCGCTTTTTCGCCTCCGGTTCGTATAAAGAGACCAATGCCGTCTGCCCTTCAACCGTGGATCCGTATTCTGAGATGAGCCCGAGATATTCCGATATCCCTGACGAGCCGTAGAGGCCGAGATTCTCGTTCAGTATCCATTCCATCTTGTCGAGTTTGCGGTAATGGCGAATTCGGTTCAGCCGAGATGCTGCCGAGATGCGGGGCTGATCGGGATCGAGTTCCCAGACATGGAAATAAAAGACGAAGGGGTCGCTTCCTCTTTCCAACCAACGCCGAACGGCTCGCCGCGTCAGCGTGTAAGGAATTTGTCGAATATAATTGCCGCCGGATATCGGCAGCGGGCGCAAGCCTGTATCTATGGTCGCGTAGGGCAACTCGCAGATCCTGCCGAATTTGGTTTCCACCTCGTGCAGAACGCGCTTTTCCGGCGGCGTATTCCGAGTAGGCATCATCGATGCGTCATATAAATAGCCTTCTTCAGCGAGAATCTGGTGTACCCATTCATCGTGTTCGGGCGAGAGCTTTTCCGCTGCTCGGTAACCGATCATCTTGCGGCCCGATGCGGCCTCCAATGCCGCGCGTGAACGTCGGAGATCTTCGCGAAATTCGTCCGGCGTCAGCGAACGCACGCTCCTGTGATAAAACCCTCTGTCCGCCACTTCGTGCCCGCGTTCTGCGATCTCGCGAACTAGAGCGGGATCGTTCTCGGCTATCCAGCCAAGCACGAAAAACGTCGCCTTTGCTCCATATCTATCAAGAAGGTCGAGAGCCTTTATTGTGTTCTGCCGATAACGAGGCTCGAAATGCCCCCAGTTCTGTTGGTGAATCAGCTTTTCGAACGCCCCGACGTGAAAATAGTCCTCCACCAATACGGTGAGAATGTGTTTGGAGATGTCTGGGCGGTTGGCCATTTGACTGGATCAGCGATCTTCAGGCAGCTTGTTCGACGGACAGTTTTTCCGAAATGATCTTCACGATGCGTTCTGCGGATCTGCCGTCACCGAAAGGATTTGCGACCTTCTTGACCGACCGGATCCAAATGTCGCTCAAGTAATTTTGTTCGAGCAGACGTTTAAGCGATCCCGGCCTGCTTCCGACCAATTTCGCGACGCCCGAACTAATTGCTTCCGGGCGTTCCGTATTCTCGCGGATGACGAGCAGCGGCTTGCCTAGCGATGGAGCTTCTTCCTGCACGCCGCCCGAATCGGAAACTATCAGCCACGATGCTTTCATCAACGAAAGAAAGTCCGAATAATCCAGCGGCTCCAAGAGATGAATACGGCTGCATTTGCCGAGGATGCTCTCGGAAACGCTACTGACGTTCGGATTCGGATGGACGGGGAAGATCAGGCAAACGTCCTCGCGAGCGGCAACGAAATCGCGAAGAACGTTGAGATTTCCACTCATTTGCTCGCCAAAGCTCTCGCGGCGGTGCGTGGTCAGAAGGATCCGTTTCTTTCCTTTGGTCTGGTATATGAGTTCAGAGATAATCGGCGATGCTTTAAGGTTTGTCAGCATCTGCTTCAGCGAGTCGACAACGGGATTTCCTGTCACAAAGGTTCGGTCAGCCGCAACGCCTTCTGACATAAGATTGCGGCGGTTCTGCTCCGTGGCTGCAAAGTGGAATGTCGCCATCTGCGAAACCAGCCGGCGATTCATCTCTTCCGGGAATGGGCTCATCAGATCGCCCGACCGCAGGCCGGCTTCGATATGACCGACGGGAATGCCGCGGTTGAATGCTGCAAGAGATCCCGCTAGTGTCGTGGTCGTATCACCTTGGACGAGGATGAGGTCCGGTTTTTCGACGGCTAGGATCTTGTCCAGCTTTCCTACCACTCTGGAACATACATCGTTGGGATTTTGACCTCGCTTCATTACGGACAGGTCCACGTTAACCTTTATGGACAGCGTCTCGAGGAATGGAGTTAGTAAGCTTTTGTGCTGACTCGATGAAACGACCAGCGTTTCGAACTGCCGTGATCTGAGCGCTCGTATTACCGGGGCCATCTTTATGGCCTCCGGCCGTGTGCCGAAAAGTACAAGTACTTTTGGACGAAACTTAGAGTGTCTCCGCGGCTTGTCAATTGCCGTCGGCGTGGTGTCTGGCATTAAACTAGAGAGGTGTCTGAGGCTGGGAGGAAAAACACCTAACTATATTGAAACATTCGGCGATGTCTTTGCGCAACAAGTTTTTGCAACATAAAACATAAAAAAAGGAGCGGTCAACGACCGCCCCAGTTCTTAAAGATCGGGTTTGGATCAAGCTTCGGGCGGGCCGGAGCATCCTGCACCCATCAATGCGGGCTGTTTGACGCTGATGATCGGAAAATTCTCAGCTTCCGCGTTCTTCTCCAGCCAGCCCATGTATTCCTCCGGGATGGACATGTCCGAATATATCGCCTCCACGGGACATTCAGGAAGGCATGCATCGCAGTCAATGCAGGTGTCGGGATTGATCAGCAAACGATCAGGTGTTTCGTGAAACGCCTCGACGGGGCAAACGGCCGCACAGTCGGTGTACTTACAGTCTACGCAAGGCTCTGTAACGATGTAGGTCATTAATTTGAACTGCTCCTAAGCTAATTCGGCAAAAACCAAACTAAAACCGTAATATCCTAGCGGCTTGGTTGTCAAATAACCGCGCACAAGTGTTAAAATGCCGCCATATCAACTTAATCAAATTTACACTTTTAAACGGAATCGAAAATGAAAAATAACACCCGAGTGGAACGCGAATTGGCTCTTGATTTCCTGCGTGTGGTCGAGGCAGCGGCTATCGAATCAGCAAAAACAATGGGTCAGGGCGACCGCAAACATTCCGACCATGTTGCGGTCGAGGCAATGCGCGAGGTCATGGACACGGTGCCTATGCGCGGCCGTATTGTCATCGGCGAAGGCGAACGCGACGAAGCCCCAATGCTTTATATCGGGGAAGAGGTAGGCGGCGGCAATTTTTCTGAAGAAGAACGTGGTCAATTTCCTGAGGTCGATATTGCCGTGGATCCGCTGGAAGGAACAAATCTTTGCGCCCTCGGTGCAAACAATGCCATAGCCGTGCTTGCGGCGGCCGAGCGCGGCGGACTGCTTTATGCTCCGGATATTTACATGGATAAGATCGTCGTCGGTCCGTCCTGCCGAGGCGCGGTGGATATCGAAGCCAGCGTTGAGGAGAACCTCAAGAACATTGCTCGCCGTCTTGGCCGTGATGTTGATGACCTGACGGTTATCTGCCTGGACAGAGGCCGGCACAAAAAGCTTGTTGAAGAAGTGCGTGCAGCCGGTGCGAGAATACGTTTGATATCTGATGGTGACCTTTCTGCCGGCATTTCGGCTGCGGTAGCGGGAACCAATATTCATGCTCTAATGGGTATCGGCGGAGCCCCAGAAGGCGTGATAACTGCGGCGGCAATGAAGTGCCTGAACGGCGAGATACAGGCGAAATTTGTTTTTGACCCGGAACGCCTTGGAGTTGATCGTTCAAAGGTGCCGACTTTCGAGCAGATGAAAGATCGTCTTGCTGAAATGGGAATTACGGATCCCGACAAGATATACGATACAAACGACCTTGCCCCCGGAAAGAAGATCATATTTGCAGCGACAGGCGTCACGGACGGAGCGTTGCTTCGCGGCGTAAGGTTCTTCGGCGAAGGCAAACGCACGCATTCGGTCGTAATGACCACTGACACCAAGAGTATCCGATTTGTGGATACGGTCCACGTCGAAGGCGGGCCTGATGCGGTCATCCGTTTCTAAGCTATTTTAGGAACTATCCGGTTCATCGTAGTTTTTTTGTTGCTATGAACGAAGCCAAACCATACGTTCTCGACCTGAGCGAAGTTGGCTCGGGAGATGTTGCGCTCGTCGGAGGAAAATGCGCCAGTTTGGGTGAGTTGTTCCGGGAACTCACCCTTCAGGGGGTCCGAGCCGTCGATGGATTTTCGACAACATCGCATGCATACGAACTTCTCTTAGAGACCGATGGTCTCCGTAAAAGGCTTCAAAAACTCTTAAAAGGTCTGGATGTTAACGATATCGAAAAGCTGGCGAGCGTTGGCGAACAAGCACGGGCGTTGATGCTCGAGACACCGTTCCCTAAAGAGGTGGAAGCAGCGATATTGGATGCATACGAACGCCTCGGCAAACGCATTGGAAAGCGATCATTCGAGGTCGCCGTCCGATCGTCAGCGACCGCCGAGGACCTACCCGATGCGTCATTTGCCGGCCAGCAAGACACTATTCTAAACGTCCGCGGTGACAGCAAGCTGATCGAGGCCTGTCATCAATGCTACGCCTCGCTGTGGACCGACCGGGCGATCTCCTACCGAACTACAAAAGGATTTGATCATTTTGAAGTAGCACTTTCTATAGGCGTTCAGCCTATGGTGCGTTCGGATGCGGCGTGTTCCGGCGTGATGTTCACACTGGATACCGAAAGCGGTTTTCGCGATGTCGTTGTTATTAACGGAGCGTGGGGACTCGGCGAGGCGATAGTTCAGGGAATGGCGACGCCGGACGAGTGGATCGTATATAAGCCGACGCTGAAGCAGGGTTTCCGCCCGATCATCACACGAAAACTTGGCGTAAAGGAAGTGAAGATGGTCTTTGCCGATGACGACACTGGCACGCAGGTTCGCGAGGTAGTCGAATCCCAGCGTAAGCGGCTCTGCCTAGCAGGTTTTGAGGTTCTGCAGCTTGCGGATTGGGCGTGCAAGATCGAGGATCACTATTCGAAAAATGCCGGCAAGCCCACTCCGATGGATATTGAGTGGGCAAAGGACGGCGTTACAGGTGAGTTGTTCATCCTTCAGGCAAGGCCCGAAACCGTACATACTCAAAAAAGAGAGAATTACATTGAGACCTACGAGCTCACAGGAGTTCATGGGGCTCCGCTGACGTCAGGCGTGGCGGTCGGCGAACGGATCGGCAGCGGTAACGCCCACGTCCTTCACGACGCGGCTAAACTTGCGTCATTCAAGCAAGGCGATATTTTGGTAACCACTCAAACTGACCCGGCGTGGGAACCCATCATGAAAAAAGCGGCGGCGATCGTAACGGAACGCGGCGGCCGTACGTGTCATAGTGCGATCATCAGCCGCGAACTTGGCATTCCCTGTATCGTCGGTACGGGCGACGCGACAGAAAAGATAAAGAACGGCTCGCCGATCACCGTTTCGTGTGCCGAGGGCGATGTCGGCAATGTTTATTACGGCAAGATCGATTTTAAGGTCAAGAGGCAAAAGATCACATCCGATGCCCGGCCGAAGACTCAGGTGTTGATGAACGTGGGCGATCCGGATCATGCGTTTTCCGTTTCGCGTCTGCCGAATGACGGAGTAGGACTGGCAAGGCTCGAATTCATCATTAACAACCACATCGGCATTCATCCGATGGCGTTGGTAAACTATCCGAACCTCCGCAACCGAGGCGACGTCGAGACCATCGCGAATCGCATTTCGGAGGAAGATCCGAAAGAGTTTTTTGTCCGTTCGCTCGCTGAAGGTATCGGCCGCATCGCCGCCGCATTCTATCCGAAACCCGTGATCGTACGCATGTCCGATTTCAAGTCGAACGAATACGCGATGCTGCTCGGCGGTCGTGAATTCGAGCCGGTCGAGGAGAACCCGATGATCGGATTTCGCGGGGCGTCGCGATATTACGACGACCGCTACAAGGCCGGTTTTCGTCTGGAATGCCTTGCATTGCTGCGTGCCAGAGAAGATATGGGGCTGACCAATATCAAGCCGATGATCCCTTTCTGCCGCACCGTGGAAGAAGGCGAACGCGTAATTGCTTTGATGGCGGAATACGGCCTAGTGCAGGGCGAGAACGAGCTTGAGATCTACGCGATGTGCGAATTGCCGTCGAATGTTGTTTTTGCTGATGAGTTTCTCGAGGTCTTTGACGGCTATTCGATCGGATCGAACGACCTGACGCAGCTTGCTCTCGGGCTCGACCGGGACAGCGAGATGGTCGCTCACCTATTTGACGAGCGGAACGGAGCTGTCGAGAAGATGATAGCCATGGCCATCGACGCTGCGATCCGCAAGGGCAAGAAGATCGGTATTTGCGGACAAGCCCCGTCAGATTATCCCGAATTTGCCGAGTTTCTCGTCAAACGCGGCATAAACTCGATATCGCTCAACCCCGACACTGTAATTCAGACCACGCGGCATATTCTCGAAACAGAGAAAGCCCTAGCTCAGTCGGCGAAAACGCAGTAACCGTGGCACTTTCGCCTGAAGAATACATTTCTATCGAACAGTCTGCGTTCTTTAGCCGGCAAGCTTGGCGTGCGTGGGCGGCGACAGTGGCCGTTACGTTGATATGGCTGTTGCTGATCATTTTGCCCGCGGTTGCAAAGTCGCACGGACACAACGAGATAGCCGATCCGCTCTATAAGTTTTTCAGCTACATCTGCCATCAGATCGACTCGCGGTCATTCCATTACGGCGACGCTCAGTTCGGAGTGTGCTCGCGGTGTTTTGGAGTTTACTTTGGTTTGGTTACCGGAACCGTCATTTATCCGGTTTGGCGTTCTGTCGCTGATGTCGGGGCTCCGCCGAGGATCTGGCTCTTCCTCTCGCTGATCCCTATTACCATTGACTGGTCGCTGACGGCGTTCGGCATTTGGGAGAACACGCAGGTGTCGCGCTTCATCACCGGACTCATTCTCGGAGCGGCCTGTGCGACATTTATCATTCCCGCGGTCGTCGAGATACGCCGAAATCTTACGCGCAGAAATTGAACACGATCGGCGAAAAGAGCGTATTATATTGATATGCCGTTGACCAAAGACTCAGCCGTTGAAACCGCCCGAAAAGACTGTGCGAAACGCTGCAGCGTCGCTGAAAAGGACGTAGAGACCGTATCGGTGAAAGATCGCGATTTTCCGAATTCTGCTTTGGGCAGCCCGACCGCGGGCGAGATGGCGGCACAGATGATCTCGTCCGGTTGGGAGATCAAATTGCGTGCGGGCCGAAAGACGTTGGAATACCGTGCCGACAAATATCAGGTGCGTCTGCACAACTTTGGGGGCAAGAACTACGTCATATACAAGTAGTCGAGAAATGGGGCTTAGTTTATGAACCGCAACAACATTTTTATCCATGGCACATTGGCAGCGGTCGTGATCGTATTTGCCGCTGTTCTCGGACAGATCGACCGGTGGCAAAGGTCGTTGGATGGGTTGCCGGGCATTCCGGGACCTGTCGTAGTCGACAAGGCAAATTCCTGTTCGCCATCACGTGCTCCAGAGGTGATGGTTAAGTTTCGTTCGGATTTTACGATCGACGATATCAACGCCATTGCCGCGCAGAAGAATGACCGGATTTTTGACAAGATCGAAGCGGTCAAAGGGCTTGCGATAATAGATGACCTTGACAACATGGATCCCGAAACCGTGGCAAGAAATTACGCGGAATTGGGTGACATCGTAGAGTGGGCCGAACCGAATTTCAGGATCGAATTGAGCGACCCGTCGGCATTCCGTCGCGAAGCAGCATATCAGGATGATCCTGCGGGCGGGCCTAACGACCCGCAGTTTGGCGACCAATGGGCGCTTGCAAATCTTGGTCAGCAGGGCGGCAAAAAAGACGCCGATATCAAAGCCCTCGATGCCTGGAAGACAACGACGGGCAGCGAAGACGTCGTAGTTGCCGTGCTGGACACGGGAGTCGATCTGAATCACGCTGACCTCAGCGGAAATATGTGGTTTCGCCCTGCGAACCTGAGTCCCTACAATGATCCGCAACTTGGCCGCATGAATGACATTTACGGCTTTGACGGGACATCCGATCTGCCTGACCCGATGGACGACAACGGCCATGGCACTCATTGTGCAGGCATAATCGGTGCGGTCGGCGACAATGGCGAGGGCATAGCCGGCGTGAATTGGCGCGTGAAAATAATGCCGCTGAAATTTCTCGGGCGTAATGGCTCCGGCAATGCAAGCGACGCGATCGCCGCGATCAACTACGCGATCGAACGCAAGAGCAGCGGCGTGAATATTCGCGTGATAAGCGCAAGCTGGGGCTCGATGCGGCGTTCGAAAGCGCTCGAAGCTACGATACGTGCAGCGGGCGAAGCAGGGATATTATTTGTCGCAGCCGCAGGAAATGATGGTTCGGATAATGATCGCCGTCCGCACTATCCTTCAAATTACGAACTGCCGAACGTGATCAGCGTTGCTGCTTTGGACAGGAACGACACACTTGCATCATTTTCGAATTTTGGCGCGAAAACCGTCCACATCGCAGCACCCGGTAAAGACATTCTATCGACATGGATAGGCAATGATTATCGCGAGGCATCAGGAACGTCCATGGCGACGCCGTTCGTATCGGGTGTAGCCGCCCTTATCATAGCGAACGAGCCGAACATTACCGTAGCGGAACTTAGGTCACGTCTTCTCAACTCAGTTGATAAGCTCACTTCACTCGATGGCAAGGTTGCCTCCGGCGGCCGTCTGAATGCCGCAAAGGCAATGGCAGGACGGTAGGATCTTTCGCTTTCCGGGTTGCCCGACGATTTGCGTTATCTGTAACGGAAATCGGTCGGGCATTCTTATTATCAACACCGGAAATAATCGTGTAAAGTATTATAAACAAAGAGGATATGGGCTCACTGGCCATTGTGAGAACGTTGTGGCACGCCCGTTGCCCTTATGCAATGCGAGCAATGAAGTTCATTGCCCGAAGTTTTATGAATGGGGAGAAAACAATGAATCGCATAAAGAACATTCTTACAGTCAGCACCTTTGCATTTCTATTCTTAACGGTGCCGACCTTCGTGTCGGCACAATGGGGGCCGCAGGGACAGCAAGGGCCTTGGGGTACTTATGGCGGCGGACCGAACTACGGCAATGTCGACTCGCGGCAGCTTGTTAAACGTTTGAAGGATCGTACAAAGGACTTCCAGCGCCAGGTCGATCGTGAGCTGGATCGCGGACGCCGCAACGGTACCAATTTCGAAGATCAGGTAAACAGAGCGGTGAAAGATTTTCAGCGTTCGGTAAACCGTCTCGACAACGGCAACAGCCGTAATTCGCAGGACAAGGTCCGTCAGGCAATGGACCAAGGCCGTCAGGTAGATCGTATGATCTCCAGAGCTCGGTTGAGCTGGGGCACGATGAATCTTTGGCAGGGAATTCGCTATGATCTGCAAACGCTCGGAAGCTATTACGGTAATAACCGAGGCGGTTGGGGCAATCAGTATCCGCAGCAGCAGCAAGGTCCGTGGGGCAACGGCCGCGGCAGGAACGGTTCCGGCCGAAATCCAGGCTGGTGGCCTTTCTAACCCTGTAACTGCTATTCTCCTGTAGCCTGCCGAGCATGATGTTCGGCAGGCATTTTTGTTTCCAAGCTCTCTTGGCTATAGTTTCGAGTATGCAGGGAACACTGTATTTGGTTGCCACACCGATCGGAAATCTTCGCGATATCAGCTATCGCGCGTTGGACACGCTGCGCGATGTTGACGTGATCGCCTGCGAGGACACCCGTCACAGTCAAAAACTGCTGAATCACTATAGGATCTCAAACCGCACGATCAGCTTTCATGAACACAATGAAAATGAACGCGGTGAAGAATTGCTGGAGATGCTGAAGAGCGGTGCATCGATTGCGGTCATTTCTGACGCCGGTACGCCAGGGATAAACGATCCCGGCTATAGGCTGGTAAGAATAGCAAGTGAAATCGGAATTTCCGTTGTTCCAATTCCGGGTCCGTCTGCGGTGATCGCGGCACTGATAGCGTCCGGATTGCCGACCGAAAGCTTCTTTTTTGGTGGATTTCTGCCGTCAAAAAAAGGCGATAGGATCAAACGTCTTACTGAAGTAAAGGACATTCCGGCGACGCTTGTTTTTTTTGAAACGCCGCATCGAATATCCCGCGCTATCGCCGACTGTATCGAGGTTCTCGGCGATAGAAACGCGGTCATCGCACGTGAACTGACGAAGATTCACGAAACGTTCACGCGCGGCAGATTGAGCGAACTGCCGTTCCTGACGAATGCGAAAGGCGAGATGGTGCTGTTGATCGAGAGAGCCTCAAACCAAACGGCGGCAGCAGCGTCGATCGACGATGTTGATACTTTGATAGAGGAACTCAAAAAGGCGGGGTTTGACGAAAAGGCCGCTATTAAAAAGGCGGCCAAACAGCTTGGTATTCCAAAATCAGAGGTGTATCGAAGAACGAAGGTGAAAAAGTGAAAGTGTGAAAAGGCGGGGCTTTCGCAATGCCTACTTGCCCCACCTTACTTTTCCAAGTTAACGTCGCGTCAGTTCCGGCGGCAGTTCCTTGTCAACTTTTGGCCGATCGTTCATATTTGCCAGTTTCCACGCGGTCATGAAAATGGTGCGAACGATCTTTTCCATCTTCGCATAATCGATCTTGTCAGCGTGATCGCCGGGCTGGTGGTAATCCTGATGCACACCCGTAAACCAAAACGCGATAGGAATTCCATTCAGAGCATAATGAAAATGGTCGGAGCGGAAAAAGAAGCGGTTCGGGTCGTTCGGAGCGTCGTAGCGGTAGTTGTAATCCAACTTCAGATAGTTGGAATTGACTCCCTTGGTGACCGCTCCCAATGTTGAACTCATCACCTCGGAACCGATCAGATATACCTCATTCGGTCCGGACAGATCTTTATTTCGTTGGTCCGTGTCGTCGGGTTTTCGGCTGCGGCCGATCATGTCGATATTAAGTTGAGTAACAACGTTCTTTATATCGACGGTCGGGAATTTGTTGAAATATTCTGCTCCCCACAGTCCTTTTTCTTCGCCGGCATGCCAAACGAATAATATAGAGCGTCGCGGACGAACTTTCGATCTTGCGAGAGCCTCGGCGATAGCGAGCATGCCTACCGTACCCGAACCGTCATCATCGGCACCGTTGTAGATCTTGTCATCGCCCGGGGCATTTTCATTGACGCCGACGTGATCGTAGTGAGAGCCGATAGCGACGTATTCAGCTTTAAGTTTGGGATCAGAGCCTTCCCACACGGCGACAACATTCTGGGTCTTCAGCAATTCTTTCTTAGCGGTTGCCGCCATCGAGATCGTCTTGTTTATGGCAAAAGCGGTCTTAGAATCGCGCCCGGCGCTTTCGCCTTCGAATATAGCGTCGCTAAGCTTCTTGGAAGCGAGGATAGTAGGCAACATATCTTGTTGGCCGCCGCCGTCGCCGCGAAGCTTTTCAACCGTCAAAGAGCCGCGACTAAAAAAGCCGCGAATGTTGCCCCAGGCAGTTTCGACTTGAGGCGATGCCGCGAGAATGATGCCCACGGCTCCTTTCATGCGGGCGTTTGTCAATGGATCCGCAAAATCGACGCCGCTCGTACCCGCGAGGTCGGCCTGTGACAAACCCTGCGGCAGTTGGGTTATGGTCCGCTGGCTTGGAAAGCCATTGCTGAAAAGCACCACGATCTTGCCTTTCGCATCTACGCCGTCCAGTGCGTCATAATTCTTCGCCTTTACCATCCAGCCGCTACCGCCGAATACGAGCCCGGCATTCTCAACGCTTCCGCTGCCGCCCAGCCGGAAAAAATCCTCCGTCAATTTGAACTGCTTGTCGCCGAGTCTGACAAACGTGGCCGCTGCGTCGATAGATTCGCGTGTCAGATCCATTCGCTGAAAGAACGTGCCGTTGTCGCCCGCGGGGCGAAATCCCCAGCGGGAAAGCTTCATCTTAAGGAATTCTGCCGTTACGTCGAGCCCTTGCGACGGAGTGTCGCGGCCCGCCATTGCGTCAGAAGCTACAAAATGCAGCCAGTTGCTTAGCTGGTCCGCCCGAATTGTCTCAGCGATCTTCCTTTCAGCCGGAGTGATCCTGATCGCAGGAGCCTGTGCGAAAAGCGAACTCTGGAACAGCACGGCTGCGAGCGTGAGTGCTGCAATAATGTTTCGTTTCATCATAAAGTGTTTGGATTCGATCTGATTTTCGGCAGTTGCCGAAATGCGGCGTTTCAAAATGCAATGCCTGTATTACGCCTGTTGCCGTGTCAATGTTTCGACAAGACGGTGTCTGCCGTTCCGACCATGCAAATGCCGTTCTTTTCGGCAAGGGCGACCATTTCGTCTCGGTCAAAGATCAGTGTCTTTCCAGCAGTGACCGAAAGGCATGTCGCTCCCGCGGCGATCATATTCTCGACGGTCGGGAGGCCTACGACCGGAACGTCGAACCGCATATCCTGTTCCGGCTTTGCGACCTTGACCACCGTTAGCTTTCCTTTCGCAAGCTCACCTGCGCGGCGGATTACCGCGTCCGTTCCTTCCATGGCCTCGATGGCAACGCATGCCTTTGCACGCACGACCACCGTCTGACCGAGGTCGAGGCGTCCTAATTCCGTCGCAATGTGAAGGCCGTATTCTATATTTGCGGCCTCATCTTTTGACGGTTTCCTCCGCGTTATCGCGCCTTCAGGTGCGAGAAGGTCTTGGATAAAGTATGTAGAATCAATAAGTTCGATGCCCTCTTTTGCCATCTCAGCAGCAACGCCGCCGATCAATGCATCGGTGTTCCGACGCGGCAGATTCCAGAGCATTTTCACCATTCTAAGGTCGGGCAGCGCGCCGGAAAATATCTGCACGTGTTTTACCTGCCCCGCCATTATTGCTTTTTCTACTCCGAGTTTTTTGAAATGCGAGATCATCTTGCCGAGCTGGCCGATCCCGACCCATAGAACATCATCGGCGAACTTTTCGATGTCGGGATCCGTCTCTTCCTTTATTGCGACGACGGACAATTCGGCATTGGCACGGCGTGCCCCGTCGATGACAAGGAATGGAAACCTGCCGTTGCCGGCGATCAGTCCGTATCGCATAGAAAAAATGTGGCGGTTAAGACCGCCACGCATAAAATAATAATGCAAGGATCTGCTATTCGCTAAACGGCTCGATCTCTCCGGGCTTGCGGAGCATTTTGTTGACCTCGTCGAGATGTAGTTCTTCGAGCAGTATCATCTCGCGTGCATATTCCTCCAGAGCCACCGACCTTCCTTCGACCAGTTTTGACAGGTCGTAATAAGCGGCAAGCGTCGTGCTCTCCTGCTCGAGGCTTTCACGAAGGATGTCGCCGATGTCGTGTTTCTCCGTTTCGAGCAGCGGGCCGATCTTCAGGCTCGGATGCCCGCCGAGCATTGTCACAAATTCGCCTGCTTTGTAAGCATGGGCCAGCGACTCGTCTGCGTTGCCTTTGAGCCACGATACGATCGGAATGCGGTTATAGCCGAATACCATCAGGCTGTAATGCGTGTAACGCACCACGCCTGCCAATTCCAGCTCCAAAATTCTGTTCAGTACGTCAATTACTTGCTGTTTTTCTGTTTCGTTCATAACTATTGAGATTCTCCTGATTCCGTTTGCTGCCGAGCGTGATAAGAGCTGCGCGTCAGCGGTGATGATTCGACGTGCTTGAAGCCCATTTCCAAGCCGATCCGTTTCCACTCTGCGAATTCTTCCGGTGTAACGTAACGTTCGACCGGCAGCCGCTTTTCGTAAGGCTGTAGGTATTGGCCGATGGTCATTATGTCGCATGAGACCTTGCGAAGGTCACGCATCAGATCAACGACCTCCTCAAATTCCTCACCGAGCCCGGCCATGATGCCGCTTTTGGTGAGCATCGCGGGCTGGTGGTCGTCGCGCCAACGTGCCGAGCGTTCAAGCAGTTCCAGCGTCTGTTCGTACTTGGCATCCGGGCGGACGCGGCGATATAGCCGTGCGATGGTCTCGGTGTTGTGATTTAGGACATCGGGACGTGCGTGAAGGACATTTTTCAGGGCTTCTTCGTCACCGTTGAAATCGGGTATCAGCACCTCGACCTTACAATCGGGATTCATCTCTCGCACACGAAAGATCGTCTCTGCCCAGTGCCGCGAGCCGCCGTCGGGCAGGTCGTCGCGATTGACCGACGTTATGACCGCATGCTTCAGATCGAGATGCTTGACGGCCTCTGCGACATGTGTCGGTTCCTGCGGGTCAAGGTCCAACGGCTTGCCCTTATTGACCGCACAAAATCCGCAATGCCGTGTACACGTATCGCCGCCTAGCATAAATGTCGCGGTCTTGTCGGTCCAGCATTCGAAGATGTTGGGGCATTTCGCCTCCTGACAAACGGTGTGAAGGTTCAGCCCCGAGATCAGGTCGAGAACGGCGTTCTGATTACGCGGATCGCCCAGTTTGATCTTTAGCCAATCGGGTTTTCTAAGCCGCTCACGCTGCTTACGGTTCAGAAATTGTTGGACGAGAACCTTTTCCTCGATCATAGATTGATTTAGCCACAAAAAGCATAAAAGACACAAAGAAAGATACTCTTTCTTCGTGTCTTTGGTTATGTCGGCAATTAATAGCGAGCACTAAACGCGCGTCTAATTTTCGACTATCGTGATATCTGCGACCTCGCTGAGGTTAGACAACAGCGCATATAAACCGTTTCCACGGATCGGCCCCTTCAACGGCGTTGCGGCATCACCGGCAACGACGGAGAATTTCTTGCCCGACAAGAAGGATATCTCGTTCAATACCGCATCCGCTCTATTTGAGCAGATCTGAAATTCATCGCCTTTCAACAGGGATTCGCGCATGGTCCGCCAGAACGACAGCTTGTGACCGTTTATGGTCAGATCACCCGTTTGGTCGAGAAACTCCAATATGCTCCAGTCATAAGGTCGGACTGAAAATGCCGGAATTTCTTTCACTTCCCGCGAAGCGTCTGTTAGCGAAAACCGAACCACCTTGCCATAGGCACGAGACAAGTCTCGGTTGAGTGTACGAAGGTCATTATTCTTCAAGGACGAGAAAATGTCACCGGAGGCGACCTCACCCAAATTCTCCAGATTACAGCTTGAGGCGCAGCCCGATGCTGAACATGTACACGATGCAATGTAGCCGGCCGGACATGATTGGCTAGCTTTGCAGCCTCCATTTCCTAATTCGCAACTACAACTCGACTGAGCCCAAGCCGCAGCCGCGGAAATGAAAATAACTGAAAAAATCAAGATCAATTTCTTCAACATATTTAAATCTCCTTTGAAGTGGTTTGATCCAGTGTTTACCTAGATACAGTCAATATATCCCCCCCCTTAAAAAAATGTCAATATCCTATCGGCTCGGTCGATCACACAGCCTGAATTGCTATTTTTTAAAGAGGTTTGTGTCGGCGGGACCCGTATGTCAGCTATTGATCTTGATCGCGATTAGGTTGGTCGCAAGACCTGATTTCCAGCTAGTAAGCCTCTCATGGCCGATGACGGCCCTCGCGGTTGAGAAAGCATTGAACTAAAACCGGTTCTTCGTTCATCGTAAATTCAAACAGGATGAACCGGATATACAGGATGAAATCGTAATCCGCACGTCCTGCCCATCCTGTCTGCTAGTGACTCTAAATTAGCCAAGGCGCGAATTGACGACATCCCAGTTGATGTTCGCAAAGAATGCCTCAATATATTTCGGGCGGTCCGCCGGTGCGTAATCTTTTATGAAAGCGTGCTCCCAGACGTCCATTATCAGGATCGGCTTGTAGCCTGCGACGTTGCCGGTCTCGTGGAGATTGATCCAGTGGTTCGAGATAGCGCCGTTCGACGGATCCTGGTAAACCGCAGCCCAGCCGACGCCTCTCATCTTGCCCGTATTCATAAAATCGGCTTTCCATACGTCGTAGCTGCCGAAACTCGCCTTGGCCGCCTGTATGAAGGCATCGCCGGTCGATGGATCGCCGGTGCCGTGTTTCTGCATGTTTTCGAAATAGTATTCATGCAGCACCATGCCGTTATATTCAAACCCAAAACGACGCTTAAGTTCACTGAATGCAGCAACTTGCGTCGCGTCCAGCTCACCGCCGCCGATCAGATCAGCGATGCGTTGATTCAGTACGTTGGTGTTCGTAACGTAACCTTCGTAGAGCTTGAAGTGCATCGCAAGCGTTTCGTTCGAGATGCCAGTCAGGTCCGAAAGATCAAATGTTTTTGCTGTGTATGTAGTGCTAAGTCCCATAATTCTTACTCCCGTTATCAATCTACGGGGCGTGTGCCCGCATCCATTCCCGTTACGCTTGCCTGATTTACGACCTTGACGTGCAGATCGCCGTCGCAGCGTATCTGACACGATAGCCGCGTGTTCGGTGCGAGGTCGCCTTTTGTTGATAAAATGGCCTGTTCCGCCTCGCCCATTTCACCGGCGTCGCCTTCGATGACCTCGACGCGGCAGGTGGTGCAGCGTGCGTTGCCGCCGCATCTGTGAAGTATATCGACCCCATTGTCCTCAAGAGCCAGGACCAGTTTCTTTCCCGTCTCGGCGTCAAAGAAAACGGAGCCCGAAGCAATCTCTGCTGTAATTGTCGGCATTTTAAGCCCTCCTTAAATTTGCGTACATATTTGAATTTTGCATACCGAAACGCTTTAGGCAAGTTGCCCGCCTGAAGCCGAGGCAGCGACGATCGTCCCTCGGCGTGGATCTGCTTTGACAAGCATAATTCGGTATCTTCTAATCTATCTGTGACCGATGAACCGGGACGACTGTCGGGTGTTCTAAAGAAACTGCTTTTGACAGCGGTTTCCGTGATCATTTGCCTGGCAGTGCTTGGGATCGCTGAACTCTTTTGCAGGACTTTCTTGGAGATCAATCTTAGAAAGACCAGCAAGGACTTCATGATCCTCGATGCATCGGGCAGGCCGGTCGCAAATGCTCCGAACTCGCAAGGAGTGTCTTTCGGGGCGACGGTATTTTCGGATTCGAACGGCTTTCGGGTGCCCGAGAATTATCGTTATCCGCGAGCAGAAAAGGCGATACTTCTGTTGGGTGACTCCGTGACGTTCGGTGTCGGCGTTCCTGAGGAGCAGACATTCGCAGGCCTGTTGCGAAGTTCGGACGGTTCTATAATTGTTTACAATGCAGCGGTAAACGGTTTCTCGCTGCCGGATTATTTGCGAACGGCCGAGCGGGCCTTATCGGAGCACCCTGAGATCGATGAGGTCATTTTGTTCTACTGCCTGAATGATTTCAGGGAAATTGGACAGTCAGAAGAGAAACCCGCCTCCGCGAGCGGGCTAGCCGGGGTCAAACGTTTGATAGCTTCTGCATTTGCCGGAATGAACGAATTTCTGGGGCCGCGATCCAAGCTGTATGTGCTGATAACCGGACTCACCACCGATCCGTCGCGGCGATATTTCGAATGGGACATGTCATTGATGAACGCCGCGAGCGAAAGAACTGCGGAAATACTGGAACCGATCGAAAAGATCAACGACCTCGTGAAACAGCGGAACGGCAAATTTGTCGTGTTCCTGAATCCATATGAGTTTCAACTCAGAAAGGAAGGCGGCGATTTTTCGCCGCAGGACAAGATGATCGAATATCTCAAAGCAAAGGGCATTCAATACGTCGATACGCGCGACGCTTTTCGGCGGCTTCCACGGCCGTCGTCGGCATTCCTGTTTGCAGATCCGATGCATCTCAGCGAAGCGGGACACCAGGTCGTGTATGACCAACTGAAAGAATTTCGGCGTTAAGAGAGAGAAAATTGACGAGTATTCTCGGTATATCAGCTTTTTATCACGACAGCGCAGCGGCCATCGTCGTCGATGGGCGCATTGTCGCCGCGGCGCAAGAGGAGCGTTTCACGCGCATCAAGCACGATTACAATTTCCCGACGAATGCCATTGATTACTGTTTGCGGGAAGCCGGCATCCTGCCGTCGGAACTCGATGCGGTCGTCTTCTACGACAAGCCTTTTCTGAAATTCGAGCGGCTGATGGAGACCTATCTTGCTTATGCTCCGTTTGGCTTGCGGTCGTTCATGATGGCGTTGCCGCTGTGGCTTAATCAGAAACTCTTTATGCCGCGTGAGATCGACAAAGGGCTGAACAACGAATACGATGGGCCGATCTATTTCACGACACATCACGGCTCACACGCAGCAAGTGCTTTCTTTCCGTCGCCGTTCGAAGAAGCTGCGATCATCACCTTCGACGGCGTAGGCGAATGGAGTACGAGCACATGGGGCGTCGGCCGCGGCAATCACATCGAACTCCGCCGCGAGATCAGATTCCCGCATTCGCTGGGACTTCTATATAGTGCGTTCACTTATTACACGGGCTTCAAGGTCAATTCCGGCGAGTACAAGCTGATGGGTCTTGCACCCTACGGCGAGCCCAAATACGAGCATCTGATCCGCGAGCATCTGATCGACATCAAGGAGGACGGCTCATTCTGGCTGGATCAATCGTATTTCAACTATTGCGCGGGGCTTACGATGACAGGTCCCAAGTTTCATAACCTCTTCGGCCGGGAACCGCGCGGTGCTGAATCCGAACTGACGCAATTCCATATGGACATCGCCGCCAGTATCCAGAAGGTTACCGAGGACGTCATGATGCGTATCGTACGCCATGTGCATCAGGAAACCGGTATGGAAAACCTCTGTATGGCGGGCGGTGTGGCATTGAACTGCGTCGCGAACGGAATCATTCAACGCGAAGGGCCTTTCAAAAACGTCTGGCTGCAGCCCGCTGCGGGCGACGCGGGCGGGAGCCTCGGCGGAGCGCTTTTTGCTTGGCATCAGATATTCGACAATTCGCGAATACCTGAATCACCGGACAGCCAGTTTGGGTCATATCTCGGGCCGAAATTCTCTAATGACGAGATCGTCGAATACTTAGACTCGGCCAGTGCTGTCTACAAGAGATTTGACAACGATGTGGAGCTTTGCGATAGGATCGCGGAGCTGCTCGATTCCGGAAACGTCGTCGGGCTGTTTCAGGGAAGGATGGAATTCGGGCCGCGTGCCCTTGGCGGCCGCAGCATCATCGGCGATCCGCGAAATCCTGACATGCAGTCGAAGATGAACCTGAAGATCAAGTTTCGCGAATCGTTCCGGCCCTTTGCGCCGAGCGTTTTGGCAGAGCGGGCGAGTGATTATTTCGAACTTGAGACCGAGAGCCCGTATATGCTGCTTGTCGCACCGGTTCGGGAAGAGATTCGCCGGCCCGAAGTTAACGGGGACGACGGACTGTTCGGCATTGAAAAGCTAAAGGTGCTGCGTTCAGATCTGCCCGCGATCACACACGTTGACTATTCCGCACGAATCCAGACCGTTGACCGGTCGCGGAGCCCGCGATACTATGACATCCTGAAGGCGTTCGAACGTCGAACAGGCTGCGGAGCGGTCGTTAATACCTCTTTCAATATCCGAGGCGAACCGATCGTCTGCCGCCCGGAGGAGGCCTATAAGTGCTTCATGTACACAGACATGGACGCACTTGTTTTGGAAGATGTGATCTGCCTTAAAGAAGATCAGCCGCCTATGCCCGGAGCTGAAGAATACAGGGCAGAGTTCAAACTCGACTAAAGATGCCGCGAAGGAATAACATCATCTCGGAGTTTTGGCTTTTTGTGCGCGAGCACAAGGCTTATTGGCTGACTCCGATAATCATTGTAGTATTGCTGCTCGCCGGTTTGATCATCTTGGGAGCCGTCGGCGGCGGTGCGGCCGCTCCGTTCATCTACACGCTGTTCTAAGAACCGATGCCTTTCGTTCACCTCAATTGGAAACCAGGAAAACGCGAACTCCGATCGTTCGGAGCCGTTTTCATGGGAGGTTTCATGGTAATTGGGTTGGTCAAGTATTTTTGGCCTTTCAGTTGGCTTCTGACAAAGAACGAGACATTCGGACTGTGGGCGATGGGAATCGGTGTTGTCGTCGGTGCGATCGGCCTGACCGGAACCAAACTTGGGCTTCCTTTCTACTGGGCATGGCTGAGTATCGCCTATGTGATGGGAAATATAATGAGCAGGGTCATTATGTCCTTGATCTATTTCCTTGTTTTTACCCCAATGCGTATTCTCGGCCAGGTTATCGGCCGCGACCGGCTGCATTTGAAAAAGCCGGTTGGGGACACCTACTGGGTCGACCTGCCCGTTATCGAAGGTTCTGAAAGATACGAACGCCAGTTCTAGTTCTTGCCGCCGATCACGACCTTCTCACGAAACTGGTTGATCGCCACATATACGACCTCCGCTTCAGTGACCTTGACCTGCTGTCCCTGACTACCGAAGCGCTCCGCCTCTACGACCACATGAACGGTGATGGACGTATTGCCGACCTTCATTGTTTCGGCATAGAAGCTGACCAGATCGCCCATAAAGACCGGTTCGTGAAAGATCACCTCTTTCATGGCGACCGTAACAAACCGATCGTGTTTTGTATGCCTGCCCGCCTCGACTGCGCCTGCAACGTCGATATAGCTCAAAATTATGCCGCCGAATACGGTCCCGTGAGCATTTGTATCTCGCGGCATCATTGTCAGCCGTATGGCCGCGTCTCTGATCGTTTGTTCCATAAGTAAGAAATAACATGATAGACAGGATGAACAGGATAATTTTTTCTTACTCTGTTCTCCTGATCGTGTTCATCCTGTTTGAAGTTTCTTGAGCGTCCAGTCACGGACGGTCTCGCGCAGTTCCTGCAGATGTTCGTCAAAAAAGTGTCCGCTGTTCTCGAATAGCACAACATCCGCATGCGGTATCCGATCTGTCAAACTCCTTAGGCTCTGAACCGAGCAGAATTCATCTTCGGTTCCGTGGACGAACAGTATAGGTTTGGTAACGGCGGTCAAAAAATCGTAATCATTGTATTTTTCGACCGGCGTGCCTATCGATATCAGTCGTTTAACCCGATCGTCTGACATTCCAACTTGCATGCCGGTTCGCGAGCCGAATGAGAACCCTGCCAGCGTGATGTCTTCGCCGGGATATTCGCCGGCAAGGAATTGCAATGCGTCGCGAACATCCTGAACTCCGCCTTCGATCTCGTTATGTACGCCGGTCGAAAGCCCGACACCGCGAAAATTGAATCGGATCACGGTCAGTCCTGCGTCATTCAGTCCCGCGGCGGCACGAAAGACCACCTTGTTGTGCATGGTCCCGCCGCCGAGCGGATGCGGATGACAAACCAGGGCTACGCCGCGGCGTTCGACTGACGGGTCCTTGAGTATCGCTTCTAAACGGCCGTGTGAAGCTGGTATGAAGAGATTGCCCTGAGGATACATAGCAAATTCCCGATTCTAACAGGGTGTAAACAAGCATCAAACCGCGGTCTTGTACTTATGGCTTGCCCGGCGTCGATTTCGCGTGATACTTTTGCGTTTAATTCTCGCAAGTTCCGATAGAACAATAGATGGAAGAAAATTTCGAAGAAGAGAAGCCTGAAACTCAATTGGAAGAGCCGAAAAAGCAGACCTGGGCGGAGTATTTCGAAACCGAAGCTGCGACGCGTGCCGTTTATCTGATATTCGGGCTGATAGCCATCACGATGGTGATGACCTATTTGCAAACGAGGACGGATGCGATCTGCTGCGGTGATTGGGACGGCTATTATCACATTCGCTGGTCCGCGATGCTTTGGGAAAGCCTCAGTTCGGGAAATGGGCTGCCACGCTTTGAATGGCTGCCGCTGACCGTCCTGAATCCTGACGATTACGCAGACCATCATTTCCTTTTCCATCTGCTGCAGATACCTTTCTTATGGTTTTTCGAGCCGGTGATGGCGGCGAAGGTGGCGACGATATTCTTCGCGGTCGCAGCGATATTTTCGGTATATTGGCTGATCTATCGGTACGGCATAAAGCACCAACTGATCTGGCTGATCGCGATACTGACCTGCTCGAACATGTTCTATTTCCGAATGAACATGGCAAAAGCCCCGCCGCTGACAATCATCATCACGGTGCTGGGAATTCACCTGCTATTCCAACGGAAGTATGTTTGGCTGCTGCCGCTGATGTTTGCGTTCGTATGGACTTACAGCCTGTTCCCGCTGCTGCTTTTTGCCGCGTTCTTTTGGACGATCATCATCGCATGGAATGAACGGCGTTTCGAATGGCGGCCTCTCGCTTACACGTTGGCGGGCATGATCCTGGGAAACATCATAAACCCGTATTTCCCAAACAACCTGAAGCTCTTCTTTGAACATTTTTGGACGAAGTTCAAGGTCGGTTCCGACTTCGCTGTCGCTGTCGGAATGGAATGGTATCCGTACACGGGAATGGAACTGATGATGGTATTTCCGGTCGCATTACTGGCAATGTTGATCGGCTACATTTTGTTCGTCCCGCGGGATGCCAAGCTGCCCGAGAAAGCAACATTCTTTCTAATGTTTACCACGGTGCTGCTCGCGGCTCAGTTCAGGTCAAAACGGTTTGCTGAGTACTTTCCGCCGTTTGCGATCCTTTTTGCCGCGTTTGCATACAACGCTTTCACGGCGCCGCGTGTCCGGGAACTGCCGGAGGAATTCCAACGCGATATCGATCCATTCCTCGATGTGGCCAAGCCCAGCGAAAAGCAGTCGTGGCTGGACGCCGGAAAGAAGGCGGCTCCGTGGGTCGTGGGAGCCCTATTGACCTCATTTTGGTTCTATAACCTCGTTGGGCTGCATCGCTGGGGATTTGATGAGGCAGGTATGGTCGATATGATAGCCAGCAACGAGAATGCCGACCGTTATCGGCGTGCTATGGACTGGGCAACCGCTCTTGACGAGACCGGCGCAGACAACATCCCGCCGGGCGAGATCATCTTTAACTGCACATGGGATGATTTTCCAAAGTTGTTTTTTTACAACACAAAGCATCGCTACGTTTACGGACTTGACCCGAATTACTTGTACTCGGCAGATCCTGAATTGTATAAACTGCTGAAAGATATTACGGAAGGCAGGGTGGATGACCCCGCTCCTCTGATCAGGGAAAGATTCGGATCAAACTACATTTTCGCTGACGCCCGTGAGAACACCGACATGATCGCAAAGATGCTCGAAAGCGGTTGGGTTGAGACGATCTACGAGGATGACGAGGCGAGGCTGTTCAGGATCAGACCGGAAAAAGGAGATCCGCCCGACGAGACAGAAGAACCCGAGACCGACGAAGAGAAACAAATACTAGATGATCTCGAACGCAAAGATAACACTGCCGACACGAATGAAGAGAACGCTTGAATGCATGAAAATTGTCGTGCGGCGTTGGCGATTCTCAGGCTTGCTGACGGGCATTGCACTGGTTTTCACGGGATGCGGACCTGATGAACGCATTCTGCGATCGGGGAATGCTGAGCCGCCCGCGAGCAATGTTGAACGCAAGGTGCCGACCATTGCCGATGACATTGAGGCGATGCGTACAGCCGATTTTGAGTTCATATACGTCCTGCGACGAAAGGACGGAGGCAATATTGATGCTGAAGATAAGGGCGTAATTCGCGTAAACACTACTGACGCAAACCGTCGCGTTTCGGCCGAGGACGGCAAGGCTTTCCTGATCGGATCCAACACAAAATTGCCGCCGAAGAATATGTTGGCTCTCTACGAGAGGTTTTCGGTCGAAAATTATTCCAAGCCCGGAACGGCGGAAAATTCGAACTCGGCGGCGGCGAAATGACGTAATATATCTCGAATGGCTGATATCGAACCCCCCAGAACCAGTGCCGTTTTTCACGAATCGGAAAAAGAAAAGCCTATAAAGGTCGCGATAGATCCTGCTTCGCCGCCGATCCGTTCGATCATCCGTGTCGTGGTGATCACACTGATACTGCTGTTCGTAGCAGGATTTCTTCAGGGCATTGTTCAGTCGCTCAGCTATCTATTCTTTCTCATCGTACTTTCGGTATTTTTCGCGTATCTGATGGATCCGCTTGTTCGGCTGATCCGCAAGCCGTTCAAGGACAGGGGTATCGATCGATTTATGCCGAGGTCTCTGGCGATAGGCATTGCATACATTTTTGTTTTCGCGGTCATCGGCTACGCCATCTCTAACATCGCTCCGAGAGTTGTGGACCAGGCAAGGGAATTCGGATCAAATCTCCCTACTTACGGAAGGATGTTCAGTGAGCGGGCGCGTGAGCTCAATCAGCGTTTCGAACGTCTGCGAATTCCGGAAGAGGTCCAGGAGAACATCAACAGGCGAGTTTCGGAATTGGGAGGTGAGATCACAACCGCGGTCGGCGGTTTCGTGATCGTCTCGGTAAAATATATTCCGTGGTTCGTCCTCGTGCCTGTACTTTCATTCTTCTTTCTCAAAGACGTTAATCAGTTCCGTCTGGCGATCCTCCGAATGTTTCCCGCCGGCCGCTGGCGATATCGGGCTGAGGTCGTAATGGCAGACGTGAATACTACGCTTGCCGCATATACGCGGGCTCAGTTGATCTCGTGTTTTCTTATCGGGACCATTTGTACCATCGGGTTTTATCTCTTTGGGCTGAAGTATGCTCTTTTGCTGGGGATCATGGCGGGGATCTTTGAGTTCGTGCCGCTGCTGGGTCCACTGACCGTAGGCATCGTCGTCACACTGACAGCATTCTTCGGCGATGATCCGTGGAAGGCTCTTTATGCTGCGATATTCCTTATTGTATTGAGGATCTTTCACGACTACGTCTCGTATCCTCGAATAGTTCGCGGCGGAATACACTTGCATCCGTTGGCGATCATTCTTTCCGTACTTGCAGGCGAGCAGGTCGCGGGCATTCCCGGCGTCTTTTTGTCGATACCGATCGTAGCTGTGGTAACCGTTTTTTATCGTCACATAGTCGAGCACCGCGGGGCACGCGGTCTAATGACCGACCTGATAGAGGAAGCAGAATCCAACGCCGAGGAGGCTGCTTGATATGTCCCGTTTCGTTTGGCTTGGACTGTTCTTTTTGATCTTGGTGGCTATCTGCCTGACGGTTTATGTACTCGTCGTCAGGGCGTTCTATTGGGGCGACAAGGATGGCCCTCCGAAATAGTCACTCTCCGAATATCAGCTTTTCAAAATCATCTGCAGGCTCGACAATGGGCTCGATCTCGATCACAAAGCACGGAAGCGAGAAATTCAAATGCCCCAGTTTGACCGCGTCTTTCGCAGACGTGAGGAGCGCGTCGGCTGACTTTTCGTGTGCGAGACTTTCGATGTTTTCGATGTCATTTTGCGTGTAATTGTGGTGATCCGCAAACGCCAGAGTTCCGACCAATGATCCGTTTGTGTGCTCGTTCGCAGTGTCAAAAAGATACGCAGGGTTCCCAATGCCGCAAAATGCTGCAAACTTGAGGTCCGCCGTATATTCCGGGCCGCCGAACAACGGTCGAATCTCGCGAACCGAGTCTTTTGAGAGGAAAATGCGGGCCTCCTGTGCGTAGTTCCTTATCTCGTCTTCCAGCCTGTTGACGAGTCTATCAGATGAGGAAGCGACCCGCGTGATGATGACAGCATCCGCTCGAGCGAGTCCGGCGAGCGGTTCACGCAGTCGGCCAGCGGGCAGCGTCCTGCCGCCGCCGAAAGGATTCGTTGCGTCGATGCAGACAATGTCGAGGTCGCGTTTCGCACGGCGGTGCTGAAAACCGTCGTCCAGCACGAAAGCCGTGATGCCGAACTTGCGTAATGCCCATTTTGCAGCCGCTACGCGGTCGGCGTCTGCGACGACAAACGCTTTTCCTATTAATTTGTTTGCAAGTTCAACGGGCTCGTCGCCGCCGGTTGCGGCATCTGCGAGGACTTGGTCGCCGTTAGACACGAGGACCCGCTTCTTCGGGTCTTTGCGGCCGTAGCCGCGGGTCAGGATACAGACCTTTTCGCTTCTGCCGCCGAGCATCTCTGCAATCTTCGCGACTAGCGGCGTTTTGCCGGTTCCGCCGGTTGTGATATTTCCGACACTGATCGTACGCGCTCCAAGGTCATGCGCCTCAAAAGTGCCGCGGTCATAGAGCGCGTTCCTGAGGCTCATTACCTTGCCGTAGATCGCCGAAAGCATCAGCTAATTATCGGCCAAGAATCAGCGACGGCAAAGTACCTTCAACGGATAGTTATTTCTTGTTCGTGATCTGAATGAGGCGTTCGAGCTTGTTCTGCGCCATGCCGCTGTCTATGCTCTGTTCGGCGAGGCGGGCGGCGTGAACGGGGTCTTTTGCGAGCCCGCCGACGTAGATCGCGGCTGCAGCATTGAGGACGACGAGCGAACGTGCCTCATCGCGGCGTTTGCTGGAAAGTACGTCGCGGATGATGGCGGCGCTCTGTTTCGCATCGGCAGCTCGCAGATGTTCGACCTTGCCAAGCTTCAGACCCATATCCGTCGGCGACATCACGTGCGACGTAGCGCTGCCGTTCTTGACGACGCCGACCAGCGTTTTGCCGGCGAGCGTTATCTCGTCCATTCCGTCCTGGCCGTGGACGACCCAAACGTGTTCGGCTTTCAGCATGGCAAGTGCACTCGCCACAGGTTCGACCATCGAACGATGCCAAACGCCGATGATCTGACGCGTGGCTCCGGCGGGATTCGCCATCAGGCCGAGCAGATTAAGACATGTGCGTATTCCGAGGCTGCTGCGAATATCGGCGACACGGCGAAGGCCCGGGAAAAATTTCGGTGCGAACATGAACGTCAGCCCGACACCGCTGAGCGCCGCCTGCGCAACGGCAATTTCGCCCGCGACCTTGACCCCGAGCTCGCCCAGTACGTCCGCCGAACCGCATTTTGTCGTAACGCCTCGGTTACTTTGTTTCGCGACCGTCAACCCGGCACCCGCGGCGACAAGGGCCGCGGCGGTGGAAACGTTGAAGGTCTTTGCGGCGGAAGAGCCTGTTCCCGCGATGTCGACCGCACCTTTCGGTGAGCGTATCTTTTCCGCCAAGGTCCGCATCACACTTGCCATGCCTGCCAGTTCCTCGTCGGTTTCGCCTTTTGCGGTCAGGGCGGTCAGGGCGGCCGCCATTTGGTTCGAGCCGAGGCCGCCGCCGGTCAAAACCTTGAAGAATTCGGCAGCCTCGCGTGCTGTCATGTCCTCGCCGCGTACGAGTTTCGCCAAAAACGGGAAAAGCCGCGTGTCGGATTTCGCAGATGTCGGCACGACAGGAGCGGATCGCTGCCAGGATGTTCGTTTTGCGGGCATAGAAAACGGGGAGAAATGCGGGCCGGGCGTTTGTCGCCCTCTTTCTAATATCTCAGAGCGAGAGGAAGTTTTGCAACAATATTTTGCCGTGCTCGGTCAAAATTGATTCGGGGTGGAACTGCACGCCTTCGATAGGAAGCTCACGATGACGCAATCCCATGATGACGCCGTCAGCGGTTTCGGCGGATATTTCGAGCACGTCCGGCAGCGTTTCGCGTTCAACAACGAGCGAATGATAGCGGCCTGCCTCAAACTCCCGCGGCAGCGAGAGAAAGATCGTACGACCGTCATTTATCACTTTCGACGACATCCCGTGAACGGGCCGCGGTGCACGGACGACGCGGCCGCCGAAATGCTGTGCTATCGCCTGATGGCCGAGGCAGACGCCCAATATTGGAACACGCCCGGCGAATCTCTCTATCACCGCCAGCGTAATGCCGGCGTCGTCGGGCGTTCCCGGGCCGGGCGAGATAAGAATTCGTGTCGGCATTATCTCGTTCTCGATCTCGTCAGTCGTTACTTCGTCATTCATCACAACACTCATCTCCGCACCGAGCTCGCCCAAATATTGCACAAGGTTGTATGTGAACGAATCGTAGTTGTCGATGATCAGCATGGTTATCAGAAGTCAGAAGTCAGTGTTCGAGTCCCAGTGATGAATTTCATAAGCTCGTACTCTGCGGGCTTAGCGTTCTCTGCGTTAAAAGTTACGATTCCCCGATCGACGCAACAAATGCGATGCCTGAACGTTCTAATAATAAATACGTTTACTAACCCGCGGTTTCACATTATCATAGAGCAATTCCAACGGGGAGGTCATTTCAAATATGCGGCGTGCGGTTTTTTCTTTCCTGATCGCGGTGATTCTTGTTTCAAACGCTCTCTCACAGGCTCCGGCAAAGCCAGAATATGACGAGGCGACAAAAAAGCTGCGTGCCGAGGCCGCAAAGATGCTGCGCGAGACGGCGGGTGAACTGACGCGGCTGCGTTTGGCCGAAAACCGTATCAGCTTTGCGGCGGAACTCGCTTCGTTGATGTGGCTGCATGACGAAAAGGAAGCTCGTGCGATGTATCAGCAGGCGATCTCGGATATGCGGTTTTTACTGCTGCAACTCGATCAGCAGATGGCCGTTCCGGATATGACGGGCGCTGATGACGGTATCACGGGCGGGATGTTCGGACGAGCATTTTCGTCGCCGGTAGAGCGAAAATTCCGCGTCGCGATGAGCGTCCGACGGCAGATCGCACTGAGCCTGGCGGATCACGATGCCGATCTTGCGTATGATTTTTTCTATAACAGTCTCGCGGAGCTTTCGAATTCCGAGATGAAGCGGGACATCGAAAAAGAGGACAAATATTTTGAGTTTCAGTTCCTGAAACGGATCGCTGATGGCGACGCTGAAAAGGCCCTTCGCTACGGCAAACGCTCACTGGCCAATGGCGTTGAGGCCCATCACATAGAGCTTTTGAAGCGGATCTATAAAAAGGACGCCGAAAAGGGAGCGGAATTCGGTGCTGAGGTGCTCGCAAAACTGAAGCAGACAAAGATCGACGGTCTGAGTCATTGGACGCTCAGTGCTCTGCTCGATTACGGCGCGGCAACACTGGAAGATTCAGCCAAGAAAAAGAAGAAGCCGGTCTATTCCCGAAACGACCTCCGCGAGATCGCCGACATCCTCGCTAACTTCTACTTGAGCTCAGCCGATGAGGATCAGGCCTTTTACGCGGCAATGGCGATCGAGAAGATCGAAAAATTCAACCCCTCGCGAGCCGGGCAGCTACGAAGCAAATTCCGAAACGATCCGTCATTTGGAAGAGCGGGAAATGCGATGAGGTCTGTATCTAATGCGGCGGCGAATGCGGCAATGACTGCAGTTGCTGTCGCGGCGAACGCGGCAGATGCCACTCCCGTCGATCCTCGGGTCGCAATACGTGAGCAGCGCGAGGCCGAATGGCAGAGCGCTTGGGAGAATGTAGGAAAGTTGGCGAACAAGGAACTGCCTCGAGAAGAGAGGCAAGCCATCGTTGATGAGGCTCGGCGGATAATCGAGCGCACATCGTCACCGCAGGCGAAAGTGACCGGGCTGACGATGCTCGCGGGTGTTGTAGCAAAGGCGGGTGATAAGGAACTCGCGCTTCAATTGATGAACGAGGCGGAGCGTTTTTCTAATCCGTATCCGAAAACCTACGTCGATTATATGCTGACGTGGATGTTGGCGAGCGGGATGGCAGAGGTCGAGCCCGACCGTGCTTTTCGTCAGCTTGAGAGCGCGATATTCCGGCTGAATGACACGATCGCCGCGGCGGTCAAGATAGCAGAATTTATCGACGTCAACGACGAGATCATCGAGGACGGCGAACTGCACGTCGGCTCGTTCGGCGGTTCGCTGATACGCGATGTAACACGCGATCTGAAGGTCGCTACGCCGACGCTGAAATCCCTCGCGGCGGCGGACATGGCCAAGACGAAAGCCCTCGCCGAAACATTCGACCGGCAGGAGCTTCGCTTTTTGGCAAAGATGATGGTGCTGCGTGCCGTGCTGGACGACAGGCCGCTCAGCGAAGGCGAGGACGACGATGAAACGGACGAAGCCGTTGAGGGCGTTAAGTAAGGCTCGTGCCAAGCAGCCACGATCCGCCGTCCACGACCAGCGTTACGCCATTTACATAAGTCGCCGCATCGGACGCGAGAAACAGTGCGGCATTCTCGATGTCTTCGATGCGGCCGAATCTGCCGACAGGAATTTTCCGCATCATTTTCTCGCGTAGCTCCGGCATCAGCAGCCGCTTCATTCCTTCGGTGTCCTCGATCGGGCCCGGTGCAATGCCGTTCACGCGGATGCCGTGGCGGCCCCATTCGACAGACAGATTTCGCGTGATCGCATCAACACCTGCCTTTGCAGCGGAAACGTGGATCTGCATCGGCGTGGCGAGATAATGCAGCGTCGCGGAGATATTGATGATCTGGCCGCGAGATCTTTTCAATTCTTCGAACGCTGCTCGGCTGACATTGAAAGTGCCTTTTGTGTCGATATCGACAACCGTGCCGAAGCCGTTCGCCGAAAGTTCTTCAGCCTGGCAAAGAAAGTTTCCGGCCGCTCCATTCACGACGATGTCGATCTTTCCGAAATGTTCCACCGTAGCCGCGATAGCACGTTCGACGGCTTCGTAATCGCGGACGTCGGCGGCCACCGTGAAACACTCGCCGCCGAAGCCTTCGACCGCGGCCTTCATCGCGTCGAGGTTCTCTTGTTTGCGGCTGGTGATCGCGAGTTTTGCTCCGTGTTCGGCAAACGCTCGGGCTACGCCGCCCGTGATGCCCGTACCGCCGCCTGTGACGAACGCAACTTTGCCCTGTAAAATGTTGTTGTTGAATACTTTGGTCATACCTTGCGAATGCTAAAAGAAACATATTACCGCAGAGACGCAGAGACGCAGAGAGGGAAACGCCGGTTGTCGAGGATTTTCGTCAATCTTAGCGTCCAACGAGCGATTCTCATACTGTCTCTGTGTCTCTGCGTCTCTGCGGTGAGTTTTTCATGCAGCAGCAAGCCGATCGACATGCGGACACTCGTGCCGGCGGAGGCGCTCGCTTATCTTGAATCAAATGACCTCGCTGCCTTGCTGCAGCCTGTCGTGAACAGCCGTCAGTTCTCGAGCACCGCGGCGTCCAAGCCCGACCTTTCGCCGATGAAAGGTGTGCAAGCCGCCGTAGCCGTAATGGGCTTTGAACTGAGCGAGGAAAAGATCAACGACAAACAGAGTATAGCCAAGGTACAGCCGCGTTTTGTCGTCGTCGCCGATACAAAAGCATGGAATTATCAGGCAGTCGCTTTCGCCGAGCATAAACTTGGCGACCTCGCCGCGGGAATTTTCGGCGGCGAGGCGATGCTTGAAGCGAGCGACAAACACGGCGGGAAGTTCTTTGTCTGGACGGCTCCCGACGGACGAAAGGCACATGCCCTTGTCATCGACAGCGTGATCTGGTTCGGCAACGACGAGAACTCAATTGAAAAGAGCTTGGCCGCACGGCGCGGCGAGACGCCGAATATTTCCAGCACAGAAAAGCTGCAGCCCACGGAGCCCGGCACGCTCGCTACAGGGTACATTTCCACCGACGGTATTGGGCAGATAGCGAATCTCGCGGCAATGAAGATCGCCACCGAAGCGGGCGACGAGAACGAATTGCGAACCGTCGTCGCGGCCGTTCTGCCGGAGATGATACGCTCCGCGGCCACGGAAATAAGATGGGCGTCATTTCGTGCGGAACAGGGGATCGAGGACAGATTCACGGCAGTTTTGCCTGCAGAGCGCAGAACCGCACAGACCGAAATTCTGACCGAACTCGTAGATTCCTTTTTCGAGGGCATCGAACAAACGACGGGCGAAGAGATCGCCGAGGCCATCGGCGAACGGCGTGAGAATGCTCCTTCGGCACCGAACCGGATAAGCCGCCGAGAGGATCATTTCACTGCCGACACAGCCGAACGGCGTATCACATCGGACCTCGGATTCATCGGCTGGCTGATCGCACAGACGACGGGCGAATGATCTGCCTTATCACTTTTTGGCGGCCTTTTTCAGCTTTCTAACGTTGTTCTCTATCCAGCGTTCGGCCGTGTCGTAATGGCGAAATTTGCGTTCGTCGCGGCGAAATGCGGCAGTGTGATTGTAACGGCGGCCGTTGACGTGCTTGGTCGGATGGACGATGTGAAGCATCTCGTGAAAGAGCACGTATTCGACGACGTATCGCGGCACCTCCGCCGAATCGAGCGATCGGCTGATAGTTATGTGATCGTGAACCGCATCGTGATGGCCGAGTATGCGATAGGTCTTACGGGCGGACCAAGTGAGAGTCGGTTTTTCGATCGGCGGAACGAAGTATAGATCGTTGACCTCGTCAAATATCTCGTCGAGGTCGTAAACATGGCCCGCGGTTGTCGTAACTACCTTGCGGCCGCGTGTGCGTTTGCTTTCAGTCGCACGGTCGCGAACGGCGGCCGATCTGATGTATGCGTTATATACCTCACGCGCTCCGCGGGGAATTTTTTTGCCGAGAATTTTCCCGACCAAAATATATGCAAGGCCGCGTTGGCTCGGGGACGGCATTTCGCGGCAGATGTCGCCGATGCGGACGAGAACTTTGCCTTCTCTTACGCGGATCGTGTGATTTATGCCAATATATGGGTAAAATGAGATGTGGATCGGCGGCGGATCGCGGTCCGGCTGATAGGCACGAAACGCCTCAGCGTAGTATGCGGTCAGGTCTTCCGTCTCGATTTCCATAAGATCGCGATGTAAAAGCGATTTAGCACAAGTTAAACATTTTTGTTGACTTCATTGCGGCTAAAATGCTATCCCTTTATATGGGAACAGCATACAGCCGCGTGGCGGTATGCGACAAACTCACCCGAACAGAATGACGAACGGCGGCGAAAAGCCCCAAAATGTGCCCGATTCCCGGGGACAGGTCATACTGACAGCGATCATCAATGAACATTTCGTAACGGGCGAGCCCGTTGGTTCAAAAGTTCTCGCAGAGAGGTTTGCCAACGCGTCCGGGCTGAGTTCGGCGACGATACGCAATGTGATGGGCGAGTTGGAGGAAATGGGGATGCTAGAACAGCCCCACACTTCCGCCGGACGCGTTCCTACCGACGCAGGATATCGGTATTATGTTGACAATCTGCTTGGCGTGCTGAGCATTTCGGACGATGACCTATTTACCATCGGCGAAGAGCTTGGCATAAAGAACGCCGAGCCGACAGAGACGCCCGACCGCCTGCTGGAACGCACTTCCCACTTGCTCTCGGCTCTTTCAAATAATGTGGGCATCGTAGTATCGCCTTCTTTGGCGAATGATCGCCTGCAGCACATTGAATTTGTCAATCTTACTGACAATCGCGTGCTCGTCGTACTGGTCTCGACGCCGAATATCGTCCACCACAAGATAATTCGGCTGAACACGGCCTTTACGAAAGAGGAACTCGACCGAACGGCGAATTACCTCAACACAGAGTTTGCCGGTAAGAGCCTGGCCGAGATACGTGTCGAGATCCTCAGGCTTATGCACGAGGAAAAGACACTCTTTGACAAACTGCTCCAGACGGCGGTGATACTGTGCTCGGAGAGCATAGAATCCGAGGAAGACCGCATGGGTGAGGTTTTCGTTGATGGAACGACGAATATCCTGACCAAGCGGGATTTTGCCGATCTGGAACGCCTGCGCGAACTGCTGCAAGCCATCAGCGAGAAATCTCGTCTGATGCAGGTACTCACCGAGTGCATAGGACGCGAAGGCGTGATGAACGGCGACGTTCAGGTCGTTATCGGCAGCGAGAACCGAACACCCACGCTGCAAAACTGTTCGCTGATCTCGGCACCATACCGCATCGGTGACGGTTCGGCGATCGGTACGCTGACGGTGCTCGGCCCCACGCGGATCGAGTATGCCCGTATGATCTCCATTGTCTCCTACATCGCCCGCACGCTTGAAAGACTGATGTCGTCAGACTCAGGCCAACGATAAGCCGCGACAGCAGAGCATTGCTGCCTCAACCCGAAAATGAATCCGAACGACCAGATACCGATGCCAGAAGAGGCAATCGATGAGATGGAAACCGGCAACGGTGCATCCGTTGACGATTTTCTGAAACAGCTCGAGGAGCGCGAGCGCGATCTCCATATTACCTCCGACCTCAGCATAGAGATCGAGGATTCGGAGTTCGATCCGCGGAATATCTCGGAAGACGCGATACAGCCCGTGATCGAACGGGCATCAGATCCGACGCCGCTTCCTGTTTCGGATAAGCAGCCGGCCGCCACAGCTGAGGCGAATCAGCCGGGACTGAAAACGCAGGTTTTTGAACTGCAGCAGCAGCTTTCAAAGCTAAAAACCCGGGTAGAGGAACTAAAGGCAGAGCGTAACGACATTCAGGAAAAAAGCGACCGGCGGCTTAAAGATTTTGAGAGTTACAAATATCGCATGGACCGGGAGCGCCGCGGTTCGTTCATTGACCAGATAAGCAATCTGGCGACTCAGATGCTGCCCGTGCTGGACAATTTGGACCGTGCGATCGATTCGGCAGCATCTGACGGAGCTGCTAAGAGTGAAGATTTTCAAAGATTCTACGACGGTATCGTGCTTGTGAATCAGCAAGTGCGCGAGGTCTTTGCCGAAATGGGTGTCGAGCCAATATCGGCCGTAGGAAAGGAATTCGATCCGAATCTGCACGAAGCGGTCGCTATGGATGAAAGCCCTGATATGCCTCCAAACACCGTCGTCGATGAAATGCTTCGAGGTTACCGTATAGGAAACCGTGTGATACGCCACTCGATGGTCAAGGTCACGCCTGCTGCTGCGTACCGTCGAGATGACGGCCCCGCTGAAGTGTCGGCCGAAATGGAGGAGACATCACAGCCTGCCGCTGCTGATGTTGATACACACGCGGCCTTTGAAGATGCTCCTGAAAAAGGAAACTCACCGCAGATCTCAGAATAGAACTCATAGGAAACAACCGTTATGGGAAAAGTAATAGGTATAGATCTTGGCACCACGAACTGCTGCGTATCCGTTCTCGAAGGCGGCACCGTTCAGATCATCTCCAACAAGGAAGGCGGCCGGACGACGCCGTCGGTCGTAGGCTTTACTGAAAAGGATGAGCGTCTTGTCGGCCAGATCGCAAAGCGTCAGGCGGTGACCAACGCTGCGAATACACTGTATGCGGTGAAGCGGCTTATCGGCCGCAAGTTTGATTCGCCCGAGGCAGAGAAGATGCGCGAGACCGTGCCTTTTGAGATAGTCAAAGCTCCCAACGGCGACGCTCATATACGTGTATTGGACCGTGTGTACAGTCCGCCTGAAGTCTCCGCGATCGTTTTGCAAAGGCTAAAGTCCGCCGCTGAGGACTTTCTCGGCGACCGAATCGAAGAAGCGATAATCACGGTTCCCGCGTATTTTGACGATATGCAGCGGCAGGCCACGCGCGATGCAGGAAAGATCGCCGGCCTCGAGGTCGAACGCATCATCAACGAGCCGACCGCGGCAGCACTAGCGTACGGTTTCGGCAAGAATCAGACAGAAAAGATCGCGGTCTATGACCTCGGCGGCGGTACGTTCGATATCTCGATACTTGAGATCAATGACGGTGTTTTCGAGGTTCTCTCGACATCGGGAAATACATTCCTAGGCGGCGAGGATTTCGATCAGCGAATAATCGAATGGATGGTAGAGGGCTTTAAAGAAGAAAACGGTGTCGATCTGAAGCAGGATCGCCTCGCCCTTCAGCGGCTCAAAGAGGCCGCCGAGCGTGCGAAATGCGAGCTTTCGAGTGTTTCGGAAACCAATATTTCGCTGCCATTCATTGCGGCAGATTCATCGGGGCCGAAACACATCAACATGACGCTGAGCCGCGACAAGTTCGAAGAGATCGTAAAGGATCTGGTCGAAGCGTCGGTCGAGCCGTGTCAGAAAGCCCTCTGGGACGCGAAGCTGCAGCCAACAGATGTCGATAAGGTAATTTTGGTAGGCGGGCAGACTCGTTCCCCGATCATCGCAAGGACCGTCACCGAGGTATTCGGGAAAGAGCCTTCATCGGAGATAAATCCGGACGAGGTGGTCGCAATGGGAGCCGCTATTCAGGGCGGCGTGCTGACCGGAGAGGTAAAGGACATCGTCCTGCTGGACGTTCTTCCGCTTAGCCTGGGTCTGGAAACGCGCGGCGGGCTATTCGTAAAACTCATTTCGCGAAACTCCACCATTCCGCTCAAGAATACGATGACCTTCACCACGGTCGTGGACAATCAACAGTCGGTCGAGATACACATTCTCCAAGGCGAACGCGAGATCGCGTCCGCGAACCGCAGCCTGGCGCGATTCGACCTGGTCGGCATTCCGCCAGCACCGCGCGGCGTGCCGCAGATCGATGTTACTTTCGAGATCGACGCAAACGGCATCGTCAGTGTTTCGGCAAAGGACAAGATGACCGGCCTCGAACAGGCAATTCAGGTCACGCCGTCGTCGGGATTGGCTCCGGACGAGATCGAAAGGCTCATAATCGAGGCAGAGACGTCTATTGACCGAGACCGCGAGGAAAAGGAACTCATCAATGAACGAAACCGCCTTGATTCACTGATCAGGAATGCCCGAAGGGCAATGACAGAGGTCGGATCGGCACTACCGGCGGCAGACCACCAAGAGACCATCGAGATCCTGAAGGCAGCTGAAGCCGCGGTCACTTCGTCAAGTTTGGACGAAATACGTATTCAGCTGGATCGTGTTGAAGGGGCTGCGAACAAGATCACGGCGGCAATGCTCGCGATGAACTAGTTCGTGACCGCCATATACATTTCAGGCTTGAGAACGCTTAGGCCTTTGATGCAAAATATTAGAAGCGTCAGTTCTTGATCGAGCTGACGCTTTTTGGATTGCGGCAGATGAGCAAAAGAGATTATTACGAGATCCTTGGAGTTTCGCGAAACGCCGGTGACACAGATATCAAACGAGCGTATCGCCAGCTTGCAGTGAAATATCACCCGGACAAGAATCCGGACGATCCGGCGGCTGAGGAGAAATTCAAAGAAGCAGCGGAGGCCTATTCTGTGCTTTCGGATCCGCAAAAGCGCGCGGCCTACGACCGTTTTGGCCACCAAGGTGTCGGCGCCGGCGGGCCCGGATTCGATCCCGGATTTTCGAACATAGACGATATTTTCGAGATGTTCGGATTCGGCGATGTTTTCGGCGGCCGCGGCGGGCGTCGAACAACGGTCCAACGAGGCTCCGATCTTCGTTACGACCTGGAGATCACGCTTGAGGACGCGGCGACCGGCAAGGACGAAAAGCTCCGTATTCCGAGGCTTGAGAAATGTGGGGATTGCGACGGCATCGGTGCAGAAAAAGGCACGACGCCGGAAACCTGCGGCACCTGCGCCGGCAGTGGACAGACGCGATATACACAGGGCTTTTTCAGCGTGATGCGCACTTGCTCGACCTGTCAGGGCAAAGGACAGACAATTCGTACGCCTTGTAGTTCGTGCCGCGGCCAGGGACGCGTCGAACGTGAAAAGACCATCGAGATCAAGATACCTGCCGGCGTTGAGACTGGCTCGCGGCTTCGCGTTTCCGGAGAGGGCGAGGCCGGTGTCAACGGCGGGCCTCCGGGCGATCTGTATATAGTTGTTCATGTCAGGCAGCACGAACACTTCGAACGTCAGGGCGACGATCTATATTCGGTCGCTCCGGTGACGTTTTCGCAGGCAGCTCTTGGGGCAGAGCTTTCGGTCAAAACGCTGGACGGTGAGGAAAGCTTGAAAGTGCCCGCGGGAACGCAGACCGGAACAGTCTTTCGCGTCAAAGGACACGGCATGCCGAGCCTCGGCGGTCGCGGCAAGGGCGACCTTTTCGTTGCGGTGACCGTCGTGACCCCGAAGTCGCTCACGAAAGAACAGCGAAAGCTCATGGAACAGCTTGCCGAGGTCGAGGATCAAGACCTTTCAAACGAGTCCTTCATGGACAAGGTCCGTAGCATCTTTCAGTAAGTTCCGCGAATCTTTACATCGCTGCGAAGCGAAAACATCATCTAATTCAGGTTTTATGAACATCAGTTTTCGTTTCGCATTTCTTCTTTCGGCCGCTTTAATTGCGGCCTTTGCCTTTTCTGCATCCGCACAGTCGGCGTCAAAGGTCATTGGCCGTGCAAACAAGGCGATGGGCGGGGAAAAGGCTTTGAAGGCAGTTTCAACATGGCGGCAGACGGGCTCGATCACGCGTTTGTCAGACGGCGCTTCCGGGCGGTACGAGGCGCAGGCATCGGGTGGGAATCTTTTCGGTGTCAGCTATGAGATAGCCGGTTTTGAATATGAGACGGGCTACAACGGCAAGTCCGGCTGGGCACGTGATTCCCGCAGCGGACTGCGTACGCTCACCGGCGACGCCGCCCGAGATATGCAGGCAGAGGCCCAATACAGAAATACGCGTTGGTTGCGGGCAAAGGGCGAAAAGGCGAAATTGACCCTCGCGGGTCCCGCGTTCGTCCGCGGCCGAGCGGCGACGGCGGTCTTAATGACCACAGCAAAATCTTCACGTTTGCGGCTGTTCTTTGACAACGAGACAGGATTGCTCGTCCGCGAAGAGATACCACGCGGCGGCGAAATGCGTGTTTTTGAATACGAAGGATATCGTGCGGTGAACGGTATTCAGACGCCTTTGCTCATCGACCTTGAAGAGGCAGGCGAAAAGTATCGCATCACTGTCGACGAAGCGGCGTATAATCGGCCCATCGCCCGCTCTGCGTACGATTTTCCGGTCGTTTCAAATGAACCGATTCCGGATATCCCAAGCCTTCTCAACGAGATACGGGCGAATGCCGACCGCGTTGACGAGATGCTTGAGAATTACAGCTTTACGGAAAAGCGTATCGAGCGCGATCTTAAAAGCAACGGTGAGCTGGTCGAGAAGAGTTCGGAGACGCGGTCGCTGACATTCTATAAAGGCTTCCGCATCACACGCACTATAGAGAAGAACGGCCGTCCGCTGTCTCCGTCGGATCAGGCGAAAGAGGACCGGGACGTGCAGAAACAGATAGCCGAGATCGAAAAGAAGATCGCCGAAAGGCAGCGGCGGCAGGACAACACCCGGCAAGTTTCGTCAGGTGCCGCCGGACAACCGAGCGGCGAGGGGCAGCGTTTTACCATCGCTGAGGCGTTGAAAGGCTCTCTGCTGCTGAATCCGCGACGCGAGCGTTTTAGGGGCCGCGAAGTGATCGTTTTCGACTATGAGCCGAATCCTGCGTTCAAACCGCAGACACGCAATGAGCGTTTGTTTGCTCTCTGCACCGGAGCGGTTTGGGTAGATGCCGCAACACGGCAGGTCGTACGGCTCGACGCCGTTCTGACGAAAGGTGCGGGAAACTTTATTGCAAAGGCACAACGCGGAGCGTCGTTCACGCTGGAGAACGAGATCGTAAACGACGAGATCTGGCTGCCGGCGAGGGCGGACATCAATCTATCCGTCCGCATACTTTTTGCCGGTATCAACATCAACAACCTTGTCCTATACAGCGATTACAGGCGGTTTGAGACCGAGGTCGAGGACGCCAAGGTCGGCAAGCCCGATCAATAGGTTCAGCCTCCGGAAAGCTTATTCTTAACAGCCTCGCTGACCTTTTTGCCGTCTGCCGACTTTCCGGCGAGGTTAGCCATCGCTGCCTTCATCACGGTTCCCATGTCTTTCATTGACGATGCACCCGTCTCGGCAACTGCCGCCTCGACCGCCGCCGCGATCTCGTCATCGGAAGCCGACTGCGGCAGATATGCTTCGATGAACGCGATCTCGGCGTTCTCTTTTGCGGCAAGCTCTGAACGTCCCGCGTTCTCATATTGTTCAGCAGAATCGCGCCGCTGCTTTACAAGCGTCTGCAATGCCTTGGTGATCTCGTCGTCGGTAAGTTCACCGCCCTTATCTATCTGGCGGTTCATCAAAGCCGCTTTCACCATACGCAGCACCGAGACCTTGTCGGCGTCTTTTGCTTTCATCGCTGCGGTCAGGTCAGCGACTATTGTATCTTTCAAGCTCATATCGCGAGTTTAGCCGAGTACCAATTGCGGTTTCAATCGAACAGAGGGATCTCTTTCCCGGGTGATACTTTTCAAACCTTGATTTCGCCTTGCAGACGGAGGTATTTGTTATGGCTGTAGAACAAGAAATGCTGGTGCTCAGGGCTGCGGCGCTAGAAAAAGCTGCGTCCAGGTCGCGGGAACGCAAGTTCTTTCTTATAGGAGGGCTGCTGTTTCCGATATTGGTTATCATCGGGTTTTCTAAGAACTACTATTTCAGGCCGCTTTTCCCCGAAATGGGCGAGATCTATTCGGATATGGTCCGCTTTCACGGAGCGGTTATGACGGCGTGGGTGCTGCTGTTTGCCGCTCAGGTATGGCTCGTATCAAAACGCAACGTCAAGCTGCACATGAAGCTCGGGATCGCAGGCGTCGGGCTTGCGCTCCTTGTACTCGTAACGGGGTACATCGTCTCGATCGGATCGGCCAGGCGGTCGGCCGGTGAGGAATTCGCCGGAATGTCACCGCTCGAATTTTTGGCGATCCCGCTTGCGGATCTCGCCCTGTTTGTCGTGTTCTTTGGCGGCGCGATCGTCCTAAGGAAAAGGCCCGCCGAACACAAACGGCTCATGCTGCTTTCCGCTCTGAACTTTCTGCCCGCTGCGGCCGCCCGATTTCCGGTCGAGGCTCTGCAGGGGCTTGGGGCGACATGGTTTCTGGGATTGCCGGCTTTTCTGACCGCGGCCGTGATCGTGTTAGACACGTGGCGGCATGGCAAGCTCAATAAGGCCTTTCTTGCAGGCGGACTTTTGTTGATCGCGGCATTTCCGGGCCGACTTTACATCGCAGGTACTTCAACCTGGTTGGCTCTCGCCGAATGGCTAACATCATACTGAGCCAAATGCCGAAAACGCCGGCGTGTGCTAATCTGTCAATTCTTTGGCTATGAAGCTGCGTTGGCGTTTAGGCATTGTTGCGGGTATTTTTCTTGCGGTCTTTTCTTTGTATCCGCAGTTCAAGATGCTGTATCTGCGCGGCGACGCGTGGAACGGCCATTACGCCTACAACGACATTGACGAGGTCGCGTACGCCGCGTATTTGAAAGCACTTATCGACGGGCGGCCGCGAAAGAACGACCCATACACCGGCCGCGACGATTCTTCCGAAGATCCGCAACCCGAATCGCTTTTCTCCATACAATTCGCGGCTCCATATTCGATAGCGTTACCCGCACGCGTCCTGGGCATCGATGCGCCCTGGGCGATGACCATCGCAGGCGCATTGGCGGCGTTCTTGACAGCGTTGGCAGTATTCTGGTTATTGGCCAGAATGTTCGGCAGTGAGCTTTTCGCGATGGCCGGCAGCATCGTCGTGCTGGCCGGAGGTGCGCTTTTCGCCGGCGAAGGGGCGATCGGCGAGATACTCGGAACTTCGTATTCGTATCCGTATTTCCCGGGATTTCGGCGTTATATACCGGCAATGGCTTTCCCGGCGTTCTTTGCAATGCTGGCTTTGCTATGGAAATTGCTTGGCAGCGAAAGGGAGGACGAGAGCTCTGCCGGATCGCAACCGTTGGCGTTGATAGCCGGAGTCGTTCTGTGTTTTGCATTTACCGTCTATTCGTATTTTTACGTATGGACATCGGCTGCGGCCGTATTGGCATGTTTGACAGCGATATGGCTGATCTTTCGGCCTGAAAGGTATGTCAGCGATCTGAAAGCATTGGCGATAGTCGGCGTCGGCTGTGTGCTCGCCGTCGTTCCATACGGCTATATGCTCAGTAAACGTTCGCACACGATGGACGACGTCCAACTTCTCGTTCTTACCCGCGAGCTCGACCTTACGCGGCCGCCCGAGATGATCGGGTTCATGGTTCTCGCGGTCATTCTTGTAGGAGCGGCCTCGGGCATCTTTCGGCTTCGGGACAAGGCGACGTTGTTTACTGCTGTTCTTGCGGTCACGCCTGCGGTCCTTTTCAACCAACAACTGATCACGGGCCGTTCGCTGCAGCCGATACACTATCAGGTCTTTATCGGCAACTACATTGCCGGGCTCGCGGTTTTATGTGCTATCGGGCTGATGTGGCGCGAGGCATTTGCTCAGCGAAAGAGAGCGGCCGTCATACTTTCGACCGTCCTTGCAACGGTCGGAATAGTATGGGGCTTTGTCGAGTGTCATTATACGGTTCGTATCCTGGACGAAGTTAATATTGCCCGAGACGAGGCTCTGCCGGCTGCAAGGCGCGTTGCCGAGTTGACGAAAGATGATCCGCAAAGACACAAACGCACTGTTCTGCATCTTGGCATCGCCGAAGGTGATGACCTGCCGACGCTTGCACCGGCTGCGATGCTTTGGGCACGGCATCAGCACGTTTTTCCGGGCGTGACGTGGCAGGAAAATAAAGAACGCTATTATCAGCAGCTTTGTTATCAGGGCGTCGGCGGCGAGCAGTTAGCGAACGGCATGAAGCATGGCGGCGATTTCGTATCTATGATCGCTTTATTCGGTTGGGGCCGGCATACGGATCGTTTGAATGCCGAATACAAGCCGCTCACCTTTGGCGAGATCGACGACGAGGTACGTGTTTACGAAGAATACTGTGCCGCTTTCGATCCGCGACAGCCGGGTGCGGTGCCATTGGACTACTTGATCACTCCGGAAGAATTAGAGCCTTACATGGATGGCATCGACCGCTGGTATGAGCGCACGGACAGAGAGCAGTTCGGGAGATTCATCCTTTACAAGCTCACATTGAAATAAAAAAAGACCGCCGATGCCGGCGGTCGAAGGTAAAACAATAGATCAAAAACGCTGATGCTATGCGGCCAAAAGGTCGTTCGATGTTTCTGCAAAAACGCGACGGCCGTTAAGTGCGTCGTCAATGATCTCGCGAACCGCCGAAGCGTCCGGATTGACGTCCATGCGGGCACATGCCCTAAGGTGTCTAATGATGCCGTCATGAGCGATGTCGTAAGCATCGCCCGCAAGTTTCGAAAACCTTCTAGCCTGGATATGATCTATCTGCAGGACCCTATCCTGCAATGTCATCGGTCTAGCTGCTGCCACTTATGTTTTTCTCCTTTATTCAATAAAATAACCCTATCTCTGCAAGGTACGACAGGGCTTTCATCTGCGGCCGTAACGCTGCGGGCCGCCCGCAAACAAATTGAACCAAAAACCATTAGAATGCAGTCGCATAAAGGACGCTGGACGTGCCGGTTTCAACTTGTAAGGCTATGTTAACAGAGCTTTTTGTGATTTGTCACTACTTTTTTTCGCCTAATAGCAACTTTTTTCAAAAAAGCCCGACATTCCACAAGGAATGCCGAGCTCTTTGATGGCGTAGCACAATATATTGTGTTAGCTGATGGCGTCTTTCATCGCCTTGCCGACGGTAAATTTAACGGTCGTTTTCGCCGGGATCTTGATCGTTGCTCCGGTCGCCGGGTTGCGGCCTTCGCGAGCCTTGCGGTGGGTCTTCTTCAGTTTGCCGAAGCCCGGAACGGTGAATTCTCCGTTCTTTTTAACTTCCGAAGTTGCAAGGGCTGCAAGTGCGTCGAACATCGCTTTGACGTCGGTTTTCTTGCATCCTGTTGAATCAGCAAGGCTGCTGATGATCGCGGTCTGGGTCATACGTGCCATAGTTTTAGTAACCTCCAATTTGGTTGAGAATAATAAGTCAGTGTTTCTAGTAAAGATCTTGCCGTTGAAATACCCGGCAATCGGGTTATGCCAACCTTCAGGAGCAGGTTGGTCGGGGCGGCAAGATTCGAACTTGCGGCCTCACGGTCCCAAACCGTGCGCACTACCAGGCTGTGCTACGCCCCGTCAGTTTCACCAAGGAAACGAATCCAAGTGTCGAATTCTAAGGCTGAAAGAGCGCTACGTCAAGTCAAACCGCAAGAAACTCCCGTAAAAATGGGAGCATTTCTGCGATAGCCTTCGAGCGATGACTCAGACCATCCTTTATCTCGGAAGGCAGCTCGCCGAACGTCAGATCGAAACCGTCGGGGACGAAGATCGGGTCATATCCAAAACCCGCGGTGCCAAAGGGTGCTTCGGCGATCGAGCCGTCACAGGTGCCGATCGTCAAATTCACTATATTGCCTTTCCGGTCAGCTAGAGCCGCGGCACAGACAAAACGCGCCGTGCGGTCACTACTTTCTGTTTCTGCAAGCCGATCGAGAATAAGCCGCATCTTCTCGTCGAATGTTGTTTCGTCGCCGCCGTAGCGGGCCGATCGCACTCCGGGCTCGCCGTGGAGCGCTGCGACCTCTAAGCCTGAATCATCCGCCAATACAGGCATGTCCAGCCGCCTAGCGTAATACGCCGCCTTGATAGCGGCGTTCTCGGCAAATGTTGAGCCGCCTTCCCGCGGAGGTTCGATCACCATGCCTTCCGGCAAGCCGTAAGCCGTAATTCCTGCCGCTGCCAACAATCCTGTCAGTTCGCGGATCTTTCCGGAATTCGTCGTTGCCAACAACAGATCCATAGCGGCTCCTCTCCGAAGAATATTGTAAACTTTATCGGATAATGTATTAATATTGCATAGGCAGTTCAGCCGGCAACCCGTTTTATAGCCCGGAAAAGAAAACAGAGGAGCACCGTTCGCAGTGACGACGCTACTTGAGGAAAACCTAGACACCGCGACCGCAGACAGCGGAAAAGGACCATTGTCCGCTGAAAGCAGCGAGGCATCCGCACTAATGCGCCGATTAGAGGCCGACGCAGGCGTCTGGCTTACGTCCTCGTATGCGTTCGCTCAAAGAAACGGTGTGACGAGAATGTCGCGTTCGGTCACGCCTAATGTTTCGCCGGCCAAGGCACGGATACTACATGCAGGGTTAAATCGAGTTTCCCTGCTTACTTCGAGAATACATGCGCTCGAGGTTGCCGGAGGCATCCGGTCCGATCGCCATGCTAAGACGGTCTTTACATGTCTTCGCGATCTTGTCGCAATGGGTGCTCCGGCATGGGATCGGCCCTTTTCGGTACCGGAATTCGTTTCATGGTGCGGACTGATCCAAATAGGATTTAGTAGCGCGACTGCTTCTACAGAGTATTTTCGGAGGGCAGCCGAGTCGGATGGCGACCTTTTCGGGAAGGATATGCTCGAACGCCTCAGCGGCGACAACGATCCGGGCAGATCGGCCGCTGCAGAGCTAAAACTGATATTGCGAAAGTTCGGGGCCATATTTAGGTATCTGGAGACTATCGAAGGCCTGATGGAGCGTGACGAGCCGCTGAAGCCGGGCGTGCTTATCTTCGCGCATGTTGAACAGCAATGCAGCCAGCTGCTGACGCTGATGGAAGGGCGAGCAATTGCTCTTAGAAAGGTTGATGAGCAGTTGGCAGATGCTATTGACGGGGCAGCATATATTGCATCCATTGAAACGAAAAAGGTCTTTGATCACGAGCTTTCAGGAATCCTGGAAATCCGGCCCGTCCCGGCGGTCTTCGCTCGGTTTGAAGCGGCTCATGCTCTGCTGAAGGAAGGATTTCAGCAGACGATCGCCTCCATACTGCGACAGTTCGATGATTCGATCGACGTTTTGGACGTCTATCCCTCGCTAAAACAAAAGCGTGAAAATTCCTTTGCACTTCGGCGAGAGATGAAGGCTCTCGCAGACGCGGTCGCGGCCGCTGAGGCAGCCCCCGATTCTCCCGCGGCGGACGCGGTGCGGCGCAGCGTTTCTGATTTCATGGCAGGTCCGGTAAGATTCCTTTTCTTCAAGGATATTGAAACTGTCGAGCGTTTCGCAGAGGAAATTGAGCTTGCGACAGCCGAAGGCGAACTGCAGCCGATACTTCATCGTTTCAGTGCGTATCTGGAAACGCTGATCGGCCAGGTCAGCTTGCGGGCGGTGTTGGCAGAAGATGGAGGGCCGAAGGCGTCATTGTGACCGGAGTGTCGCAAGCGGTTTTCGGAACAGTACGTCGAAGCTTGCCAATACACCTACCGTCAGAACTATCAAGGCTGTCGCCGCAACGCCGACAACGAGTATAAGGGGCTCCGGCGACCAGTCGATGTTCAAGATATAGATACACGCCACGTAGGACAGAACCGCCGCAAATCCCGCTCCGATCAGCCCCGCCAGGCTGCCGAGGATGAAATACTCCGACACCAGGATACCCGTCAGCAATCCGCGTTTCGCACCTAACGTTTTCAATATCGCGTTCTCATAAATTCGCTGCGACTTTGTGAGGGCCACGGCGCCGATCAGGATCAAGATGCCGCTCAGCAGAACGAAGCTGCCGACGAAGGAAACCGCGATGACGAAGTTGCCGACAAGACGGTTGACGGTAGTAAGAATGTCGGCGACATCGAAAATCTGTATGTTCGGGAATTGCTCGACAAGGTCACGCTGCAGCCTTTGCCGCTCGGTCGCAGGTATCTGCCCAACGACGGTCGATGCGTAGGTCTGCGGTGCCCTTTCGAGCACACCTGGACGGAACACGAATACGAATGCAGTGCGTGTGTTTCGGAGGTCAAATTTGCGGATGCTCGTTACTTCCGCAGTGATCTTGCGGCCGGAAATGTCGAACGTGATCTCGTCGCCTGGGCGAACGTTGATGCGGCTTGCGAAACGGTCCTCTACTGAGACCTGCGGGTTTTCGGAAGGCTCGTTCGGCCACCATTCGCCGTTGATTACGGTTTCGTTCGATTCCAGCTCCGCGCGGTAAGTGATCGCGAATTCACGTCCGATCTGTCCCTGCTGCTGGCGCATCTGCGGCTGCTGCAGGTCCAGCGGTTCACCGTTTATCGCAGCGATGCGGGCTCGTACGGTCGGTATTTTTTCCGGTTCTTCGCCAAGCCGCTGCTTGATGGTCGAGGAGACGCCGTCGATCTGACTTTTCTGGATGTCGGCAAAGATCAAGCTTGGCAGGCGGCTGTTCTGCGTCAGGTCAAACTCCCGCAAAAGGCTTGATTGCACAAGCTGGACCGACAGCACGACGAATACGCCGAGCCCTACCGCGAGCATGACGACGCGGGTTTGATTGCCGGGGCGGGACAGCGAGTTTATAGCCTGCCGCAGCGTCAGCGAACGCAGGCGTTTGAAGCGTTTGAGTATCCAAAGCAGAACCGATGCGGCGACGAAAAGAACGATCCCCGCTGCCGCAATGCCGCCGAGGAAGATGCCGCCAACCTGAGGCGAGCCTGCCTGCCAAATAGCGATGCCGAGCAGCGAAAGCAGACAGAACGAAGCGATCAAGATGCCTTTCCAATCAAGGTGGCGAAGATTCGCGTTGTTTTCATCGCGAAGCAGCAGACGCGGCTTGATCGAGCGGATCTGCATCAGCGGCAGCAATGAGAACAGGGTCGAGATGATGATGCCCAGAGCGATACCCTGCAGCGACGTCGAGAAGCCGACGGCGTAGCTCATCTTGTCCGGCAGCACGTCGGCAAACCGCCACGCACCGAGCCACAATCCGATCTGTGCGAGAGCGACGCCCGCCACGCTGCCAAGCATGCCAAGTATCAAGATCTGTAAAATATAAACCGACAGAACGCGGCCGCCCGCCGCACCGAGACATTTCAAAACGGCGACGGAGCGGCGTTTCTGCTCAACGAAAGCACGTGAGACGTTCCAGATGCCGATGCCGCCGAGGACGAGTATCAGCAGGCCTGTCAGCGATAGATAATTCTCAGTTCGCGTGAATTGCTCGCTGATGTTTTCCTGCTGCTCGCGATAGGAATTTACCTGAACCGTGGTGCCGCGGAGCCGCGTACGCAGCTCTTTCGCGAGCGGCGTCGGGTCGTCGGTCGTGCGGTAAAGGATACGTCGGCGGACGCGGCTGGTGCTGCGCGTGATGCCGGCTTCGTCAAAGGCACGCTTTTCGACAAAGACGCGGCTGCCCAAACGGAAGCCGCTCGAACCGCCGGGCTCTTCGTCAAACGTACCGCGAATCTCGAACGTCTTTTCGCCGATGCGCACCTTATCTCCGATCCGAGCACCTGTTTCCTCGATCAGGGTGCTGACCAGCAAAGCGCCGCCGTTCTCGATCTGTTTGTAATTGAACGGCGTGCCGTCCGACAGCCGGAAATCGCCGACGAGCGGGAACGACGGTTCGACTCCCTTGAGATCAACGAACTTTATCTCGACACCTGTCGGCGTTTCAAAACGCGCCATTGATGGCGTCGTTATTGCCTCGTCGCGTGCCTCGACGATCGACGAAGCTCCGATCACCTCTTCGACAATTCCGATCTCAGACGGCGTGAAGTCGTTCGTTGACGAAACCTCGATGTCCGCGGTTAGCAATGCACGGGCATCGTTACCGACGACGCGATTCAGGTTAATGATCAACGAACGCAGTGCGACCACCGATCCGACACCAAGCGCGATACACAAAAAGAAAAAGAGCAGCCGCCGCCAAGACGAGCGTATCTCGCGTTTCGTCAGATTGAGGACAAAAGTCATGAGTCTTGTGAGTCTTGGGTGTCGGTGGTCGATCTTGAAGACCCCCGCAGATGTTTGCTGAAACCCATCAATATCCGAGAGGTTTCGTCCAGCAATTGATATATTCGGTCAAAATCCGCCTTGCTGACATAGTTCATATCCAAGGCTACATACAGGTGGGACTGTGTTTCTGCCACAGACCCGTGAGCATAATTAAGGAAATTTGCGAATTCACGGTCAGATCTTCGTCCGAAACCTTCCGCTATATTTGCCATTATTGAAACACTGGATCGGCGGATCTGATCTCGAAGGCCGAAATCTTTCGAGAAGGTTCCATGCCCGGTAACTTCATAGATCACGGCTGTGGCCTGTCTTGACTTCTGCCAACCGAGGATATCTTCAAAGCGCTTTATCGTAGCCATTTATTCGTTCCTCTCCAATCATTCTGTGTTTCTCTGTTAAATGTCACCCAAGGCACCTGACTCCCCGGACACCTGACGCTCAAGACTCATCACTCACGACGCGGCCGTCCTTAAGAATGACCTGCCGCTGGGCTTGGCGTGCAAGAGCGTCATCGTGAGTTACGAGCACGAGCGTAATGCCGTTCTGGCGATGGAGGTCTTTCATCAGGTCAAAAATGTGTTGGCCGTTCTTTGAATCGAGATTTCCCGTAGGTTCATCGGCGAGAAGTATCTTCGGGCGGTTCGCAAACGCACGGGCGATCGCTACTCGCTGCTGTTCACCGCCGGAAAGCTCCGAAGGATAATGATGTCCGCGTTCGGTCAGCCCGACGGCTTCGAGCAGGCGATCGGTACGCTGTTCGGCATTGTCGGTGCCCAAAATTTCCATCGGGATAATGATATTTTCGTATGCGGTCAGGCTCGGGATCAGATGGAACGATTGAAAAACGAAGCCGATCTTTTCGCTGCGGAGCTTGGCAAGTGCGTCCTCAGGCATCGCCGTTACTTCACTGCCGTCTACGACTATCTCACCGCTTGACGGCGCGTCGAGTCCTGCGATCAGGCCGAGCAGCGTCGATTTTCCGCTGCCTGAGGCTCCCGTAACGGCGACAAATTGCCCGTCCGGAATACTGATGGAAACGTCGTCGAGAATTGTGAGAGCCTCGGTTCCGGAGGTTACGGTCTTTGTGATGTTTCGGAGTTCGATCATTTACGAAAATGGTAACTTGCCAAATCGGCCGCAACAAGCTGGAATTGTTCTTGCATCTAATCGACGCGGTCATTCGTATTTACAGCCAATGAAGCACCTGAGAGATATTCGATATTTTGCCCTGCCGGGTTTCATTTTTCTCGCACTATTGCTGGGTGCGTGTGCGGGCGGTTCAGCACCGGCCGAACCGCGGCAGCGGCGTGCCGCGAATACGGAATTAAAGCCGGACCTGCCAAAGATCGTAGCATTCGGCGACAGCCTTACGGCGGGTTTCGGCCTTTCGGAGAAGGAATCGTATCCATATCTGCTGCAGGAGCGGTTGCGTGCCGATGGCTATAATTACGAGGTCATCAACGCAGGTGTTTCGGGCGATACGAGCCTCGGCGGGCTGGAACGTATCGACTGGACGCTGGAGCAGGACCGCATTGAGATACTCATTCTTGAACTCGGTGCAAACGATCTGCTGCGCGGCATGCCGGTCGCGAAAATGAAAGAGAACCTCGCCGAGATAATCCGCCGTGCAAAGGCGAAGAATGTGAAGGTGCTGCTATGCGGCATGCTCGCACCGCCGACGATGGGTTCGGATTATCAACGCGAGTTCGTAACGGCTTTTCCGGACCTTGCTAGTGAACATAAAGTTGAATTCCTTCCATTCCTGCTCGAAGGCGTCGCTCTTAACAAAGACCTGAATCAGGCCGACGGTATCCATCCGAACGCTGAGGGTACGCGTTTGATGATGGAAAACATCTACGCTGCACTGAAACCGATGCTCACCCGCTGAGGATCAATCATCAATACGCGATTCGGTGAAGTGTTCGGTATTTTTCGAGATCGCTGAGTTTTCCAACATTTTTCTTCGCAGTTTTCGCAGCGAAGCGGCCAAAGACGCGGCGGACTTACGCAAAGGCATATTGGGAAGGCGTCGAACCCCGACGGCCGCTCGCTTTTCTTCAGAGTTCCACGCGGCGAGGTAATCGGACTGTTGCGGTGTTCTAAATACATCGGCCTCGGACGTCTTTTTTGCGATCAACAAAAGAAGCGTCGGAACGCTGTTTATGATGGTCACGCGCGAGCGGACCGCATCAGGGTCAGCAACGTCATACCATTTCGGATCAGATGTTTCTTCAAAGGCCATCATTCGCACGACCTCAAACCCGTTCGCAGGTGAGAAAACGCGAAAATAAAGCTCAGGACTGAATTGGTAAAAACCGTGCCCGGAGTAATTATTCGTCGGTGTGATCGCCAAATAGTGGCCGCCGACCTCGACCATCGACATACAGTTTTTGATCGCTGTCGGGAAGTCGAATACATGTTCGAGGGTGCCGCCGTCGATTACCGCGGAATATCGACGCCGATGTTCCTCACCTATTACGGTGTTCATATCGTGAACGTGCGACGCACCTTCATAGTCCGATGCGTCGAATGAGACTGAGCTTTGAGCACCGAGCAATTCGAGAAATGATTCAGCGTATCCGCCGCCGGTTTCGATGATCGCCTCGGGATCTGCATCCACTCTTCCAAAACGTCTGAGTTCGCTGGCAAGGCCACCGGCGTCAACACTCAATTCCTGGCGGCCGATCATCGCGGTACGGCCAAAACTGACCCCCAGCTTTTCGGCAAGGAGCAGAAACCGAACACCATTTACGTCGAGGGCCATTCTTGCCGTAAAGTATAGCCAGTATGAGTACGGCATTCAAAAAAAGAGCTCCGGTATCATGAACGTAACCCATCTGGAATGTGCATTGTGCGGCATGCGGCACGAGACGAATGTGCTGCAAAACCTCTGCGTTGAATGCGGCAAGCCGCTTCTTGTCAAATATGACCTCGAAAAAGCTTCGGCAACGCTGACGCCTGAAGGTTTGAGGACGCGGGCGTCTTCGCTATGGCGTTATCGCGAGGTTCTGCCGGTAGTTGACGACGCAAATATCGTTTCGCTCGGCGAGGGCTGGACGCCGCTATTCAAAGCAGATCGGCTGGCTGCGACGCTGCCTGTCGCTGTCGATCTTTACATAAAAGATGAAGGCCAAAACCCGACGCAGTCTTTCAAAGCACGCGGCATGACCGCCGCCATTTCAATGGCGAAAGAGCTGGGCGTAAAGAAGGTCGCTGTGCCATCCGCAGGAAATGCTGCGGGAGCGATGGCGGCCTACGCGGCTAAAGCCGGTATGGAAGCACACATTTTTATGCCCGCCGATACGCCGCGGGCGAACATCGTCGAATGTGAGCAGACCGGAGCGAATGTGACGCTTGTTGACGGCCTTATCACCGACTGCGGAAAGATCGTCGCTGAGCGAAAAGATGCGGAAGGCTGGTTCGATGTCTCCACGTTAAAAGAGCCGTATCGCGTCGAGGGCAAAAAGACGATGGGCTATGAACTCGCTGAGCAGTTCGATTGGAAACTGCCGGAGGTCATTATCTACCCGACCGGCGGCGGGACGGGGCTGATCGGAATGTGGAAGGCGTTCGACGAGATGGAGCAAATGGGCTGGATCGGCCCGGAACGCCCGCGAATGGTCACGGTTCAGTCCGCGACGTGCGCGCCGATAGTTCGGGCATTTCATGCAGGCGAACGCTTTGCTGATGAATTCGAGAATGCTTCCACCGTTGCCTCCGGACTGCGCGTGCCAAAGGCGATCGGCGACTTTTTGATACTCGACGCCCTGCGTGCATCGGGTGGAACCGCCGTCGCCGTAACTGACGAAGAACTCGTCGCCACCGTCGCCGAGATCGGTGCTGCAACCGGTATCTTCACCGCTCCCGAAGGCGCAGCATGCCTGCCGGCCTTGAGAAAGCTTATCGCCGAAGGCTTCATCATCGGCGGTGAGAGAGTCGTGATGTTCAATACGGGTTCAGGTGTTAAGTATCTGGAAGCCTTCTAAAGTTGACTACTACCTGTGGTATCAACGCAGTTGCTCATTAGCGAGATAATGTATTCGCGGGGAAGAGTATTGCAGCATAAATCTCTGAGTGAAATAATGTTTAATGTAATCTTTGATTACCGTTTTACAGATTATGTTTCGCGGCTCAGAACCACAGGACGCCCTGTCCTTTAGCGATGAGACCTCACGCCAAAATAATGAGAAAACAGCTCGGCTTGTATGGACACATGCGCAAATCTCAAAATTCGCGAATATCCAATGGTTCTTAGAACTACGCAATCTATATCCCGACGTCAAAAGCGAATTGAAGTCCTCTCAGGTTGTCGATAACTTTGATAAACTCCCTCGAGATATTCGGCGTCGTGTCTCTAGCGGATTAAGGGGCGCGCGCATTCATATCGTCGATACGTTCGCATACGAGGCCGAGTCAAAACAGGTCATGCGACGCATTTATAAATGCGATAACTATGAAAAGGTGCTCCGCGAAAATGAGAATAAAGAATTCGCAAAGCTTCTAATTAAAGGTATGGAAGAATGGGTGGCGAAACAGATTCTTCTCGATTCACCTGCTCAACGGCTTGAGCAAAATCTACAAACTCGCGGAATGGCTGGATTTGGTTACGTTGCCTCGACCTTGCGACAGGAATCTGGGCGTAAAGAACTCGCGCTCGATTTAGATCTTTTCGAAAAAGGAAATAAAAGGATTACAGATACAGCCGCGAAATATGTTTCAAGGTCGGGCGTTGTCCTATCAGATGCAGTTGAATTTTCAGGCCGCAGCTTTTTGGGAGAATACCACGCGCGACAGGTCGTTGCCCAAATGGTTAACCAATCCCATGCTTTTGACGCGGGAGATGATGCGGCGGTCAGATGGGTCAAAGGGCAACGAGACCACTTTGCCATAAATACCGTCTATGGCCTACACGGTTTTCTAAGTCCGTTGTACGGCGATATTGACTCTAAGCTTTCCTCTCGCACTCAGGCTGCTGACATTGCTGCTCGTATCGGCCAGCGAATTTATGATGAAAACGGTCTTGAAGGGTTACTCGATCAATTCGATTATGTGACTTTCAACGGTGAAAGAATTACTGAGACGAATATCAAAGCTCGTTTGGAGTACTGGCGGACCATCACCGAAAGAGAAGAAAGGATCGAAAAGCTCATTGATGGTCTTAGGTAGTTCTAGCCGACTGCTTGATTTTCTTTCAATAGAGGCATATATTGCCGAAATCATAGGAAAACGTTTGCTTGTTTTGGCATAAACCTTAGACGAAGCAGTCAAAGTTTCGTGCGAAGCGAGACGATCTGCTCACAAAGTGGGGAAAGTTGCAGTCCTCGCAAACTAACCGCTTGGACCAGTGCAAGACACGATTAAAAAGCGCCGCAGAAACCAAGGCGACATAACCAACGCCTTATGGAGTGAATATGAGAGTTATTTTATTATTCGTGATTGCTACAAGTATTATGTCGGTGGTGGCTCAAACCAGCACCTCTGACCCAGAAGCACGAGATAGAGAAGTCTTTCGTGCCTACGGCTATTGCTTCGGTCAACAAAAGAGCATTGACCAGATCAAACGTGATTTTCCTCAGTTGAGAGTCTCAATGTCCCAGGCAGAAGCCGCATTCAATGTAACGTTTGGGAAATCTTGTACGGCCATTGGAGATAAATTCGGTGAAGCCATAAGACTCAAACTAAATGAGGAGTTTAACAGATATATTACGGGTGCTCCCATGTCGGAAGCTGTGGCACGAGAATTCGTTGCAAAGATCGAGGCTAGGGCTAAGGGCGACATTGAAACGCCTGTAAAAGAAACGCTCCTCACCTTCAATCCTGACTTCCAAGAACAACCTGCACTTGAATTCATGAGAGGTTTTACCCGTCCGTTCAGTACCGAAGGACACTCAAAGGCAAAGGGGCTTACCGTGGAGATAAAGGTTCCAATGAGTTGGATGTCACGCGAAGGAAATCGGCCGAACATCGTTCAATTTTTTAAGGCAGAATATGGCCGTAGCGATGCGTCGATGTTGATAGAAATTAGGGAAATCATTCCGCCCAAGGGAAAAAAGGTGACGCAAAGGGACCTTGATGCGATGTTTACGCCGACCAATCTGAAAGTCTTCGTGCCGGAGGGCGGCGTCGTGCTCGAAAGCAAACCTATCATTTTGGAGGGGCAAAGAGGCGGCATGTTGGTCTATGACGTTACAGCAGGACGATTGGATCTCACACTAACAATGAGGACTCTATCATATATGGTTTTTTACAAAAATCGGCTCATTTCAATTCAATTCTCGGTTGGTGGGTTGATGCAAGACCGAACCAAGTTGATAGCGCAGTTTGTTAAAACTCGTCCGCTTTTTAATATGATTGCCAACTCGATGATAATTCGAGACGCTTACACCGGGAACTGACGAAGGGAGCAGGTATATGTCTTTCTTAGGGTTGGACGACAGAGAGCGTGGCACAAGTGTAGAAAACTCGCAAACGCCAGAGGTGCAGGCGGCAGAAGAAAAAGCCGTCATTCAACAAGCTGATAGCATTTTTATTTTCAGCGTTATTAGTGTTCTTTTTTGTTGTATAGGAGGACTCATTGCGTCATATTTTGCATATCAAGGAAAGCAAGATGCAAATGTAGGCAATGTATTGGGTGCAGAACATAATATTCGATTGGCGAAAGGTTGGATGATTGCAGCCTTCATCATCGGAACTCTTGGCATCATCGGTAAATTGAGCGAGAGAAGGTAATAATGATGTACTCCATTTGACGGTGACTTCCAAAAATTAGAACAATCCTGTCAAATCTGCTAAAATTCGGCCCGTTACGTTTTTTCTTAGCGATAGACAAGTTTATGTTCAGCGACAATTTCAGAAGAGGCGAAGGGAAAACCAAGGGAATGGCCGGCTCGAAGGCGCTTTCAAAGGCTGCTGATATTGGTTGGAAGGCGTTTCAGGCGTTGAATACTGCATTGCCTGAGGGCAGGTCGATCCAGCCGAAATGGGCTGCCGAGCCGCTGCTGAAGTCGTACGAACGCACATCACCGCCGCTTGGTTTTCCGCGCGAAACGGATTCACTCTGCCCTGCCTGCGTCAAGCAGGTTCGCAACGGGGTCATCTCGGGCGACATCCCGCTGGACATCCTGATGGACGCGCACCCGGGCGAGATCAAGGCGCAGATCGTAGAGGAGAACGGCCAGGTCATAATGCGAAAGGAATGCCCGACGCACGGTATGTATGAGGACGTGCTGGCGACGGACGCCCGGTTTCTGCAGCGTATTGAAGACCTTTTCTTTGGCCGTGATTTCAAGGCCGCCGAGGACAAGCACGTCCATCATCACGGCACTTCGGATATCAAATTCGGCCGCGGTGCGGTGCTGACCGTAGATCTGACCAACCGCTGCAACATGATGTGCAATCCGTGCTTCATGGACGCTAATCAGGTCGGCTACGTTCATGAACCGACGTTCGAAGACATCAAGGCGATCTTGGACAGAGCAGTTTCGTTCAAACCGCGGCGCCAGATAATCATTTTGTTCTCAGGCGGCGAGCCGACGCTCTCGCCGTTCTTTTTGGATGCTGTTGCATATGCGAAGAAGATCGGGTTTTACCGAATCCTCGCGGCGACGAACGGCATTCGATATGCCGAAGATCCTGAATTCTGCAAAGCGGCGAAAGAGGCAGGCCAGCACGGTGTTTATCTGCAGTTTGACGGCACTAACGAAGAGGACAACAAACACCGCGGCGTCGGCAATCTGTTTGACGTCAAGCTGAAAGCCATCGAAAACCTCGCCGAGGTCGGCATCAAGGTCACGCTCGTCACAACGATCGTCAACTCGTGGAACAATCAGGGCATCGGTTCGATCGTGAAATTCGCCGCCGAGAATATCGATAAGGTGCAGACGATCGCGTTCCAGCCGGTCTCTTTCACGGGCCGCGACGAGGACGTGTCCGACAAGGACCGAATGGAGCAGCGTTATACGCTTGCCGGAATGACGCACGATCTGAAAGATCAGCTCGGCGGTGTGCTCGAACCGATGCGTGACTGGTTTCCATTGTCGTCATATTCGGCCTTCACGTCTGTTATGGATATGCTGCAGGGAGCTGACGCTCCTTGGGGCTGGTCGTCGTGCAATTGCCACCCGAACTGCGGCATCTTTACGCTGATGGTGGTCAACAAAAAGACGAACGAGATGCGTTCGCTATTTGAGTTCTTCAACTATGAACAGTTCATGCAGGACGTCGCAAAGATCACCGATACAGCCCGCGGCAAGAAACTGACGATGGCTCAGCTTGCGATGGCGATCATGCGGAACTATGACGCGTCGCGTGCCCCGGAAGGCTTTCCGATATCGCAGATCATCAATCTTTTCAAGCCTTCGTCGGCAGCGTCGAACAGCGACCGCAACGACCGTATGCAGGTCGAAAAGAAAGAGGACGACATCTGGCGTGTTCTCTGCGTGGAGGGCATGTGGTTTCAGGATCTGTTCACGTACGATTTCCGACGGACGGAAATGTGCGTAATTCCGTATGGTACGCAGGAGGGCGAGATAAGCTTTTGCGCATACAACACCGGCGTCGGCTGGCGGCAGATCATCGAAGAAATGCATAAGACCGCGTCGCTTTCCGAATGGTACACGGAGCACGGCCGTCACGCGGTTTACGCTAAAGGCAAGGAAGTTCCGGGCATCGGAAAGACGCGTTCGCTCTCGCTGCCCGTGATCGCAAAGGTGCTAGAAGAAGATATCGACAAACCCGCGGTTACGCCGTATCTGGTTGAACTGGTTGAAGAGGAAGAGGTTGTCGGGGTTTAGTCGATCAATGAGGTAAAGCGATGGCTGATAGCTGTTTGCGGATAGCTGTCAGCTTTTTGTTTGAATGAACAGTCTCGTCGTTTCAAATATGCTGCATCGGCCTGCGCGGACATTTGTCAGCGTGGCGGGCATAGGCATCGGAATTCTGCTGATCGTTTTCACCGTCGGGCTTGCGAACGGTACCATCCGCGAACGTGCCTCGCGTGAATCTGCCGTAGGAGCCGAGATAATGTTCCGCGCTCCGGGCAGCGTCGGTTTGAGCGGTTCGGACTCTCTTCGGCTGCCGGTCGAGATGACAAAAGGGGTCGAAACGGTCGAAGGTGTAGCGAAAGTAGTTCCGATAGCAACGAACAGCGTCTCGTCAAAAGAAGGCCTTACGGGAAGCCGTTTTGTGGACGGCATTCGGTTTGACGAGTATGCTGAGGTCGCCGGGCTTAAGGTCGTTTCGGGGCGCAAATTCGAAGATGGCAAGGACGAGATGATGGCCGACACGGCGTGGTTTCAAAACCGCAAGCTTAAGGTCGGCGACAAATTCAGCATTTACGACCGAGATTTCGAGATAGTTGGGATATATGAACCAAGCGCCGGTGCGCGGGTGAAGATCCCGCTTTCGACGATGCAGACGCAGCTCGGTTCCGAGGGCAAAGCATCGGCATTCCTGGTCAAGATAAAGGACGGTTTCACGCCGCAGCAGGTCGGCGATGCTCTTAACGCGAAGTTTCCCGACAATCAGATAATTCTGACCAGCGAGCTGGAAGAGCTTTATATGCAGGGGTTTCCGGCGCTGAACGTCTTTCTGGACGTTGTGATCGGCGTCGCCGGGGCTATCAGTGCGTTGATCATTTTGTTGACAATGTACACGACCGTGACCGAACGTACGCGGCAGATCGGAGTGCTGAAATCGCTCGGTATGTCCAACGTCGGCATCGCAATGTCCATTGTCAAAGAGGCGATACTGCTTAGCATCGCAGGGGTTATTTTCGGGGTTCTGGCAACCTATCTGCTCAAACTGGCTTTGGCGAAATGGACGACGCTCAATGTCGCCATCGACCCACAGATCGTGGCGACGATCGTGGTTGTCGGAATAATGAGCGGTGTGATCGGGGCGTTGTATCCGGGACTCCGAGCCGCGAGGCTCGACGCTGTCGAGGCTCTCAATTACGATTGACCGCGAGCCCGCGAATTGAGCTCGCTAGATCATCGTCAAGGAAATATATTCTCACCGCAGTTCGGCCTCTCACCGTTGTTTCGAGCGGTGTGATACCAGAATCATCGAGAAACTCCTCATAACGTGTGTTGCTGAAATATCGCCTGCCTGAGGTCAGCAGGACGATGTCGCCGGCTTTCATTTCGGCGACAGCCTGCGGGTCTGAAAGAGAGATCATGCGAAGATCGCCGCGGCCCGCTTTTTCGGCGTAGTATTCGTAAAGTCCGGGCGTTTCACACGCGATGGTCGCGCCTCGACCGGCATTTGCTGCGAAAATGCCGACGGTCTCGCGTGTTGCGGCGTCGTAAAATTCGTCGTGCGGGAAATAGCTTCCCGCCGCGACGTGCCCGCCGCCGATGACGTTCGTGAACATACGATAATTTGGTGCGTAGGCGAGCGAATTCGCGATCGGTACGGCAAGCAGCAGGGCAACCATTGCCGTCTCAAAAGCGATCCGTTTTTTCCCGTTCAGCGACAGTTTTCCGGCGATCAGCGAAACGCCCGCGATGAACGCCGCCGCGGCACAGATCAGTATCAGCGGCTCGGCCAGCGTGAAATATCGTGTGAATTTGCCGCCAAGGAAAGTGAACGGGAAAAACCACATAAATGCCCATATCGCGAGCAAATAGCGGCCGTCGCCCATTTTCTTGCGGAACATCAGCGGCAGCCCGATCAGGAACAGAACAAGCACCGGCAGTGACGTTTTGACCGCGATAAAAACGTAGTAGAACGTCCACGGCACGCCGCTCAGCCATGCCGACATCTGATTGCGGTAAAGCTCGCCCATGAATTCATAGCTGTCATGGCCTATACGTTTTTCGCCCGAGAATTTCGCCATTTCCTGCCATGTTTCAGGCAGCATTATCGTGGGGTTGAATACGAGAAAAGCGAGCCCCATCACGACGAAAAATATGAGCCAGCGTTTTCCTCGCATGTGCCATTTATTGGCGGCGACGTGTTTGAATGCATTGTAATAAGCCGCGGGTACCGCGAGCAGATGCGGATAGTATTTCGACGCCATCAATGCCGCGAACGCGATACCTGCGCCAAAGGCTCGCAACGGCCAACGCGGGTTGTCGTGTTCGGCGGCGGTCTGGCTTTTCACCCAAAGCAAACATGTAAGTAAGAAAAAGAAAAGAACGAGGCTGTCCTCTTTTGCAACGCGGTCAAATCCGATCGCCATCGGCTCGACCGCCCATAATGCCGCCGCGACCAGGCCATAGCTTCTGCCGAAAAGCTCAGACAATAAAAGGAAAAGAAGCAGTGATGTGAACGTACCGATCAGAGCCACAGGAAATCTCAGTGCGGCCTCTTCGCGGATATTGGTGCCGAACGAGGAATTTATTGTCTCGCCGGTCGAAACGCTCAGTGTTTGCAGCCCTTTCATTAGAAAAGGATGCTCGCCGTTCTTGCCCGAAAGCCCGTTCTCGCGATATTCGCGAACGGTCTCGAGCTTGTTCATCTCGTCCTCGCCCAGGCTTTCGCTGCCGAGTTGGTATGTGCGAAATGTGAAGCCTGCCGCCAGGGTCAGAAGCAGAAATACAATAACGAAACCTCTGTTTAAGGCGCAGAACAGCGGTTCGGGGAATGCTTGAGGAGAGATGCCCGCAGTTGCCGGAGGAGCCTGGATCTGTGATCTTTGAATATCCTGCAAAATAAATTTAAGTCCGCAACCTCTTTTGGGCCGGCTACATCAATACTATTTGATTGTAACGATTTGGCAAGGTATCGTCCTGTCAATTGCGTCCGAACGCGTGAGAACGTTCGGTCAAAATGCTAAACTCTTTGGATACGGCCTTTAGCAGGGCTGTTTTGAGTTCATATGCTGAAAGTGGTCGCTATCGTCCTGTTCGCAGCCTGGGCGGCAGCCATTGCGGCAGGAAAAGGCGGCCTCTACCACATCATCTTGCTGAACGCGATCGGGATTTCATTCGTAGAGTTTCTCACCGTTTTGCGGGGCCGGCTTCAGGCATAATTATTCTTTTGGTACAACGATGATCCGTATTTGTGCAAATCCACGGAAGCTTTTTGCCTATTTAGCGGGTTCCGTGTTCGTGTGCATTGTTTCTGCGGGCACCGTGTCCGCACAAGTGATCGGCCAGCCGGCGGAAAACTCAGAACCCGCGTTTCGTACCGACAGCAAGATGGTCGCAGGCGGTGAAATGGTCACGATCTTCTCAAGAAATGTCGCAAAGGACGGAGGGCTGACCATCGTTTCCGAAACGCCGCTTTTCAGCATTTTCAAGGACACTCTTGATGACAATGACCCAGCGAACGACCGTCTGAGATATATTTGGCTGCTGACCTATACTGAACCGGGATTTTGGCAGAAAGCTGCGTCTGCGGTTCCGTTCTTTTATACGCGTGCCGGTAATAAAAAGGTCAGCGGTTCCGGTCCGCCGCCGCCTTTGATAGATCTTAACCGGCCGAACCCATCGATCTGGAATCAAGTTTTTTGGATCGCGTTCAAGCGGATAATCGTAAATGACCTGAGCATTGCTCCTCGCTCGAGTATTCTTCAGTATCGACAGAACGGCTCAGATCACAAAAAGGCTGCGATCGCAAGCGCATTGGCGCTTCTCACGGTCTATCAGGATGCGGAAAACGAACGGATCCTTTCCGATCAGGACCTGAGTGATATTCAGGCAAAGCTGATGCTTGACAACAAGCCTTTCGGCGGCAGGATGCAGTCGGAGAACTTCAGCAGGTTAGTAAAGAAAGAGACCGCATTGACGCGTGATTACCGCGGTCATAATTGGGAGCTTTTGCGGCAGCACGCAGAAGCGCAGGGATTGATATTCGACCCGATCGAAATGCCGGACGGTTCCGCTACCCACGCCATCCTCTGGGCGGACCGTGAAGAGATCAATGCCGGTAGCAGCAAAAAGTTCGATGGAAGATTTCTCAATATCAGAGATCCATGGACCGATCCGTCGCTAAAGGATTGGGACGGATATTTAGAAACGCGGTGGTACGACGACCAGGACAGGGAGGTCGAACATGATCACCCGAAGGCTCGGGCAAAGACGCTGATCCCTCTTGCGGTTTATGGACTCGACAACCCTAAGATCCCGGTCATCCTTATAGATTTTCGTAATAATAAAAACCCGAAATTTCGAGAGATGTCACGCCGCGTTCTGAACGACGTTACGGGAAACGTGCTGTCGCTGTCGAAATTCAGCAGCGTTCCGTACTTTCTTGGGCGTTTTCTGTTGGATTTCACTACATCTCGACGCGGAACGGACTTTAATCAGGAATCTCGCCGCAGATCCTACGCGCAGCTTAAGACGCTGATCGCCTTGGATGATTCGCTGTCGGTTCCCTTACGGGGCGAGATGGCAAAACGCGTAGAATCATCGACCTTGAACCCTCGGCAGAACGACCTCGATGTAGAGCTGCAGATCGCTCGGCTTCAGTACCGAAACCTGATGCTTTATGCCGATCGTCCCGACGGCCTGGCGAAACGTATCCGAAACGACCGCCGCGAGGAGATGGCTCGCCTCAAAAGCGGAACGGCGTCGCGTACCTTTCATTCGTTGATAAGTTTTTTGACCTTTGGGAATTACAAACAGCGAAGGAATTACAATTCTGCGAACATCGCAATGATCGACGTATCGAGGCGTCTTCAATATCACGAGCGGATCGTTCGCGAAACGGCGGCCCGGTCAGTAAGGCCCGAGATCGACTCAAATGTCGCGCAATTAAGAGAATCTCTTGATTTTATTGCTTCCGACGGCGGCTCAAAGGCGGCGGCAAAAACCGCAAAGGCAATTGCATCCATCTTTATGGCGACGCGCCTGCCCGATCTCAGGGAACGAGCTTTGGCAGGGCTTTACCGAATTAATAACCCCGAGGCAAAAAGCCAACTGCTTGCGATATATTCGACGCCTGATATTGACGACCATTGGCGTGTAGAAACAGCTCGATACCTGAGACGGGCCCGGACCGAAGGACTCAAGATGTCTGAACATGATTCCCGCATCATCGCCGGGCTTCTCCCTTAAAAGTATCCCAAGATCCAAGGATGAAGTTTTTTAGGACCTTCAATTTGTTATTGCTGATATTTTTCTGCCTCGTGTCAGCCGCAGAAGGTCTGGGCCAGCCAGTAAAGCGAATCGTTATTGTAAAGATCGACGGCTTGCCGAGTTACTACGTTGATAAGTTCGTAAAGGAGATCGACCCAAGCACTGGGCGGTCGATGCTGCCGTGGATCGAGCATGTTTTTTACAAGAACGGCTCCCGCGTCCCGAATTTCTATACCCGCGGCTACAGCATCTCAGGCCCGGCGTGGGGTGTGCTTGATACGGGCCAGCATATGCAGGTCAAAGGAAATGTCGAATACGACCGTTACACACTGCATCCTTACGATTATCTGAACTTTTTTCCGTATTATCTGAATTACGCATTCAAACAGAATGCCGATATGCCTGCGGTAGAGGTGCTGGATCAGCTCGGGGTGCCGTTGATATCCGACATATTCCCGTATGAGCGACGCTATAAGAGCCACCAGCTTTACCAGCGTGGAAACAACTGGGAAGTCTTGGCAAAAGGATTTGTAAAACACTATCCGGGCAATATCTCGGATTTTCTCGATGAATGGACGATCGGGCTGCCGTTCAGAAAAACGACCACTAATCAGAACGCACACGACATCCTTCGAATAGTTACGAGAGAGCACAATGTCGATTACATGGACTACTATGACGTGTCCTTCGACCACGTATCGCATCACAATAATGACCGCCCGTCGCGAATCAATACTCTGAAAGAGATCGACCGAGTTATCGGACAGTTTTGGACCGCGATCGAAACGTCAAAACGAGGGCCGGAAACGGCTCTGGTCTTGATCTCCGATCATGGGTTCAACTCGGATGAAGAGACTTACAGTCAAGGATTTAATATCGTCCGCTTGCTTGCAGGAGCAGAGGGCGGTGCTCATCACACGGTCACCAAACGCCGTCTCCTGCTGGAGTACAGCGTAAAGGGGATCTATCCTCTGACGCCGCTGATCAGAACGGTTTCAAAAGACTCTCGATATCTCAGCGGGCAGAGCCAGGATTACCCGACCGCGCTTGTTGATTTCGACGGAAATGAACGCTCGACCGTACATCTCAGGAACAGCGACCTGAACAAGCTGCACATTCTGCTGCAGCAGATAAAGAAAGGGCTCCGGGAGCCGATGCTTTCGGCGGCGGCCGCATCGGTCATGGATCTGATCGGGCGGCATCGCTCAAAATGGGAAAGCGTTTCTGCTGAAATGAAAGAGGAACTTGCAGCATTGGACCGTTGGACGGCTGCCCGCGCCGCGAAGGTGGACAAGAATCCCAAGAAGTTCAGCCCGGAACAGATAGCAATGGGTATGGATAAACAGGCTCGACGCGAGTTTGCTCAGGTCGCACTCGACCGACGAATGCTTGCTGATAATCGAGCATACTTGAGAAGCCTGGACAGTTTGCTCTCGTTGAAGCCGGACACGCTAAAGGCCGGAAAATTCAATATTCGCGATCTGATTCATCCCGGAGCTATGGGTGAGCATAATTCGATCCACCAGCTGCAGAATTATGCTTTTGGTGTCGCTCCGACCGGGCTCGTCATCGGCGGCGATGGCATGATCGACGACGAACGCAGTTTTGAGAGGGTCGATTACTTTGATCTTCTCATAAGCCAACGAGTCCGAAACAATGTTCAGGAGAAAATCGGCAATCGGCCGATCGACTTTACGATTGCGAGAGTACCAGCACGAGAGCTGGAAGGTGTGCTGTCGAGCGAAAACGCTACTGATCAGGACGCGGTATGGCTCGCCGGGCCGGAAGGCAAACAAGCGTTGTTACTAACGCGCATCTCACCAAATGGAGAGCGTAGCTATCGATATTTGACCATTAGCAGTTTGCGGCAGAACAGGCACGGGAAGATAGAATTTGACGTTCTTGAGCCGCGGGAAGGCCACCCCTTGCGCTACTTTGAGGATCTTCAATTTGATACTGGCGGTGAATCGCCTGCCGATTGGCTTGGCCGTTGGCACACTGAGATCGAATGGCTTAACGCCGTCCATCGAACGCTCTATTCCAACGCCCTTATGTCGATCGTCGAGCAAACGCTTCATCATCCGCTGCCGCCGCCGGCCCATGCGGTCGGGACTGATGGCGTCCTTATACAGCGTTTCCGGCAGCGACAACGCGATATGTCCGAGCCCGAGATCGGCATACTTGCAAATTATCACTGGAATTTTGACGTTCGAGGATTCAATCCCGGTGGAAATCACGGATCGTTCTTTCGCGTTTCTTCAAACTCGACGTTCATGATCGCGGGCGGTGATAGAACGGGGATCCCGCGGGGTCTCGCGGTTGCGGCTCCTTACGACAGCTTGAGCTTCGCTCCGACGGTACTGAACTTGATGGGGTTCATTGACGATAGGGGAGTGCCGACGAGAGATCTGAAAGGGATGGGTTTTCAGCCGATGCCCGGCAGGATAGTCACAGAAATAGCTAAACCGTCCAATCCGTCACTCAGCCGACGATGACCTCTGTTCCTTTGCTTCAGCGATCTTTTGAGCTCCGCGTTCCGCAGTTCGCCACAATAACACGCCTACACCGATGACCGTCGATAACAGGATCGCTCCGCGGCGTACGAGGGCCAATGCGACGCCTACGGCTGTCGTGTAGCCGAGAATGCGCAGTATGAGTCCGTTTCCTCCTTCATAAACCCCTACCGTGCCCGGAATAAAGCCGAACGCGGCGTTTATGATCTTTGTCAGGCTCTCGATAATGAACGCTGTCGCTACCGTGGCGTCTGTGAAACCCAATAACTGCAGGATCAGATAAACCTCGACAACACTGATGATGTGTACGCCGATGCTGATCGCAAAAAGGGTGAAAAAGTCGCGTTTTCTATCATGATAGAAATCGAAAACGATGCTTTCGACGTCTTTTATGTTCTTTTGTTTCCGAACGAAAAAAGCAGGAGCAATGCCTTTATTCTCCAGGAACGATATTGCACTTGAGGTTGGCGTGACGCGGTACGTGATAGCAAGCACAAATGCTGCGAACAGCACCAGCGACACGATGACCGTGCCTATCAGGACGCGTCCGACCGCCTCTCCGCCCGTTCCATAGGTCGCAACCAGAAGAGCGATACCGGCCAAGACCATGAATATGACAGTCAAATAATAGAGGATATTGTCGATGATGACCGCAGATGCACCATAGGTCAGCGGTAAGTTTCGTCTAAGCAAAATGGCCTTTGCCGCATCACCTAGGAATGGGCCCGTGAATGTAAAGAACGTAACAGCTTCGCCGCCGAATCGTGCAGCGAGAGCGCTTCTGAATTTGAAGTTGCGATGTTCCGGTTCTACCGCAAGGTACATGCTCGCAGCACGGCTGACGTGGCGGATGAAATTCAGTGCAAATATCGGAATGAACCCCCAACCGACCTTGGAAACTGATTCGAGTATGCTTTGATACCCTACGTTGTAGATCAGAAAAGCGAGAAGGCCGAGGCCGAACAGGAACGCGATGCCGTGGGCACCGATCATGACGTGCTTACCTCGAGATCCGCGTCGACGGTCTTCGGGCGGTTGGGCGTCGTCCGGTTCGAGTTCGTCTTTGTAAGGCTCCATTCCCATTTGCTGCCGAATATCGGCGTAAACTTCAGTATAGCGAGAAGCCTTTGTATTACATAATTTAACGATTTTCAGGGCGTGACCGCAGACAATGTCCGTTCAAGCCCCGCTTTAAGATCCGGGCCGAGATGAATGCGAAGAGCTCTCCGGCCGCGATCGACCAATACCTCAAAATCGCCGCGTGCCTGTGCTGCAGCAACGACCCCGAAAGTGTATTTTTGGCCCGGTACGGGCAAGTCGAATGCGTCATCGGCGGTGATCTGCAGGAAAACACCGTTGTTCGCTCCGCCCTTGTACGCCTGGCCGGTCGAATGAAGGAACCGCGGCCCGAAACCTAGGCACGTCGCGGCATGCGTCCGGTCAAGAACGGCATTTCGGATCTTACCCAGGACATCTGCGTTCACTTTGTTCATTTCCAAGTACGTCAACAGGGCGAAATAATCATCGGTGCGAATGTTTCCAATATGAGCAGTAAGGATATCAGCGAGCGTGTTCGCTCCAGCCGTCAATTGCGACGCATATTGTTCCCCGGCGTAAAGCCCTATATTGCCTTCAATGTAGAACGGAGTTTCGGTCGGCAGCGAACCTGTTTGTTCATAGGCATCGGTGAGTTTGCGTGCCTCGATCTTTGCGGATTCGACGTCGGGCTGGTCGAACGGGTTGATGCCCATAACGGCACCTGCGACCGCGGTCGCAAATTCCCAACGGAAAAACTCTTGAGCGAGTCCGCTGAGGTCGTCCAATTCAATCGAAACGATCGGGTGGCCGGCGTCTTGGAGTTTCCCGGCGAAATCGGAATTATCTGATGAGCTCCCGGCGGTGATGAAGGCAAAAACGCGATCATCTCCATATTTCGCCGCATCAAGTTTCGGTTCGCCGTCCACGGGAATGATCGCAACGCCGTTCTTGCCGGTCGATTCTGCGACGAGCTGCTCCAGCCACGCGCCCAGACCTGCAACCTCGGGCGATGTGAAGATCGTCAGTTTATCGCGTCCGGCTTTGTGGCATATACCCAACAGCAGTCCAAGCAATGCTCCGGGATTGTTTTGCGGATCGCCGTTTCGGCATGCCGCGGACATTCGGCTTGCGTTGTTCAAGAACACTTCAACATCCAGTCCCATCGCTGCTGCGGCCGCCATCCCGAATGGCGACAATGCGGAAAATCGTCCGCCAACACTCGGTTCGCCAAAGATGATATGCCGAAATCCATCGTCGCGGGCGACCTGTTCCATATTCGAGCCCGGATCGGTTATGGCAATGAACTGTCTGCCCGGCTCGGTCGAAATTCGCGAAACACTGTCAAAGAAATACTGCTTGAAACAGTTAGGTTCCAACGTCGAACCCGATTTACTCGCGACAATGAAAAGCGTCTTTTCAAGGCTGATCTTGTTTTCCACCGCCTTCACCTGTGCGGGGACCGTCGAATCGAGGATGTGAAAATGTGCCTTACCGAAAGTGTTTGCAAGAACCTCAGGGCACAGCGAAGAACCGCCCATACCAAGCAAGAGAATATGCTCGAAGCCGGCTGTACCGATATCCTCGTGCAGGTCGCGGTATTTTTGCAGATCGGCAAGCTCTCTTTCGACGATCCCGAGCCAACCGAGCCAGTTCTCCTCGCCGCTGTTGGTCCATACACTTGCATCTCGCCGCCAGATCCCGGCGATCTTGTCCTCGACCTGCCATTGTGCGGCCGTACGGCGGAAACCGCCCTCTAGCTGATCGGGCAGAAAATAACTGAACGAATTCAAAGCCATGTTGTGATTCTTACCCAAGAGGCCGCGCGGTGCAAAATCATATACTCACTAAAGATCAGCTTTTTATTTAGTGATAAGTGATAAGTGTTAAGTTCCAACGCCGATGTTCAAGGGCCCACACTGTCCACTTGATACTTATCACTATTCACTGAAGAGATACGTTTTATTGTTTCCTGAAGATTTGGGTATACTTCCCGAATGACGTTGAAAGTTCTCATCACTATCGCATTGTTGATGGCTGCATTCCATGCTCAGGCTCAGACGTGCGTCGAAACTGCAAGGTCGGTCGCGCCGGCGATGACGGATGCGGCGAAAAAGACGCATGAGCAGAACCTTTCGTTGGCCCGGGCGGCATATGAACAGACGTCAAATGACGCGGATGCGATCATTTGGCTCGGCCGAAGGATGGCATATTTAGGCGATTACAAGGGTGCGATCCGCGTATTCAGCGAAGGCATCGCGAAACACCCAAAGGACGCTCGGTTCTATCGTCATCGAGGGCATCGTTTGATCACGCTGCGTTGTTTTGATGATGCGATCCGCGACCTTGAAACGGCTACAAAACTTGTGAAGGGCAAGGCCGATCAAATAGAGCCCGACGGATTGCCGAATGCACGTAACATACCGACGAGCACTCTTCAGTCAAATATTTGGTATCACCTCGGACTCGCGTATTACGTAAAGGGCGACTGGAAGAACGCATTGCGAGCGTACAAGGAATGTCAAAGGGTTTCGAAGAACAACGATATGCGCGTGGCGACGTCTTACTGGCATTACATGACGCTTCGGCGCATGGGCAAGGCGAAGGATGCGGAGAAACTGCTGAAGCAATTCGATGGCGAGATCGAGATAATTGAAAATGCAGATTACCTAAAACTGATCCAACTCAACCGAGACGAGATACGCCCTGAAGCATTGCTTTCGGAAATACAGGGCGACGCGGCCACGCTCGGACACGCATCGCTCGGTTACGGTATCGGCAGCTATTTTCTGTATAACGGCGACCGCAAGAAGGCGATGACCATCTTTCGTAAGATCGTCGCCGGCAACCAATGGGCGAGTTTCGGCTATATCGCGGCAGAAGCGGAGCTAGCTCGCATCAAGTAATTTCGTAAGCTTGCGTTTCAACAGCTTGCCGGTCGGGCCTTTAGGAATGTCGTCGACGAAATGAACGGTCTTCGGGCACTTATAGTCAGCAAGGTGTTCGCGGCAAAACGCCATTAGCTCCTCGCCGCTTGCGGAGGCTTCCTTTTTAAGCACAATGAATGCGGCGACCTCTTCGCCGTAGAGTTGGTCAGGCACGCCGATGACCGCTGCGTGTTCGACCGCGGGGTGGCGATAGAGTACGTCGTCGATCTCGCGCAGATAAATATTCTCGCCGCCGCGGATGATCATGTCGGATATTCGGTCTGCGATGTAATAAAAGCCGTCCGCATCGCGATAACCGATGTCGCCCGTGTGAAACCAACCGCCGCGAAACGCTTCGGCGGTCGCTTCGGGATTCTTGAAATAACCTTTGAAGATATTCGGACCGCGAAGCGCGATCTCGCCAAGTTCGCCGTCAGGAACGTCCTCGTCTTGATCATCAAGAACACGCATCTCATTTCCGATCGGCAATCCGCAGGAACCGGGACGTCTGTTCCCGTTCGGCGGATTGAATGTTGAACGGCATGTGGATTCGCTCAAACCGTAGCCTTCGATCACATGTACACCGAAAGTTTCCTCGAACTTCGTCAAGACCTTGACCGGCACCGGAGCAGAGCCGCACATAGCAAAACGGAGTGACGAGTGGCGAGGGGCGAGGGATGAGGCTTTGGGTTGATCGCTGACCGCTGACTGCTGACGGCTCAACAGCATTGACAGCATTGTCGCGACCGAACCGAACGACGTGATCTTGTATTTATCAATAATGTCCCAAAAACGCGATGCGGAGAATTTTGGTGAAACGACCGTCGAGCCGCCGGCATAGAGTGCCGACATCGTCGTAACCGAAACGGCGTTCATATGAAACAGCGGCATTACCGTCAACAGACGATCTTCCGGGCCGAAGCCCATCCATTCCGCGATCTGGCGGGCGTTGGCGATGATGTTGCCGTGCGTGAGCAGGCAGCCTTTAGGTTTTCCGGTCGTCCCGGATGTGTAGATGATGATGGCGTCGTCGCCGGACTCGATCACAATGTCGGAACCGCCTGCGTCATCGGGCGGAAACGAATCTAGATCCAAATTAATCCAGGGTAGGTCGGGTCGCATTGCATCTTCACTGCCGACCTCGCCGCCCGATGACGCAGGAGGTTCTGACAGGAGCAGCTTCGACTCAGAATTCCCGACGACCCATTCGATCTCCTCGCTCTTGAGCAGGGAATTCACCGGCCCGGCGACCGCTCCGATCTGCCAGCAGGCAAAATACGCGATAATGTATTCGGCGGAATTCGGCATCAGCAGGCTGACAACGTCGCCTTTGCCGATACCTCGAGATCGGAGCATATTCGCGGTTTGATGAACAACCCGCCCGAATTCTTCGTAACTCCAAACGCGTTCGTCCGCTTCCGAAAACAGGAATGGTTTGGCGCCGTGTTCGGCGATGCGTGCATCTAGGAGCTCGGATATGTTGTTGAACATTCGTTTTCGCGATAGAATCGGGCTGAACTGCAATATTCTAACTAAAACTTTATCTAAGGAGTATCTGTGAAAACATCTATCAAAACCATTTCTTTCGCAGCTTTGGCGTTTGTTGTCGCGGTTACGGCGGCTTGCCAAGCGTCAGTAAACACAAACACCACCAATACTAACGCCTCGAACGCGGCGAACTCTGCAGCGGTACCACCGAAAACCCCGGACGCGGAGAAGAGGTCGGAAGCCGTCGAATTTTCACTTGCAACGCCAACTGACGCTTATAAAGCGGCCTACATGGTCCGCAAGAACGGCGATATCGAAGGGCTGAAAAAAGTAATGCATGCCGATATTTTGGAATTCCTGACCGAGCTTGGCCAGATCGACGGGAAATCGCTCGACGACATGCTGAAAGAGCTTGCAGAAAAGCCGCAGGCGGATAAGGCGGAAGTTCGTAATGAGAAGATCACCGGCAGCACGGCTACCATCGAATACCTGACCGAGAAAGGCGACTGGCAGACGATGGACTTCGTCAAGGTCGGCAACGAATGGAAACTGACGATCCCGGACGCAGGATCGGCTGAGCCGAAAAAAAATAAGTAGCTATGACGATCTTCAAGAGTTTCATTAACGGTGAATGGATCGAAGCATCATCGGGAAGGACGCTACGCAATTTAAACCCTGCGGACACAACAGATATCATCGGCGAGGCACAGCTTTGCACCCGCGAGGATGCAAGGCGTGCTATCGAAGCGGCGTATGCGGCATTCAAGGAGTGGAAGAACACTCCTGCTCCGGCACGCGGCCGAATTCTAACGCTTGCCGCGCGGCTGATGGAGCAGCACAAAGAGGAACTCGCTCAATTGCTCACGCGCGAAGAGGGCAAGACCATCGGTGAGGCGCGCGGCGAGGTGCAGCGCGCGACGAACGTCGTCGAATTCTGCGCCGGTGAGACGCGGCGGATGAATGGCGAGTATATTCCGTCCGAGCTGCGGGATAATTACGCCTATACGATCAAAGAACCGCACGGCGTCGTCGGGCTGATCACACCGTGGAATTTCCCCATAGCGATACCCGCGTGGAAGATCGCTCCTGCTCTGGCGGCAGGCAACACGATAGTTTTCAAGCCTGCCTCGAATACGCCTGCTACTGCCGTCCGATTGGTCGAGCTTTTTGTTGAGGCAGGCGTGCCGAAAGGCGTTTTGAATCTGGTGATCGGATCAGGAGGCGAGGTCGGCGACGAGATCGTGAATCACCCTGCGGTGCGTGCGGTGTCGTTCACAGGGTCGAGCGAGATCGGCTTCAAAATGTATCAAGAGGTCGCGAAACGCGGCATTCCGTTTCAGGCAGAGATGGGCGGCAAGAACCCGGTGGTCATAATGCCGGACTGCGATCTGGATCTAGCGGTCGAACACACCGCTGCCGGGGCTTTCGGATCCACCGGGCAGCGTTGCACGGCAACATCGAGAGCGATCGTCGTCGGCAGCATCGCCGAGCCATTTATCGAAAAGATCGTCGAAAGAGCAAAGGCATATCGGCTTGGGCCGGGCGTTGACGAATCAAGCGAGATCGGGCCGTCGGTCGATGAGTCGCAGTTCAACACCGTCCTCAAATACATGGACATCGGCCGTGAAGACGGAGCAACGCTGATCTGCGGCGGCGGCCGTGCGTCCGGCGAAGGCCTTGAAAACGGCTATTTCGTCGAGCCGACCGTTTTCGACCACGTTACGCCTGACATGCGGATCGCCCGCGAAGAGATATTCGGCCCCGTACTCGGCATAATGCGTGTTGACAGTTTTGAGGAAGCGATGGAGGTCGCGAACGACTGCGAGTACGGCCTTTCGTCGTCCATTTTCTCGAACGATTACAACACCATCACACAGTTCATCAACGAGATCGAGTCAGGAATGACGCACGTCAATTCACCAACTACCGGCGGCGAGGCTCACATCCCGTTCGGCGGCATCAAAGCCACAGGCATCGGCCCGCGTGAGCAAGGCTCGACCGCGCTCGATTTCTATACGGAGCTAAAGGTCGTTTACGTCGATCATACCGGCCGGAAACGCGAAGGAAACTTATACTAAGAAGCCAGACCGTTATTTTGCGGTTGTCTTTTCTGACAGCACCCAGCGGTCAGGGTCGAATTCGATCGACTGCGGTTTTTCGGGCAGCTTGATAGAAAACGTATTCTTCGCCTCGTATGCAGCGACGGTGCCGGAAGCCGAGCGATTTCCGCCGAATTTGAAGATTATCGGCAGCGGCATGAACCATTTTTCGCCCACATTTTCCTGATGCACCGTGCCGGATACGATCACGCCGCCTTCGGGATTGGGATTTACCTGATATTCGAGGCGGTAAGAAGGCAAATAGGTTTCCTCGACCCATTGTCTGAAAAACCAATCCAGGTTACCGGCATTGTAGCGGCGGCCGATAGGTGAACGTGCGAAATGCTCACCCGCGACCATGCGGAAATCATCGGTCGTTGCGGCTTTGTCACGATAACGGCCAACGAAATCTTTCATCATATTGAAGAACGCCTTTCCATCGCCTGTTTGCGGATCGGTCAGCAGGAAGTGAAGCATTCGCAGTACCAGAGCACCCTTATTGTAAACGAGTGTGCTGTATGCCCCGCGGGTTTGTCGGGTTTCGAGCCGATGCCCTAACGTCATCGGGCCTACATCAACTAGCTTACCTCTGCCAATCCCGGTTTGCGTCCTCGGCGGTTCGCGGAGCGAACGGCGCTTGTCGTCGAGCAGGTCGTTTGCGTCCTTTCTGCCCGAACGTGCCTGCGTATAGAGCACGCCCGAATATTCAGCAAAGCCTTCGCTGAGCCATTGATCGCGATACGAACGCCAAGCGACGATGTTGCCCCACCATTGATGAGCGGTTTCGTGGGCGATGAATTCGTAGGTGTATTTGCTAGCGCGGTCCGTCGGCGGTATGGCAAGCATAGTTGCGAATCCCTGCCCAAAGCCGTATGGGTGCACCAATGCACCGTAGGTCTCGTAAGGATATTTTCCGAAGGTCTCCTGAAAATACCGTATCGAGTTGTTCAGTTCGGCCAAAATGAAACTTTCTTTGATGGCCATAACGCCGCCCGAAACAGAATTGAATTCCAAAGGTATTGGCGGGTCGCCGTTATCCCACTTGATCTGATCGCTATGGCGTTCAAATGGTCCGACGGCGAACGTCGCCAGCGCAACGGGCTGGTTCATAGTGTACTTAGTGATGAAATGATCCTTATTGGCGGGATCGGCCTCTTCGGAAGTTCGCTTGCCGGTGCTGGCGACCTTTGATCTGCGGCCGTGGGTGTACGTGAAATTGTATGTTGCGCGGTCCAGATACCCGTGCCGCGGATACCAGGCTGCGTTATCGCGGGGATAGCTGCAATCCGGCAGCATGCTCGGCTGTGTCAAAAAATCGCCCTCGAAGGCGAGGTCAACGGAGAGATTCGCACCGGCCTGCGTCGGTTCTTTCAGAAAAAGCGTGAGTCCGCCCTCCCAATCTTCCTGCACGAAATCGATCGGCGTTCCGCCCATCGATGCCGACTTTATACGCATCTGCTTCTTAAGACGCAGATCGTCCCACTCAGGAAGCGATTCGCCGATCTGAAAAGGTATCGCCCGTGCTCCGCCTTTCAGGACTTTCATATCCACGCGGCTCTCAAGGCCGATCCTGTTCCGCACCTGCCGCAGATCGACATTCATTTCGTAATGTGTGACATCCACGATGTCATTCTTATCGGCATAGTCCGACATCCCGCGTTCGTAATCGGCAAGCGAGTGAAACGCCGTCCATACGTCGTTTCCGCGAGCGCTTGTGTCATATTTGAAAACTATGCCTTCCTCACCGGCGTTTATGTTGAAATTGTGCGTCGGGATCTGGTTTTGCGGGTCTAGTACGTAGCTGAATCGCCCGCGTTTCCCGCCGTCGAAATGCGCGAAGAAAAATCCGGCACGTTCGTTATTGAGTATCGACAAAGCCAGACGAGAGGCGAGATTAGCTCCGGTTTCTTTTAGCATTCGCGGATTTATGTCCGTTGCCATCGATTGAACATTTGCGGGGCCCGGGCCTGAGGCTGCCTGTTCCGCAAGTTCTTCAAATGCTCCGTCAGTGAATCGGAAGACCGCTGTTTTGAAATTCGAGTCAATGAAATCATCGACACCGAGCAGCCGTTTTATATTCGCCTTTTCAAATTCGATCGGTGGCGCTTGGAGCTTGAAATTCCCGGTTCCCGAAAACACCGCGCCTGTGATACGCCCCTCCGCCGTTCGCGACAGATGAAGCGTTCCCGAAAGAGTGATCTCTACACGATCACGGTTGAGTTTGTAATTGTTCAGGTCGGTCCGAGTCATGTTGAGCGGAAACCCTTTCAACTCGTTGTAAAGCGTAGATGCGTCACGGCCGAACGAGGCCGTGAAACAGCCAAAAATGAGGCCCAACGAGACCAAAGATACAGCAATAAAGCGAGAAACGGACATAACTACTCCTGGTTGCTAATGAAAGAACGGGGGATGCACTGATGTTAATTTAATCGGCGCATCCCGTCAATACGGTTGATGTGTAATGTGCTATACGTTTTTCGCGAAATTGTCGTAATATAAGCGAGACCCTTTTCTTGCCGTTCTTCATTGGATGTAATGCCAAGGTGGCGACAGGAATTGTTCGTCGATCATACCGGCCGTAAACGCGAAGGGAATTTTTACTAAGGCATTGGCTCGCTGTCTTACTTGTTGAGGTGGTGAGATCTATATAGAAAAAGGGAGGATCGTTTGTTCTGTTATGAGATTCGGAAATGGTGTCGTATTGGCGTTGGTTCTTGTGTGTGTAGTGGTTCAGGTGAACGCCCAACTGCCCCAAGTTGGCTTTGGGGAGACTATCGCATTTGGGCATGTTGCCCGATTGAAGAATGACAGAAAGACTGCTGAAAGATTCTACTTACAGGCGGTAGAGTTGGCGAAAGACAACGAACAGCGTGCAGATGCATTGCTGTGGGTAGCTAGGATGCAGCTGGCGGATAAACGCGAAGAAAAGATACAGGTCGAGAGGAATCGCACGCGAACCGAATTCGTTTTGAGGACCGACGACGCATGGGCGACAGTAACGAAGGCCGCGGCGCTAACAGGGCTGAGTCCTGCGACAAAGGCCGGGATCGAGCTGGCCAAGGGAGAGGTTTTCCTTGCCGAGGCAAAGAATTTCGCTCCACGTAAGAGCGGCATTGCCGAGAGATGGAGGGCGGAACTAAAGGAATCGCCGTCTGCATTGTTGCAGAAGTCTTTCCAGTCGGTGCTCGACAACCCTGCCGCGACGCCGGACCAGAAGCTAATCGCCAATATGAAGATCGCTGAATCGCAGCTCAATGCGTCCGGGCTTGCTGTGTCACCCGAAGCTCTTTCCAACGCCTGGTTTCACTACAAGGCGGCAGCAAAGACCGCCGGAGCTTCTGATGAACTGAGGGCAAACGCCTATACAGAGCTCGTAAAGATCGTAAGGCAGGATCGGCAGCCGGCGAAACCGCAGGAGAACATGGACACGGTCGGGGAGGCCTATGAAGGCATCATTGGCTTGAAGAACGCCACGCCGCGGCAGAAACATAGAACTCATCTTGAATACGCCATGCTGTTAGCGGTCAATGGAAAAACGGCCGATGCTCAAGCTCAGGTAGAAGCTGCAAGAAAATTGACACAGCTTGATCATCTGGAGAAAGCGCAGGTTCATCAGGTTGCGGCGCATATACATTTGCTTGGTGCTATGACGATGCTGGATCGGGGCGTTGCAAAGGCCAAGACAGAATTGGAAAACTCAGTTAAGCAGCCGACCATCACGGACACACAGAGGGTCGAGGTGATGATCAAAAATGGTACCTATTTGCGAGACCGAGCCTCGACACCGATGACAAATGTTCCGAGGCTGTTGGCAGTCAACGAATTCCGAAAGGTCCTGGCTGACGCGAAAGCTGATGACAAGAAAAAGGCGGAGGCTCAATATGAGATCGGTGAAACGTATCGGGTCATGAATATGTTTGCCGAGGCTTTGACAGAGTATAAGAAAGTGCCTGAAACTGGCGGCATCTTTTACAGCTATGCGCAGCAGCGAATACAGGCCATAGAAAAACAAACGCCAGCCCAGCCGAAATAAATGATCAGGATAGATAGATGACAAGTGTACCCAATGAAAGCCGTTCGACATTGAAAAGCGCCGTCGAGAAACACAAAGAGTTCCTGTTTCCTGCGGTTGCGACCTATTATCAGGAGCCGATCGCGCTCGTCCGCGGTGAGGGCGAACGGGTTTGGGATGATCAGGGCAATGAGTATCTCGATGCATTTGGCGGTGTGCTGACGGTGAGCGTCGGGCACGCGAATCCGCGCGTCAACGCGGCTTTGAAAGATCAGGTGGACAAGATCGCGCACATGTCCACGCTCTACGCTAACGGGCCGCAGGGCGATCTCGCCGAGAAGCTTGCCGAGATCTCGCCGGGTAAATTAAAGAAATCATTTTTTACCAACAGTGGTACCGAGGCAGACGACACTGCCATTCTCGCCGCCAAGATAGCGACCGGCAACAACGAGGTAATCGCACTGCGGCACAGTTACGCGGGACGTTCGGCGACGGCTCTTTCGACGATCGGACATTCCAATTGGAAGCCGATAGCGTCGCAGGTCGCGGGTATCGTTCACGCACACGCGCCGTATTGTTACCGCTGCCCGTTCAAGCTCGAATATCCGTCGTGCGGCGTCGCGTGTGCTGACGATGTCGAGGACCTGATAAAAACCACCACAACCGGCAAGATCGCGGGGATGATCTCGGAAACCATCCTCGGAGTCGGCGGATTTATCATTCCGCCCAAGGAATATTTCCCGCGTGTTGCCGAGATCGTTCGCCGCAACGGCGGGCTATTCATCTCTGACGAAGTGCAGGCCGCGTGGGGACGCACGGGTGATAAATGGTTCGGCATCGAGCACTGGGACGTCGAGCCCGACATCATGACCTCGGCAAAGGGCATGGGCAACGGTGTGCCTATCGGCTGGACGATCGCGACGCCCGAAGTTGCTGACGCGTTTCCCGGCCTGACCTTCTCCACATTCGGCGGCAATCCGGTTTCGGCGGCGGTCGGTCTCGCCGTTATCCGAGAGATCGAAGATAACGATCTACGAACCAACGCCCGCGTCGTCGGCGATTATCTCAAACAGCGGATGCTTGAGCTGCAAGAAAAACACGCAGTGATCGGCGATGTTCGCGGCATGGGATTAATGCTCGGCGTCGAGCTAGTCAAAGACCGCAAAACCAAAGAACCAAATCCCGAAGCTGTCCTAAAAGTATTCGAAGAAACCAAACGCCGCGGCGTCCTCATCGGCAAAGGCGGCCTCTACGGCAACGTCATCCGTACGGGGATGATGCTCAACACCACCACCGACACGGTCGATCGTCTGGTCGAGGCTCTGGATGCAGGCTTTGCCTTTTGCTGAGAGAGAAAAAACTTGACCAAGTAGGCCAACTAGGCCATAATGGCCATGTTATGAAAACGGCAAATATTGCAGAACTAAAGAATGGCCTTAGTAAATATCTCGCCGAGGTAAAGCGTGGCGGCCAGGTACTTGTAAGTGAACGAAATGTTCCGTTCGCCAAGATCGTTCCATTCAGCTATGACGAGGACGATTATGATGCCGAGGAGCGCGAACTTATCGCCCGGGGGAAATTGAGGCCGCCGGCCGATCCGACTCCATTGTCGGACGACTTTTGGGACGACGAGGATCGTCCGGATGTTCCGTTGGAAACCGTTTTAAGGATCATCCGAGAGGAAAGAGATGAGGACTGAGCGTGCCTTCTGGGATACAAGTGCGATCATTCCGGTCTGCTGTGTCCAGGCGTTCAGCCCGGTGGCCCGCTCTACATTTCGACGCTTTCCAAGACCGGCACTTTGGTGGGGAACGCCTGTCGAAGTTCGAAGCGCATTTGAGAGGTTGAAAAGTGAGAATGCCCTTCCGAATGAGCAAAGTGCCATTAGACACTGGAGCAAATTCAGGGCAAAGGCAATCGAGATCGTGCCTGACGAGGCCGTGTTGTCTATAGCGGAAACCATTCCCGAGACCTATGGACTTCGAGCACTGGATGCTTTCCAACTAGCAGCGGCACTTGTGTGGTGTAATGAAAAGCCGCGAAATCGGCCCTTTGTTTGTGCCGACACTCGATTGTCCGAAGCCGCGAGTGACGCGGGATTCGATGTGATCACGCTTTAATAAACGCGGCCTCTACGGCAACGTCATTCGTACGGGAATGATGTTCAATACAACGACCGAAACGGTTGATCATCTAGTCAAAGCGGTGGTCGCGGGATGTGAGACTTGCTAGAGGTTTAGAGTGTCCAAAAGGGTGACAAAACTCATTGCAGGGTTCACATTTGCGTTGCTGGTCAGCTGGGTACTCTTGCGGTGGCTTGGTCCGATCTATGCGGTTTCGCTCGGCTTTTTGTCCTTAGCAGTTTCAATCGTTTTTGTTGCGGTGTTGTCGAAAGCATATAGGAACTGGAAAATATGATTTTCGAGAGCCCTTATCCAGGAATCGCCGTAGTTTGCAGCGGTTGAAATTTGCATACAGATATCTTGATCACGGGCGAGTTGTTCAGAATTCTCGAGGTAAGCGACTGGGTGATATGATTAAAATCTTCGCTGTTATTCCACTTCTCCTGACGATTACCTGTTGTAATAATAGCCGTTCGGACCGTGCGGACAATCAGAGCCTATACAAAGAAGAGATAGCAATTTACATGGAATTAGCTCGTTCGAAACCGAGTCGTGAAATCGTGATCAGCGGAACTGCAATTGAGTCAATTGGCATGACCAGCCCCGAGCACGTCCAAGCGTTGTTACCTTTCGCCACCGAGTCGGTAAGCGTTGACTTTCTGTCAAAGAATGTTGAGAACCTTATTTTGCAGGAAGATGTTTCAATCGGAGATGATTTTGTTCTTCTAAGTTCTAAGGATCTTGACGAGCGGCTGTCGGGGCTCATTTCTTTCAATACGTTTTCAAGAGGTGGATTCGACTCGAATAGACGAACTGCAATTGTTTGGCATTACTACACTTGCGGAGTTCTATGTGGTCAAGGGGGGCTCTACCTGCTCGAATATCGTGGCGAAAAATGGGAGATCGTAGCAGAATCGGATAATTTTCGGTCATAGGATTCGCATATGAAAACACTGATCAAAAACGGACGTATCGTCACTGCGGTTGATGATTATCACGCTGACGTTTTTATCGACGGCGAGACGGTGACGACGATCGGGAAGGCGCTCGATATGGAGGCGGATGTTGTCATCGATGCCGCGGGCAAGCTTATCATTCCCGGCGGGATCGATCCGCATACGCATATGGAGCTGCCATTCGGCGGGACGCAAAGCTCCGACAATTTCTTTACGGGCACGCGGGCGGCCGCGCACGGCGGGACGACGACGATAATTGATTTTGCGGTGCAGACGAAGGGCGAATCGATGACGGCGGGCGTTGACGCGTGGCACAAAAAGGCCGAGGGCAAGACCTGCATCGACTACGGCTTTCATCTGATCACGACCGAGTTTGAGGACGGCGATGAGAAGGAAATGTATCGGCTCATCGACGAGGGCATATCGTCATTCAAGCTTTTCATGGCGTATCCGGGCGTGTTCTTGGCGGACGACGCGACGATCTTTCGTGCGATGTCGGCGGCAGGAAAACGCGGCGGGCTCGTCTGTATGCATGCCGAGAACGGCATCGTCATCAACGAGATCATCAAACGCTTTTTGGCCGATGGGAGAACGGCTCCGAAGTATCACGCTCTGACGCGACCGACGATCGCTGAGGCTGAGGGCGTTCATCGTGCGATCGCGATCGCTGAAATGGCAGAGTCGCCGGTTTATATCGTTCACCTTTCGTGTACCGATGCACTCAATCAAGTTCGCCAAGCGAGAGATCGCGGCATCTCGGCATTTGCTGAGACGTGTCCGCAGTATCTTTTCCATTCGATCGAAGACTACGGCGACGGCTGGGAAGGTGCGAAATACGTAATGACGCCGCCGCTGCGTGAACAGCATAACTGTGCCGACCTGTGGACCGGCCTCAAGATGGACGACCTTCAGGTGATATCGACCGACCATTGTCCTTTCTGTATGAAGGAACAAAAAGAGCTCGGGCTCGGTGATTTCACTAAGATCCCGAACGGTGCTCCCGGTGTCGAAAATCGCCTCGCTCTGATCTACAACGGCGGCGTTGTCGAAAATCGCATCTCGCTCAATCGCTTTGTCGAGCTGACTTCGACCGCCGCAGCGAAGATGTTCGGAATGTTTCCCAAGAAGGGAACGATCGCGGTCGGTTCCGACTCCGACATCGTCATCTTCGACCCAAACGGGGAAACGAAATTCGGCGTCGAACACGAACATATGAACGTCGATTATTCGAGCTACGAAGGCTGGACCATCAAAGGCAAGGTCGAAACCGTCCTTTCCCGAGGCCGCGTCGTCATCCAAAACGGCGAACACACAGGAAAACAAGGCGATGGGCAGTTCATCCGACGCGGCGAATGCGTGAGGATATGACCACAACTCGGCGTATTTCAGTCCAATTAATTGGCTTCGCCGTCGTGTTTGCTACTTCAGCATTTGCCAACGCTGATTCTGTTGATAGGTATATCGCGGAGCAAATGCGGCTTAAGAACGCTCCGGGCGTTGCGGTCGCCGTTGTTAAGGACGGCAAAGTGATCAAAAGTGCGGGATACGGACTTTCGAACATTGAAACGAATACGAGAGCCACGGCCGATACGGTTTTTGAGATCGGCTCGGTAACGAAACAGTTCACTGCTGCCGCAATAATGTTGCTGGCCCAGGACGGCAAGTTGGCAGTTTCTGACACGATAGGAAAGTACTTTCCGGACGCTCCGGAAAGCTGGAACAAGATCACTATCCGCCATCTATTGACGCACACCTCGGGCATCCAAAATCACGTTGAAGTGCCCGGATACCTGGATCGTTTCAAGACCGACCTTTCATTCCGAACAACTCCCGCCGGTGAAGAAAAGCTGCGAATGTTCTTCGAATTGCCGCTTGAATTCGAGGCGAGCAAGACGTGGGCATATGACAATACAGGATACATTCTGCTCGGGCACATTATCGAGAAAGTTAGCGGCGATTCGTATTACGAGTATCTGGACGAACGGATCTTCAATCCGCTGGGAATGGCCAACACTCGTTCAACTTCTCCATTACAGGTAGTAAAAGGCAGAGCGTCAGGCTATGGTTGGGCGAACGGCAAATTCGAAAATCGTCCGACACTTCTGCCCGGGATCGCGTTCTCGGCCGGGGCCATGCTGTCAACTGTTATCGACATGGCGAAATGGGATGCCGCACTTCACACCGACCGGATCCTGACGGCGGAAAGCAAGAAAGTGATGTGGGATGCCGCGCGTGCAAATGACGGATCGACGCTGCCATTCGATCACGGTTTCGGCTGGTTTCTGGATAATTACCGCGGACATCGGTTGGTGCAGCACTCGGGAGCGACGCCGGGGTTTTCTTCCGTTTTCTACAGATTCCCGGACGCCGGGCTTTCCGTGATCATCTTGACCAATTTTGCGGGGACGAGCATCGATCATTGGGCCATCGATGTTGCCGCCAAATATCTGCCGTCGCTCGACCGCAGTAAAGCCATTCGCGACACCGATCCCTCTCTTACGGCACAGCATCGGTCAATGCTGACGGCTCTCGCAGATCAGAAATTCGACGGTCACAATGTGACTCCCCAAATGGATATGCTTTTCAAGACCGCGACGGGCGCATCACTTTTTTCGTGGTATCTCGACGGCTCGCCGATAAAGAGCTTTGAACTATCGTCGATCGAAAAACGTCCCGGCGGGCAAATGCGTCGTTACAGAGCAATGGCAGGGAAGAACCTTTTCGAGGTGTCGTTTCTGGCGAACGACGAGAATAGGGTGGCACAAATACTTTGGTGGTAAAGGTCGGCGAATACATTCCGTTGGGCTCAGAATGACGCCCGCAGGAATCAAGTATGGAAGAAAGAAATCCGACAAAAAAGGCGTGGCTTTCGCCGCTCGTTCCGCACGAGCGGCTTTGGTGTAAGCTGTTATTGCCGTGTTTTGAACTCTTTTTATCCGCTCCTTATTCCTGATCCGTTCGTTAAATCGCATGCGGCTCGCTAAAAAGCGTTACGGCCGCCAGGAGAGCAGCCGTAACGCTTTGCCCGTCAATAGATCCAATGATCGATATTATCGGGCCTAACTGCCGCTGCTCCACATTTCGAAGCTGCCCCAGATGGCGTCGATGATGCTTTCATTTGCAGCGAAACGCTCCTCCTCGACGCCGATGATCATCACATAGTTATCAGTGACGTCGGTGCCGACGAGGATACGGAGTTTGCCTTTACCGCGTGAGGGGTGAACCGTGGTCGCGTCTGCGACCGCGTACTCGTCGCTTTCGCCTTTCAAGCTGCCCGGCGTGACCTTTTGTCCCAGGCCTTCGAGAAAATCGACCGCATCATTCAGCAGGTCTTCTTTCGTTAGCGTCTTGTCCTTATATGCCAAGACAAAGATATCGATCTCGGAAGGAGCCGGCGTTGTAGCCGCAAAAACGTCAATGCCGTCTATGGTCGTGCTTTCGCCCTCAGAACCCTGAGGTAGCGAGAAGCCATAGCCTTTGGCGCTGTCGTACACATAGATCCAGTCAGCAGGGACGGGATTCTTCTTGTTCGCGGTCTTTGCCGTACCGTCGGTCGGTTTCGGCTTGCCGGCGAGTTTAGGCTTGGCGTTATCGTCTTTCTTTGCAGCGGTGTTGGTGCTCGAATTGGATGCCGCGGTGTTTGCGGGTTTGCCGGTGTTCGACATATCGGTCCCAACCGAGAACGAACAGCCGAGCATTGCCGAAGCGAATGCCGAGACGGCGATCGCGGATAAAGTTCTTCTTTTCATTGTTTCTCCCTTGCTTCTGTTGTTATTCGACGATCGCCGTCGGTTTTCGATTCTTGTAGAAAAGAGTGACCCTTGATATCTCGAGCAGATTAAGGCGATCCCATTCGATGTAGTTGCCGTCCTCGTCCTCGATCCTCAGATCCCAATACTTGGCGCGTTCCTTTCGCGAGAACGAGATCTCGAGTTCCTCATTGTTTAGCAGCGTGTCTGCCCCAAGGATGTCTTCGCCCCAGTCTTTTGCATTGTGCGGCGTGACATAAAGAGCGTAGATCTCAACGCCGGTGCGGTTGACCAGAACGAAGTCCTGTTTGCCCTGTGCCATTACCTGCGAACCGATCGCATATACGACGCCGATGACCGCAATAAGTGCTATTTGTCTAAATGTTTTCATGATTCTCTCCTTCCAAAACTGAAAATTTCAGATCGCTCTATCCACAGATTTTGCTTTCTGTTCTTATAAACGAGAACTTACGGCAAAAAGGGTAATGAAAATATTTTATTTTCTTAGGTTGAGGACTATACTCATTGCTTGGTTGACAGCTCAGATGACTATGCCCCAACGCAGTTCTAAGCAGATCACCGCTTTATTGGCGGATTGGAGCGAAGGCGATCAGGCGGCACTTGAGCAACTGATGCCGCTGGTTTATGACGAACTGCGACAGATGGCTCGCAGATATATCAGCAAACAGCCTTCCGGACACACATTTCAAGCCACCGATCTCATTCACGAGGCATATCTAAAGCTCGCCAGGAAGGAGGAACAGGGCTGGCGGAACAGGGCTCATTTTTTCGGCGTCGCGTCGAAAGCGATGCGTCATATTTTGGTAGATCATGCACGGGCGAAACAGAGTGAGAAACGGGGCGGCCGCCCGGAAATGGTGACGCTCGCCGAGCAGGCCGTCAGTGCCGATGCAAAAGAGGTGCTGGCTCTCGATGATGCGCTCAACACTCTCGCAAAGTTGGATGAGCGCAAGAGCCGGATCGTCGAGTTGAAGTATTTCGGCGGGATAACGAACGACGAGATCGCGGAAGTTTTGGGAGTGTCAACTGAAACGGTAAAACGCGATTGGCGTTTTGCCAGGACTTGGCTGCTCCGCGAATTAAGCGAGGCTGAGCCCTAAAGACAATGGACAGTGACCGCCTCTATACGATCGAGGAGATCTTTCATGCGGCTTTGGAAACGCCGACGGCGGACCGAGCGGCGTTGCTGGACGCCCAATGCGGCGATGATGATGATCTAAGAAAAGAGGTTGAATCGCTGCTTTCTTTTGAGTCGGCAGAAGAATATTTCCTTGACTCCGCTCCGGGAGCACTTGCCGCAGAGATCCTTGCCGATAGACGCAAGCCCAAAGACCTGATCGGCAATAACATACTTCACTACAGAATAATCCGGCTTTTGGGCATTGGGGGAATGGGAGAGGTCTACCTGGCCGAGGATACCAGTTTGGGTCGAAAGGTCGCACTCAAGTTCCTCCCTGAAGCCTTTGCTGACGATGCGAGCCGAATGGACAGGTTCGTGCGCGAAGCCAGATCCGCGTCGGGTCTGAATCATCCCAATATCATTACGATCCACGAGATCGGCGAATCGGACGGCAAGAGGTTCATTGCTACCGAATATATTGACGGGCGAACACTGACGCAGCTTATAGCGTCAAGAGAGCTTTCAACCGAGGCCGTTTTGGACGTAGCGATTCAGGCAGCGTCAGCATTGGAAGAAGCTCATTCCGCGGGCATCGTTCACAGGGACATCAAGCCGGACAACATAATGGTGCGGCCGAACGGTTTGGTAAAGGTGTTGGATTTCGGTGTGGCGAAGCTGATGGAAGGGCCGGACATCTCGACGCGCCAGATCTCGCATGAGCCGCAGGCGGCAGGCATTACTCAAGCCGGCCTTGTCATTGGGACGGCCGAGTATATGTCGCCGGAACAGGCTCGCGGCGGTCCAATTGATTCCAGGTCAGACATTTTCAGCTTTGGGGCGGTCGTTTATGAGATGCTTTGCGGCCGAAAAGCATTCTCCGGAGAAACTGCGGCTGAGACGGTCGATGCAATTCTTCATCGAGACCCTGTCCCGCTCTCCGATCTTGCTTCGAAAGTTCCAGCGTCGATCTCCGCGATCGTTAGAAGATGCCTTGCAAGATCGGCAGACGATCGATATCAACGGATCTCGGACGTTTTGCAGGAACTAAGGTCGGCAAAACGAACTATCGACCACGAAGATGCTGATCCCGCGCGTCATACGGCCAATATGCCCGCCGCCAAAACGCTCGAAGGGCTGCCGGTCTTTGGAACATCAAGAGCCGGACGGCTGAAGATGCTTGCCTTCGGTTCACTGTTGGCCGGCTTGCTCGCGGTGGGCGGTTTCCTCGGATACAGCTATTTTTCGGAGCCGGCGGAGATCGCATCCATTGCGGTGATGCCCATAGACAATCTCAGCGGCGACAGTGAATTCGAGTATCTTGCGGACGGCATGACGGAAAATCTCATTCGCAGTCTCTCTACGATACCCGACCTATCTATAAAGGCGAGAAGCTCGGTCTTTTCATTCAAAGGCAGGGATGCCTCACCAAAAACCATCGGTTCCGAGTTGAATGTGGAAGCAGTGTTGCTTGGGCGGCTTGAGCAGGCCGGTGATGACCTCAAGATCACTCTCGAATTGGTCGATTCGTCGTCCCAGAACCTGCTTTGGTCAGCTGAATATGCACGACGGATCGACGACCTCATATTTCTGCAGAGGGACATCGCCAGAGATGTATCGGAACGCCTTCGTCCGGCACTTTCGACCGCGGGCCGTTCGCGGGTCGCACAGAACTATTCGACAAATTCTGAAGCTCAGCAGCTCTATTTGAAAGGGCGTTTTCATTGGAACAAGCGAACCGTTCGGGATCTTGAAAAGGCGAGGCAATATTTTGGCCAGGCAGTCGAAAAAGACCCGGGTTACGCACTTGCGTACACGGGAACTGCGGATACTTACGCACTGATGCCGCTGTACGGCGATTTTAGGCCGACGGAATACATACCCAAGGCAAAGCAGGCGGCGTTAAAGGCTTTGGAACTTGATGGAGATCTGGCTGAAGCTCATGCTTCGCTCGGATACATCACCACGACCTACGATTACGATTGGGATCGGGCAGAGGAACACTATCGTGCCGCTCTTTCCCTGCGTCCGAATTATGCGACCGCGCACCAATGGTATGCCGAACATCTTGCCTTTCGCGGTCGAACTGAAGAGGCTCTGGCCGCGATCTCAGTCGCCGCTGAACTCGATCCGTTCTCGCTGGTGATCAATAGAATGAAAGGCAACATTCTAGGGTTCGCCGGCCGTCACGACGAGGCGATCGACCAACTGAACAGAACGGTCGAGCTATATCCCGAGAGTCCTGTCGTGAGATTTAATCTTGGCGAGGCTTACGCGGCAAAGGGAATGTATCCTGAGGCGATAGAGCAGTATTTGACCGGTTTGAGGCTTGAAGGACGCAAGAACTACGAGATCCGCCGTTACGAAAACGCCTATAAACTAAAGGGCTGGAAAGGCTTTTGGATGGAATATTTGGCGACCCTGCTCACATTGCAAAAGGCCGTTACTGAAGCGGATGAGCCGCTTTATTTCGACAACGAGAGCCTGGCATATGCGTATGCCGCGACGAAAAACAAGGAAAAAGCCATCGAATACCTTCTCAAAGCGTACGAATCCCGCGACCCGCATCTGGTAACGATCAAAACGTCGGAAGTGTACGACATCTTAGACGACGATCCGAGATACAAGGACCTGCTCGCCAAGATCGGAATACCTCAATAAGGTACGATTAGCGTCTCTTACGTTCTCCACTTGATGTTGCAGCCGAGGCTCGGCGTTTGAGCGTCACTTACGGGTTCGCCGGCGAGTATGCTGTCAAGGGCCGCTCGTATGTCGCGGCCGTCGTTGAGCATGGCGTTTCCAGGACGCGAACTGTCCAGTTGTCCGCGGTAAACGCACAACAGATCTTTATCAAAAATACTGAGATCAGGTGTGCAGGCCGCGTGATAGGCCCGGGCAACGTCCTGCGTTTCGTCGAACAGATACGGGAAGGGATAGCCGAGGCGTTCGGCGTAGATCTTCATATTCTCAGGAGAATCTTCCGGGTAATTCTCCACGTCGTTCGAATTTATCGCGATGAACGAAATGCCTTTCGGAATATAGTCGTTCGCCAACCGTACAAGCTCGGCGTTGATGTGTTTGACGAAAGGGCAGTGGTTGCAGATGAACATCACTACGGTCGCGTGTTCGCCTTTCAACTCATTCAAAGACATCTCGCGTCCCGATACGGCATCGGGAAGCGTGAAATCAGGTGCCCTAAAGCCCAAAGGTATCTGTGTCGTTTCCGTTGCTGCCATAGTCTCTATGTTTACAGAAGAATTTCGGCATCGCAAGAATGCGGCCAGTGACAGGGTTGGTTTGATGGTTGGGCAGTATCGTGTCAGCATAGGAAATGCATAGCTGTAATGCGTATTTTCGTTTATACTGACGCAGAATTTCTTGAGCTTTCGGTTCAAGCCGTATCCTATGAAACGATGCCCTGAATGCAGGCGGGATTATTACGATGATTCGCTGAGCTATTGCCTCGACGACGGTTCAGTATTGCTTGAGGGGCCCTCCAGCGTTTCATCGATCCGTATCGAACCTGCAACGGCGGTGATGCCGTTTCCACGCGTTGGTGATCAAACTACGGCTCGCTTCGCCGTTCCGGCCGCCGGGATGGAACCGCCGCTCAATTCGACCGCGGTCCTGCCTTTCCGGAATTTGAGTTCCAGCGGCGAAGGCGATTACTTTTCGGACGGCCTTGCCGAGGAACTTTTGAATGTCCTCTCAAAGATCGATGGGCTGCAGGTCGCGGCACGGACCTCGGCTTTTTATTTCAAGAATGCGGCCGCGACGGTCGTAGAGATCGGGCGTTCGCTGGGCGTAGCGACGGTGGTCGAGGGAAGTGTCCGTTCGGCCGGTGGGCGGGTCCGTATTTCCGTCAGCCTCGTGAAGGTAAGCGACGGATTTCAGCTTTGGTCGGAGACATACGACCGAACGCTGAGCGACATCTTCGCGGTTCAGGACGACATCGCGCAATCGGTCGTTCAGGAGCTTCGCGGATTGCTGCTCGGCATCGAGCCTGAAAAGGTTCCGCTTAAGGCGGTTGAATCCGAGGTCGCGGAGGCCGTTCGCGGACGGACGGCCGAGCCCGAAGCGCATCGCCTGATGCTGATGGGCCGTTACCGCCTCGGGCTGTACACGCGCGAGAATGGCGAAGCGGCGATCGAGTTTTTCACACGAGCGCTTGAGATCGATCCGGAGTTCGCCTTGTGTTGGGCAGAGCTTTCGCGAGCTTATTCGGTATGTGCCGGAAAGGCGTGGGCGGCCACCGACGAGGCTTTTGCGTTGTCACGCGAGGCGGTCGAGAAGGCATTGGAACTAGAGCCCGAACTCGCCGAGGCACACGCCCAGCTTGGCCGGATCCAGCAGGCCTACGATTGGGACATGAAGGCGGCAGAAGCCTCATACAACCGTGCTCTGGAGATCGCTCCGGGAAGCGCGACGGCGCTGGACGGTGCCAGCGTTCTTGCATACAAACTCGGCAATTTCGACCGTGCGCTTGAGCTTAGCCGGCGGGTGCTGGACCATGATCCGCTGAGTGCTCCGGTGTGGCACAACCTCGGCCTGCTTTGCCACGCCGCGGGCAAGCTGGAAGAAGCCGAGACCGCGTTCCTGCGGTCGCTCGAAATGCCGACAAGCGGCGTGGCCACGAGTGCATTGCTGGCGCTGGTCGTGCTCGAACGCGGCGATCCGGTGCGGGCAAGGGAACTTGTGACAAAGGAACGGGACGATTTTTGGCGGGATTGGGCTGTCGCGATGATCGAACACCGCGAAGGAAACAGTTCCGCTGCAGACGCGGCGCTTGGAAGACTAAAGGCCGCCGGCTCGGTCGGTGACGCGTTTCAGATCGCGGAAGTACACGCGTTCCGAGGCGAAGCGGACGAGGCGTTCGAATGGCTCGAACGCGCTGTTGAGGCACGCGATCCCGGCGTGACGCATGCAAAGGTCGATCCGCGGTTCGCCACGCTGGCAAACGACAGCCGATGGCCGCCGCTGCTCGAACGGATCGGGCTCGGCTAATAGACGGACGAGACTATCAGTCCTTGGTGTTCGGCTCGCGAGTATTTGGTTCGCGGGTATTCGGTTCCCGTGGGCTAAAGGTCGAGGTGTTCGGTTCGCGTGTGGCCGGTTCGCGGAGCGACGTTTCGTCGGTTTCGTCGATCGTATTTGGTTCGCGTGGATTGCTCATGCCATTGCTCCTTGTGCTCTGAAACTGCAAATTACTCCAGTCGGCCGCGGTTGTCAACATTAGATCCGGCGTCGTACAAACATGCCGCTCCTATGGAGCTAGAAACGTCCGGGGCGATCCCGTTCTACAAACATGCCGCTCCTACGGAGCGAGATCGACCAGCCCCATCGAGGCGAGATGTTTGTAGAGATCTCTAGCTTCATTCCAACGCGGACGCATTTCGGTCCGTAATTCACAATAACCAGACAGGCCGCGAATTAATCAGGCGTTCGCGGCTTTTTGTGTTCGTGGTAGAATTTGGCGGTAAGGTTAACGCTCTATTTCAATTACAATGTGCGTCTGAGGTTTCGTTTGGACCGATATGGATAACGAGAGAACCGACTTTGTCGAACTGAGCGAAGACGTCTCGGCGTCGCCGTTGTGGAATGCTGACCTTGCGCCGACAAGCGTCGACCAGCGGACGTGGACGACGTGGAACATCGCGGCGTTGTGGATCGGGATGAGCGTCGTGATCACGACGTACATGCTCGGCGGCGGGTTTATAGCCCAAGGCATGACGTGGTGGCAGGCGATGCTGACCATTCTGCTCGGCAACTGCATCGTGTTGATCCCGATGGTCTTGAATGCCCACGCCGGGACGAAATACGGCATCTCGTTTCCCGTGCTGCTGCGTGCTTCGTTCGGGACGAAGGGAGCGAACATTCCCGCCATTTTACGTGCGGTCGTCGCGTGCGGCTGGTTCGGCATCCAAACGTGGATCGGCGGAACGGCGATCGACGCTCTGCTGACGGCCGTCTGGGGCGGCTGGGCTGCGTTCGACACCCTCATCGGCGGAAATCCGCTGCACACGTGGGCGTCGTTCTTTCTGTTTTGGATCATTCAGGTCGTCATAATCCTCCGCGGCATCGAGGGCATCAAGCATCTGGAATCGTGGGCGGCACCGCTGCTGCTGCTCGGCGGCCTGGTGCTGCTGGTTTGGGCGTCGTCGGCAGCGGGCGGGCTCGGAAATGTGCTTGCCGGAACTGCCGCTCTGCAAACATCACATGCGAATTTCTGGTCGATTTTCCCCGCGGCATTGACCGCGTCGGTCGGATATTGGGCGACGCTAAGTCTAAACATTCCGGACTTTACGAGATATGCACGTTCGCAGCGTTCGCAGATGCTGGGGCAAGCCTTGGGACTGCCGCTGACGATGACGGCGTTCGCGTTCATCGGCGTCGCCGTGACGAGTGCGACCGTGATCATCTATGGCGAGGCGATCGCCGATCCGGTTCAGCTGATCAAGAAATTCGACAATTGGGCGGTCATTCTGTTCGCGATGATCGTGATCTTCATCGCTCAATTGACGACCAACATGGCCGCGAACGTCGTCTCGCCGTCGAACGATTTCTCAAACCTCAACCCGAAACGCATCTCTTATGTAACCGGCGGGTTGATAACTGCGGTTATCGGCATTTTGATGATGCCGTGGCAGTTGCTCTCGTCGATGGGTGCGTATATTTTCACGTGGCTGATCGGATATTCCGGCCTGATGGGCGCGATCGGCGGCATTCTGATCTGCGATTATTGGCTCATCAAAAAACGCCGTATCGAACTCGCCGAACTGTATAAGACGAACGGGATCTATTCTTATAGCAATGGCTTCAACTGGCGCGCGGTCGCGGCACTTTTCGCGGCGATCGCACCGGTCGTTCCCGGTTTTCTGCGCGCCGCCACAACGCCCGGCGGGCAGATCGCCGATGCAAATTTCTTTGACACGCTTTACACGTACGCGTGGTTCGTGACTTTCGGACTTGCATTTGTGTTGTATTATTTGTTGATGAGAACACGGAAATAACTTATGTCACGAATAGTAAAAGCAGGCCTGATACAGGCACACAATGTTGAAGATGTGAATGCGCCGATCGATGATATAAAAAAGGCGAACATCGACAACCAGATGAAATTTGTCGAGGACGCGGCTCGGCAAGGTGCTCAGGTGCTGTGTTTTCAAGAAATATTCACAACGCCGTATTTCTGCGCCGAGCAGCAGACGCGCTGGTACGAGGCGGTCGAACGTGTGCCCGACGGTCCGACCGTCAAGCTGATGCAGGACGCCGCAAAGCAGCATGGAATGGTGCTGATCGTGCCGATCTATGAGGAAGAGCAAACCGGCGTTTATTACAACACCGCCGCGATCATCGACGCTGACGGCAAGTATTTGGGCAAATACCGCAAGACCCATATTCCGCACGTCGCTCCCGGATTTTGGGAAAAATTCTATTTTCGCCCGGGCAATCTTGGGTATCCCGTATTTGAAACAGCGGTCGGAACGATCGGCGTTTATATTTGCTACGACCGTCATTTTCCTGAAGGTGCGAGGTGTCTGGGCCTCAACGGAGCGGAGATAATTTTTAATCCTTCGGCGACCGTCGCAGGATTGAGCGAGTATCTTTGGAAGCTCGAACAGCCGGCACACGCCGTTGCGAATGGATATTTTGTCGGTGCTATTAACCGCGTCGGCACCGAGGCGCCGTGGAATATCGGCGAGTTTTACGGCCAGTCGTATTTCTGCGACCCTCGCGGCCAGATCATCGCAGAGGGCTCGCGGGACAAGGACGAACTCATCGTCGCCGATCTCGACATGGACAAGATCCGCGAGGTCCGCAACACTTGGCAGTTTTTCCGCGACCGCCGGCCGGATGCTTATGGGGCGATCGTCGCGGATTGATTTGAACCGCGGAGACGCGGAGACGCCGAGCTACAGAGGATATTAGATACGGATCTTATTTGTTTTGTGTCTTTCTCTGTGTCTCCGCGTCTCTGCGGTAGATTTTTATGAGTGACTTCCGTACACCGCTAGAGATCACTAATATCGAGCAGAATTTTGCCGACATTGCTCCGCTGATGTCGCAGGCGGAAGCGTTGGCTGAGGCGAACCGGTGTTTATATTGCTACGATGCTCCTTGCACGCGGGCCTGTCCGACGCATATTGACGTCCCTTCATTCATAAAGAAGATCGCTAGCGGCAACATTGCCGGCTCGGCACGGGTGATATTCGATGCAAATCCGATAGGCTCGACCTGTGCGCGAGTTTGCCCGGTCGAGGTTTTGTGCGAAGGCTCGTGTGTTGAAAAGACACTTGTTCAGAAGCCAATTGAGATCGGCCGTTTGCAGCGGTATGCGACCGAGCATGTCCTTGAAAGCGGCAAACAGCTCTTTGAAAGGGCGGAGCCAACCGGCAAATCGGTCGGGATAATCGGCTCGGGGCCTGCGGGACTGTCATGTGCGACATATCTTGCTCGGCTCGGTTACGACGTGACAGTTTACGAAAAGAGCGAAAAGCCCGGCGGGCTCGACACATACGGGATGGCCGAATACAAGATGACACAGGCCGCATCGCTCGCCGAGATCGGGCTGGTCGAACGGCTTGGTGTCAATTTCGTGACAAACACAGAGGTAGGTTCAGACGCCTTGCCGTTTCAAAAACTTCGAGATGAGCACGACGCGGTTTTCATTGCGGCCGGTTTGGGTGCGACGAGAATGCTGGGAATTCCCGGCGAGGAACTTGATGGCGTTATCGACGCGCTCGCGTTCATTAGAATGGTCAAGACACGCGATTGGGCGTCAGTCCCGCTGGGTAAAACGGTTGCGGTCATCGGAGCGGGCAACACTGCCATCGATGCCGCTACTCAGGCAAAACGCCTCGGAGCTGAACGAGTGATGCTGATCTATCGCCGTACGGAAATGGACGCACCTGCATATGACTATGAGCTGGAACTCGCAAAAAAGGACGGCATCGAGTTCCATTGGGAGACGACACCGGTTGAAATAGTTGGCGACGACAAGGTTGCCGGCCTGCGTTGCCGCCGCGGTGACGGCTCTGAGATCACGATCGAGTGCGAACAGGTTATCAAAGCCATTGGTCAGACAAAGATGACCTCGTTCTTTACTGAGGCCTGCGGCATCGAGGTCGATGATGTTGGCCGTGTTGTCGTTAATGATTCGATGCAAACTTCCGTTGACGGCATTTTTGCGGGCGGCGACTGCGTAAATGGCGGTGCCGAGGCGGTCGATGCCGCTCAGATGGGCAAGATCGCTGCTCAGGGAATTCATCGCTCTCTATCCGGCGAAGTGGTGCGCTTTGCCGGCGGCTAGAAAATCCTTTGTCGCTGCTTTTCGTTTGACACCCGACTTCGCTTAGAATGTTCGGGCATCCGTAATAGATCAATTTCAATTAGGAGACACCCATTTTTATGGCAAATGAGAATACACCCGCAACAGAACCCGCAAACCTTGGTTTTGTTGACAGAGCGTTGAACCTGATCGAGCGCGTCGGCAATAAACTGCCCGACCCGGCGGCGTTATTCCTCATATTGCTGTTCACGGTTTGGGTACTGTCGGCGATCCTTTCGACGATGACCTTTGCTGAGATCGATCCGCGGACGGGCAAAGCACTTGTCATAAACAACCAGATGACCGGTGCCGCTATCGCGACGTTTCTTTCGAACATGGTCACGACCTTCACGGGATTTCATCCATTAGGCGTAGTTCTGGTCGCTCTGTTGGGTGTAGGCGTGGCCGAACACACGGGTTTTATCAATGCGGCCCTTAAAGCATTGCTCAACGTCACGTCACCCAAGCTGCTGACGCCGATGCTGATCTTCGTTGCGATCATAAGTCACACGGCGGCCGACGCGGGGTATGTTCTCGTTATTCCTTTGGGCGGTGTGATTTTCTACACCGCAGGCCGGCATCCGCTAGCAGGTATTGCGGCCGCATTCGCGGGGGTGTCGGGCGGATTTAGTGCTAACTTCATCCCGTCCAGTCTCGATCCGCTGCTCTCAGGACTGACACAGTCCGGTGCACAGATACTGGATGCAACGCGGCTAGTGAATCCGCTTTCCAATTGGTATTTCACAGCGGCGTCGTGTCTTGTCATCGTCGCTGTCGGTTGGTTCCTTACGGACAAGGTCATTGAGCCGCGGCTGAAGGGAACCGAGGTGGACGGCGATCCCGAAGAGATGCCTAAGATGGAGACGCTTGGGCCTAAAGAAAGGAAAGGGCTCATTGCCGGTATGGCGACGCTGATAATCGGCGTTGGAATTTTGGCTGCTGTTTCGATACCTGAGACTTCGCCAATGCGATCTCCGGCCGGCTACCGTCTTACGCCGGCTTCGGTCGAAAAGGTCAAGGCCGAAGGCATGCCTGAAGATGTTGCTGCCAAGGTGACGCCGGTTCTGGGCCAGGAGCTATTCGGAAAGACGGCTTTCGACAACGCCCTCAAACCGAAGATCGGCGAGGAAAACCTGAAGAAATACGGTGAATCTTTGATGAAGGCCGCAGAGCCTGTTACGCCGCAGCTCACTGCATCTGCCGCACCGCTGATGCAGTCGATCGTTCCGCTGATCTTTTTGCTGTTCATCTTGCCGGGCATCGTTTACGGCTATGTCGCAAAGACGGTCGAAAGCCACCGCGATATTATCACCGGCATGAGCAAATCGATGAGCACGATGGGCTACTACATCGTGTTGGCGTTCTTTGCCGCACTGTTCATTGCAGCTTTTGGGCAGTCGAACATCGGAGCATTGATCGCACTTAAAGGTGCAAATTTGCTGCAGTCACTTGCACTTCCTGCGCAGGTGACCATCATCGGCATCATTCTGCTGACGGCGTTGGTTAACTTGCTGATCGGCTCTGCTTCTGCGAAATGGGCACTGCTCGCTCCGATCTTCGTGCCGATGCTGATGCAGCTCGGACTCTCGCCGGAGCTCTCGCAGGCGGCATACCGCATCGGTGATTCTACGACGAACATTCTGACGCCGCTGATGCCGTATTTCCCGCTCGTGGTCGTTTTCGCCCAGCGTTATGTAAAGAGCACGGGCATCGGTACGCTCGTCTCGCTGATGCTTCCGTATTCGATCGCGTTTATGATCACATGGGTCCTATTCCTGCTGGCGTATTGGGCATTGGGAATACCGCTTGGGCTGCAGGCTCCTTATACGTATCCGTAGTCCATGGCAGACCTGAGCATCAATTTTGCAGGCATTAAGTCGCCGAATCCGTTTTGGCTGGCCAGTGCGCCGCCGACGAACATGGGTTCGATGATCGAGCGTGCGTTTGACGTCGGTTGGGGCGGGGCTGTTTGGAAGACGCTTGGCGAGCCGATCGTGAACGTCTCGTCGCGGCTTGCGGGGCTAGATCTCAACGGTCAGCGGATGATCGGGCTCAATAATATCGAGCTGATAACGGACCGCTCGCTAGAGGTCAATCTCAAGGAGATGGCCGAGTGCAAGCGGAAATATCCCGATCATGCCGTCATTGCTTCGCTGATGGTCGAATCAAAACGCGAGGCCTGGCACGAGATCGTCAAACGAACTCAGGACACCGGCTGCGATGGATTTGAACTTAATTTTGGGTGCCCGCACGGCATGTCGGAGCGGGGAATGGGCGCCGCGATGGGCCAAGTTCCGGAGTACACCTGCATGGTCACGGAATGGGTGAAAGAGGTGTCAGAAATTCCGGTCATTGTAAAATTAACACCGAACGTCACCAACATAATTCCGCCTGCAAAAGCTGCCATGAACGGCGGTGCCGATGCGGTATCGCTTATCAACACGATCAACTCGGTGATGGGCGTCGATCTCGACACGATGATCCCTCACCCGAACGTGAACGGCATGGCGGCACACGGCGGATATTGCGGCCCGGCTGTCAAGCCTATCGCTCTGAATATGGTCTCTGAACTCGCCCGCGATCCGGAATTCACCATTCCTATCAGCGGTATCGGGGGCATTTCGACGTGGCGGGACGCGGTCGAATTCATGCTGCTCGGTGCGGGCAATGTGCAGGTGTGCACGGCCGTGATGCACTACGGTTACCGGATCGTGGAAGACATGATCGACGGGCTGAATACTTACCTCGTCGAGAAAGGCTTCGCGTCGGTAAGCGAGATCATCGGCAAAAGCGTGAACCGCGTGACCGATTGGGGAAACCTGGACCTCAACTACGTTGTAAAGGCTCACGTCAACGAAGAGCATTGCATCCGCTGCAATCTTTGTTACGTCGCCTGCGAGGACGGCGCACATCAATCGTTCGAATTCGTCGAATCGAACGGCCATCGCTACCCGCGCGTAATCGAGGAAGAGTGCGTCGGCTGCAACCTATGCGCACTTGTTTGCCCATCACCCGGGGCTATCGAAATGCAACGCCGCGACGACGGAACGAACCCGCAAACCTGGCGGGAACGTACAGGAGCGATTTAACTCTCCACTTACGACTTATCACTTTTCACCGGAGAAAATTGATATCTTCAGTGGATAGTGACAAGTGATAAGTCGTAAGTGGATAACTTTATATCGATTTGCGATCTATTGAAGTTGCGGCGATACGGCCCAGGGCACCGACGAAACGGTTGAAATTAGCGAATCTCTGATCATGTGTCATGCCTTTCACGAAGCGTGCATATATCTGCTGGGCGATGACGGCGATCTTGAACGTGCCGAAGACGTAGTAGAAAAGCATGTCCGGCAGTGCGATGTTGCGTGCCTTTGAATACATCTCGACCAACTGCCGGCGGGTAACATTTTCCATTAACACGCGCGGATTGAACGGCATGTTCATCATCTCGTCGCCAAACTCGGGTGACATCCAATAGCCTAACGTAGTGCCGAGGTCCATCAGCGGGTCGCCAACAGTTACCATTTCCCAATCAAGCACGGCAATGATGCGGGTCAGGTCGTCAGAGTCGAGCATTATATTGTCGAATTTGTAATCGTTGTGAATTATGGACGCACCCGACTCGACAGGTATGTTTTCGCGGAGCCACCGCATCGCGGCTTCGAGTTCGGCGTGTTCGTCGGTCTTCGCTGCTATGTAACGCTGCGTCCAGCCTTCGACCTGGCGGCGATTGTAGCCGTCAGGTTTTCCGAGATCGGCTAGTCCCGCCGCGGGGTAATTGACGGAATGTAGACGCGCGAGATTCTCGATGAAGCTGCGGCAAAGCTTTTCCTGTATTTCCTCTGAAGCCGCGATATCGCCCGGGACCAAGCCGCGGATCACGACACCGTTCTTTTTCTCCATCAGATAGAATTCGGACCCAATGACAGATTCGTCGTCACAAAAGAGTATCGGTTCCGGTGCAGGCGGATAAACGAACGCAAGCTTTGACAGCACGTCAAACTCTCGCTTCATATCATGGGCGGTTCTTACGGTATTGCCGAATGGCGGCCGGCGGAGGACATATTGTGTCGAACCGAGACGGATCAAATAGGTCAAATTGGAACTGCCTGCCGGGAACTGCAGTACCTCCATATCGTTGAATGGCGTCGGCAAGCGGACCCGTAGAAAATCCTCAAGCGCCTTTTCGTTCAGTTCTTCTCCGGCTCTTGGAGCTGTTGCGTCGTCCTTTTTCATCTCGTCCCATCTTCGACGGCGGAAACTCCGCAGCCTGTGTTAATCTGTGGCAAATATGGACTTTAATTATTCTGCAAGATCGACCGAACTGCAAAAACGCCTCAACGTATTCATGGATGAGCGTATTTATCCGAATGAACAGCGATATCACGACGAGTTGGATGCCGGCGATCGCTGGCAGCCGCTAGAGCTTATTGAGGAACTGAAGACCAGCGCAAAAGCGGCCGGCCTGTGGAATCTTTTTCTGCCGGATATTTCCGGGCTCACCAACGTCGATTACGCTCCGCTTGCCGAAACTATGGGCAGAGTACTGTGGTCCTCTGAGGTTTTCAATTGTTCGGCCCCGGACACCGGCAATATGGAGGTGCTGCATTTATACGGCACCGATGAGCAGAAATCGCAGTGGCTTGAACCGCTTCTTGCGGGTGAGATGCGTTCATGTTTTGCAATGACCGAACCTGCGGTAGCTTCGTCTGATGCAACGAATATAGAGTCGTCGATCGTCGCGGATGGCCACGAATATGTGTTGAACGGCCGTAAATGGTGGTCGACCGGAGCAGGCGACGCACGCTGCAAGTTGGCGATATTCATGGGCAAGTCCGATCCGACCGCGCCCAAACATCTGCAGCAGTCTATGATCCTGGTCCCGATGGATTCCCCAGGTGTGAAGGTTGAGAGGAATCTGCGTGTATTCGGATTTGACGATGCTCCGAACGGTCATTCAGAAGTCTCATTCGCCGACGTTCGGGTTCCAAAAGAGAATCTACTGCTAGGCGAAGGTCGCGGTTTCGAAATAGCACAGGGACGGCTGGGCCCTGGACGGGTGCATCATTGCATGCGTCTAATTGGAGCGGCCGAAAGAGCGCTTGAGTTGATGATCGATAGAGCGACGGTCCGCGTCGCATTCAACAAACCTATTGTCGATCAGGGCGTTGTGCGTCAATGGATCGCCGACGCTCGATGTGCCATCGACCAAGCGAGGCTTCTCGTCTTAAAGGCGGCATGGATGATGGATGGATTTGGAAACAAGGCTGCCCGCAAAGAGATCGCGATGATCAAGGCTGTGGTTCCTAAAATGGCATTAAGAGTAATTGACCACGCGATACAGGCTCACGGCGGAGCAGGAGTTTCTCAGGATCACCCGCTCGCGGGATTTTGGGTATATGCGCGTTCACTTCGTTTGGCGGATGGCCCGGACGAGGTCCACCTTGAGGCTATAGCCAAGGCCGAAGTCCGATCACGTCAGTGAGAATTCCCCTTCTTTCAATCTGAAAGAAATTCGTTCAAAATATGTTCAACATGACAAAAAACTGTTGACAAGTGTTTTGCATTCCTGTAACTTTGAATCTCGGCGGTAATATTTCCGCCGATCTCATTGCCACCACAAACGGCAGGACACACCAAAAAGCCCGGCTCGAATGAGCCAACTGAACGTACTTAATGCCCGAAACTAGCGGAATCCCGACTCGCCTAAACCTCTTCGCGTCAGATGACCGTTTTCCCCTTTCAACCTTAGACGCCGGTGGCACATCCCCAATCGACCGCTGACCGCAGTTTCGGGAACGTTCAAGTAAAAATACCGCCAAGTGATTCGTAAGGAGCACAAATAATGTTTGGTAAAAAGAAAAGCATCGCCGGACTAGACATCGGCTCAAGCTCGATAAAGATGGTCGAGCTCGACGGCAAACTCAACAACCTTAATCTGGTAAGTCTCGGCTTCGAGAATCTGCCCAGCGATACCATCATCGACGGCCAGATCATGGAGCTTAACGTAGTGTCAGACGTTATCTCGAATGTCTGCACTAATCACCAGATCAAGGCTAATAATGTCGTTACCGGTGTAAGCGGCCATTCGGTCATCTTGAAGAACATTGTTCTGCCGCCCATGAGCAAGGACGAGCTTGAAGAGTCGATCGACTGGCACGCCGAAGAACATATCCCTTACGATCTGGCGGATGTCAGCTTGGACTATCAGGTCGTTTCAGAAACGCCTGAGTCAACACAAGTTCTGATAGCGGCATGCAAAAAGGACCGTATAGACAATATCAAACAGGCAATTCAGCTCGCGGGCAAGTCGCCGGTCGTGATCGACGTCGACACCTTCGCCCTGCAGAATTGCTACGAGGTCAACTATAACCCTTCGGAGAACGACGTCGTTACCCTTCTCAATATTGGCGCGTCCACAATGAACGTAAATATCGTCAAGGGAACCCAATCCTTGTTCACGCGCGACATAACCGTCGGCGGAAGCCAGTTTACCGATGTTCTCCAGCGAAGCCTCGGCCTCAACTTTCAGCAGGCCGAAGCGGTAAAACGCGGAGTGCTTGATGCGGTCGAAGGGATCGAAGAAAAATCCATCGAGCCGCTGATGAACAACGTCACCGAGATCGTAGCAATGGAGATACAAAAGACCTTTGATTTTTATCGGGCCACGACCGAAGACAATGAAACGGTCGTCCAGAAGATACTTATCTCCGGCGGCGGTTCTAAGCTCGTCGGCCTCGCGGAAGAACTCTCACTCCGGCTGGAACTTCCTGTTGAGGTCCTAGATCCGTTCCGAAACATAAAGGTTGACAATAAGAAATTCGACCCTGACTACCTCAGAGAGATCGTGCCCGAAATGGCCGTCGCGGTAGGACTGGCAGTAAGGGGAGTGTAATCAAATGATAAAGATCAATCTACTTAATTCAGTCACCGACAGGCAAAACGGCACCGTAGCTGCGGTTGACCGCAAGATCTCAAGCGGCTCGTCCCGATTGGCATTGATGGCTATCGTCACTACGGTCCTTTTGGCCGCGGTCATCGGCTGGGACGTGATAAGCAGCCACATGGCGAAGACCGAAGCAGAACGTCAGCTCGACGAGCAAAAGCAGATCGCTGCTGAGCTGGAAGAAGTGATGAACGAGCAAAGAGAGCTAGAGGCCAAGATCGCAAATATCGATGCCCGCATCGAAGCGATCAAAAAGCTAAGAGCATCCCAGGCCGGGCCGAGTGCTGTTCTCGACGCCCTACGTGAGCGGATCTCTATGGTTCCGGGGCTTTATCTTGAAAGCGTCGAGCAAGCCGGCGACGAGATCGTCATTCGCGGTAATTCGCCTGACGAGAGCCAGGTGACGCAGTTCGGCAGAAGCCTTGAATTCTCGAACGGCCTGTTCGCGAACCTTAACATCGAGACCGTGAGAGCTGAGATCGTGGATCAAAACGCCGCACAGCGTACAAGTACTGACGGCGAGCAAAAGAAGATCCCGCTCGTAAACTTCACCATCAAGTGCAGATATGCGCCATCGAAAGGGCCTAACGCATCAGGCAATCCTCCGACGACGGCTTCAGCAGTGAATCCTGCCGGCCAACCGGCAGCGGTCCCACAGGTTGCAAAGAACTGATATCCTCCCAAATCAATTTCAGGTGATCCAACATGCTAGAGAAACTTAAAGATCTACAATGGCACTTTCAACTGATCATAATGGTCAGCATCGCGGCCCTGCTTTACTTCTGTGTCTGGTATTTCTACACCAGTGACATCAGGACCGAGGTGGCGAATCTGAACGACCAGGTCGCCCAGTTGAAAGCAAAGAATGAGACGGCCCGCGTCGCAACGCAGCGGATAAATGAATTCCGCTCACTCTACGCAAGCAAGGCCGAAGAATACGAAGAGCTGAAGGTCCTGCTTCCCGAAGAACGTGAGATCACTAATGTTCTTCAAGGCCTTCAGGACACCGCAAATGCCAGCAAAATGATCGTGATGCGTTTCGCTCCGAGAGACGATACGACACAGGATTCGATCATGGCGAAGCCGGTGGAGGTCGAGGTTGACAGTAATTTTACCAACCTAAGGGCGTTCTTTGATGCCATGGCAAAGCTGCCGCGAATCGTCTCGATCACCGATTTTAAGATAAATCAGCTGGACAAACAGTCTGACAATAAGACGCTTCACGCACAGTTCCTTCTGACCGCCTATTATGCGGCCCCGACCGACATCAATGCCAAGCCTGCCGTTCCGGGAGCTCCCGGCGCTTCTGCCGTACCCGGCCAGCCCGCAGCACCACCTGCTGCCGCAGCCCCCGGCGCAGCGGTCGTGCCGCAGCCGCCTGGAGCTGCACCCTCACAGCAGTGATCTAATTTGTTCCCACCAACGAGTGTAAGCCGAAAGAGATAAAGTCATGATCAAAAGCAAATCCATCTCAAAACTAGCGATGCTGATCGGCCTCATGGTCCTGGGTTCCGGGATGATGAACGAGGTACAAGCCCAGAGAGATCCATTCAAGAAGGCAACCTGGGCGACGCCGAAAACACAACGGCCGACTTCCAGCGTTCCCGGAGGCCGCGGCCCCGGCGACGTGAAGGCACAGGTGAACTTCGGTCCGCCGTCGATCGAGGCTCGTATCGAACATTATAAGCGTCAGCGTGAAGCGGCGGTCGCAGCCGGCCAGCCCATACCCAAGGTGACCAGCGTGCTGACGTTGAGCGAAATGTCGTTGTCAGGCATTTTCAAAACTCCCCGCGGCTATGCGGCAATGGTGGAAGCGACACCGATCAAGCTTTCGTACACGATCTATCCCGGCGAGAAGTTCTTCGACGGTCAGCTTGTAGCTGTAGAAGACAACCGGCTTGTCTTCAGAAAGGTGACCAAGACCGGCGAAGGTAAATTTGTCTCGTCGGTTGAACACATGCCGCTTAAGCAGTATTCGGTACGTGCTCAGGTCGAAGGAACTGCTCCCGCCGGATCACAGACCAAAACAGCCCAGAGTGCGAGCACCGGTACACCCGGCCAGACTGACAAGCCGGGGGTCAATCCGTTCCTCTCACCGCTCGATGAAATGAATAATCAGCCAGCCGGTGACGATGACAAAAAGCCTGCAAAGCCGGCAAAAAGGCCCGTCCGCGTGGCGAAACGGCCGTAATAAAGCTCTCTCAACCCAGGATCTTTCAATGATCCAGTCAAATCGGAGGAAACATGAACTCTCTTAATTTCTCAATCAGGACCTTGAAGAACGCAATTCTGATGATTGCCGTTGCAGCCGTGCTTACCCTATCCGTGGCTGCTCAAAAGGTCGATCCGCAAAAGCAAGGACGTCATTACGGTGAACCGGATTTCCGCGGCGAACCGATCAGTCTTGACGTCGTCAACGCCGATGTCCGCGATATTCTCAGATACATCACGGATCAATACGGCATAAATTTCGTGATCGATAAATCGGTGAAAGAGGTACCGGTGACCGTAAAGGTCATGGATGTCCCTTGGAACATCGCTCTCGACTCGATCCTGCAGGCGCAGGAACTGGGCGTTCAGGTGAACGGCAACATACTTCGCGTCGCCGACAACAAGACGTTGGCCGCCGAAGGCGAATTGTTTCGCGAGAGGATGAACAATCAATTGGACACCTCGCCGCTCTATACAGAGTTTGTCCGTCTTAACTATGCACGCGCTTCCGGAACGCTCGCGAGCGACGCCGGCGGCGCAGGCCAGACCGTCACAGGAACTGCCGCAGGTGAATCATCTGCAGGCGGAGGTGGCGGCGGAGGCGGCTCCGACCAGGGAATCCTCGGCATCATCAAAAAACGGCTTTCGCGTCGCGGAACCGTCGAGGTTGACGGCCGTTCGAACACTCTTATAATCACGGACGTCAGACAGAACATTGATGCCGTGAAACAGCTGATCTCACTTCTCGATCAGCCCGAACCGCAGGTTGAGATCGAAGCACGTATTGTTGTAGCCTCACGCAATTTCAGCCGTGACGTCGGCGTGCAGTTGGCAGCCTTAGTGTTGGGCGGCCGCGGCAGCGCAGCCGGCGGCGGAACACTGCCAAACGCCGAAAGCACATTGACGCCGCCGACGGGATTTCCCGTTCCGCCGATCAACAACGATATGTTCTCTAAGATCGCGAATACCGCCATCGGACTGACAACAGGCGTTTTTGGTACAGCACAGATCAATGCGATGATCTCTGCCGGTGAGCAGAAAGGCCAGGCAAAGGTCATCGCTACTCCTCGTGTGACGACCCTCAACAATCGTCCTGCCGAGATCAAGAGCGGAACAAAAATTCCGATCACTACCATCCAGCCAAACAGCGGCGGCGGAGCGGTCGTTGCCACTACGACGTATGTCGATGTTCCTCTGCGACTTGCGATAACACCTCAGATCACAGGCGAGGATACAGTGATCCTCAACGTTGTCGCTGAAAACAGTTCGACTGCGACAGTGGTCGGCGGTGCATCACCGGCGATCAACACGCAGAGCATGACCACTCAGGTTACGGTTCCCGACGGCGGTACCACCGTCGTGGGCGGCGTATTGTTCGACGATGAGCGTGAAAGTCAGGACCGCACGCCGGGCTTGGCAAGCATTCCGGTTTTCGGAAACCTTTTCAAAAGGAAAGGCGTTCAGCGGAATACAAATGAGATCCTCTTCTTCATTACTCCGAGGATCACAAGGGCAGACTATTCGAAGAACGCTGCACCGCGGCCGACGACGATAATTCAGCCTGTCCCGATGGGCAACCCGCCGTCTAACTCCATGCAGACGCCCGAAGCTTCGCCCGTGGTTCTGCAGGCTCCTGTCTCGACTCGGCCCGAGGTCGTTCAGGGCACTCCTACCAAACCATAAGAACGTCCTTGTTTTCTCCAAAATGTAGCCCCGGCAACTTGCCGGGGCTACTTTTTATTCCTGGCCGGTGAAATCGAGGTTGGAGATCTGCTGGCTGACGCTTACCTGTTGAGCATTAAAGCGGAAGCTTCGTGAAAAGACGCTGACCGTGTAGGTCTCACCGATTGGGATTTCGTTAAAGCTGTAGAATCCGAATGTGCTGGTTATCACGCTTTGTGAGAAGTTATTCGGTCCCGTGATCGTCACTCGGGCATTTCTCAGAGGCGAGCCAGTACTGGTGAAAACGCGTCCGCCGACCGAGACCGTTGAAGCAAATGAACTGCTGACCGAAGTTGTGTAGACGTAATCGCCAGACGTCATTCCGTCGCTATTCGCTCCATTGCCGGCAGCATAGAATGAGACCGTTCCGGCATTCTCAGTTGGAGCGGTCCAGAAGAAATTCCAGGTATTTGAACCGAATACGCCATTGGTAAACAGACCGTCTATTGTCTGCAGGACGTAATCGCGAGGGTTGCCGCCTACCGTTCCTTGCGATGTTTGGGTCGTGGCCGGCATCTCCATTGGCAATTGAAATGTGCCGGCCGCGGCCCCGCCGCTTCTGATCGCGGTCAGCTGAAATCCGTAGATCGTCGCTTCCTTGTCGTTTACTCGGACAGAGATGGGATACTGTTGACCCGGGGTATAGTTCGCCGGGACACCGAGGATCTGAACATTTCCGCTGCCGCTGTTCACGGGAAATTGGGAGTGGCAAGCAACGCAGCTGTTCTCGCCGGGGGCGCCTGAAAATCGAGCCGGCGGGCCGGAAGAGAGGGCCGAAACTCTCTCTTGGCCGACAAAAAATATTGCCGAGACGGCCGAACAAACCGAAAGCAAAATGATCACTTTTATTTTTTGCATAATACCCTCTAATTGCTATGTTAACTTGGACTCAAAAATAGCGGCAATGAATCACAACTCGTTTGTGCCCTACGGCTGCTTGCGTGGAATGGGAATGTCCGTTGAGTTTCCGAATCCGGTCGCCACTGCGCCCCCGCTCATATAGGCGATATACCACACACCGATTCGGTAAACAGCAAGATCATTGCGGCCGTCACCATCATAATCACCCGGAACCGGAACATCACCCGCCAAGCCCCACGAAGCGATCGAGATCTGACCGGTTCCGCTATTGATCCAGTACCATGTACCGTTTGACGGCCGATAGACCGCTACGTCATCTCGCAGGTCGCCGTCGAAATCTGCGCTCACCGGGATATCACCGGCGGTACCCCACGAAAAATAGGCCACTTCCGCATTCGAACTGCGGAGAACGTACCATAGTCCGTTGCCGGGCCGAAATACTGTGATGTCGGCTCTTCCGTCGCCGTCATAGTCGCCGATCTGAGGGATGTCGCCCGTCTGTCCGAAGCCAGCGGCATTGACCGTATTGCTGCCGCTATTCTTAAACCACCAGACGCCGTCCGATGGCCGAAAAATGGCGATATCGTCTTTGCCGTCGCCGTCATAATCATGAACCTGCGGAATATCGCCGGTCACTCCAAAACTGTCGACCGAGACAGAGCCGGTAGAGCTGTTAATGCGAAACCAAAGCCCCGTAGAAGGCCGGAATACAGTTACGTCGGCCTTGCCGTCGCCGTCAAAATCGCCGGCCGCCGGAATGTCGTCGGGAAGCCCGAAATTCGCTACAGTCACGCCTAAGGTAGATCTATTGAGCCACCAATTGCCGTCCGAAGGCCTGTAAATGGACAGGTCGGTCTTACCGTCGCCGTCAAAATCGTACCTGGCTCGCCGGGTTGATGTGCCCTGGCAGGCAAAATTCCCGAATATCTTAACTGTATCGACGTTCCAGCCGCCGCCGGGCGGCGCAGTATTGTTGTCTGCACCGAATCGCCACCGCAGTTGAATGTTCTGCCCCGCCGCCGAAGCGGGGAATCTAGCGGCCGTTGTAATATAGCCGCCCGAATTTCCGGTCCAGCCCATACGTCCGCCAAGCGGATTCGGAGAGCTGGTTCCCATCATCGCATTGTATCCGCCCTGAAGGAATGTTCCTCCTGATGCGACAAAGTCTTGAAACGGCCCGCCCGCAACGCTCAATTCCAAAACTCCGCCGTCCCAGCCTGCCTCGGTGTTGTATCGGTGACGGAAAGTCAGGTACGAGGCGGCGGACGACACCGTCATCGGCGGCGACGTGAGCTCTGTCGAGCCGCCGTCGGTCGTTGGGCAACCTGATGTGCAGTCGGGCAGATTCGCCGCGAACATAGAATTGGGCGGCGTATCAGGATTCGTTTCGGTTGAGCGGAACGTCATTGGCACGTAGCTCGACGTGATGCTCCACCCGTTCGGGGCATTCGGAACCGCTACAGTGTCAAAAGCTTCGGCAAATGTTTCCAAAGCCCGTCCAACCTCAATGAAGCGTGTAAAGGTGGCGGGGCCGAGGCTGCTGTTTGCATTCAATGTCAGTTGGACCAGCGACCCGCATTGCGCGGACGGCGGGACCGTGAACGCAAGATTCTGGGAAACGGTCGTTCCATTGGCGATCGAGCCGTAATTGCCTGAGCCACCACCTTCGATAGAAAGTGTGGTTCCGTCGGCAGCAAATCCAGTAATGTTCTTGAGCGGGATGCCGATCTGTATCTGCTCGCCGGGGTCGGCGACTCCGTTGCCGTTGCTGTCAATAATGGTCAGCGGGCCTTCCTGCAGCAGGTTCGGCAGTTCGAAACTCTCAGTCACGCGGGCGGTCCCCGTGCCGCCCGTCGATGTTCCGCCGACGTTTTGTACGCTCGCACCGGCCCCGATGCCACGGATCGCGAAGCCTGCCCAGATGTCGGCGACATCCGCGTCGGTGCCTGATGCCAACGCGGCAGCCACGATCGAATCCCGTGCGTTAATGAACGTCGGCGAGAGCGGCGAGAGTTTCATGCCGTCGATCACAAATTGAAGGATCCGCCTGTTGCCTTCCTGCCAACCGAGTCGCTGAATGAAGCGGGCACGGACTTCCCAAAGAGTATTGCACCAGATCTCGCCCGCGGCGTGCACCTGATCCGGCGTTCCGCTGAAGCGAGGTGCAAACGCACCGTCGCTCAAGTTGAACTGTGTAACATCAATATCTGCAAAAGTAAGCGGATTGTGCGGACGGTTGTTGGGACCGCCGGTGAAGGCTCTAACCGCAGTTGGAAATCGTCGTATGCCGTAGTATGCGTTGTTCAGGAATGTCCCTCCCAAACGATATGTATCATATGAGCCCGTCGTGTAAACGCCATTGATCGGGTCGGTGGGACGCGACAGAAGTGCCATCCCGAAAAAGTCCGACCAGCCTTCGCCCATGCCGCGCGACATGTCGTTGATGAGCCCTGTGCTGTTGCCATGCAGGCGGTTCGAGAGGCCGTGAGTAAGTTCGTGTATGACGACATCGGTGTCCAGATTGCCGTCGATGTTCGGCGTCGGGCCGGTCCAAACGTACATCTGCATTCTTCCTCTGCCGCCGTCAGCCGGCGTCGAGAAATTTGCGTTATTCGTACCCGATGAATCCTGGCCTTCCGCCCGCACACGATCGCCGCCGAGGCCCTGTCCGGTGAAATTCACATTCTGGAAATTCCGGGCACCTTCCGTAAAACCGAGAAGATACGTCGCATTGTGAAACCAGTTCGATGTGTAAAAAAGCTGGGTCACAGAGCCTTGCTGAAAATCGGTTCCGGGATAGGTTTGGACCGCCGGGATCGGATTCTCTCCGGTGTTATTGTTCGGGTTGAGCGGCGAATACGAGAAAATGAACTCTCGCGTCGGACTGAATGCCTCGCTGTTCGGGTCAATGCCGTCAACTCCGTCGCGGTCAAGGCCGGCCTGCACATTGTTGCCATCCGTCTTTGTAACACCATCGGTCAGCCAACCAAGTTGGTTAAACTCATACGGAGCCTCATTGCCGATACGTGTGATATTTGTTCGCGGTATTCCCGTGCCTTGCGTTCCGTTCGGCGATGTCGGGCCCGGCCAGAATGGGAACGGGCTGTTCGCTACGTCAATAAAGCCCGCGGAATTTGAATATATGTTGTAGGTCGCCGACTGAGTCTGGTCCTCGGTAATGTTCTTCCGCCAGAGCATCGTTCCGGTTGCGGCATCAACGACGACGTAATAGGCGTTGACCGGCTGCCAGATCAGCACTCGCCACGCCGGAACCGCAAAGCCCGGCTCGAGCGGAAAATACATCTTCTCAGCAGTTGTCGCCGAATCACCCTTGCCGAAAACCGCAACAAGTTCATTTGTGAGCTTTTCGTTTCGCGGCTTTGCGGCCGTTTCAAACTCACGTCCGATGTGCCGATATGCTGCAGCGACCGCATTTTCAGCATCACCGAAATAGGTAGAAAGCTGCCGGGCGTCGATGCCTGGTGCGAGGTTGTTGACGACACGGATGATCTCGCCGCGTTTTGTAAAGCCGGCCTTCACCTCGCCGCGAAATACCGGAATGCCGTTAAACTGCTGATTCAATTCGACGAACGATAGGTTGCCGTCAGGGTTAGTATAGTCGGCAGCGACGTTGAGGCTCTCAACTGAATCGAGGGAGACCGCGAAAAGCGCATTATTGTTACGAAGGAAATTCTTCAGTACTTCCGGCCGCGACGAGCTTGACCGTTCGGTGAGAAACGCTCTGCGGAGACCGATCTCCTTACCGATAACCTCCGGAATTCGAAGGTCGTCGTTCAACTCGATGCGTGCATTAGGGTTTTTTGCCTTGAATGCCGAAATGCCGTTCTCGATCGTTTGACGAAGGGCGGCGTCGCTTTCGGCGTGTCGTCCGGCAAGTGTGCGGAGCGATGCGATCTCGCTGCCGGACTTGTCCCAGCGGATATCGTAATTCCGCAGGCCTTCGTCATGGCTGCCTGTGCGGACCAATAGTCCGGAATCAGCCACCTTTGTTTCACGCGGAAGAAGTACTGCGAATACTGCGAGAAAAGAAACAACAAGAACAAACGCGAACCGCCTGCAGTTTGGAACTGAAAATCTCAGAAAGCCGTCAAAAAAACTCACTTAATATCGAACCTCAAGAATAAAACCCTTACAATTAACATTCCCTCGCCGCGAACAAATGGCAACGGACCGTTTCTTCGTTCCGCGGCAAAAACAGGAGGGAAAGAATCAACGGGCAACACGACGGCAGCCAGTTTTTCTTTTGTTATCATAAAGTTTCATAAAAATGGCGTCAGAAGTCAATAAAATTGCGATAAAACAAGGTGCTGCAATGGCTGGCGGACAGTCGATGGACGGTATTTTCGACGCCGGCGGATTGCTGGAAAAATTTCACGAGTCGTTCGAGATACGCGAAGGACAGATCGCAATGGCTGACGCGATCGAATCCGCGATCGTGGCAAAACGCCACCTCGTTGTCGAAGCCGGCACCGGGACCGGCAAGACCCTTGCTTACCTCGTTCCAGCGGTCGCCGCGACGGTCGCGAGCGGCAAACGCGTTCTTATCTCGACCGGAACAAAGAATCTGCAGGAACAGCTGATGGAAAAGGATATTCCATTTCTGCAGCGAGTGCTGCCCCGGAAATTTACCGCCGCCTACATGAAGGGCCGTTCGAATTATACTTGCATTCACCGGATGAAAATGGCGGATGACCAGCCTTTTCTGGACGGCATCGGCGAGGTGGCGATGTTCCGCAAGGTCTCGGAGTGGTTCAAAACGACCGAGACCGGCGACCGAGCAGAGCTCGTCGATCTACCGGAGAATATTTCTTTCTGGAACCGCGTGAATGCTCGCAGCGAGATATGCCTCGGATCAAAATGTCCGGAATTTGAGCCGTGTTTCATCAGCAAGATGCGTGCACGTGCCGAAGGATCTGACATTGTCGTCGTAAATCACCACCTTTTCTTTGCCGATCTGAACATTCGCGAGAACGATTTCGGCCGAGTCATTCCCGACTACGACGTGGTGATCTTCGATGAGGCTCATCTCCTTGAAGACATAGCAGCAGAATATTTTGGTATTCAGATCTCAAATTTTCGCGTGGACGAGGTCGCAAAGGATGCGGCCGATCTGCCGATCCCCGATGCAATATCGTCAAGTTCCATAATGCGCGCCGTCGCGAGGCTTCAGGAAACCGCTACGCAGTTTTGGCAAAGTGTTTCTGAACGAATACGTTTTGACGGTCGTCTTACACTGACTTCCGATGATTTCGAGAATGTCTTTTCACGCGCTCATATAGAACAGAACGCAGATCTGCTGAGCGATGCATTATCGCTGCTCGAGACGGAAGTAAAGCCGCTGACGGATGACGTTGTTGAGGCACAGGGAATCGTGAAACGCCTGATGCAGGCTCGGTCCGATCTGAAGTTCATCGTGGGCAAGCCCGACCCCAATTTCGTTTACTGGGTCGAGCGGCGAGGCCGCGGCGTTTTCCTGCAAGCCTCACCGATCGACGTTTCGGGCATTTTGAGAGAAAAGCTTTTCGATGCAAAAGACACCTGCGTTCTGACATCCGCAACGCTGACGGCGGACGGCTCTTTCGATTTTGTGATGAACAGGCTTGGGTTAGATAAGGCAAAAACAGACAAACTCATCGCGGCATCGCCATTTGATTTTGTGGAGCAGGCAATACTTTATCTGCCACCGGGCTTGCCCGATCCGCGTTCGCCTGAATATACACGCCTTGCCGCCGACGAGATCGTCCGCATCATCACCGCTAGCCGCGGACGCGCATTCGTGCTTTGTACTAGCGTCGTTTCAATGACGGCTCTTTACGAGATCGTCTCGTCGCTGGTTGATTTTCCGTGCTTTCTGCAGGGTTCGATGTCGAAAACGGGCCTTATCGAGCGGTTTCGGGAAACGCCGCATGCCGTTCTTTTCGCAACGTCCAGCTTCTGGCAGGGCGTTGACGTTCAAGGTGAGCAGCTTTCCTGCGTCATAATCGACAAGCTGCCCTTCGCCGTGCCGTCGGATCCGCTTGTAGCTGCGAGGTCGCGTTCGATCAATGAGAACGGCGGCGATGCGTTTCGGGATTACAGCCTGCCGCAGGCGATCTTGACGCTGCGGCAGGGAATCGGGCGACTCATACGGAGTCGCAAAGATCGCGGCGTTATAGCCATTTTGGATCCGCGGCTGCGTTCAAAAGGCTACGGCCGCAACTTCCTGCACAGCTTGCCGCGGATGCGGGTTACCAAGGAGATGGCCGACGTTGTTAGAATGTTTGAGAACGCTGAGGCGGAGTAATTTATGGGGTCTTTTTTTGAAGTAATGATCGAACGCGACTTTGCGTCTGCGCACCAACTTCGCGGCTACAAAGGGAAATGCGAGAACCTGCACGGCCACAATTACAAGGTGGAGATATTCGCACGCGGCAGCGAACTCAATAACATCGGCCTGCTCATCGATTTCGGCGACCTGAAAAAGGCTGCTGACGAGATAGTCCGCTATTTGGACCACCGAAACCTGAACGAACTCCCGCCGTTTGACGACGAACTTAACCCTTCTGCCGAGAATATCGCACGCTATTTCGTCGAGTATCTCAATTCACGCGTCCTTGACGACCGCGTAAAGGTGTACAAGGTGCGCTGCTATGAGACACCGACCAGCGTCGCGACTTTCCAAATTGATCAGGAGACAATTTAAGGATTGGTCGGGGCGAGAGGATTTGAACCTCCGACCTCACGGTCCCGAACCGTGCGCTCTACCAGGCTGAGCCACGCCCCGACATGCATCCTGCAGAATCGCAGGATGCGAACTTAGAGTCTAGAAAGATAACCGCGGTGTGTCAATACCGTCATTTGAGAAAGAGCCGAATTACAATAAACCCGCCGACCAGCAGCACCAGGAAAACGACCGTGAGTATTTCGAAATACTTGTCGATGAACTTCTTGATCGGAGCACCGAAAAAATAGAAGAGCCCGGCAACAAGAAAGAATCTTGCCGAACGTCCGATAACTGAAGCGGCGATAAGCGTCCAGATGGATATCTCAAAGGTTCCTGCGGCAATAGTGAATACCTTGAAAGGGATCGGCGTGAACGCTGCTGAGAGGATCGCCAAAAAAGCATGTTCGTTATAGAGTTCCTGGACGGTGGCGTAATGGCCCATTGCTCCGTAGAACTGGAGTATGGGCTGGCCGATCGTTTCAAAGAATGCCCAGCCGATGAAGTAGCCGAAAACACCGCCGAGGACCGAGCCTGCCGAACAAATAAGCGCATAGCGGAGTGCCTTTGCCGGCACGGAAACCGCCATTGCGATCAACAGTACATCCGGCGGAATCGGGAAAAACGACGATTCTGTGAAAGCTATCAAAAAAAGAGCGATCTCCGCATGCGGCTTTTCCGCATGGCCTTCGACCCAGTCCTTTAGGCGCCTTAGATATCCAAATATCTTCTTCAATTTAACCCTCTCTTTCTTGTTTCCAGCCGTGTTCTCCGACAAGCGGAACAAAGGCACATCGGCCATGATCTTCTTTCTTGATGCCTGTTGCGGTACGCCTGATGCACATCAAAATTTGTTCTGATTGTGATGTCCCGACGGGAATTACCAATCTTCCGCCAACCGCAAGCTGTTCAATGAGTGGCGGCGGGATCTCCGGACCGCCGGCGGCTGCGATGATAGCGTCATACGGGCCATATTCCGGCCAGCCGAGCGTGCCGTCGCCGCATTTCATCACGAAATTGTCAAAACCGAGTGATATCAACCTCGTCTCAGCTTTGTCGGCAAGATCCCGGATCCTTTCGATCGCGAAGACCTTATCGGCAAGCCTGCATAAAACGGCAGTTTGATATCCCGACCCTGCTCCGATCTCGAGAACGCGTTCATTGCCCGACAGTTCCAGCAGCTCGGTCATTCTCGCGACAATGAAGGGCTGCGACACTGTCTGGCCGCTCGAGAGCGGCAGCGCGTTGTCTTTATACGCCTGTGACCGCAATGCATCGGGCACGAATTCGTGCCGAGGAATGCTAGCCATTGCCTCGAGCACGCGTTCGTTCCGAATGTGGTAATGATCGGCAAGGCGTCGGACCATCTCGGTCCTAAGGATCTCAAAACCGTCAGAGCGGCCGTCGGGACTCTTTCTCGCAAACATCTATTCGTGTGAGTTCCAATCGCCAAGCTGAGCGATGACCGAATGATTCGTCAGATCGCTCCGCATCGGAGTGATCGAAACGTAGCCTTCGTCGATGGCTTCGAAATCGGTGCCGCCCTCCGCCCGAAATCCGTTGCGTTCCTCGCCGATCCAATAATAGGGTTTGCCGCGGGGGTCTATGTGTTCACTGATGACGGGGCGAGCACTCTTGAACCCTTGTTTCGTGATCTTCAGCCCATTCGTGACGCCCTTGGGGACATTCACGTTCAGCAGCGTTCCGGCCGGCAGACCGTCACGCAACGCCCGTTCAGTTATCTCCCGAGCTACACGGGCCGACTCCGTAAAATCATGATCGCGGTATGCGACAAGGCTGAACGCGAGGCCTGCAACACCAAGGATCGTCGCCTCCATTGCTCCTGCGACCGTTCCTGAATAGGTTGCATCGTCGCCGAGATTTGCGCCGAGGTTGATGCCGGAGCAGCAAATGTCGGGTCGGATGTCCGGAGCCAAAATCTGATTCAGGGCAAGCGTCACACAGTCTGTCGGCGTGCCGTCAACTGTCCAGTGCCGTTCGTCGATCTGCCTGATCCGAAGGGGCCGCGACAGCGTCAGGCTGTGCGAAGCGCCGCTCATCTCCGATTCAGGCGCGACAACGTACACGTCGCCGAGTCCCAAAAGAGCTTCTTCCAGGGCTTTGATGCCGTCGGACAAATAGCCGTCGTCATTGGTTATTAGGATCTTTTTTCGAGCCTCGCCCATTCGACCTCTAACAAAAAAGGTGAGATCCAAAAGAGGAACTCCTCTATATCGATCTCACCCGAAAATAACATGAAGTACTTACTACTTCGGTGCTCCGGCAGAAGGCCGCGGAGTTCCAGCGTTCATCGGACGCTGCTGACGAAAGCGCCTGCGATTCCTTTTGCGGGCGTTCGCCGATTTCAGCTTTGCTTTCTGGCCCGGCGGTATGAAATGCGCGTGCTTTTTGAGATCTTTGATGATCTCCTCGCTGATAACTTTACGTTTGAAACGTCGAAGAGCTGATTCGATCGATTCGTTCGTGTTCACTGTAATGAATGCCATTTCTTTCTCACCCCCTTTTGGCCAAAAGATATTGCCCAAGGCAAACAATAAATATATGCAATTTCGATCGGTGTTAGCAAGTGCAGGATCGATAGAACTCAAATGAAGTGCGGCCGCCCGATGGGGTTGGGCGGCCGCGATAACCGGATAGGAAAAGCTGTAGGCATTGCGGAGAAGTAGGCAAATGGCAGCTATTGTGTTGGTAGGTGCCTGCACCGGCTTTAGGGCTACTCCGCATTTACCCCGAAAGCCGGATACAAAATCAATATTTCAATTTCATAAGGCCGAGTTTCTCGACCTCCTTTGAGACCAATTTCGGATCTGATCTCAATGCATGTATCTCTTCCTGCAGCGAGACCGTTTCGTCAAGCAAATTCTGAACGTCCATGCCGAGACGCGTGTTTCGGTCTATCTCGCTGCGCATCTCTGAATATGAACGAAGATTTATTGACAGGCATATAAGCAAAAAAGTGAACGACAATGACAACGCTCCGATCCAGAATCGCTTTTCTGACATATGCTCCTCGGTCTTTGATCGTTAGCAGCCGCGTCATGCTCTATGAGCAAGACGGAAATAGGGGCGGCGTCGGATCCTACTACTATTACTTCTCGGTCGCTCATTACCGCATTGCCTGCGAAAGACAAGACGCGTCTTTGGGCTGCGCTTTTCTGAGCGGTCACTAATATAGTGCTTTACCGTGTAATAATGCAAGCGAAAACTTAAAACACTTAACTGCTTAATGCTCAACAGCTTAAGCCACTTTGTGTAAACCATAAGGCGCACAAAGCGCTTAATTACGAACAGAATATGAACATTTGAAATTTACCACGTAACCTTTTATTTGCCTCACTTACAGTGTGAAGTAAAAGTTATGCGATAGTATTATGCACATCATATTGGTTCTCTTTAAGCAATTGTTGAAGCATATCGAATAGCAATGCGGGGTAATTCGAGCCGTTGCGGACGATCCCGGCCAGGTTTTGGGCAGAGAATGCCAAAACGCGGACCAGTGTATCTAAAATGCGCAGATATTTAAGGCAAATTACGAATATGTATCAAAATGATACGCATGTAAGTCAAGTCGAATGTGCGAATTATGCGAAAAATGCGAGGAAAAGCCTGGTTTTCCAAAAATTTAATGAAATGAGCGACAAGATGCTTTGCTGGCACGGTTCTTGCGACACCAAATAGGATTTTGCCGCCCGGTGAACACCTGTTCTTGTGAGTTTGCCGACGTGACGTTGCAAAATACTGGATTTTACCACCACATTTTTATCCCGACAATAACGGGAAAATTTGATTTTACTAGAAGAAGAGAAAAGAACATGAGACCGATCAAACATTTCGAAAAGGGCCTTACGTACATCGCAGCGGGTGCTTTCAATGCTATCAAGAGCATTAATCAGTTCAAGCCTAATCCGTCGTTCACACCGAAGTGGGCCGACAAGCCCATCCTGAAGTCTTGGCAAAAGACCAAACCGACGCTCGGTTTTCCGCGGACGACGGATTCGCTCTGTCCGCAGTGTGTGATCGAGGCTCGCGAAGAGATCCTCGCCGGCAAACGCGACGTTTCCACGCTTGTAAATGAGAAGGTCGGCGAGATCAAGGCTCAGATCATCGAACGAGACGGCCAGGTGTGGATGATCAAAGAATGTCCGCAGCACGGCAAGATCGAGGACCTGATGGCGATGGATTCGAAATTCCTCACGCACATCGAATCGCTTTTCCCGGGCCGCGATATGCAGTCTCACAATGATGAGAAGCTGCACAATCACGGCAGTTCGACCATCAAATACGGCCGTGGTGCTGTGCTGACGGTTGACCTGACGAACCGCTGCAACATGATGTGCGATCCGTGTTTCATGGACGCGAACCAGGTCGGTTTCGTTCACGAGCTTTCGATGGAGGACGTAAAAGAGATCCTCGACAACGCCATCTCGATCAAACCGCGTCGTCAAATGTCGGTGCAGTATTCGGGCGGCGAGCCGACGCTGAGCCCGCACTTTCTCGAGGCGGTCCGTTATGCTCGCAAGGTCGGCTACAACTCCGTCCAAGCCGCGACGAACGGCATCGAGTTCGCGAAATCGAAAGAATTTTGCCGCGAAGCGGCCGAGGCGGGACTTCGTTTCGTCTATCTGCAGTTTGACGGCATCGGCAATGACGCCAACTCGCACCGCCAGATCGGAAATCTGTTCGACGTAAAGCTGCGTGCGATCAACAACCTGCACGAGGCCGGCGTTGACATCATCTTGGTGACGACGCTCGTAAACGGCATCAACAACGATCAGGTCGGATCGATCATCCGTTTCGCTCTGGAAAATCCGAAAAAGATCTCGTTCATCGCGTTCCAGCCGGTTTCATTCACGGGCCGCGACGAGCACATCACGGAACAGCGTCGGCTGCAGCAGCGTTACACGCTGGCTCACCTCGCACATGACGTCAAGGGCCAGGTCGGCATCACGGAACCGACGCGCGACTGGTTCCCTCTGTCGCTGATGGGAGCATTCGCCGATTTCGCGGACGTCGTCCACGGTCCGGATGCGGAATGGGGACAGGTAAGCTGCGGCTGCCACCCGAATTGCGGCGTAGGCACGGCGGTGATGATCAACAAGGAAACAAAAGAGATGGCTCCGGTGCCGCAGTTCCTCAATATTCAGGGCCTCGTGACCGACATGCAGCACATCACGGACACCAACCGCGGCAAGTGGTTCTCGAACATAATGATGGGCCTCGCCCTGCTGAAGAACTACAACCCTTACGGTGCACCGCACAGCCTGACGCTCGGCGGCATCTTTAAGAAGTTCGATAAATCGTTCGGCCTCTCGGGCAAGGACTACGGAAAGGTCGGCCCGGACCGCACGTTCGAGGATATCGAGAAACGCCGTCAGGACCCGTGGAACTTCCTCTTTATTGCGGGAATGTGGTTCCAGGATCTGTTCAACTACGATTTCCGCCGCACAGAGATGTGCATCATCCCTTACGGTACACAGGAAGGCGAAATTTCGTTCTGTGCATATAACACCGGCATCGGCTGGCGCAACATCATCGAGCACATGCACCAAAATGCGACCGTTGCACAATGGTACAAAGACCACGGCCGCCACGAGGTTTTCGCACGCGGTAAAGAGGTCGAGCTCGCTGATAAATCGCACGGCCTTGTCCTGAACGAAGTTGACCTGCAGAGGCCCAACAAACCCCACATGGAAGGCCCCAAAACCGCCGCAGAGGAAATGCAGATGATGCGTAAACTCTACAACCAGATGGTCCTCGAAAAGAACCAGATCAAAGGCGAGAACCTTGTGCAGATCGGCGGTATCAAAAAGAACAAGGAAAAAGAACTGGCAGTGGCTGAGTAGTTAGTGGCCGGCAGTCAGCAATTAGCAATTAGCAATTAGCAGTAAGCAATCAGCAATCAGCAATCAGCAATCAGCAGAAAGCCGTCGGGATATCCGGCGGCTTTTTGTTTGGCAACAGAGGTATAAAGTTTGACATCGTAGTACTGCGGGCGGTACTATATTTTATGAAAGTATGGCTCTAGCGGAAGAGATATCGGAATTAGAGAACGGGAGGACGAATATTCGATTCGCTGAGCTTCTAAAGATATGCCGCGAGCGTTTCGGCGGGGAACGCGTAAAAGGAAGCCACCATATTTTTAAGACACCGTGGCCGGGCGACCCGAGGATAAACCTGCAAAAGGATGGAAACAAGGCGAAGCCGTATCAGGTAGATCAAGTTGTCGCGGCGCTTCGCAGGTTGGCGGAGATCGTTGAGGACAAAGAGTAAGGAGATCAGAATGTCGAGAGTGTTATCAACAACGAAGACCACCGCAAACAGTTTTCGAGCCGAGGATTACGCGTACTCTGTAATGTGGTCGGACGAGGACGGGGCGTTTGTTGGCCGAGTGGCGGAGTTTGCGTCGCTGGCCGCACATGGCAGCACACAGGAAAAGGCCCTCAGAGAGATCAGGAAAGTTGTCGAGTTCGTGATCGAGGACATCCGGGGAGCGGGCGAGCAATTGCCGGAACCGCTGAGCAAGCGCCGTTTCAGCGGTAAACTGAATCTCCGCATGCCGGCACATCTTCACCGGCAGCTATCAATGGAAGCAGAACGCGAAGGTATCTCGCTCAACCAGTGGATCAATACAAAACTCTCCCGAAACCTCGCGCTCGAACGTTAAGAGTGAGTTGTGCCGGAACAGCCAAGCAGTCCGTGAAAAGCCCCGCAGAGTGATCTGCGGGGCTTTTCTATTCACGACTCACAGTTAACGCTCCACCGGTACCAATCGGCGGGATCAAAAAGAACAAAGAGAAAGAACTGGCAGTTGCTGAGTAGTCAGTAGGCAGAAGTCAGAGGCCCCGCAGAGCTATCTGCGGGGCTTTTTGTTTAGTTTTTAAGCATCTAATGCTAAGATTTCGGTGTTATGCCAAGCGTTGAGACCATATACAATGAAGCGATCCGGCCGTTGCCTCCAAGCGACCAGCTACGTCTTGCCGAGATCATAATGAAACGCGCCCGTCCGGATCGCACCGAAAAAAAATCCATCCTTGAGATCCTCGAAAACATTCGGCCCCCGAAGAACCCTCGAAGTGCTGCTGAAATTGATGAATACTTAAGAGTGGAGCGGGATTCGTGGGACGATTGAAACTGCCGAATGGCTCACTCGCTTACCTTGACGCGGCCCCGATCATGTATAGCATCGAAAAGAAGCCGAAGTATCATGCCCTTATGACGGATATTTGGTTTGAGGTCGAAACGGGAAATATTGGCGTCGTGACTAGCGAGCTTACCTTGCTCGAAACGCTTGTTCATCCTGTGCGGGATGATGACGCTGATCTCATCAAGGCATACGAGGCGGTCTTTAGGGCCAACCAAATGCAACTCGTCCCGGTAAACGCTGATCTACTGCGCTTCGCCGTTGATTTCCGGGTCGTTCAAAATCTCAAAACTCCCGATGCCATCCACGCCGCGACCGCGACGCTTTCAGATTGCAGCCATTTCGTTACAAATGATCCCGGCTTCCGCCGTCTCGAAAATATCGATGTCATTATTCTTAGCGATCTGCTTTAACCAAACTGCCGTACTCAACTGGCATCAAGAAGCACAAGGAGAACGAACTGGCTATTGCTGAGCAGTAGCCGGTAGTAAGTAGCCGGTCACTCGCCTTTTAGGTAGCGGCGGTATTCGGCGGACATTAGCATATCGACGACGTTGCGGGGGTTGAGGAGGCGTCGGAGGCGGTTGGCCTCTTGCGTGATGCGGCGTTCGGTATCGGCGGCGTAGTCGGTGATATGCGGCAGCTCGGGGGTCGGGCCGAGGAAGTGGAGACAGGGAGAAGGGGCAGTTGCAGTTGCTGGGGCAGGAGCAGCGGCAGGAGCAGTGGCAGAAGCAGGAGCAGCGGCAGGAGCAGTGGCAGGAGCAGCGGCAGGAGCAGTGGCAGTGGCAGTGGCAGGAGCAGTGGCAGGAGCAGGGGCAGGAGCAGCGGCCTCAGTTGCAGGGATGCCTGCGTTCCCGGCGAAGTTCCCGGTGAGGAGTTGAAAGGCGAGGACGTTTTCGGTGTCGTGGACGATCGGGGCGTGGCGGGAGGCCAGGTGTTTGATATAGCGGTGGGCCGGGCTGAACGTGCTGAGGCATAGGGCAAAGACCGTGTCGGCGAGTTCGGCGACGCAGCGTGCGGCGGCGAGGTCCTTGAGCGTGACGGGGCGCGTGACGCGGGTCCGCGGGTGCATCGGTGCGGTGATCAGTATCGAAACCCTGCAGTCGGACGCGATCTGCCGGAGCGATTTCATCAGACTGAGCGATTCCGTGCTGCTCGACGTATCGCGGAGCAGATAATGGATGCTGTCCACGATAACCACGCCGTTCTCATGTTTGACCATTGCGGCGCGGATGGAATGGTATAGATAATCGGAGACCTTGCGGAAGGCTTTCGGCAGCTCGAATTCGGGGTCGATCACCGCACGGTCAAACGCGAATTTCGGTTTGATCATCCGTTTGCTGCCCGGAGCCTGCCGGCAATATCGCGTGCCGAATTGCCGATCGCTCATTTCGAAATCGATATACAGGACCTTTGGCGACCGCGGCCCGCCGTCTTTATCTCTTGTCTGAGCAAGGTCGAATTGGGGCGAATTGAGCGGGGAATTGCCTTTGGCGACCGCGTCGGCGATCTGTACGGCAAAGACGCTCTTGCCGCTGCCGCGTTCGCCGAACATCACTGCGATCTCGCCCTGACGCCACAGCGACGAAAGCAGTTCGGGCGCCGGGTGCTGCTTTGCCGGCACGATCCACTTCGAAGCAGGCCGTACGGCAAGCATCGTGGAAGACGCGTCGGGCGTGCGTTCTAACTCGCGACGTGCCTTTTCACGCAACTTCTTGTAAGGATCGGGCGGCTGCCAACCGGCGGCTGAATCGTATCGTTCGGGCTCCGATATGCGTTCCGACATATGTAGGAGTAATTATAACGGGCGTTGCGTATGTTGTAAAGTGTATTATGTATGAAACAGCGGGAATCGATCCAGTTTGCGTGTTTTGCGTGGAAATGCAGATGTTTCGCTATGCGTCCGTTCGCCGATCGCGGCGGCGGCGTGCCTCGCGGCCTCCGCCGAGGTAGGCGAAGAGCATGACGACAAGATGGGCGACGAACCAGATGTTGTCATAGCCCATGTTCTGATAGATGTAGATCAAAATGAGTATGCGCGGGGCGAAGACGCCGAGCAGGATGTCCGCCCATGTGGGGACGATGTTCTCCGGAAACAGGCCGGGGAACATCAGCAGATAGACAAGCATCACTATCCGCGGAAAGAAAAGCGAGAATAGAAGGAAATAAAAATCCACCGCCGACAGCTTATTCGGGAACGCGAGGCGGAGTCAAGTGTCGGCTAGAGCAGCGACGGCTGGGCAGAGGCTAAGGCTTCGAGGCCGAAGTGTTCGTAGGCGAGCCGCGTGGCCATGCGGCCGCGGGGCGTGCGGTTTAGAAAGCCGATCTGAAGCAGATACGGTTCGATGATCTCTTCGATGGAGTCCTTTTCTTCGTGGATCGCGGCTGACAGCGTACTGAGGCCGACCGGGCCGCCGTCGAATTTGTCGATGATGGTCCGCAGAAGTTTCGAGTCCATCTCGTCCAGGCCGTAGCTGTCCACTTCCATTTTATCGAGAGCAGAGGCAGCGACCTCACGCGTGATGCGGCCATCGTGATCGACCTCCGCAAAATCACGAACGCGGCGGAGCAGGCGGTTAACGATACGCGGCGTGCCGCGGCCGCGGCGTGCGATCTCGCGAGAGCCTTCGCGGTCGATCCCGACGCCGAGAATGCCTGCGGAGCGTTCGCAGATGGTCTGCAGGTCGTCCGCCGAGTAAAAATCAAGATGAAAAATGATGCCGAAACGCCCCCGCAGCGGTGCCGTTATAAGCCCGGGCCGCGTAGTCGCGCCGACGAGGGTGAATTTCGGCAGATCTAGTGTAACGGGGCGCGCGGCGGGCCCTTGGCCGATCATGATAGGCAGCGTGTAATCTTCCATCGCGGGATAGAGGATCTCTTCGATGGCGGGATTGAGGCGATGTATTTCGTCGATGAAGAGCACGTCGCCTTCTTCGAGATTGGAAAGTATCGCGGCGAGGTCGCCTGCTTTTTCAATGACGGGGCCGGCGGTCGCGCGAATGGTCGTGCCCATTTCGTTGGCGACGATGTTGGAAAGCGTCGTTTTGCCGACGCCCGGCGGACCGGTGAGCAGGATGTGATCGAGCGCTTCGCGGCGTTTCAGGGCGGCCTTCATAAAGACACGCAGGTTGTCCTTGACCTTTGCCTGGCCGATATAATCGCCGAGTGCGGCGGGGCGCAGCGTCGCCTCGAAACGGCTCTCATCGGCCGTCAGATCTTCGTTGCGTATGTTTATGGCTGTAACGTTTGCCACGTTTTTCTATTTCGCGAGTATCTGCAGGCTGCGCCGCAGCAGTTTCTGCACGTTCTGTTCGGTACCTTCGGCGGCGGCCTTGTCGAGGGCCTTTTCGGCGGCCGAACGCTGATAGCCGAGATTAACAAGTGCCGAAAGTGCGTCGTCAAATGCCGAGCCCGAAGATGTTCCGCCGGCTGCCGCGGACGTAGCCGCAATGCCGATATTTGAGAGTTTATCACGAAGCTCGATGACCAGGCGTTCCGCCGTTTTGCGGCCGATCCCGGGGATCGCGGTCAGGCGTGCGAGGTCGTTGGCTCGGACAGCGGCGGCAAATTCGTCGGCGTTCATGCCCGACAGCATCGCAATCGCTGAACGCGGGCCTATGCCCTGAACCGACGTCAGCAGCAGAAAGATCGCCTTTTCATTTTCGCTCTTGAAACCGAAAAGCTGAATTGCGTCCTCGCGAACATGCGTGTGAATGCGAAGTTCCGCCTCAGTGCCGACGTCGCCGATGTCGTAAAATGTCGAAAGCGGTATCCAGACCTCGTAGCCGACACCGCCGGTTTCGATGATCACGGTATTCGCGTTTTTTTCGAGAAGATTGCCGCGCAAGTAAGCGATCATTGTTTCACACCTGAAACATAGTAGTCTAAAAAACGGCTGCGGGCAACGGCATTGCGGCGTACGGCAACAAATTTAGGCCATGCGCGGGAAAAAGCTTTCGTTCAAACGGCGCTTGGGTGTAGAATAATTTTACACGGTGCAGCGACAGTTGAAACCGAAATTCGCGCGGTGGCGTATTCTTTTCTGAGGTAGTTGAAACAATGGGGACCAGAGGATTTATTAAACGTTTTCTGCCGTTTGTAGCGGCTTTTGCAGTGGGCATTTTCGTCGCGAGCTTTTTTGTTCAGATCAGCGGGCCGAAGTATCGCGGCGGCAAGAAAGTTCGCATCATCAAGCAGCTCAAGCTGGAGAATGAGCAGCTGAGAATGGAAAACCTCCGGCTTCGCAATGAGATCGAGGCGATGACCACGGAGACAATGAACGCTGCCGAGCTGCCGCCGCTTCCGCCCATTCCGCCGATGCCGGCCAAGGCAAAGTAATTTTTCGCAGAATAAAGGCTTTCGGTAAGCCGCAGGTTAACGCAGTCCGCAATGGATGTGCTAATCTGTGGCTTCCTGCTTTATGGACGAGAGAGAGGCCAGAAAACTCATCTGCGAGATCGGGCGTCTGCTGTACGAACGAAGCTATGTTGTATCGTCGGACGGCAATGTGAGTATACGCCTGGACGAGAACACCGTTCTTGCGACGCCGACGATGACGTCGAAGGGCCGCATGACCGAAGATTGCCTCGCTCTGACGGACATGGACGGCAAGCCGCTCACAGATAAGCGGGCGTCGTCGGAACTGGCGATGCATCTGCTGATCTATAAGATGCGTCCCGATGTCCGTGCCGTCTGCCACGCGCATCCGCCGCACGGGACGGCTTTTGCCGTCGCCGGGTTGGCGATCGACAAGCCGATATTGAGCGAGGTGATATTGACGCTCGGTTGCGTACCGCTGACGAGCTACGGAACGCCTTCGACAAATGAGTTGACCGAAGCGATGAAGCCTTTCGTCGAGCATCACAACGCCCTCTTGATGGCGAACCACGGTGCAGTCGCCTATGGCGATGACCTGTGGCAGGCATTTGACCGTCTGGAGACGCTGGAACACACGGCGCGCATCGCGATCCTCGCAAAAGCGCTCGGCGGTGCGAACGACCTGCCGCAGGACGCGATCGAAAAGCTGATAAACATAAGAGAAAAGGCGGGTTATCTGAAAGAGAACGCTCGTTGCCAGGCTTGCGGATATCTGCACGACGCGGGTATTTCGTGCGAACTCGACGTCGAATATCCCGCAGCGTCGGGCGGCAGCGGGCGGAAAATTTCGTTCACGCGTGAAGAATTGATCGAACTTTTGAGCCAGGCGGCGAAATTGGGTTAAACTAGCAGGGCAATTTGCCGAACAGAAGCAAAATTCAGGAGCAAACTAGATGCAAGAAGCACTGGGAATGGTTGAGACAAAAGGCCTCGTTGCAATGATCGAAGCGGCAGACGCAATGGTCAAAGCGGCGAACGTCCAGCTTGTCAGTTATGAAAAGATCGGCGCCGGTTTTGTTACCGCGATCGTCCGAGGCGACGTCGCCGCCGTTAAGGCAGCCACTGATGCAGGTGCCGCGGCCGCGCGCCGCGTCGGCGAGCTTGTCAGCGTCCACGTGATCCCGCGGCCGCATTCGAGCGTTGACGAAACGCTGCCGGTAGTCAGGAAATAGTGACCAACAATTAGCAATTAGCAATTGGCGATTAGCACGTTAATTGCCTAATGCCGACTGCTGATAGCTGATCGCTAACTGCTCAAATGATAATCGCACGCATTTTAGGCACCGTTGTCTCTACGCAAAAGGACGAGCGGCTAAAGGGCAAGAAATTGCTCATAGTAAAGCCGATCAACCTAGACGGTACGGATCAGAGCGGCTACGTCGTCGCGGTCGATACCGTCGGTGCCGGATTTCACGAAAAAGTTATTGTCGTGGGCGGTTCATCCGCGCGTCTTGCTGAGGGCAATAAGGATTGTCCCGTCGATTCGGCAATTATCGGCGTGATCGATGAGATAGATTTCAAAGTCTAGGAAGTCAAGGAGGTCCGGGAAGTCTAGGAGGTCTTGTCAGTCTGGGGAGTCCAGGGCGTCTTAGAGGGGTGGGAAAAGATCTTATACTTACCGCGGATCGCTTAACTGGCTAGACTTCCAAGACTGACCCGACTTCCCAGACTGATCCGACTCTTATGCAGATCGCTCGTGTCATTGGAAACGTAGTTTCGACCGTGAAGAACGAATCGCTTCACGGTCGTAAATTTCTAATCGTTCAGACGCTCGATGCCGATCTCATGCCCAAAGGCACCCCGACGATAGCTCTGGACGCGGTCGGTGCGGGCGTGGGCGAGCTTGTTTTTTGGTGCCGCGGCAAAGAGGCGTCGTTCCCGTTCAAACGCGACGAAACGCCGACCGACTGCACCATTGTCGGGATCATCGATTCGGACGCACATGTATTGAACAAGTCAGGGAAGTCTTGAAAGTCTAGGAAGTCTCGAAAGCCGCGGAAGTTTGGGAAGTCCGTTAGGTCTGAAATGCTCATCGCCAGGGTCATCGGAAACGTCGTTGCCACGCAAAAGAACCAGCGTTACGAAGGAACGCGGGCGATGCTCTGCCGCCAGATCACACCCGAGGGCGAGGATATGGACTATACTTGCATCGCTCTCGACTCAGTGAATGCCGGCGAAGGCGACATCGTCATCATCGCACAGGAAGGCTGGTCCGCATCGACCGCAGCCACCGGACGAGCGGGAGCTGCGATCGACTCGGCAATAGTCGGTGTGGTGGACAAGATAGAGTTGCTCTAGAACTTTTACATCTTAACTATGAACTTTTAACTGATACATAGATATTTTGAAATGCAGTTAAAAGTTAAAAGATAAGAGTTAAAAGTGGATATTGAAATATGGCAAAGAGCATAACTCTAGAAAAAGCGATCGATTTTGCATTACGTATCGTTGCTCTTTACAAGCATCTGTTGACGCAAAAGGAATATGTCCTAAGCAAGCAAGTGCTGTTGTCGGGGGCTATGATCGCTAAACACATAAAGACCGCCACTCAATCTGATTCTCGGCAGGGTTTCGGATACGAAATGAGAATGGCAATGCAGAAAGCGGCTGAGACGGAGTTATGGCTGCTGCTCTTACACAAAGGCGGTTATTTAAATGACAAAGAATATCTTTCGATAGATGCTGATTGCCGAGAGTTGATCAAGCTCACCACATCGATCACAAAGTCAACGAGTACTGATGTCCAGTGAAATAAACGCGATAAAAGCAGAGCTCGACAAGCTGCGAGAAAGGCTCGACGTGTTGACTGCGGATCCGCAGGTGACGGCCGACGTACACGCTTCGCTCGACCGTTTTGCGGTCGCAGAAGCCATAGCCGACGGCATTTTTGCCGGTATCACACGAGAAAAGGCTTGCCAGTTCGAGCCTGACAAGCCTTGTGATCACTGCGCGATGTGCAGTACCCGCGGGTTTTAGTTGCTCTTTCTCAGCGAATTGGCATCGCCGATGGTCGGTGCCTGTTTCGCTCCCTCGTCGGCCTTGAAGAAAGGCTCTTCCTTAAATCCAAGCAGTCCTGAGGTCAGCACGGCCGGGAAAGAGTTCCGCGTCGTGTTGTATTTCGTAACGGCATCATTAAAATCGAGCCGTGCCGCATTGATCCGATTTTCCGTTCCTGCGAGCTCGTCCTGCACCTTCATGAATGCCTCGACCGACCGCAGGTTAGGATACTGTTCCTGCAGCATCAGCAAACGGCCGATGGTGCCCCCGAACGTGTTGTTGGCGTCGATGATGGCCTGCTTCTGCTCCGGCGATTTGTCGCCGTCGGCTCCCGCACCGGGAGCTTGTGCGGCGTTAATCAGCCGTGAACGAGCATCGGCGATCTGCCCGAAAACTTCCTGTTCCTGTACGCCCGCCATCTTTGCGGCCTCGACCAGATTCGGGACCAGATCGGCACGACGCTGCATCGCACTTTCCACGTTTGCCCATTTGCCTTTCACCTGCTGCTGCTCGGCGGTCAGCTGGTTATAGCTGCACCCCGACGCCGCGAATGCCGCAAAGGCAACGAATGCCAATAGAATTGTTCGTTTCATAGCTGTAAAAGTCCCCCTATTCGACTTTGTTGACCGCGTCGATGACGCGTTCGATCTCGTCCATATAATGCCCGAAAAGGGCGTTTGCCTCGGCCTCATCGAGCTTTTCGATGAAGTTATTCTCACGGATATTGAATATCTTTTCAAACGGTGCGCCGCTTATCTTCAAGTGTTTCGAAGTGAGCGCGACGATCTCATGTTTTGTCGCCGGCGGTTCGACGCCGTGCAGGATCAGCACTGCCCGGAACAATGCGGAAAAGCTTGCCAGACTCTCGGCCATCAGCTTCATTAGTTTTTCCGACGATGCAGAAGCCGGAATGTACTGCCGCCGAAGCTGTATCAGCTTGCTGCGGAGTTCGTACTCTGCCTGATGCCGCAGGAATTCGTTCGATATGTTCAGCCCTTCGATCACGTCGCGGCCGTAGAGTACCTTGTGCGCGACGGTCATCTGGTGAAATTCGATCGGGAAAACATCGGCGGCATTCTGCAGCTCGGACACGGTGAAATATACGGGTATCGGATTGCCGATGCGTGCCCATTCGCGAACGCTTGCGTGTGCAAGGCGAAGGTCCTCGGGACCGATCTTGTTCAGCGCGACGAGGATATTGTAATCCGAGCGGTTGGGCACAAAATCGCCGGCCGCAGCCGAGCCGTAAAGTATCACGGACACAAGATTGTCGCCGTGCGTCGTCCTCAGGTCGTCGATGAAATCTCTAAAATGATGGATCATATTTAACAGTGGTCAGTGGTCAGTGGTCAGTGGTCAGTTAGCGATCAGCAGTCAGCAATTAGCAATCATCTCCCGTCTCTTGTCTCCCGTCTCACATCTCTCTTCTCCTACCAGCCGCCGCCGGCGCCTCCTCCGCCGAAATCGCCTCCTCCGCCGAAGCCGCCCCAATCGCTCGAACCGCCCCAGTCACTTGACGACGAGGAACTGTCGGAGGCAGCAGAAATAATGCCGCCGATTATCCACGGCAGAGCGTCCGAAACGCCGCTGCCGCCGCCGCTCGAGCCAAAGCCGCCGCCCCAGCGGTCGTGGTCGTCCTTGGACTTTCTACGGCCGAACGCGCTTGAAATGGCGACGATCACGATAAAGATCACAAACACGCAACAAAAGAAAAAGTAAAAGCCGTCGCCTTCTGTCGGGTCGCTTGCAGCCGGTTGCTTGGTCGGGGCCGCGACGTTCCCTTCACCGCGTATCACAGCGATGTAAGCATCTATCGTGTCGCTGATGCCTTTGCCGTAATTGCCTTTACGAAACTCAGGTACCAAATATTGCCTCTGCAGACTGCCGACCACGCCGTCCGGCAGTTCGTCCTCGAGGTCCTTGCTGACCTGTGTGAAATATTTTCGGTCGTCGATGGCGACGAAAAGCAAGGCAGAAGGATTGTCGTCGGCTTTGGAGCCGATGCCCCAGCCGCGTGCGACGGCAAGCGAATAATCGAAGATCGGCCTTTCGCCCGTTGTTTTGACCACTGCGACCGCTATCTCAACCGACGGGTTCGTCGTATCGCGAAGATTCCTGAGCTTGTCTTCGAGCTGCTGCTTTGTCGCTGCGTCGATGACGCCGACGTAATCGTTCACGAAACCCGTCGGCGGCGGCAGCGGCGATTTGCTAATGGACCAATTCGCATCGCCTTGCGCGGAAACCGCAGCTGCCAATGCAGCCGTGAGCACTATCAGGCCAAAGAATCTTGCTGTCGTCCTCATCGTTCCGTCCGCAAATGGTAATACGAAGTTAAGGGATATTGCGTTCGCTTTATCGAATGCCGCTCACTTTTTCTTTACCTCGACGACCTCGGCTCCGAAGACGCGTTTCAGCAGGCGCACCTTTGGCAAAGCGTTGGCGTATGCGATCAACTCGGCTTCGGTCGGGTTTTCGCCTAATTGCGGGATCTCGACGAAATCGTCGTCTTTGAAGGCATCTGCGAGCCCCTTTACCATTGCGTGCCCTGCCTCTATGTCCGCAGACGTTCCTATTCCTGCAGCAGCCGAGCGAGCATGCCGGACGTCCGCAAAAAACGCTCTCAATTCATCTGCATTGGCCGAAGGGGCAAGATCATCGCCGAGTGCAAGCATTCGAGCAGAGAATGCAGCGTCAACTGCCTCGATCTCGAAATGTTCAAGTTCGTCAGAACTCAGCGGCGGCAATTTCGCGGTCAATCCGGCGACCGCGATCTCCGGCACAGGTTCGAAGTGATGCTCGGTCTCGAACTCGGGTTCGAAATAGGCAGGCTCGTCCGGCGGTTCGTCAGCGAAATAATCAGGTTCTTCCGGCTCCCGAGGCGGCGTTTCGGCCGGTTTTTCAGGCTTTTCCGGTGTTTCCGCTTTGGGTTCAGGCTGCGGCTCAGGCTGCGGTTCCGGATTCAGAGTTTTTTTTTCCTGCGTGGCGGCAGCTGTCGATGCTAACGGTGCCGCTGCCCCGCCTGCGATCGCGTCGAGCGAGCGGAGGATCTCTTCAATGCTCTTGACGGTGCCGAGTTCGGCGAGTTTCACAAGGCCGATCTCGAGCGTGTAGCGCGGATTTGCGGCAGTACGTATCGCGGCCTCTGTCTCGGCAAGGGAATTGAAAAAACGGGTCAGATCGGCCTCAGTGAACTTCTCGGCGAGTGCACGTATCTCAGCTTCATTCAACGCCGCACCTTCCAGCAGCGACGCGTCAAAACCCGCGGCCTTGTAAACGAAAATGTCGCGTATCAGGCCAAGCAGATCGCGGCAGAAATGACGCAGGTCGTTACCGCGAGAGACGAGCGTTTCGACAACGTCGAGCAGTTCTTTCGGCTGCCTTTCGGCGATCGCCGACATTGTTCTTTCAAGCAGCCGGACGCCGGCGAAACCAAGGGCGTTGGCGACGTCTTCGGCGGTGATATCGTCCGAAGAAAAACTGATCACCTGATCGAAATTGCTCTGTGCGTCGCGCATCGAGCCTTCGCCCGAACGAGCTATCTCGCGAAGAGCTTCGTCGCTGATCTTGATGCTCTCCGCTTTCGCGATGTGCGTAAGGCGGTCGAGGATCTTCTGCAGCGGTATTGTGCGGAATTGAAATTCCTGACACCGCGAGGTGATCGTGATCGGCACCTTGTGCAGCTCGGTCGTCGCCATTACGAAAAGCACGTTCGGCGGCGGCTCTTCGAGCGTTTTCAGCAGTGCGTTGAACGCCGGCTTCGAAAGCTGGTGGACCTCATCGATGATGAAGACCTTGTAACGGTCGCGTGCGGGATTGACGTTGATATTATCGATGATGGTGTCGCGGACATCGTCGATGCCCGTGTGCGACGCAGCGTCGATCTCGAGCACGTCCATTGAGCGGCTTTCGGAAATTTCCATGCACGACGGGCAAGCCGCCGGGTCGTCCGTTCGGCAGGGCGTCAGCGTCGGGCCTTCGGAGCGGTGGCAGTTCAACGCTTTGGCGATGATGCGTGCCGTGGTCGTCTTACCAACGCCGCGTGCACCCGAAAAGAGATACGCGTGATGCAGACGCCCGCTTTCGATGGCGTTTCGCAGCGTGCGTGTGATCACGTCCTGTCCGGTGACCTCTTCAAATGTATGCGGCCGCCACTTTCGGGCGATGACCTGGTAAGACATTTGAAATAGGATAATTGATAAAGGGAAAAGAGGGAAGAGATGAAAGACGGGAGGTCGGTGTAGGGTCGAAAAAAGATGCGGCTTCAGACCTGATCGCAACACAGGTTGTAATTGCTACGGTTGCTCGATTCCTCGCCTAGCCGGGTTCACAACACGAACCTTGTGCGGGGCCTGAAGCCACTCTTATAAGGATAAAGGATGAGGGATAAAGGATAAAGTCGCGTCAAGCAACTTTTCTGCGAGATCTGATCTTTTTGACTATCGTGACGAAGATGGCAATCAACTCAGCAGTTTCAAGTTGGAGAGGCTTCAACTTTGTTTTGGGGAAAATATTCATTTCCTCGAGGAGCTCAAGCCAATAGGCCGTTTCCTCCAGTTCCTGGAGACCGCCCTCAAGTTGGCTGACGAGATCGGCATCTGATTTAGCATATTTCGCCTCTCGATAATGGGCTCCGACCGAGGTGCCGGATCGAAGAAGTTGCTTTCCCATCACTTGAGCTTCAGTAGTTTTCGGCAAGGCAGCGTACAGGCGTATCACCCGAACTGCAAAGTCTTTGGTCCTCACGATCAGATCTTGGTCCATACAATCGAAAAGGCGAAAAGATCGAATAGCAGGTCACCGAAGACCTTTATCCTTTATCCTTTCGCCTTTATCCTTCAGAATTCTGGCGGAAAGGGTGGGATTCGAACCCACGGTACCCTTTTGAGGTACACAGCATTTCCAGTGCTGCCAGTTCAACCACTCCTGCACCTTTCCGCGTTAGGTTAAATTGTCAATTTCGGCTAATCGCCGTTTCCGCCGTCGCCTGCTTCTCCGGCGTCTGCGTCTTTATTATCATCACCGTCAGCTCTGGTGGATTCGCCTCCGTCGCCGTCTTTTGCGGTTTCGGCCTCAGGTTCATCGTCGGCAAGCCAAGAATAAACAAAGCCTGCGAGCAATGCTCCAAGGATCGGTGCCACCCAGAAAAGCCAAAGCTGATTTATCGCCCATCCGCCGACAAAAACCGCCGGGCCGGTCGAACGTGCGGGGTTGACCGACGTATTGGTGACCGGTATCGAGATCAGGTGGATCAATGTCAAACAAAGTCCGATAGCTATCGGGGCAAAGCCTTTCGGAGCCAGACGATGCGTTGCTCCGAGTATGACCACCAAGAAAAAGAACGTCATTACGACCTCGGTCGTAAAGCCCGAAAGAACCTCGTACTTACCCGGCGAATTCTCGCCGAATCCATTAGATGCGAAACCGCCGGTCAGCGAAAAGCCGGCCTTGCCGCTGGCGATCACGTAAAGGATGCCCGCGCCGGCGATACCGCCAAGCACCTGTGCGACGATATAAGGCAAGATGTCTTTGCCGTCGAAACGCCGTCCTGCCCACAGGCCGAGCGTAACGGCGGGATTCAGATGGCACCCCGAAATGTGTCCGATGGCGTATGCCATGGTCAGCACCGTAAGGCCGAAGGCGAGCGAGACGCCCGCAAAACCGATGCCGAGATTCGGATAGGCTGCGGCGAGTACCGCCGAACCGCATCCGCCTAAAACCAGCCAAAGCGTTCCCAAAAACTCAGCAGATAATCTCTTACTCAAAGGCATAGAATCTCCTCCTGCAATGTAGTCAAGAAACAAACAACCGTGTGGCGAGTGAAAGTGACAATTTCAAATAACTTCAAACAAAATGAACGCTTGCACGGCATGCCTGTGCGGCTGCCGAAGACACACATTCTGTTTCGTGATCGAAAATGATCTAGATGGCGGAGAGGGTGGGATTCGAACCCACGGTACCCGTTAAGGCACAACAATTTTCGAGACTGCCCGATTCAACCACTCTCGCACCTCTCCGCGCGAATAAAAGATTGTAATGTTTCGACAGGCGAATTATCAAGCAGAGGCTGCGGAGGGATCAACGGCGTGCCTTAAAAAAATCCTGCATCAGCTTTCTGCAGTTTTCGGCGAGCACGCCGGATGTTACTTCGAGACGGTGATTGAGCCGCGCATTCGTGCAGATGTCGAACATCGTCTCGACGGCGCCGAAACGTTCGTCGTGTGCTCCAAATACGAGCCGGGCGACGCGTGCATTCACAAGTGCACCGGCGCACATGGCACACGGTTCGATAGTGGAATAGACCGTTGAGCCGACCAATCGATAATTTCCAACACGCGTTGCCGCAATACGAAGAGCGATGATCTCGGCATGGCCGGTCGGGTCGGTGTCGGTTATCGTGCGATTGCCCGCGGCGGCGAGTATCTTGCCTTCGGCACTTACCACAATGGCTCCGACGGGCACTTCGCCCATTTGTCCGGCCTTTTTGGCGGTGTCGATGGCACGCCACATCCAATTCTCGTCGTCGGTCTGCTGGGTCATCTGTCTGTTCTTCGAGCAACGATGCCGAACGAGTCCGCGACGTTCAGCGTCTCACCGAGCTTTTGAAAGAATGGGCTGTGTGTGCTGAAATACGGCACTATCTCGACCTCAAAGCCCTGTTTTCTCAACATTTCCGCGATGGCGTTCTGATCGACGCCGTTCCGTGTGGCGTGAAATTCGGTGTTGTCCTCAGGAGAATCGTCAAGGTAAACGCCGCGTTTTCTCCTGATGTATCGGCCGATACCACGGATAACGTCCCCGTCGAACAGCCGCCATCCGATGTACGCCGCACCGCTGTAAATCCTTGTCACCGGCGGCAGTGTGTCGTATCGCATCGGATCTTGGAATGAGAAGAATTGTCCGCCGGGCCGCAGCAGCATCAATGCCTTTTCTACCAGGCCCACATAGTCCGGAACATGATGCAGAAAGGAGTTTGCGACGATAAGGTCAAACCTTTCGGCGGTCGTTTCCAGGAACTCCGTTACGTCCATGCAGCGTGTTTCCAGCCGATCGGCGTAGCGGGAGCATTTTTTCTCCAATTCGGCGATCTGAGACGTCGAAAGGTCGACAGCCGTCACTCGGCAGCCGAATTCCAGGAAGGGAAGCGTTACGGAGCCTTCGCCCGCTCCTATGTCGAGCACTGCAGGTACGGACGAGTTTTCCGCGGCCCGTTGATAAAGGTCCGCGATCAGGTTTTCGTAGAGCCGCTTCAGCGTAGGGTGTTTGATATGCGGAGAAAGTTCCGTGCAGGTACGTGTCAGAACTTCGTCATACGTCGCGGCGTTCGCAGCCGCGGCGATGTCATGCTGTTTTCGGTCAATTATCTCGCCTGAACTTCCCACGAGGTTATTCTAGCGAAATGCCCGATTTCTTGCATCGCCACATTCAAAATGTTAAACATTAGAAGGTTGATTTACACGGCCCCCTTTCGCGTATAGAACCGTTCCACATATGAGCGACGAGGCTCGTTCCTCATTTCAAAAGTCGGATCCGGACATTCACACCACGAGTGTTCCGGCATCTTTCCGTGCGTTCGCCGACGAGGTCAAGAAACGCCAGAACAAGCCAAGGACCACGCCGCTCGCGATACCGCAAAAGCTGCAGCCCGCGGAATTCAACACCGCAATGGTGCATTTCTACCGCGGAGAGATCCAACGGTCGAACATCTGGCGGAACCGGCTCGACGCGACCACTAACTGGGCGGTCATCACCGCAGGCGCGACGCTGTCATTCGTATTCAGTTCGCCGGATAATCCGCATTTCGCCATTCCGATCAATACGATACTCGTTTCGATATTCCTTTTTATGGAAGCTCGGCGGTACCGCTATTACGAGGTTTGGGCGAACCGCGTCCGCGTGATCGAAACGGGCTATTTCGCCCCGATGCTGTCGCACAGGACCATTCCGCCTGACAAGGAATGGGCGGACCACATTTCGGCGGATCTCATTTCGCCGCACTTCACGATCAGCCAATGGGAAGCGGTCGGACGCCGATTGAGGGCTAATTATCTTTGGATCTTTGTGCTGCTCGGGCTTTCCTGGATGCTGAAGATCTACATACACCCGTCGCCCGTGCCCGCGGCGACCGAGGCTGACAGGCGTGCGTTTTGGGAGATCATCTTTCAACGTGCCACGGTCGGGATCGCTCCCGGCTGGTTCGTTATCACGGTCGGGGCAGTATTTAATCTGACGATTTTCTTCGTCGCATTCAGCACTCTGAAACTGCGAAACGCATCAAGCGAAGTGCTGCCGATGGAGCATTTCGAATGGCATCCGCTGAAGCAGGTATCAGATTGGGCAGAATCCAGCCTGAAACGCCGCAACACGATCCGCCGCTCAAAGAAAGCTCGTCAGCGAATGCGGTCGGTCCACAGATCTGATATGCCGGATCAGACCGGCGAATGACGGGTTTCGACTTTAGAATTTCGACTTTAGTATTCTTACCATATTAGGAGACGCAATTATGCCAATTGAACTTGAAGACCGCGGACAAGCTCTCGAGAACGAGTATTTCCGCAGACAGGAACAGGAACTGATCGCCAAGATGAAGGCGAAGCTGGAGGAAGAGGAATCAAAGAGCCTTGCGATCGGCTGCCCGAAATGCGACGGTACGCTCGTGGAGGCTGATTTTGAGAAGATCAAGATCGACGTTTGCGACAAATGCAGCGGCGTTTGGCTGGACGCAGGTGAACTCGCTCAGGTCGTGGACAAAGAAAAGGGCGACGACGGCGGCTGGTTCGGCAAGCTGTTCGGTTAAATGAGATATAAGAAACTCACCTTTGTAACTTTGTCCGCCGCGGTAATGGCCGTTTTTTGCGGGGTGTCAATTGCGCAGACGCCGACGCCGACCCCGTCGCCAACACCGACGCCCATCCCGATGGCGGCAAACGTCAAGGAATACAAGCTCGCCAGCAAGCTGATGGGCCGCGAGATGCCTTACCGCATTGTCTTCCCGGGCGATTACGAGATCGACGGCGGGCCGCAGAAGCGTTTTGCCGTCATCTATCTGCTCCATGGCCTGACGGGAAATTACCGAAATTGGACCGATCTGACCAGGGTCGAAGAATATGTTCGAGATCACAGCTTCCTCATTGTCACGCCGGAGGGCGGCAACGGCTGGTATTCCGACAGCGTTGCGAATGAAAAGGATAAGTACGAAAGCTACATAATTCAGGAGCTGATACCGGAGATCGACAAGAATTTCCGCACCATCGCGACGCGTGACGGCCGGGCTGTGGCCGGGCTTTCAATGGGCGGATACGGTGCGGTGAAATTCGGCTTCAAGTATCCCGAAAAATTCTTCATTATCGGCACTTTCAGCGGAGCATTGGGCGTTGCATCGTTCACAGCGGGCAATTCCGGACAGATCGGGCGAAGCGTTGACGGCATCTTCGGACCTGCGGATTCGGAGTCCAGGAAGACAAGCGATATTTTTGGCATGCTCCGCGAGATGAATGCGGACAAAATAAAGGCACTGCCATTCATCTATCAGTCCTGCGGGAATGAGGATTTTCTGATCCAGAACAACCGCGACTTTATGGCACTGCTTTCAGAAAAGAAGGTGCCGCACGAATACAGGCAGCTGCCGGGGATTCACTTCTATACGTTTTGGGACGACCAGATCAGAGAATTTTTGGCCGTCGCCCAACGCAAATTGAAAAAATAATGATGTTAAGAAAATTGAGTGTCGGTTTAACATTGGCTTTGGTCTTTTCGGCCGCGGTTTCGGAAGCCGCCGCGCAGGAAAGGACAGTGATCCGCGACCGCAAAGCGGCGGCGATGCTGCTGGGCAAACACAAGATGTCGCTTCAATGGATCAGTTGGGATTATTTCGGCACGGCTGCGGTGACGAATTCCCGAGGCCTGTATCGCATTAAAGGTGAACAAAAAGGCCGTGGTGCAGAAAAAGGAGCTTACGTTCTGATCGACGGCGTTATCCGCTCGATCACGGCAAAAGAGTTCGTTTTTGACGGTCGCATCGAAACTTTCGTCAATCACATCAACAACGGCAATCCTTGCGTGCGTGAGGGCGAGATGACGTTCGCGATCACAGGCAAGCGTAAATACTGGCGTCTGCAGCAGATGCAGAATCCGTGTGATGAAGTGACGGATTACGTCGATATCTATTTCCGCGGAGCGTAGGCCCGAAAAGTGAAAAGGTGAAAAAGTGAATAGGCGGCTCGGTTTCGGGCCGCTTTCAATTGACCATGACATTGCGATCCAAACGTACCATTCTTTCATTTCTAGCTACATTGCTTTTCGCTGCTGCCGCGGTCGCGCAAACCGATCAGCAGAAAAGGATCGGCGAGATCCAGGCCGAACTCGTAAAAGCAAAGCTTGACGGCTGGCTGTTCTACGATTTTCGCGGCAGCGATCCGCTCGCTCCGCGGATTCTCAAGACCGAGCGGCTCGGCGGTTCACGGCGTTGGTTCTATTACGTCCCGGCCAAAGGCGAGCCCGTTAAGGTCGTCCACGCCATCGAGCAGGAACAGCTCGACGCTCTGCCGGGCAGTAAACTCGTTTACCGCGAATGGTCGCTGCTCAAAGAACAGGTCGGGCGGGCGATGTTCGGCGGCAAGCCTACGCAGCTTCGCATCGCGATGCAGTATTCGCCGAACAATGATATTCCGTACATCTCACGTGTCGATGCCGGGACCATCGAAATGGTGCGTTCGCTTGGCGTGAAGATCGAAACGAGCGCCGACCTCGTTCAGCAGTTCGAGGCGGTCTGGACGCCCGAACAATTACAAATGCACCTCGAGGCCGTCGGCAAGCTGCAGCGCATCATCATCGAGGCTTTCGGCGAGATAAAACGCCGAATAAACGCCGAAATTCCCACGACCGAGATCGACGTGCAGCAGTTCATGATGAAGCGTTTTTCGGAGGAAGGAATGAACCCTTCGCCGATGATCGTCGCCGTAAATGCCAACGCCGCACTGCCGCATTATTTCCCGCGTGGCGAGCGGAATTCGCCGATAAAACGCGGCGATCTGGTGCTGATAGATTCCGTCACAAAACTCTCAAAACCGAAAGCTCCCGCAGTCGATCTGACGTGGGTAGGCTATGTCGGCGAGGCCGTGCCCGAGGAATATACCAAGATATGGGACATCGTTTTCGAGGCACAGCAGACGGCGTTCAATTTCGTCCGCGATGCGTTTCGTGCGGGCCGCACGATCACCGGTGCTGAGGTTGACGATGTCGCCCGCGGCGTGATCCGAAAGGCGGGCTATGCAGATCAGTTCCTGCACCGAACCGGCCATTCCATCGGCGAAGAAGGCCACGGCAACGGTGCGAATATCGATAACCTGGAAACGCGTGATTCGCGGCGTCTGATACCGGGAACTGCGTTCTCGATCGAACCCGGAATTTATCTGGCAGGGCGTTTCGGCATCAGGTCAGAGATCGACGTTTACGTCAGCGAACGCGATGCCGTCATCACCGCGCCGTTCCAACGTGAAATTTACCCAATATTGAAATAGATCAATTCGCCACAGAGCACACAGAGGCCGCAGAGAAAAATTTCGTTCGAAATATATGCTGTCGAAACGGCATTGCTTCGTTTGAATGAACCTGTCTGCTTTTCTCTGTGTCCTCTGTGTGCTCTGTGGTGAAAAAAGTAAAATAAAAGCATGTTAAATTTTGCCATTGAGACGGCGAAAGATGCGGGCCGCGTGCTGATGGAAAAGTTCGGCCGTATCGAGGCCGTTACGAAGAAAGGCGACATAAACCTCGTGACCGAGGCCGACCTTGCCTCTGAGGCACTTATCATTGACCGCATCAAGTCGCACTTTCCGCGCCATTCGATATTGGCGGAAGAGGCAGGCAACGCTGTCATTATCGGCGATGAAGGCGGGCACAAATGGATCATCGACCCGCTCGACGGCACGACCAATTTCGCTCACGGTTATCCTTGTTTTTGCGTGACGATCGCGTTGGAACATAAAGGCGAGATCGTACTCGGCGTCACTTACGACCCGGCGCGTGATGAGCTTTTTGCAGCGGAACGCGGCCGCGGGGCGACGCTGAATGGTAAGCCGATGCGCGTTTCGGCGACCGATGCTCTCGGCGATGCGCTGATCGTTACGGGCTTTCCATACGACATAAAGCGGCGTGACGATTTCGCACGCCATTTGACGCAAATGCTGCTTAGCTGCCGCGGCGTCCGACGTGACGGTTCGGCGGCGATCGATATGGCGTATGTCGCGTGCGGGCGGTTTGACGGCTTTTGGGAAGAAGGCCTCAATCCGTGGGATATGGCCGCGGGTATCCTGCTGATCGAAGAGGCAGGAGGCCGCGTCAGCAATTACGACGGCTCGGAATTTGACCTTTATCATCCGCCGGTTCTCGCCTCGAACGGCCTCATTCACGCCGAGATGTCCTCGATACTTCGGTGAACGGCTTTATCCTTGCCGCCTAATCAATTATCCTTTTACCGATGTCGTGGTTTCGCAGAGACAAGCCGAAGATCGAGAGCCCGGACGACGAAGAGCGTACCGTTCGCACGGAAGGCATCTTCGTGAAATGCCCGGAATGCGATTCTGCGCTGTATCGGCGTGAACTGCGCGATTCGCAAGAGGTCTGCACGCACTGCGGTTATCATTTTCGCTATACCGCTGAGAACAGGTTAAAAGATCTGTTTGACGACGGACGCTATGAGACGCTTTTCGATGAGATAACCTCAGCCGATCCGCTGGAATTTGTCGATTCAAAACCCTACAAAGATCGCATTGAACAGGCGAAGGAAGTTTCGGGCTTGCCCGAAGCTATCGTTTGCGGCAAGGGCATGGCCGGCGGTCACCTCGTTTTCGCGGGTGCGATGGATATGTCTTTCATCGGCGGCTCGATGGGTTCGGCCGTCGGCGAGAAGATCACGCTGCTGATCGAGGCCGCGATGGACGAAAAAGGAGCTGTCGTGGTCTATTCAGCTTCAGGCGGTGCCCGAATGCAGGAAGGCACGCTGTCGCTGATGCAGATGGGCAAAATTTCCGCTGCCCTCGCACGCCTGCACGAGATGCATTTGCCGTATATTTCCGTTCTGACGGATCCGACGACCGGCGGCGTTACGGCAAGTTTTGCGATGCTCGGCGACGTCAACATCGCGGAACCGAAGGCACTCATCGGCTTTGCCGGCCCGCGGGTCATCGAACAGACGATCCGCCAAAAGCTGCCGAAAGGCTTTCAACGCAGTGAATTTCTGCTCGAACACGGCATGGTCGATATGGTAGTCGACCGCCGTGAAATGCGCGATACCATCGTTCGTGTCCTGGATTTCATGATGAACCCGCAGGCAGTCAGTTAAACTCCGAAATTGAATTTCGCTGAATCCGAAGCCTACCTTTATTCGCTCGGCAATGAGGTCGAGGCGATGAAGCTCGGGCTCGACAATATCAGCACTCTGCTCGCCGGGCTTCGCGATCCGCAGCGGAAATATCTAAAGGTTCAGGTCGCCGGGACCAACGGTAAAGGTTCGGTCTGTGCCCTTCTCGATTCCATTTGCCGCGAGGCGGGAATTTCCGTCGGGCTTTACACCTCGCCGCATCTCGTCTCGATCACCGAACGCATACGCATCGACGGCGTTGATATTGCCGAAGATGAATTTGCGATGTTCGCGACGATCGTCCGCGAGACAGCGGAGCGGCTGCTCAACGAAGGTTCGCTGCGATACCGCCCGACGTATTTCGAGCACGTAACAGCGATGGCATTGCTTGCGTTCGCAGATGCGGGCGTGGGACTCGCCATTCTCGAGACAGGCCTCGGCGGACGGCTTGATGCCACAACAGCGGCGAATGCAGAGATCGCCGCCATTACGAACATAGACCTTGATCATCAGGAATATCTCGGCGACACCATCGAACAGATCGCCGCCGAAAAGGCCGCGATCATTCAGGAACGCACGAAAGCCGTCGTCATCGGCAGACAGCGGCCGGCGGCATTGGACGCGATTTGGCAGAGGCTGCGAGAGCTTTCTTTTCGGCCGAGTCGCGTGAGGGAATGCGCGGTCGTTTTTGACGAGAGTGCGCTGGGAAACCCGATCCGCAAGCTGCCCGCAGAGACCGGATTGCTCGGCATGCATCAATACGAGAATGCAGAAGTGGCAATTCTCCTTGCCGAAGCACTGCGGCGGCATTTCGCTATCACCGATGACGAGATCCGCGTCGGGCTGCGCAACGCGAGGCATCCCGGACGGCTCGAATATATCGGCAATTTTCTACTCGACGGTGCGCATAATCCTGCGGGAGCAAAGGCTCTAAGACAGTATTTGGATCTGAACGAAGGAAGGCCGATAACTCTGGCATTCGGTGCCTCCAATGACAAGGATGTCGTCGGGATGGCGGAGGAATTATTCCCGGTGGCTGACAATATAATATTCGTTCATTCGTTCGGTCCAAGGGCTTTGGGGCCGGCGGAGTTAGCGCGAGCTTGTCCGCGTCATTTATGGAATCGAAAGCTGACTACATTTGCCAATCCATCTGATCTCTTAGCGACCATCCGTGGTCTTGTTGCTGCTGACGGTATAGCGCTTGTCGCAGGTTCGCTATATCTCGTCGGCGAGGTCCGCCGAATGTTGAAAGATCAGAAAGCACACGTTTACCTGCAGTGACAAGTGTGAAGTGAGAAGTGGATAGTTCCTGACTATCCACTTGTCCCTTGTCACTAACCACTGAAGAGATCGGATTTGAAACTTTGAGCATTTCGAACGAAACTTATCTTATGCACAAAATTGTCTTGATACGTCACGGCGAGAGTCAATGGAACAAGGAGAACAGGTTCACGGGCTGGTACGACGTCGATCTGTCGGAAAAGGGAATTGCGGAGGCAAAGGCCGCGGGGCAGCTGCTGAAAAGCGAAGGTTTTGTCTTTGACGAGGCGTTCACTTCGGTACTGAAACGCGCGATACGCACGCTTTGGCTGATCCTCGACGAGATGGACCAAATGTGGCTGCCGCAGACGAAATCGTGGCTGCTGAACGAGCGCCATTACGGCGGATTGCAGGGACTAGACAAGGCAGAGACCGCAGCGAAATACGGCGATGAGCAGGTGCTGATCTGGCGCCGCAGTTACGACATTCCGCCGCCGGAATTGGACCCGAGCGACGAGCGTTATCTGGGCAATGATCCGCGTTATGCCGGTATCGAGAATTTCCCGGCGACCGAATGCCTGAAAGATACGGTCGAGCGCGTCGTGCCTTATTGGGAGAGCGAAATTGTGCCGAAGATCCGTGCGGGAAAACGCCTGATCGTCGCGGCTCACGGCAACAGCCTGCGTGCCTTGGTCAAGCATCTCGACGGCATCGCGGACGAGGACATCGTCAGCCTGAACATACCGACCGGCGTGCCTCTCGTTTACGAACTTGACGCCGAAATGCGTCCCATCTCGAGCAGCTATCTCGGCGATCAGGAAGCCATTCGTGCCGCACAGGAAGCGGTCGCGAATCAGGGAAAAGCGAAACAATAGGCATCGACGTTTTCGTCGAAAAGCGTCTGAAATAGTGTTCAAACTTTTCGCTGTTCTGCGAAATCAAAGCATCGGTTCGCAACAGGCATGCGGGCCGATGCTTCAAGTTTTTGGAGGGAACGAAAATGAAAGCCGTGAAGACATTCGCAGCAGCTATCGTCATAACGTCAATATTGTCAAGCTTTACGCTTGCACAGACGCGCCGTCAGTCGACGCTGTCCGATCTGGACATCTCACGAGGCCTAAAGGCTGCATTGGACAAAGGCGTTCGCTCTGCGATCAAGGACCTCGGACGGCAGAACGGCTTTCTGGGCAACGACCGCGTTCGTATTCCGCTGCCCGACAGCCTGAAAAAGGTCGAGGGCACGATGCGTTTTCTCGGTCAGGGCAAACGCGTCAACGAGTTCATAGCGTCAATGAATCACGCCGCCGAAAAGGCAGTGCCCGAGGCGGTCGATATCTTCGTCGATTCGCTCGGCCAGATGACGTTCACCGACGCCCGCAACATTCTATTCAGCGGTCAGGACGACGCTGCGACGCAGTTTTTCCGCAGAACGAGCGAGGAGCGTTTGCGTGTGAAATTCCGCCCGATCGTCGAGGAATTCACCGAACAGGTCGGCGTCACGCAGCAATACAAATCGCTTATCGGCCGCTACGGGCGTTTCGGTTCGTTCCTCGGGCAGGACGCCACGGACATTGACGGCTACGTTACGCAGAAAGCGCTCGACGGGCTGTTCCTGCTCATCGCCGACGAGGAAAAACGGATACGACGCGATCCTATAGGCAGAACGACCGCGATACTGAGAACGGTCTTCGGCGTACTCAGATAAACAAGATCACCGGGAGGATAAGGGAAAAGCGAGGCTCACATCTCGCTTTTTCTTTTTTGTGCTCTTATACTTTTCGCTTCATATGCTCTGGCAAAAGGCCGCCTTTTTTCTAGTGATCGCATTTCTCCTGTCGCCGTGGGGTTCGCCGTATATGGCTTTAGCACTTGGGTTCGCGATGACCTTGACCATCGGCAATCCATTTCCGGGCCTGACGGGCAAACCCGCGAAATATTTGCTCCAGGCGTCGGTCGTGATGCTCGGATTCGGGATGAATCTGGAGGCCGTCGTCAAAGCAGGCCGCAGCGGGATCGCGTTCATCGTGGCGGTCGTTTTCGGTTCATTGATCTTGGGATTTGCTATTGGAAAGCTGCTCGGTGTTTCGTCGAAGATCCGCACGCTCATTTCGTGCGGTACTGCCATTTGCGGCGGCAGTGCCATCGCGGCTGTCGGGCCGGCGATAAAGGCTGAGAACGACGAGATGTCCGTCTCGCTGGGCACGGTCTTTATCCTGAACGCCGTCGCACTTTTTCTGTTTCCGCTCATCGGCCATTCGCTCGAAATGTCGCAGAGCCAGTTCGGGCTGTGGGCGGGGATCGCGATACAGGACACGAGTTCTGTCGTCGGAGCATCGAGCGGCTACGGCGCAGATTCACTCGCTGTCGCGACCACAGTAAAGCTCGCACGCACGCTTTGGATCATACCGCTTGCTCTTGCTTTGGCGTTCGCCTATCGCGACCGCGAAGGTAAGGCAAAGATCGCGTTGCCGTGGTTCATTTTCTTCTTTATCGGCGCCGTCGCTGCACGCACTTACGGCTCGTCGCACGTCCTGCCGAGCCTGTTCGATGCATTCGTAAACCTTGCAAAAGCAGGGCTTACAGTCACTTTGTTCCTCATCGGCCTAAGCCTGACACGAGAGATGCTAAAGAATGTCGGCTGGCGGCCTTTCGCTCTCGGCACTGTACTTTGGGTCATCATTGCCTGCGGCTCGCTGTGGGCTGTGCTTAGCTTTGGTTAGCGGCGGCTGTTATAATGCTCGTTTCGGCGGTGTACGAAAATCGCGACTGTAATGAGCATCGACAAGATCAGCGTCCGCGGAGCGCGTCAGCATAACTTGAAGAATATCGATATCGATATTCCGCGCGACAAATTCACCGTGATCACGGGACTATCGGGCTCGGGGAAATCCTCGCTGGCTTTTGACACCATCTATGCCGAGGGCCAGCGTCGATATGTGGAGTCGTTGTCGGCATACGCTCGCCAATTCCTTGACCAGCTCGAAAAACCCGACGTCGATTCCATCGAAGGCCTCTCGCCCGCGATCTCCATCGAGCAAAAGACCGTATCAAAAAGCCCGCGTTCGACGGTCGGCACCGTTACAGAAATTTACGATTATCTGCGGCTGCTTTTTTCGTCGATCGGCCAGCCGCACTGCCATCAATGCGGGACGGCCGTTACGCGGCAATCTGTCGAACAGATCGTCACGGGAATTCTCGAACTGCCCGAGGGCGAACGTGTGATGATACTTGCACCGGTCGTTCGCGGCCGAAAGGGCGAGTTCAAGAAGGAGCTAGAAAAGTACCTGAAGGACGGCTTTATTCGTGCCCGCATTGACGGCGAAATGCGAGCCCTGGACGAAGAGATCCTGCTCGACAAACGCCGCAATCACACTATTGAGATCGTCGTTGACCGCCTGCTGATCAAGGACGGCGTCCGAGAACGGCTGACGGAATCAGTTCGGACGGCGTTGCGGCTGACGAACGGCGGCGTGCTTGTTTCGATCGTTGACGGCGAGGAAAAGCTGTATTCCGAGCGGATGGCATGCGTGAATTGCGGTATCAATATCGCTACGCTTGAGCCGCGTTCGTTCTCGTTCAATTCGGCATACGGAGCCTGCAAACGCTGTCAGGGCATCGGCACGGTGATGGAGCTCGACGCAGGAAAGATAATTTCAAATGACACGGCGACCGTCAGAGAGATGGAGTTCCTCGGCGGTGCGGACCGTTCGGGGGCGACATTCCTGCGGTCGGCGCTCTTGGCGATCATCGAACGATACGTCGATGGTGACAAACTCGAACCGCCGAAGTCCGTCAGCGCAAAGACGCGCAGCCGCAAAGGAAAGCGAAAAAAGGCAGGTTCGAAAACGGAGGGCGACGCCGAACGAGCTTTGGTCGATACGCCGTATCGCGACCTGCCGGACGAGATAAAGACCGCATTTCTGCACGGAACAAAGCGGCGGCTGACGTTTCGCCAGGGCGATTACAAATACGAGAGCGATTGGCGGGGAGCATTGCGTGCGATGCGTGAAAGGCTTGAAAATCCGCCGTCGGAAAAGATCCGCGAAGCGCTCACCGAGCTTGTCGCTCCGGTTCATTGTCCTGCCTGCAGCGGCGCACGTCTGCAGCCCGAGAGCCTCGCCGTTCGCATCAACGGCATCGGCATCGGTGACTATTCGGCGCTTCCGATCAGCGAAGCGGTCCGGCGTTTTGCCGAGATAAAGCTGACCGAACGCGAAGAGAAGATCGCCGGACTTGTGTTGAAAGAGATAAACAGCCGCCTGCGTTTTCTGGATACTGTCGGACTCGGTTATCTGACGCTCGACCGAGCCTCAGGCACGCTTTCCGGCGGCGAAGGCCAGCGGATCAGGCTCGCAACGCAGATCGGTTCGCAGCTACGCGGCGTGCTGTATGTGCTCGATGAACCAAGCATCGGGCTGCATCCGCGTGACAACAAGCGCCTCCTCGAAACGCTCCACGAACTCCGTGACCTCGGCAACACGGTGCTCGTAGTCGAACACGATGAAGAGACCATCGAACACGCTGACTATGTCGTTGACCTCGGGCCGCTTGCGGGTTCACACGGCGGCGAGGTCGTCGCCGCGGGCACGCCGAAAGAGATAGCCAAAACGAAAACGTCGCTCACGGGTAAATACCTGAAAGGCGATATCCGCATCGAGATACCGGAACTGCGGCGTCTGCCGAATGGCCAGCGGATCACCGTCCGAGGGGCACGCGGGCACAACCTGAAAAACATCGACGTCGAATTTCCGCTCGGGCTGTTGACCGTTGTCACGGGCGTTTCGGGTTCGGGTAAATCGACGCTCGTTGAGGACATTTTGTATCCCGCACTCTACCGGCACGTTTACGGCTCCAGCACGCAGCCGCTCGCTCACGACACGATCGAGGGCCTTGACCTGGTGGACAAGATAATCGAGATCGACCAGTCGCCGATCGGCCGCACGCCGCGTTCGAATCCGGCGACGTACACAGGGCTTTTCTCGCCGATACGCGACCTTTACGCGATGCTGCCGGAATCGCGTCAACGCGGATATAAAGCGGGGAGATTTTCGTTCAATGTGAAAGGCGGCCGCTGCGAGGCATGCGAAGGCGGCGGGCTGAAACGCATCGAGATGAACTTTCTGCCGGACGTTTACGTGACCTGCGACGTCTGCCGCGGCCATCGGTACAACCGCGAAACTCTGGCGGTGAAATACAAGGGATTGTCGATCGCCGACCTGCTCGAGACGACCATCGAGGACGCACTGCCTCTGCTGGAGAATATTCCCGCGATCAGGCAAAAGCTGGAAACGCTGCTCGATGTCGGGCTCGGCTACATTAAGGTCGGCCAGTCGTCGACGACACTTTCAGGAGGCGAAGCACAACGCATCAAACTTGCAAAAGAGCTGAGCAAGCGTGCGACAGGAAAGACCATCTACATCCTCGACGAACCGACGACAGGCCTGCACTTCGCCGACGTTCATAAACTGCTCGACGTCCTGCAAAAACTCGTCGATACCGGCAACACCGTCATCGTCATCGAACACCACCTCGACGTCATCAAATCCGCCGACCACATCATCGACCTCGGCCCCGAAGGCGGCTCCGCCGGCGGCAAAATTGTAGCAACCGGAACTCCCGAACAGGTCGCTAAGGTCAAGAGGTCATTCACCGGTCAGGCGTTGAGGACGGTTTTATAGATCAATTGAGAAGTCTTTATTTGATTAGCTACCGAGATGGTAAAGGCGGTCCTTCAGGTATTTTAGCTGTTTCCAAAACTCGTCCGAAATACCTGATCCCGTCAATTTTTTCAACTCAACAATTAGTTGCCGCGATATAGATTCGGGTGCGGAATCCACCAGATCGCTGATCTCGGAGATCGAACTTTTCAGTCCGTCATTTCCCGTGTAGCTGAAGCGTGAAATATCGCCCAGTTTACAGCCGACACTGAACAGCCACCGACTCTTTGGATCACCGGCAAGCTCAACTTGGACCCTTTGCCGGAGTTCTTGAAAATGCGTCCGATCAGGATAAAGAAGTGAGATGCTTTCCGGCGTGAGGTTGAGAAGAACGCGGCTATCTTCGATCCTGATCACTTCTACGAGCCGCCGAGCGGAATCTGCTTCAAAGCCCAACTGGAGCCAGTTCAACGAATCGCCGCGAAAGTTATACGTAATGTATCCATAAAACCAGATCGGTGTGCCGCTAAATGTTATAGGGACGAACGAAGAGCGTTTTGCAGCATCTATTGACGCGGGAATAAGTAGCGGGTGACCTGAGATGGCTTTAGCATCATTCACGCAGCCACGAGGATCGATAACAACTTGGATCTGAACAACACCACTGACACGGGCACGCCTTGCGGTCTCAGGAAAAGTGGGTTTCGGAAGGTGAACGGCCTTCGTATTCAACACTCCGAACGAGATCATACGTGTTTTTTCGGGCCGAACAAGTCTAGGAGCGGTCCGACATTCGATGCGGTTCTCCTCCTCTTGACCAATAATCGACAACGCTCCGAAAGCGCCGAGGAAAAGCAAGAGAATGACGGAGAGTTCTATTTGTCTTATTGCGAGCATTTTACTAACAGACACCGAATCTGCCGTTTTGTTCCCGATTAAATATAGTGTCGAGAGCAATTTCTATTTCAAACTGGCTATAGATCCAGTTCAACTAATTGCCAACCGCCGAACAGGTCGGCGGCGGGAACGGGATGCCTTCCATAGGTCGTAGTTGGTCTGCATTCCAAGCCAGAATTCAGGAGTAGTTCCAAGTGCCTCCGATAAACGAAGAGCCATTTCCGCAGAGATACCGGTGTTTCCATTCAGGATGCGCGACAGTGCGACTCTTGTTACGCCAAGATGACGAGCAGCTGAGGTGACTGAAATATCCCTCAGATACTCTCTTAAAACCAAACCGGGATGCGGCGGATCGTACATGAGCATAATTTCCTCAGTGATAGTCTTGATAATCGACAAGGACGGCATCTTCGCCGTCAAAGGCGAAAGTTAGACGCCAATTCCCGCTGACGTCCAATGACCAATGGCCATCTAGAGTGCCTTTCAATTGGTGAAGCCTCCAACCGGGAGCACTTAGATCTTCTGCCTTTTTTGCATTATCCAAAGCAAATAGCTGAAGACGAAGCCGTTCGGCGTGTTTTGGCTGAATACCCGCCTTCGAGCCGGTACGGAAAAACCGTTCAATACCTTTATGCCGAAAGGACTTTATCACTATTGAAAGTGTATAGCGTAACTATACACTTGTCAATTTGTGTTTTGTGAGGTTGCCGCGATCATCTCGCGGACGGCTTGGGCGAGGCCGACGAAGACCGAGCGGCTGATGATGTTGTGGCCGATGTTGAATTCGGTTATTTCGGGGATGGCGGCGAGGGCGGCGACGTTGCGATAGGTCAGGCCGTGGCCGGCGGCGACGATGAGGCCGAGCGACTTTGCATGGACGGAAGCTGCCGCGATGCGTGAAACTTCAGCGGCGGCTTTTTGCGCGCCTTCGCCGTGGGCGGCACGCGAAGACAGTGTCAGCTCGGCGTATTCCGCGGTGCAAAGCTCGACCTGTTGGGCTCCTGCGCGTTTTGTAGCGTCGATCTGGTCCGTGTCGGGGTCGATGAAGATACTGACAAAAATGCCGGCTTCGCGCAGGCTATCGACCGCTTTTTTCACCGTCTCAAAATTTTGGATCACGTCCAATCCGCCTTCGGTCGTCACTTCGCCGGGGTTTTCGGGTACAAGCGATACGGCGTCGGGCCGCGTGCGCGTAGCGATGGCGATCATCTCGTCGGTCGCCGCCATTTCGACGTTCAGATAGGTCGTGACGACGTCGCGGAGCAGTTCGATGTCGCGGTCCTGTATATGACGGCGGTCGCCGCGAAGGTGGACAGTAATGCCGTCGGCTCCGGCCTGTTCGCAGATGACGGCGGCGGTGATGATGCTCGGCTCGATGGTTTTGCGGGCCTCGCGGATGGTGGCGACGTGATCGATGTTAACGTTGAGCTTCGCGGTCATAATATAGATTTTGCCACAGAGAGCACAGAGAGCACAGAGGGAATAAGATCAACTTCTCCGGGTTCTCGGTGATCTCGGTGGCTATCCTATATCGTAAACTCCGCGTTTAGCGTTGCGGCGGATCTGGCGGACCTCGTCAAACATGCGGACGCTGTCGCGGAGGACGTTGACCTTGCTTCGGTCGTCGTTATTCCAGCGGACCGCGATCTCCTTCAGCCGCAGGCCGTGCAGGCGTGCGACGTATAGGAATTCGACGTCGAAACCGAATCGTTCGATCTGCATCACGTCGAGCAGAGGGCGAAATGTGGGCATTGAGAACGCCTTAAAGCCGCATTGCGTATCCCAGAAGGGCATGCCGGTCATTACGCGGACGACGAGGTTGAATACCTTGCCGCCCTGTTCACGCCGCCAGGGCTGATGCGTTCCGATAAGCGAACGATCGAGCGCACGCGAACCGAACGTAACGTCGAATTCGCCGTTCTTTATCGGATCGACCAGCTTGTGGAGTTCTTCGATGGGTGTCGATAGGTCAGCGTCAGAGAAAAGAACTATGTCGGCAGCAGCGGCGAGCATGCCGGTTTTCACAGCGTAGCCTTTACCGCGGTTCTTTTCGTAACGAACGGTGCGGCCGGCAAATTCGGGATATTCAGAAAAGACGGCATCTGCGGCGGCAGTTGTGTCATCAGATGAACCATCGTCCACGACGATCACCTCGGCGGTGAAAGACTGCGTCATGAGGTATTCGATCACGGTACGCAGCGGCCCGGCGAGGCGGTCGCTTTCATTGTACGCAGGGATGATGATGGAGAGGTCGGGCTGCATTAAAAGTAAAAGGCTTATGGTAAATGTTGGTTAAGAAAAAGTAAATAAATGGTCAGCTTCCATATTTCGATATGAAAAAATTGACCGAGCCGATGTGGTATATTGTTGTGACAGGCATTTGAGCCGAGATAGGAGCCGAATTACGGCATTTTCGCGAATATGAAATATGCTGCGACCGCAGTTTTGACGATACTTCTGGGTGCCCTTGCCGGCGGGCTATTCGGGCGTCTGCCGTCCGAACGAGCGGCGTCAACAGGCGACATGTCAGGACTCGTGGGCGACTATGCCGAGGCATTACAATTGATAGACGAAAGCTACGGCGGCAACGCGAACCGCGAGAAGATGGCGGACGTTTCGATGCAGACGATGCTATGGTCGCTCGATCCTCATTCGGCGTTCTTTACGCGTGAAGAGTTTCGCAAGCTCGACGAGGAGCAGTCATCTCAGTTTTACGGTATCGGCGTGTCGATATTCCAGCATCGCGACGGTGTTTACGTTCAGGCAGTCATACCGAACACGCCTGCGGCAGAAGCGGGCCTGAAATACGGCGACCGTATCTTGAAAGTTGACGGCAAGGACGCGCTTGAATGGACGAGCAGCGAGGTTTCGCGGAACGTCCGCGGCGAACGCGGCACACGCGTGCGTATCGAGATCGAACGCCTGACGTCGCCCGAACCCATTGAAATGGAGATCGTCCGCGGCGGAGTACCTCTGCCGTCGGTCAGAAACTTCTTTATGCTGCCAAACGGCGTCGGCTATGTCGGGCTGACGGGCGGATTTCAGCAGACGACGTCGCAAGAGGTCGGGATGGCGATCGATGAACTGAAGAAACGCGGGATGAAAAGCCTGATCCTCGACCTGAGGGGCAATCCGGGCGGCATCCTGGAGCAGGCCGTTTCCGTTGTCAGCAAATTCATTCCTGACGGCAAAACAGCGGTGACCGTTCGCGGTGCCGCCGCGACGCCGCTTCGCGAGCTAAAGACCTCAGGCAGCAGCCAAGTGGATGTTCCGCTGGTCGTGATGATAAACGGCGGGTCCGCATCGGCGTCGGAAATAGTCGCGGGTGCGGTTCAGGACTATAACCGCGGATTGGTCGTCGGCAGCGAGAGTTTCGGAAAAGGGCTGGTTCAGCGTATCTTCCGCTTGCCGTACGGCACAGGCCTGACGCTGACGACGGCGCGTTACTACACGCCTTTCGGGCGTTCGCTGCAGAGGGATTATTCAAGCGGTTCGATCTACGATTACTACACTCATGGCGAGGATCTGCCCTCGGAAAACGGCACAGTTGCGGAGCCTAAGCCTATCGGTTCGCCCGTAACATTGCCGGACGGAAGGACGCTCTTGGGCGGCCGCGGGATCGTGCCCGATGTTCCCGTTCCGCAGGCGACGCCTAATCCGTTGAGATCGAGGATCAATGAGGCAGCGTTCCATTTTGTCCGTCAGCTTGTAGCCGGACGTATTCAGGGTTTTGACACATTCCGTATCGAAAAACAGACATTCAAGGCAAGCCTGCAGCCCAATGAATTCGCCGTATCGGACAAGCTTTTCGATGCCTTTCGCAGCTACGCCGTGAACGACGCGAAAAATGGCCTGACTGCGGCGAATATCAACGCACTTGACGACCACGCGAAAATGCGTATCCGTCAAGAAATAGCGACGGCGAGTTATTCCACTGAGGCGGGAACGCAGGTTTTGCTCGAAAATGACCCTCAGATCCTCAAGGCAATGGAAATGATGCCTCGTGCCGTCGAACTCGCCGCGAAAGCCAAGCAGAACAACCTCAACTGACCTCTGATGTCCGGGCGTTTTCCGGTTTCACCGCGTGTAAAGTAAAATAAGGCATTACTTTGGCAGTATCGAAAGTATGTACAAGCAAATAGGCGTATTGACGGGCGGCGGCGATGCGCCGGGACTGAATGCGGCGATACGTGCGGTCGTAAGGACCGCGATCGGCGAATTCGGGATGAAGGTGGTCGGCATCGAGGATAGCTTCGAGGGCATCCTCGGCGAAACCCATACGCGAAAACTGAACACGGCGGCGGTAAGCGGCATCTTGCCCCGCGGCGGAACTATCTTAGGTACGCGAAACCGCGGCAGTTTCGTCAAGATGGTGGACGGCAAACCGACGTTTGTAGAGATGCCGATCGGTGAAGCCCTCGCGAATCTCGACATTCTCGGCATCGAGGCCTTGGTCGCCATCGGCGGCGAAGGCACGCTTGCGATCGCCGAGCAGTTTCACAAACGCGGATTTCCGGTCATCGGCGTTCCGAAGACCATCGATAACGACCTCGCCGCGACGGAACTGACGTTCGGTTTCATGACGGCCATTGATATTGCCACTGAAGCTCTCGATAGGCTGCATACAACCGCCGCATCGCACGACCGCGTGATGGTGCTTGAGGTGATGGGACGAAACACGGGCTGGATCGCTCTTCACGCAGGACTTGCCGGAAGCGCGGATGTGATATTGATACCTGAGATTCCTTTTTCGTTCGATTCGATCATCCGAAAAGTTCAGGCACGGGAGGAAAGCGGATCGAAATTCACGAATATCGTCGTCGCCGAGGGAGCTATCGAGCTTGGCAAACGCGAAATGTACCAGGACGAAAAGAATATGCGTCTTGGCGGCGTCGGTGCATACGTCAGCGAGCGTATTCAGGAAATGACCGGTAAGGAATCACGGTGCGTCGTACTCGGCCATCTGCAGCGCGGCGGCAGCCCTAACGCATTTGACAGGATGTTGGGAACGAACTTCGGAGCGTGTGCGGTTCGGGCCCTGGCAAACGGCGAGTCAGGCAAGATGGTGGCATTGCAGGCCGGGACGGTGGTTACCGTGCCGATCTCGGAGGCATGTGCCAATGTGAAAAAGGTAGCGGTTGACGGTCAGCTTGTGCGGACAGCTCGCGACATCGGTATCTCGTTTGCGGCACCGAAAGAATCAAAGCTGGGCGAAGAGGAAATGTTCGAGGTGCGTACGAGCGGCTCATAGGTGAAGAAAGTTTTGAGATGGAAGACATAAAAAAGAGGCTCAGAGACCAGATAGAAGAACTCGAATACGAGTTGAACCACAAACTGCCGAAGGTCATCCAACATGCTCGCGAATTTGGCGACCTCAGCGAAAACGCTGAATACAAGGCGGCGAAAGAGCGGCAGACGTTCGTCCAGGCGCGCGTCAGTTTGCTGCATCAGCGGTTGATGGAGGTCGAGTCGATCGATATTTCGAAGATACCGACCGACCGCATCGCCTACGGTTCGGATGTCGTGCTGTATGATCTGGAACGTGAAGAAAAGCTTACTTACAAGCTTGTCACATCCGAGGAAAGTGATCCGGACAATGGCAAAATATCGACAGTCTCTCCGATCGGCCAGGCATTGATGGGCCGGGAAGAAGGCGACGAGGTCAAGGTAAAAACGCCTACGGGCTGGCGAACTTTTGAGGTCGTACGCCTGACGACGATACACGACCAAGCAAAAGATTAGATCAGTTCCGGTGGCCGGTTCGCATTATCATCTGACCACTTACGAACGACCGCTAAAAACTGACATATGTTCGCTGACGGTATAGGACGAGGTGCGATGCGTATCATCAATGCGATGGTGCGGGCGCTTGCAGGTGCCGGGATCCCTCCGAACGTGCTGACGATGATCGGCGTGATGATAAATCTCGCTTGCGGTGTACTGTTCGGCTTCGGCGAATTCTTCTGGGCGGGCATCGTGTTGATCGTCGCGAACCTTTTCGACATGCTGGACGGAAACGTGGCACGGCTGTCGGGACGCGTGACGCGGTACGGTTCATTCCTGGATTCGACGCTGGATCGTCTGTCTGACATGGGAGCGTTCCTTGGGATCATTGTTTTTTATGCCCGCGATGGGGAACAGCATTCGGTTCTGAACGTATTCCTGGCGGGCACCGGCATGATCGCCTCGGTACTCGTGAGCTATACGACCGCTCGCAGCGAAGGACTCGGCGTAAAGGCGAACGTCGGATTCCTGCAGAGGCCCGAACGCGTGGTCCTGCTGATAATCGGAGCCCTTTCGACATGGAACTGGGAATCGCAGCATTTTCTGGCCAACCGGATGCCGCAGGTGCTTTGGGTTTTGGCCATCGGTTCAATGTGGACGCTTGTGCAAAGGATGATCTACATTCGGCGTGAGCTGATGAAAATGGACAAGGAAGATCCGAAGTAATGACGGAATGGCTGGACAGCTTTTGGCAGACCTTGACGCCGGGGAACGTACTTCTCGGCGTCGGGCTTTTTCTGCTGTCGCTTGGCTTTAGCTTTGCCGCTATCGCGGTCGTAATGGTCAAGATACCCAAGAATTATTTCAGCTCGCATTACCAGCAGGATTTCATGCCCGACAGCCCTTGGATCGTGCGGTGGGGAGCGGTCGCCGCAAAGAACCTTTTCGGGGTCTTTCTGATCCTCTTGGGCTTGGCACTTTCGCTGCCGGGCGTTCCCGGACAAGGGCTGCTGACTATCCTGCTCGGTATTATCATGCTCGATATCCCGGGGAAACGGCCGCTTGAAGCCCGCATCATCAAGCGCCCGAACGTCCTCGCCGCCGTCAATAAGCTGCGTGCCAGGTTTGATAAGCCGCCGCTGGAACTGGATTAGCGATGGGATTTCTGAAAAAGCTATTCGGCAGAAAGGAGCTCGACCCGGATTCGCGCCGGAGTTTTCTGCTTGAGAGCGGCAGGATAACCGACGGCGTGATAATCGACTCGGTCATCGACACCGACGGCAACGAGGTCATCAGCTATTCTTATACGCTGAATGGCGTGGATTTCGAGTCTTCGGATGTCTTAACGCCGGAGCAGCGTCTGGATCCCGTAAAGTATGCTCCCGGAGCAAAGGTCGCGGTCCGATTCGACCCGCGAAATCAGGGGAATTGTATTGTCGAGTAGATATGTTCAAAAAGATCCTCATAGCTAACCGTGGAGAGATCGCATGTCGTGTTATACGTGCGTGCCGCGAGATGAAGATCGGCACGGTCGCCGTATATTCCGATGCTGACTCCGATGCGCTGCACGTTCGTATGGCGGACGAGGCATATCACATAGGGCCGCCGCATTCATCAGAAAGCTATCTGCGAGGTGAAAAGATCATCGAGGCAGCAAAGACCGCGGGTGCAGAGGCCATTCATCCCGGTTACGGATTCTTGTCAGAGAACGCCGACTTCGTGCGTCAGGTCACGGCAGCAGGACTAGTCTTCATCGGCCCGCCGCCCGAAGCTATGGAAGGCCTCGGCGGCAAGATGTCCGCACGCAAGATCGCTATCGAGGCGGGCGTGCCCATCGTGCCGGGAACGACCGAACCGCTTCGTTCATTTGACGAAGCCAGATCGACCGCCGACGAGATCGGCTATCCCGTTATGCTGAAAGCATCGGCAGGCGGCGGCGGAAAGGGAATGCGGCTCGTTTTCGAGGAATCTGAACTCAAGTCCGCATTGGAGAACGCACAGGCCGAATCGCTGGCGAGTTTCGGCGACGATGCCGTTTATATTGAAAAAGCGGTCGTCCGTCCCAGGCACATTGAGATACAGGTGTTCTCCGACACGCATGGCAATCACGTTTACTTGGGCGAACGCGAGTGTTCGATACAGCGGCGTCATCAAAAGGTCATCGAAGAAGCACCGTCGCCGATCAATTCCGAAGAGCTTCGCCGCGAAATGGGTGAATGCGCCGTTAAGGTCGCACGTGCCGTCAATTACGTCGGTGCAGGGACGGTCGAGTTTCTGGTGTCGGATGTCGATCGTTCATTCTACTTTTTGGAGATGAATACTCGCCTTCAGGTCGAGCATCCCGTGACGGAGCTGATCACCGGTATCGACCTCGTCCGCGAACAGATACGCGTCGCCGCCGGCAAGCCGCTTTCTTTTAAACAGGAAGATATCCGGCTGACCGGACACGCCATCGAATGCCGCGTTTATGCTGAAGATCCTGACAAGAACTTCATGCCGTCGCCGGGCAGGATCGCGCGGCTGCGCCTGCCGCACGGGCCGGGCGTACGCGACGACGGCGGCGTTTACGAGGGAGCCGAGGTTTCGATATATTACGACCCGATGATCTCAAAGCTCGCCGTTCACGGACGCGACCGTGCCGAGGCCATCGACCGAATGCGGCGTGCTCTGCGGGAGTACGAGGTCGGAGGCATCAAAACGACACTTCCGTTCTTTCGTGACGTAATGGAGGACGAGGAATTTATTTCCGGCAACCTCGATACTGGATTCATACCGCGTTTCAACGAGCGGCACAAAAAGGTAGAAGTACCGCAAGAGATCGCCGATGCCGCGATCGTTGCGGCGGCTCTGGCGATGGCGTCCGGAAAACCGGCTGCAGCATCGGCTCAGCCTGAAACAAGCAAATGGGGTGAAGCGGCTCGAACGGCGGCAATGCGAAACCGCCTGTAATGGTGAGGGTGAGATGGAAGAATTATTGACACAGCTTATGGGTAAGAAGATCGACGTAAACTGCAGCACCAACGCATCGTTCCGCGGCGACTGCATCGACGTGCAGAACGGTGTACTTTTTCTTCGAGATGAAGACGACCGTGTCGCATACGTTGCTATAGACAAGATCGCGGTCGTTCATGAGATAAAGGACGCATCATCTCGTCCCGGATTCATCATTTGATCCCTTCTAGTCGCTCTTCGCTCGGCATTCTCTGCGTTAGCCTTCGTGTTCTCCGCGTTTGGTGAATGTAAACGCAGAGGGCGGCAGAGACATCCGCGGAGAACGCCGAGATATTTCTATTAGAGAACTCACAAGAAGAGGCACTGAGATCAAAAAAGGCTGCCATTTCCGGCAGCCTTTTCGCATTTCCGAATAAGGAAAAACTACTCGATATTTGCGGAGCCTTCCGGCACCAGGCGTCGGAAGCCGACGATGCGTTTCTCCCAATAGCCTTTGAACGGCGAATATGTGATGCCGCGGCTGGACGATGCGTGGTAGAAACCATTCTCGTCAACGACGATGCCCATGTGGCCGAGGCCGTTCATGAATACCAGTGTGCCGTATTTGAAACGCTCGTCGCCGTAAACAGGTTCACTCTGCGACCAAAGCGATCGTGCACTCTGACGAGTGAAGAAGATCCCTGCTTCCTGGAACACGCTCCAGACAAAACCCGAGCAATCGTAAGTGTTCGGACCCGACGAGCCGTAGCGGTACGGAATGCCGTAGCGGGATTTGACCGCATTGTCGATGCGGTTGCTGACGGCGGAATTATATACCGCACGTCCCATGGCCGCCATTTGAGCTCCCGAACGCATGCCTGTCATCGCCGTTTTCTGAACCGGCGGCTCCCAAGCCGCATCGTTAGGACGCTGGACACGGATGTCGTTCGTCAGAACGGGACGCGTTGAAACTGTCGGTTGTACTGTCTCTACGGATTGGGTCGGCGGAAGGTTGGTAGGCTGGCTTGAATTGGTCCTGACCACGCGGTCACGGCCTTGAGCCTTGGCGTCGGCTGCGAAAAAGGCAAATGCCAGTGCTGCGCAGACCGACGCGAAAATGATTTTTTTAAGATCTTTCAAACTAAACTAAAACTCCGTTTCTTATTTCGGCCGGTGTAGGAGAATGCGGGTGCGGCGATCTACTCGCCTATTAAAAGAAAACCCGCAAAACACGCCTGATTCCGAAAAATGCGGAAAACAAATACATTAAAAATTCTACGTATTTATAGGTAAAGCGTGCGTCTGACCAAGCAACAGTATGCCCCATAAGAAATATGAATGCAACTGTCGCGAAAAAGTTATGGGATATATCAGCCGATCAAACGGAAAGGCGGAGCCCCCGTCAGGAGCCCCGCCGCCTACTCTACTCCGCCTCGCGTTCCCTCATTTGTCCTTTTGGATAAGACAAGAGACGTGCAATCGGAGTGTGCTTCCAGATAAAAATGATGTTAGGCAGAGAACGACGTGCCGCAGCCGCAGCCGCCGGTCGCATTTGGATTTTCAAAGGTAAAGCCCGAGCCCATCATGTTCGACGTGTAGTCGATCTGAACGCCGTTCAGATACTGTGCAGAGAACATATCGACGAACAGCTTGATGCCGTGTTTGTCGAGAATGAAATCACCCTGACGCGATTCTTCCTCGACATTGAGGCTGTACTGAAACCCCGAACATCCGCCCGGCACTACACGTACGCGAAGCCCCGCCGTTTCCGGCAGATCGTCTTCGGCATCGATGAACTTCTTGATCTCCACCGCCGCCGCTTCGGTAACGTCCAACTCAACACTCGGTGCTGCAACTGCTGACATAAATATGATAGCTCCTTTCAAAAAATGAGGACCCGCCAAAGCGAATCCTTACATAAAAATCATCTTTACACAGAAACCAGCTAAATGCAAGCCTTTCTATGTCTAGTCCAGTGCAGTAAAATTGACATCCGCTACATTATCGACGACCTGCAATACACGTGTAGGCTGCGGAAATCGGTAACGGCGAGAGTTTACGGTAATGACGTAATTGCCGCCTGCTTCGACCTCGTCAAAGCGGAAAAACCCGAGCGAGCCCGTGACCGCGCGGCGTACACTGCCGTTCGGTGCAGTGATCGTTATGGTCACATTGCGAATGCCCACGCCTGCGGCGGTCGAAACACGGCCGGTCACAGAAACGAGAGCAGCGGTCGGGCCGAATTCAGGATGCCAAAATCCGCCAGTCAGACTGAATGCTCCGCCGGTCAACGTGGTACCTGCTTTCGGCTGGCCTTTTGTGCCGCTAACGCCAAATGTCCCGCCTGCCGTATCGCCGCCGCCTCCGGCGATAACGCTTCTGGTGATCTCGAAATCGCCGCCCGACTGAGCTGCAGCGGACGAACAAAGCAGAGCAAAGACCGCAGTTAGTATAGTAAGGAAAAGTGTTTGTCGCATGGTCAGCCTCCTACTTGTCTTTTGCCTTACAAATGGAAAGTGCGGCGTCTTTAGAACAGATGACGGCTTTTAATTCGTCGATCTGCCGCTGCTGCGACTCGATCTGTTTCTGCTGCTCCTTAACTGCGTTAACCAGAACAACTCCGATACGGTCGTATTTGACGCCCTCGACCTCGCCCTTGTCGTTGTAGGTCACGAGCAGCGGCTCGATCGCCGCAACCTCTTCGGCACTGAGGCCGAGGTCGCGAATACCCGCCTCTCTCCATTCGAACGAGATCGGTTTGAGCCCTTTGACGAGTTCGAGTCCCGTCAGAAAGCCCGCTGCGTTCGTCTTATAACGCATTGATGACGAGCAGGTCGCGATCTGGTTAGAAGCGTTCCAGCACAGCTGCGTCGCACCGGCCGTGCCGAGGGTGGTTACACGGACGACACCATTCACATGAAGTGTGTCGCCAGGAGCCGTGGTCCCGATACCTACGTTCGTGCTGGCGGTTGCTCCGTTCACACCGTTGATGCTGCCAAGAACCAGCGAATTACTTTGAGTAACGGAAGCGCGCGTTCCGATGGCGGTTGCATTGGAAAGGTTCGTTGATACCGACGTGAAAGCTCCAACCGCTACATTGCTGCCGCCTGTGGACGAAAGATTGCCCGCCAGATGGCCAATAAAGGTGTTTATTCCCCCGGAGGTGTTGTGTCGGCCGGCCTGTTCGCCTATGAAGGTATTTTGACCGCCTGTTGTAGTAGCTAACCCGGCAATATTGCCAAAAAATGCATTGAAGCTGCCGGTTGTGTTGTTCCCGCCGGAGTTCGAGCCGAAGAAAGAATTTCCGATCCCAAAATCGGTATTCATTCCGGACTGCGTTCCGAAGAAACTATTGTTAAAACCGCCGTTCGAGGCGAACCCAGCGAAATGACCGAACATCGAGTTGCTATTGCCGGCAGCCGGGTTCCCGGTCGATATGCCAACGATGGTATTGCTGTCAGAGGAACCGGTTCCGGCAAACCGAGATCCGCCGATACGGAACTCCGTGTTTGTGTTCACATTGCCACCGGTCAACTCGCCGGCCACTATGCCGAACCCTGAGATATTGAAGCTCGCACCCGATTGCTGTGACGCCTGGTTCAGTATCACCGCATTTCCGAGTCTGTTGGTGCTAAGCGTTCCTGAGGATATGTTCGACGCATTAAGATTGGTCAGGCTGCCGCCCTCTGCGGACAAGATGCCCGGTATCTGAACAGTATCCGTGTTGCGCCCGATGACAACAGTATTGCTGGTCGAAACCGTTGCTCCAGATCCGATCGCAGTTGCGAAGTTCAGCGCCCCTGATCCAACATTGGCCAGAGCTCCGAGGGTAGTGTTATTGCCCCCGGTGGTATTTGCTTGTCCTGAGTTCGCCCCAATGAAGGTATTGCTCCCACCAGAGGTATTTTGGAGTCCCGAGTTATTGCCGAAGAACGCATTTGCCGAACCGGAAGTATTTTCAAACCCGGAAAGATACCCCATAAAAGAATTCCCCTGCCCGGTTGAATTATTTATGCCGACACTTGAACCAAAAAAGGAGTTTGCAGAGCCCGTTGTTGTGAATCTGCCCGCAAGGTAGCCGAAGAAACTGTTGTCCTGCAAAGCTCCGGATGCGAGATTTCCAGCAGAGCTGCCGACAAACGTATTATTGAAACCCACGGAAGGATCGCCTGCATCTATCCCGAGGCTGAGATTATCAGAAACCTGTTTTGCAAAGCGCTGGCCGGCGGTCCTGTATTCGGGAGTATCAATATTTCCGGGAGCCTTTACACTGTCCGCAGCTCTGCCGAGCACTATCGTGTTATTCGTTGAAACGGAGCTTTCCGCACCGATCGCGGTCGCATACTCCAATCCGTTTGCCGTCGTATTCGCCAGATAACCGATCAGCGTATTTTTGGATCCCGTTGTGTTCATGCTGCCGGTAGTCGCTCCGATGAAAGTATTCTCGCTGCCGGACGAATTGCTGACGCCTGCTGCGGCCCCAATAAATACATTGGCGCCTCCTGTTGTTGAGATATTGCCCGCGGAACTTCCAAAGAACGAGTTACCACTTCCGCTGGTATTTGCATCGCCGGCGAATGCACCGAAAAAGGCGTTCGCGGTTCCAATATTATTCAACCTTCCTGCCCGCGAACCGAAGAAAGAATTCTGGCCGGCGGTGGTCAATTGTCCGGCTGTGAAGCCGAAGAAGCTGTTATAGTCCCCGCTGACGTTAGCCTCACCGGCCTGCCTGCCTGCGAAAGTATTGAAGTTGCCGCCAACGGTCCCAAGGCCGCTGTTATAACCGACGAATGTGTTTGTAGTTGCCGGGGATCCTAAAAGAACACGGCTTCCCTGAATGTTGAACTGAGTGCCGGCGTTGAAGATATTTGCCGTCCCGGTTCCGCTGATATTGAAATTGCTTGCGGTCTGCGGCCCGGAATTTTGATTTTGTATATAGCTGCCGCTGCCGGGCAGAGGGTCGCGGGCGTCAGAAAGTCTAGTATCGCTTGTAACGACGTAATCTGCTGCCGGCAATCCGCCGAGTTGGTTAGCGTTCGTCGCCGTCGCAGCAGTATCCGCGGTATCCGCCGACATAGATGCGATCGAATATGGCGTTCTCGTAAGTGCCTGCCTTGGTGAAAGAAGCGTAAAAGGATCGGGAGAGCCGTTCGGTTTCACGCTGATCTCCACCCAGCCTGCTTGCCCAGATGTAAAGGGAACGGCTCCAAAATCCAGCTCGACGGTGAATATTCCGCCGCTTGGCACTCCGACGCCCGTCACCGTCACCTCACTGCCGACCTGCGTGCCGCCGGACGCCGCATCATATAGCCGGAACGAAATATCGAAAACCCCGGCTGCTGGAACGCCATTTTGCATCAGCCGTCCCTGATAGGTTATGGCTGTTTGTGCCAGCGCAGATGACGAAAGGAGAAAAAGAAAAGAAGCAAAAACGGTGAGTCTGAAAATTCTCATCATAGGAACCTCCCCAATTGGCTAATTAAGTTGTGGTGAAAACGGGAACAGCTTACTCGAATTTGCGATCCTATGCAATCAAAAAAATGGACCGGCAACCGTGAGCTGCCGACCCATCTAGAATCAATAAAATTCTCTGTTCGTTACGGACTAACGATATATCAAGAGATTACTTTATTGCAATAGCTCATTGCTTGCACCGTGCCAGCTGCCACGTCCAGGTGATCGTGGAGCCGTCGCGTGCGTTCACGACCTTCTGTCCGGCAAGTATCTCGCCGGTCTCGTCGGCATATCGTTCGCCGTAGCGGCCGTCTTCGAGCATATCGGTCAGCATATGCATTCCGTCGCTATATTCCTCGTAAGCCTCTGCCTTATCCAAAGGACAGTTGGTGTCGTCAACCTCATAAAATGAGCGTACGAGCGTCTTAAATGTCTCGGAGAAGATGCCGAGAGCGAGGCTGAAATCCCTTTGCCGCGTGATGACACGGACGTCCACGGGGCCTGTGAACGTCTGCGAATATTTCATTTCGGAGCCCTGGCGGAACTTCACATTGTAGCTGCCCTCCGAAGGGCCGCAGCAAGGATCGCCTTCTCGGGTGCCGGAAAAAACGTCCGTGTGCAGGCCGTTGACATAGTACTGTGCCGGTTTTGGCGGAGCTCCCGCGGCGATCTCGGCCTTGGTTCGCGGATTCAGTTCGACGCTTGCGAAATCGTATTTCGAGAACTGGCGAAACCCGTCGCCCGTCGAATTGCCGTTACTCTTTCGGGTGCCTTTGACCGCGATGGACTGCTGTAAGCGTTTCGTATAAGTGATATTGCCGCCCCAATCCGCTGCGCAAGGCTGCCAGTCGCGGACGGGAACGGTCACGCGGAACGATTTGAGCGGGATCTTTTGAATAAAATCCGCCGCCTGTTCGATAAGCCCGATAGGATCGATCACAGGGCCCATGTTTGCCTTGATTATCTTCGGGATGTCCTTAGCGGCGTCCATTTTTTCGAGAGCCATCGTCGCCCGAAGCCTGACGGTCTTCGGCATCGGGACGACCGGCTCGTTCTCCATGTCCCGCGGCTGCGGCTTTCCGGTCAGCCTTATCGTGCTCTTGCCCGAGCTGTCCGTTTTTTGCCTGCTGATATCGCTTCGCGTGGTTGCGTCAACCCAAACGGGAACGTCGGTATATCTGGAGATGCCTCTTCCTTCCAGCAGCACTGACCATTCGACAGGCACGTCCGCCATCGGGCCGCCGTCGGGGATGCTCAGGTCGATGCCTGTCGCCGTATCGAAAGCTTTCGCAACACAGTTGATGATCTGCGTCCGTGGAAAGTTCATAATGAACTTGACCGACACGTCGCGCTGCTGCCCCATATTAAAGCCGGACTTCTTGGTACGGATGAGCGGCATCGGCTTCTGAATTTCGAAATCGGCCTTGATGTTCATGAACGCCATCAGCACCTTTGCCCACGCCAGGGCCGCACCGGCAACCGAGGACGCTTTTACGGTCTGGCTGTTCTGAAGGTCGAGGACATGATTGTAGTCTTTCAAGACGCCGCCGTAGGTCGCGACGGTATCACCGATCTTTGATCCCGTTTTCCATGCTTTTTTCAGCTCGGCGATGTCATCGATCACGCCGCAGTCCGCGATGGACGCGGGCGACCATGACACTGCAGCTAAAAATGCCTCGTTTCGATCCTTCGTGAAAAGGCCTCGTTTCGCCGTTCCCGACGCCGCACTCAGGATCTCGAACTTTACAAGCAGATCTCGCAGCAGCAGACGTTCGACGATCGACGCCTGTATCATGTTCAGCTTTACGTTCGCCGGCGGTGCAGACGCGAGGTCGCCGAGGTCGGGCGTGATACGGCTCATTTCAGCCATGAAACCCCACAGGAATTTGATATGTTCGTCCGTCGAATTTCGCATCCCGCGAATATCCGCGAGCATGCGGCGTGCAAATTCGTCCTGCGACATCTCAGCACCGTTGCCGGCGTAGAGTTTTGCAAGTTTTGGTACTGACGTTCCGACACCGAAACCTACGGAGCGAAGCATACCGGCGACCTCAAAATCAAAAAATGCGATGTCGAGCCCCGGCCCCGAACGCGGCAGATAAAGCGGTTTGCCGTTGGTATCGATGATAGTGAATCCGCCTTTTTGCAGCGCCGCCATAAGCATCGGCAGCGAATCGTCGTCAAATTTCATCACACGGCGAGCTGCTTCGATACCCGATTCGATCGACGGATTCGGCCCGAAAACTGTGGCCGGCGGCAGCCCTTTTTCGGGAAAATCCGAGAGCGGATCCGAATCAGATTCCGGTGCTTCTTCAGGAACCGGAAGCGAACTGATCGGCAGGATCGGCCGCTGTGCCGTTCCAATGCCCGCCAGAAAAACAAGAACAATGAGAAGAATGCGGACCGTGCGCATATTGCCTCCGGAATGAACGGGCGGGGAGTTTCGCCCGGGTGATGCTATTTGAGCTTTGTGATCAGTCCGGACAATGCCTTTTCGATCGCTGCCCTGACCGCGTCGTTGATAGAGCCCTTTACCTTCTCGTTGGCAGAAGCGGTGCCGACGACCGTCTTGCCGTCCTGAGCAAATACGGTGATGACGATCTCAGCTTCAGAATCGCCCAATTTCGAGGCGTCCGGCGTTCCCGTGACCTTGCCGAAAAGCCCGCCGATCTTTGCTCCGCCGGATTCCTTGGTCTTCTTGATGTCAACGGCGATGACGTTCTTGAAATTGCCGGTGGTGAGTTCCGCCTGCGAGGTTACGAGATAGCCCGCCATTCCCGCTGCGGTGAGCCTGTCAGATATCAGTTCACGCATTTGCTGTTGATCGACCTTGGACGAACTGCCGGAGAAAAAGTCGATCGCCACCGTCTTTACGCTCTTTGCTTTGCCGTCGTCAGTATCCTTTCCGGAAATTCGCGTGATCGCTGTGTTGTCCGCGGGTCCCGTTACGCCCCGCATCAGCTCGCTATAGGAATCGACCTCGGAGAAGTCTTTCGGTGCCTCGAACAGAGCCTGGTCGAGCGTCGCTTTCGATAGGGCGAGCGTTTCGATGCTGTCGGTCATCGTCTTCTTGCCGTTCTCGAAGTATGTAGTGGTTCCTTCCAGCAAGAAGCCGGCATTCTGCATATTTTTATAAACAGGCCTAGGGCGGCAGCCGTCCTCGCCCTGCGGCATAGGCGGCGGGTCGCAGCCTTTCGATTCGAGCGTGAGATCAACGAACCAGCCTTCTTGGACCATCTTGTGCGTTTTTGCACCCTCGCAGGAATCGGCCGAAAATACGGTATCGATCGTGTATTTGAGCCACCTTGCGTTCAAACCGAACATCTGCTTCCGTTTCCCTGAATCTTCGATCGCGGTGTTAAAGGTTACGGTTCCTTTGATCTGTACCTTTTGTTTCGGCCGAAGAGCAAGCTTTTCGGGCGGAGCCGCCGACCAATCGTGATACTCGACAAAAAAAGACCTTTTGCTCTCGTTCAAGACCAGGTCCTGTTTCAGGTCGCATTGGGAAATATAGGTCAGCGACGGCATCATCTCAGCCATCATCTGCTTGACCATCGGGTCGTCCTCTTCGTCCTTACCGAGATCGACCTTATTTGTGCGCCGGACGCGGACGCCTTTCGCCTGAACGGTCATTTCCATTGATGAGCCTTCCATGGTGCGACGCTGGGTGATGGTGTAATCAGCGAGAACGTACGATGTGAAGAACGATGCGATCAAGAGCAGTGAGAAGATCTGTTTTTTTAACATAATGATGCCCAAAGTAAAGTGTGCGGCCGATCAGGCACTGCCATTTGACATTGCCGGCAGCCGAGTTAGAAAAAAAATACGCCTGAGACTAATATCGTCCCAACAGCGTATTTCTGTCAATGAAATTGTTTGTTTGCGGGATGTTTCTAAGTGCTTCGGCTCATGATCACAAGCTCCGGCTTCATTGCCTCAACTGACACTTGGCGGGCCACCTCGTCTTTTACCTTTCCCAACAAAGGTGCATTCGGGAAGTCATCACATAGCTGTGAGTGTCTTTGGGCGCTTTCAAAAAATATCAGGCCCTAAAGGCCGTATGCTCGCAATATCAAGACCCCAAATAATGCTAAGACATTGAAAACACCGGCGACGACCGAAATAACCCAAACTCGAAATTTTCGTTCGTTGCCCTCTTGCTTCGAATACGCCCCAATAACCGGGCCGTCGTCGAGCTTAGGGCTTTCCAAGTCCGGAAACCGGAAACGAAACAGAACATAAGAAATATAAAGTCCCGTTCCAAAGACAATACCAACTACTAACAAGACTCCGCGATCGCTCCATTGTTCCAGTATCGTAAAACCTTCAATTACGTCATTCGGGAAAGCCAACACGAACACCCAAAATAGGAATTCAAATCCCAAAAGAAGGAAAAAGAAACGTTTCAGGACGGAGCGGTCATCTAGCGCATTCATGCCACGCGAGACCCACGACCAGTAGCGTTCCTCCTTCTTTTCGTAATGACCTTCGTATTTGTCGAGGCCTTTGCGAAGAGATTTTCTGATATTTTCAGGCACGGGATACGATTGTCAGCTCCGGCTTCATTGCTTCAATTGAAACTTGACGGGCGACCTCTTCGGCGACCTTGCGGAATGCCGCTGCCTGCGGCGAATCGGGAAATGCTGCGACGACAGGCGTGCCTTTGTCGCCGCCTTCGCGAACCTCCATTCCGAGCGGCACTTCGCCTAGGAAATTGAGACCGTATTCGTCCGCGAGTTTCTGCCCGCCGCCTTTGCCGAATATCTCGTATTTGTTGCCCGTATCCGGAGCGATAAAATACGACATATTCTCGATAACGCCGAGGACGGGCACGTTGACCGTTTCGAACATCTTGACCGCACGGCGAACGTCGGAGAGCGAGACTTCCTGCGGCGTGGTCACGAGAACCGCACCTTGTACCGGCACAAGCTGCGCGAGCGAAAGCTGCACATCGCCGGTTCCCGGCGGCATATCGACCACGAGATAATCCAGCTCACCCCAATTCACATCGGTCAGGAACTGGCGGACGACGCCGTGCAGCATCGGGCCGCGCAGGATCATCGGTTTGTCTGGCGGCACAAGCACCGCCATCGAGATCATCTTGATGCCGTGAGCCTCGATGGGCTTCAATTGGCCGTTCTCGACCTCGGGCTGATCGTAGCCGGTGCCGAGCATCAGCGGGACGTTCGGCCCGTAAACGTCGGCGTCCATGATGCCGACCTTTGCACCGTCCATCGCGAGAGCAACGGCGAGATTGACCGCGACCGTCGATTTGCCGACGCCGCCTTTGCCGGACGAGACCGCGATGATGTTCTTCACGCCGGGGATCGCGACGTTATTCGCGATGCCGCGACCCTGCGGCACTTCGGCGTCCATCGTGACGTTGACGCCGGTAACGCCGTCCAGGCTGCTGACGATCTCGCGTGCCTGCGTTTCCATCTCTTCCTTGACGGGACACGCCGGCGTTGTCAGAACGATGCGGAACGAAACGTCGCCGCCGTCGATCTCAACATCGCGGACGAAACCGAGCGTTACGATATCCTTTCGCAGGTCCGGGTCGATGATCGCTTTCAGGGAATCTAAGATTATCTGTTCAGAAATTTGGCTCATTATGTAAAAACGCCCTTGGCGTAATAAAGTATTTTCGTATTGTAACAAAAATGGTTGCGGAAAAATGAACGAAGCCTCGCAAAAAGCATATGAACACATCCGCTCGGGCGGTTTAGGCTATTACGAAACGCGGCGCGGCCTGATCGCAGTATGGGGCGGCGAGGCCGTGCAGTTTCTGGACGGGCTGATAACGAACGACGTGAAAACGCTCGGCGACGGCGAACAAATGCTCGCCGCATTTCCGAATGCACGGGGGCGGCTGCTCGCGGTCGTGCGAGTTTGGCGCAACGGAGACCGTTTTCTGATAGAGACCGAAGACGCGACCCGCGAGAAGGTTTTTCAGAACCTGTTCCGTTTCACGTTTGCCGGTGATTTTTTTGTCGAGGACATCACTGCAGCACATCGTATTTACGAAGTTTTCGGTTCGGACGTCGAGCCCTTACTGACGTGCGGGGTATTGACACGCTTCAGCAGTCGAGGCGGTTCCGAGTCGTATGTCTTGCCGGCCGAAAATGCAGACAAATTTATAGAAACAGCAAAGTCCGTCGGTGCTGTCAGTATCGACGATGATCTTTGTGAAGTGCTCCGCATCGAATCCGGCGTCCCGAAATTCGGCGTCGATATGGACGAAACGACCATCGTGCCCGAACTCGGCATCGACGGACTGATCTCGTACAACAAAGGCTGCTATATCGGCCAGGAGATCATCGCCCGCATCCACTTCCGCGGCCACGTCGCTAAACGCCTGACAGGCATCATGTCAGAACCGGGAGCGATAGCGACCGGGTCCGAGCTGACATCACAAGAAGGCAAACCCGCGGGCCGGATAACGTCGGTAGCATACTCGCCAAAGCTCGGCAAGACGATAGCTCTCGCTTACGTTCGGTATGAATTTCTAGAGGCAGGGACACAGTTACTTGCCGACAAAATTCTTGTATCGGTCACAAAAATACCGTATGCTTTCGATGAAAGCACGAAATGAGTTTATGCGAACGCGGCTATATCGATTCAAATGCGGATTTTTGATGATATTCGCGATCCTGGTTTTCGGCAGCGATGCGGAAGCACAGATTGACGGGGCCGAAGGCAAAGGGTCCGCAATTTTGATCGATGCGTTCGGAAGGGTAACCGATTGCGACATGGGTGCACGGATGGATAACTTTTTTATTCAACTGCACAATAACAGGGCCAGTCTTGGGTACGTTATATTTTATCAGGGTGCCGACGTACTGCCCGCAAAAATGACCGATAATGTTAATCGAAGGCTATTTTTGCAGTACATCAACTTTCGCCGCTACGACGCCCAGACAGTGGTGATGATAGACGGAGGTTATAGACATTCTATATGGACAGAGTTTTGGATCGTACCTCCTGGAGCAGATCCACCGGTTCCTTCTAAAAACGTCGATCCGCCAACGATACCTAGCGATAAGACATTTCTTTTCGATAGTTCAGACTTCTTCTTTAACAACGATCTAGAATTCCTTTTGGACGAGGTCAGAGAAAGGATCCAACGAGAAGAGGAAGAGGAAGAGGAAGAGGAAGCAGAAGAAGAGGAACAGCAACAGAATGAATCGGATAATGACAGCGGAAATACCTCTGAGTATGACGATGACAATGTCGACGAGGACTTTTCTGAAGAGGTCCTGGAACCGGAATACGAGTGGTTCAGTTCTAATCTAAAGGAGTTTCTAATACGCAATCCGCGATCTGATCTGCACATACTCTATTATGCAGATGATCTGCATTACGATATCAGAAAGATAGAGGCACATATATTGGCGGCGGTCGGTGAGATCGGGATTGATGAACCTGCTTTTCTAGGTCGCATTTTGGTGAGATTTGGCGGATATCGGAATGGAACTAAGGTCGAATATTGGATAGTCCCTATCGGATCGGATCCGCCCATTGCAACGCCGGGTGATCGACCGATCGACTAAAAAAAGGATCCGTTGCGAATGCGAAGGTTCGTCATTGGCGAACCTTTTTCATTTTGAACTAAACTGATGAAGGAAGCGGCAATTATATGGAACAACTGGATATCGATCTGCCGAACGCAAAGCTTGCGTACACGATCATTCAATCATTGCTCGACGGGCACGAGGCGTTGAGCGATCTGCTCGTTGTTATGTCACACGCTCTTGACGAAGACACGCTAAAAGCATTGACAATGACCGGCGAATGGGAAAAGTATCTCGAATCAAAACGCAGCCTGGAAGCAACGCGCGTGCAGATCGAAACCTTCACGGCGACCCTGCAACAATTGGAAGCCGGCGGCTAGGTCAATTTATGCAGTGACAAGTGGAAAGTTTCAAGTGGGCAGTTTTCACTAACCACTTGTCATTTGTCACTATCCACTGAAATTGTGATATGTACGATCTCGTCATCATCGGAGCCGGGCCGGCAGGGATCGCCGCGGCGTATGAGGCAAAAAAGGCCGGTCTCAACTGTGTCGTCATCGAAAAAGGGCTGATATGCAATACGATCTACAATTATCCCGTCGGCCTGACAGTGTTTTCGACGGTCAACGAGCTTGAGATAATTCCCGGCGGCCTGAAACCCGCCCGCGAAAAGCCCACGCGCGAAGAGCTGCTGTCGTATTACGTGCGGTTCGTGCTGGAGAATGACCTGAATGTGCACACTGAGGAATTTGTCGTTGATATCAGGTCAGAACCATCTGCGGTAGCGGGTGGTTTAACGTCATTTACGGTTTCTACCAACATTGCGGACTATTCCAGTGCGAAAGTGCTGGTTGCCATCGGTGCGATGGATCACCCGCGGCGGCTGAACGTTGCCGGCGAGGATCTGCCGCACGTTTTTGATCATTTTCGCGAGACATATCCGTGGGTGAAGAAGAAAGCACTTGTGGTGGGCGGCGGAAATTCAGCAGGAGAAGCGGCGTTGTTTCTGGCTCAGGAAGGTGCCGAAACGACGCTGGCGATCTTTCGCGGCGATTGGGAAAACACCGACCCAAAACAGGGCTGCATCAAATATTGGGTGAAACAGCCGCTCGAAAATGAGCTGAAAGAGAACTGTCTAAAGCTTTTCTTTCTGGGCAAAGTGATCGAATTTCGCGAAGGCGAGGCAGAGCTTGCAAGCGAGACGGGCGAACGCGTTACATTGCCGAATGACGTCGTGTTCGTGCTGATCGGTTCGGACGCTGACCTGACAATGCTGAAAAACCTGGGTGTCGAGACCGAGCAGGGGAAATACGGCGAGGTGCCTGTTTATGATCCCGAGACTTTCGAAACGAATGTTCCCGGCGTTTACGTCGCAGGGCATTTTACACACCAGCGGCACATCAAAGGAGCCATCGACGCCGGCCGTCAGGCCGTTCAGAAACTGGTCGAAACGAGAGCGGTCGAAACCGGTGCGTAGGTCATAACATACCCGGCGATGGCGATGAAGTGCAGCACACTGCCCATCAGGACAAAGACGTGCCAGATGGCGTGATGATGTTTGATGCTTTTCCAGCCGAAGAAAATGACACCTAACGTGTAGCTAAGTCCGCCGGCGAGCGCGAGCATCATCGGAACCAAACCGACGGCATTGTAGAGCGGTTCAACCGCGACGAGTCCCGCCCAGCCCATTACAAGGTAAATTGTCGCGGAAACGAGACCCGAGCGGATCTCAAAAACTACCTTTGTCAAGATCCCGACCGCCGCGAAAACCCAAGCAAAGATCAATAATCCGTATCCGAGGCTGCCGTTCAACACGATCAGAGCGAACGGCGTATAGCTGCCGGCGATGAGCAGATAGATGCAGCAGTGATCAACGAGCTGGAGAACGGATTTCGCTCGCGGCGTGTTCGCACTGTGATAGAGCGTCGAGGCTCCGTAGAGAATGACCAGCGACAGCCCGTAAACGACCGCGCTTGCAAAATGCAGCGGTCCGCCGTAATAGACCGCAAGCAGCATCAGTACCGCAAAGCCGAAAACGCTGAGCAATAGCCCGAAACCATGCGTCAGTGCATTTGCGGCCTCTTCTATACTCAGTTCTTTCAGACGGCGTCTTACCATTTTCTAGTGGGCTTTGGTGTCGTAAAGCGTATCCGACCTTGTCCTGTCGCGGCGTGCCACGCCCGAACTGTATGCCGCATCCTCTACGCGTGCCGCCACCGCTTCGACCACGCGGCGGTCGAAGACCGACGGGATAATATAATCCGGATGCAGCTCCTCTTCGGCGATGGTCTCTGCAATTGCATGTGCCGCGGCGAGCTTCATCGCCTCATTTATACGCGATGCACGACAATTCAGAGCACCGCGGAAGATTCCCGGAAAGCATAACACATTATTGATCTGATTCGGATAGTCCGAACGGCCTGTCGCCATAACCGCGACATGGCCTTCGGCGTCCTCCGGCATTATCTCCGGCGTCGGATTTGCCATGGCGAAAACTATCGGGTCTTTCGCCATCGTGTCCAGGTCTGACGCGGTCAGCAGCCCAGGTGCCGAAAGCCCGAAAAATACGTCCGCACCCTTGATGACATCATGGACCGTGCCCTGCTCTTTGTCGGGATTGGTGTTGCGTGCGTACCAATCCTTGACCCAGTTCATATTCTCTTTGCGGCCCTGATAGATGGCTCCGGTCGTGTCGCAGCCGATGATGTTCTTCACGCCGGCGGCCATCACTATCTTTGAACACGCTACGCCGGCCGCTCCGATCCCGTTGACGACGAGCTTGATGTCTTCCATTCGCTTGCCGGTGATCTTTAGAGCGTTTATCAGCGCCGCGAGCACGACGACCGCCGTTCCGTGCTGATCGTCGTGAAAGACGGGAATGTTCAACTCCTCTTTCAGCCGTTCCTCGATCTCGAAGCAACGCGGAGCCGAGATATCCTCCAGATTTATGCCGCCGAAAGCGACGGCGATGTTCTTTATCGTCTGGACGATCTCGTGCGGGTCTTTTGTATTCAGGCAGATCGGGAATGCATCGACACCGCCGAATTCCTTGAAAAGCTGGCATTTGCCTTCCATAACGGGCATCGCCGCCGCGGGGCCGATATCGCCGAGGCCCAACACCGCCGTTCCGTCCGAAACGACTGCGACGGTGTTCTTTTTGATGGTCAGGTTGAAACGCTTTTCCGGATCTTTTTGAATTGCCTGGCAGACGCGGGCGACGCCCGGCGTGTATGCCATCGAAAGGTCCGAACGCGTTTTCAGCGGTACTTTCGAGACGATCTCGATCTTGCCGCCGAGATGCATCAGGAACGTGCGGTCCGAGACGTTCACCACCTCGACGCCGTCTATGTCCGAGACCGCGGCGACGATCTCTTTGTCGTGATTCTCGCTTGCGGCGTTCACGGTGATGTCGCGGATCAGATGATCGCGGCCCACGCTGACGATGTCGATGCCCTCGATGTCGCCGCCGGCCTTGCCGATAGCCGTAGTTATCTCGCCGAGCTTGCCCGGCATGTTATGTATCCTAACGCGTAATGTAAGACTGTAACTTGCGTTGGGTGTTGGGGTATTCGTCATAAAAGCACTTAAAAGTATGACGAAAAAGGCGCTTAAGGGCAAATTCAATTGTTTTCGTCTGTTTTACCTTTCACTGTTCTTTGTTCATTGCTTGTCAATATAATCACTTATCCCGCTGGCGAGTCAGTTTCTCAGTTATTAGAAGTCGGAGGTGCGAGCATTTTTAGCAAACCTTGGTAAGGTAAAGTGCAATTTCCGAGATTGAAAGTTAAAATATCCAAAAACAATGAGTTACTACGATAGAATCACCGAACTAACGACGCATGTTCCTAAGGGATTAGTTGATTTCGAACTAGAACGTATCCCAGCACGGACTCCAACGCAAGCATCCTCCGAATTCATTACGAATAAAGAACAAGGGGATTGGGCGGAGAACCTTATCTTTCGAGCAATAAATGAATCATCGAAAAATCACGTGGCCGTTAAATATGGAAAATCTGACGATTTGGTTGCAGGTGAGGAGGGGTTCGATGACTTTTTTCAGGAATTTCAAAATGAGCTCGACACGATAGGAAAGCGTCCAGACTTACTCATTTTCCGGCGAGATGATTTCGATGAAGCGTTGGGTTTCGATATTAGCCGTATTCCACATCATGAAATTACGGGTTACGTTACAAAGGCAATCGCAGGAATCGAGGTTAGGTCGAGTGCTTTTTTGATTGGTCGTTATGAAGAAGTGATGCGGGAGAGGACTGATCGGAACACTCGACTTGCTCTTGAGACGAGAGATCGAATTCTAGGTGAGTTTATGGACCTTCTCGACCACGATTCACGACGTCAATATATTCCCGTTCTTCAATCAATAACTGCCGAAACATTAACCATTACAGATTTCCGAGTTCCGAGTTGGGGCGCAAATGAGAGACTGATAGAACTGAAAACATGCCTGAGTAGTTTGAAGAAATGTATCAAGGAAATTCAAAAACGCGATTTCCTTAGCATTACACCAAAGGCCGAGGACATCAAGGTAGTATATAAATGGATTGAATCTTTTAATGTCCCTCACTACTACTTCCAAGTATTTTTTGACAAGGTATTTGGAATTTCGTTTGAGCGCATACTTACGCTTATTTCAGACCCGGATAATGACGGTCCAATCTTTTCGGTGGAACGTGATACAAAGAATCAAAACAAGACGACCTTTAAGATTCGATCGAAAACAGGAACCCCTTTAGCGGAAAAAATTGAGGAGCCTGGACATATGAGCGTTCGAAAAGAAATCGGCCGCGGGCGATTGCTCTTTTACGTCACGTTTCAAGGCGGAACAGCGTTTCTGGATTTAGAACGCCTCCGCGAGATTTTGGAAATTACTCAGGATGAATTCTAATGAAGGCCGCCATAGACAGTTCGCCCTTTTCAATTGAAAAGGAATATGCTGCAATTACATCAATCGATCATCGTAAGAAGTTCGCACAATTCTTCACACCTGCCCCTATAGCGGAGATGATGACCCAATGGCTTCTCGGCTGTTCGAGCTTGAAGAAAGTATTAGAGCCGGCGGTCGGGCTTGGGATTTTTTCGCGGGAATTGCTTCAGAAGCGAAACAACCTTGAAATCAAGGGGTTTGAAATAGACGAGAGGATCTTTTCAAGAGCGAAAGATGTATTTTCCTCGAACTCAAACGTCGATTTGCGACTTGCGGACTATATTTTTAACGACTGGGAGAGCAAATACGATGGAATTATTTGTAATCCACCTTATTTCAAGTTTCATGATTTTGATGGCAAGCCTTTGCTTGCAGAAATAGAAAAACACACATCTTTCCGGTTGAATGGATTTACTAACCTATATGCTTTGTTTCTACTTAAGTCATTAACTCAGTTGGAGCCTAATGGCCGGGCAGCTTACATTGTTCCTTCTGAGTTTCTGAACTCAGACTATGGGAAACTTGTAAAATCTTACCTGATTCAAAACAGAACCCTCCGACATGTAATCATTTTTGATTTTGAGGATAACGTATTCGATGACGCTCTCACGACGTCCTCGGTATTGCTTTTCGCAAACGATGAACATGATGAATATGTGCGATTTACCAATCTCAGAACGCGAAAGGATTTGGAAAACGTTGAGGACTTAATCGAACATTATCCTATAGGAGCGTTGCACATTGACGCCATAAAATATCAAGACCTAGATCCGAACGTTAAGTGGCGACGCTATTACCAAACTCAGAATGAACATCGTTACAAGGATCTTGTGCCTTTCAACACCTACGGAAAAGTAAGTAGAGGTATTGCTACCGGTTCAAATGATTTCTTCATTTTTACAAAATCGAAAGCCGATAGTTTTGATATAGCTCGACAAAATCTGCTTCCATGTATATGTAGAGCGACTGATGTACAGTCCTCGTTCTTTACAACAGCTAACTTTCTCGACCTTGAGATGCGGGACAGGCCAATATTCCTACTGAATGCCGAAAATGGAACCGATTCTGCCGTGGAGCAATATCTGGAGAAAGGAACAAATGAAGGCATAGACAAAAAGTATCTTACCGCTAGTCGAAAACCATGGTATTCATTAGAAAAACGATTGCCATCCCCGATATGGGTGTCGGTATTTCATCGTAATGGCCTTAAGTTCATTAGGAATGAAGCAAACATCGCCAATTTGACGACGTTTCATTGCATTTACCTAAACATGTTTTCTGCTCATCGAGCTGATTTGTTCTTTGCATACCTATTAACGGATGTATCCAGCGAAATCTTTGAAGACAATCGACGCGAGTACGGGAATGGTCTTAAAAAATTCGAGCCGAACGATATTAACAATTCCAAAATGT